>JAKQHS010000030.1 GCA_029557915.1 Bacteroidota bacterium | reverse complement strand
GTCCAGAATCTTCTTTTCCTTTTGGGTAAGCTTACGAAGCAGGATTTTGGTTGGTCTGGCCATGAGATTCGCGATTTATTTCGAATCTCAAATTACAATCTTTAATAATTATTAGCAAATATTAGTTGTTACGGCACTAGTTAGCTAGTTAGCTAGTTAGCTAGTTAGCTAGTTTGTAAGTTCATCTCGCTGCTCGTTACTCGCATCTCGCTACTCGCATCTCGTTTCTCGCATCTCGCTACTCGCATCTCGCATCTCGTTTCTCGCATCTCGCTGATAAACCATTCTGCCGCCCATCATGGTCCAGGCCACCCTTGCCGTCCTGATCGAGTCCTGGGGCAGGGTGGTGATATCGTCTTCAAACAGGACGAGGTCGGCGAGATGGCCTTGCCGGATACTGCCGGTGTACTGGTCCTCGAATCCCGCATGGGCGGAACCCGAAGTGTAGGCGGAAAGGGCTTCGTCGACCGATATCTTCTGCAGGGGGACCCAGCCTCCGGGGTTTTTTCCATCGAGGGTTTGGCGGGTGACGGCGGCATAGATGCCCATAGCCGGAATGGCGGGAGCCACAAACCAATCGCTCCCGAAGGCCAGGCTCACCTTCACGTCCAGCAAAGATCGGAATGCATAAGTGAGCTGGATGCGTTCCTTGCCGATGACTTTTTCCGCCCAGCAGCCGTCGTCGATGGCATGGTAGGGTTGCATGCTTGCGATGACATCCAGTTCCCGCATGCGGGTCAGATCCTTGGCCGCGGGATGCTGGAAATGTTCGATGCGCCACCGCCGGTCCTTGGGCCCATGGGTTACCCGGACGCGTTCATAAATGTCGATAAGGTCCGAGATGGCCCGGTCCCCGATCGCGTGCACGCCGATGTGCAGGCCTTCCCCGTCCGCCGCCAGGATCCAGGCTTCCATCGAATCGGGAGGATTTACGAAAAACCCTTTGTCTCCCGCCTTGTCGCTGAAGTCTTCCGACATGGCCGCCGTATGCGAACCCAGGGAACCGTCCATGAATCCCTTGAGCATGCCCCAGTGCAGGATGGAATCACCCCTCCCATACTGATCGATATAGGTTTTGAGGTCCGCCCACTGGGCCAGGGGTGTGGCTGCGTAGAAACGGGTGATCAGTTTATCCTTATTCCGGCGAAAAACTTCGAGGTCGGCGAAGCTGCCCATGTGATGGACCCCGGTCACCCCATAGGAGGCTACATATTCCATCGCTTTGCGGAGGGCCTGGTCCTCCAGGGCAGGCTCGGGGGCCGGTATTTTAGCATAGATCAGGTCGGCCGCATTGTCCTTAAAAATGCCAAGGATTTCGCCCCTTTCATCCCGGGGAATTTCCCCGCCCGCGACTTCTTTCACATCCCCGGTGATCCCGGCGCGTTCCAAAGCCAGCGAGTTACAGAGGATCATATGTCCATCCAGCCGGTTGACCGCCACCAGATGATCCGGGGTGACCGAATCGATCCAGTGGCGCGAAGGAAGCTGGCCGCCCCAAAGCTCATGGTTCCAGTCGCCGCCGGTGATCCATTGGCCTGCAGGCACCGTTTTTGCAAAAGCAGCCATTCGTGCAATAAATTCCCGGGGAGTGCCGGCATCGCGCAACTGCACCGAACTCAGGCTGAATCCGGCCTGCAGGAGATGCACATGGGCATCGATAAATCCCGGGCACAACAGGCGTCCGCCTGCGTCAAGGACTTCCGTGGCGGCGGATTTGTATTTCATCATTTCTTCCGTAGGGCCCGTGGCCAGGATCCGGTCTCCCTTTAATGCGAGGGCATCGTATTCACGGATTCCCCCGTCGGACCATATCCTGGCATGCACCACGATCTGGTCAGCGTCCGGTCCGGATGTTTTGCATGAATAAAACAAATTACAAGCCAGGAGCAGGGCCGCCGTGGATCTTTTCGGAAAGTATAAGCGTAGCATAAGAAAGGGATTAAGCAGGCAGGCGAATTAATTTTTTAATCGTCTTTTTTTAATCATTCCGCCTTTGGTGTCTTTGACATTGCTCATCACAATGAAAGCGTCATCGTCGATTTTCAGGATCTCGGAATTCAGTTTGTTGAGCTCCAGGCGGGTGACCACGGTATAGACGATTTCAATGTCCTTGATCTCCCCTTTTTTACCAAAGCCTCTCCTGCCCTGATAGATGGTGAATCCGCGGCCCAGTTCGTTGACGATCATGTTGCGGATCGTTTCGGAGCGGGTGGAAATAATCGTCACCCCGATGTATTCCTCCAGGCCTTCCACAAAAAAATCAAGGGTTTTGGATGCGGCCAGGTAAGTGATGAGGGAATAAAGGGCGATTTCCACGGAAAGCAGGTAAGCCGCCGTGGAAAAGATCAGCACGTTGATGAGGATGATGATGTCTCCAATGGTCGTGCTGAGTTTCCGGCTCAGGTAAATGGCCAGGACTTCGGTGCCGTCGATCACAGCCCCGCCTCTTACAGACAAGCCAATGCCTGCACCCAGGAAAAAACCTCCGAATATGGCCACCAGCAAATGGTCCTGGGTCACGTCGGGGTAAGGGACGGTGCCGAGCACCAGGGCCAGGCCCAGGATAGCCAGCGCGGTCTTGACGGCGAAAGTGTGTCCGATCACCCGGAAACCGAGGAGAACGAAAGGAATGTTGATGGTAAGGATCAGCAAGGGGAGGGGTATGTCGGTGAGGTTGGAAATGAGCAGGGATATGCCCGTGGCCCCGCCATCGATGAATTGATTGGTCAGCAAAAATCCTTTAAGGCCAAAGGCCGCGGAAAAAATACCCATGCTGATCAGGATAAAGTCCTTAAGGCCCCGAAGAGTGAATATTTTATATTCCCGGAATCCCTTGCGCCAGTCCGATTTTAAATACAACCTCAGCCGGTGTATGAAATGGGAATCTTTCCTGATCGGTGTCCCGGTCATAACCTTTTTCAGAAAGGCGAACAACATTTAGTTGGCAAGTTAGTAAGTTAGTAAGTTAGGAAGTTAGCAAGTTCGCAGTTCGCCTTTCTCCTTCCAGTATGGCTTAACTTACCAACTAGCCAACTAGCCAACTAGGCAACTAGGCAACTAGCCAACTAACCAACTAGCCAACTTACTAACTAGCTAACTATTTCTCCTGATCCATTTCCTGAATACCGAGATCCTGACCCATTGGCTCGAACTTCCATAAAAAGAGCGGGTGCGGATGATGTCGGCTATGTTCTTATTCTGGATGGCGTTGATGCCGGCCAGCAGGGTCCTGCCCCTGTGGACGATGAACAGTCCGCCGCCGCTGTCGCCGCCATCCAGGCCATACTCCAGGGGGAGGCATTCCGCAGTGCCGCTCCGGTTGAACCGGGGGTCTTCCGGATGGTCGAAATCGGCAAACAACTGGGGCCGGTTTTTATCAGGCAGGGGAGCGCCGGCTACGGAGTCCAGCATGTTTTGTCCGGCGGATTTAAGCTTGCCCGCGTCTATAATATGACTGGGGTCGTTGGCCACGCTGAAATTGCCGAATCCAACCGTCGTGCCTGTTTGCCCCGTCTCTTTTTTCTTCCGGTTGAGGCCGGGTAAGGGAATATGGTTTAAAGGCACTGACAAATAGAGGATGGCCAGATCCGCCTCCGGGAATTCATAATACCAGGGATGGATCCTGAAGGAATCCACCTTCACTTCCATGCTGTCAAAAACGGCCATGAGCGGCAGTGTGGGGTGCAATTTGGTCAGGGTATGTGCCGCTGTGAGCGCTACCCCGGGCCGGATCAGGACACAACTTCCCTTGGTGACGTATCCCTGGCTCATCCGGCCCACACAGGCATATTGCGGCTGTTGAGCCATTTCAAGACTTTGATTTTTATCAATTCCGTGCCGGATCACGCCTGGCGGGTGAGGACCATCTGCTACCCACCACCCGCCATCCACTGGAGTATCGAGTTTGAGTAACCACCCGAGCAGGAACAATTGGAAGATCATCAATGGTAAAAGTAAATCAAAGTCTTTATTTTGCAGATGGCATGCCTTTCTTTCCCGACGATCTGGAACAGGACCAACCCGGACACAATTTATTTGCAAGGGTCATCCTCCCCTTGAACCTGGACAAGCCTTATTCCTACCATGTTCCCCGTGAATTTATGGAAACCATTCGCCCGGGGATCCGGGTGGAGGTACAGTTTGGCAGAAGCAAGCTTTATGCCGGGGTGGTTTCCGCCCTCTATCACGAAGCCGAAATTCCCCCCCGGTACAAATCCATCCTTTCTATCCTGGACGAGGCCCCGGTGGTGACGGACCTTCAACTCAAAACCTGGGAATGGGTGGCCAACTATTATTGTTGCGGCATCGGGGAAGTGATGGCCGCGGCTCTGCCGGCGGCTTACAAGCTGGACAGTGAATCCAAGATCGTCCTGCATCCCGATTTTGACCTGGACCTTTCCGAACTCGATGATCAGGAATACCTCATTGCCAAAGCCCTTTCCCTGCACAAGGCCATTTCCATTGAGGACATGCGCAAAATCCTTCAGAAAAAGTCCATCAATAAAATCATCGACCAACTGGTCACCAAAGGGATCATCCTGATCGAAGAAGAATTGCTGAGCGGCCTGCAGGATAAAAAAGAAGAATACCTTGTCCTGGACCCGAAATTCCAGGGGGACCCGGACCGGATGGTCGGTGCCCTCGACCTGGTGGCTAAATCGGCCCTGCAGACCCAGGTGATGCTTGCCTTCATCCAGTATGCCCGTCCAAAACAGGAGATCCTGAGGAAAGACCTGGCCAGGCATGTCAACCTGACCACTCCGGTGCTCAAAGCCATGGAGAAGAAAGGCATTTTTATCCTCCAGAAAAGGCCGGCGGCCAGAGGCCTCCCCGCTGAATTGAAGATTGAATTACCGGATATGACAGCCGACCAGAGCAAGGCGTCCTTTGAGATCAGCGCCGCTTTCGGCGATATGAAAAACGTCGTACTGCTCCAGGGGGTTACCGGAAGCGGAAAGACGCGGGTGTACAGTGAGTTTATTGAGAAAACGGTCAGCCAGGGCGGGCAGGTGCTTTACCTGCTGCCTGAGATTGCCCTCACCACCCACCTGATCACCAGGCTAAAAAAGGCGCTGGGCCCGCATCTGCATCTGTACCATTCGAGGATCAGTCAGCGGGAAAGGGTGGATACCTGGCAGGCGGTCCTTCACGGTGCCCCGCTCACCCTGGCCGCCCGGTCCGGCATCTTCCTTCCCTTCACCAATCTAAAACTGATCGTCGTGGACGAGGAACACGATCCTTCCTATAAACAATACGACCCGGACCCGCGATACCATGCGCGGGACCTTGCGATATGGCTGGCCGTGCAATGCGGGGCCAAAGTGATCCTCGGCAGCGCCACCCCTTCCATTGAATCCTGGTACCATGCCCGGCAGCATAAATACGGACATGCCCTCCTGGAAAAAAGATACCAGGAAGTCGAACTCCCGGAGATTGAACTGGTGGATCTTTACCGGGAAAACCAGGGCAAGGATCCGCCGGACATCATCAGCAACACCCTTCACGATGCCATCCTCCGGTCCCTTCGCCAGGAAGAGCAGGTCATCCTGTTTCAAAACCGGAGAGGCTATGCCCCCCAGCAGCATTGTTCCAACTGCCATTGGCATGCGATGTGCCCCAATTGCGATGTCAGCCTCACCTATCACAAGTACATCAACCAGCTGGTCTGCCACTATTGCGGTTACCGGAGGGCTTTGTTTAGCACTTGCCCGGATTGTGAAAAACCCACCGTGGCCCTGCGTGGTTTTGGTACGGAAAAGATCGAGGATGAACTTAAACAAAAATATCCCGATGCCCGGGTCCGGCGTCTCGATCTGGACACGGCGAGGTCAAAAGCTTCCTACCAGGAATTGCTTGATCAGTTTGAAGAAAGAAATATTGACATCCTGGTGGGTACCCAGATGCTGAGCAAGGGGCTTGATTTTGATCACGTAGGCCTGGTTGGCATTTTGCAGGCTGATTCCATTTTTTATTACCCGGATTTCCGGTCCAATGAACGGGCTTATCAGTTGCTCACCCAGGTGGCGGGGAGGGCCGGCCGGAAAGAAAGGCAGGGACGGGTGATCCTCCAGGCTTACAACCTGAGGCACGAAGTATTAAAATACATCATGAATTATGATTACACCGGGCTGGCTGAAAAAGAATTGAAAGACCGGCAGGCCCTGGGTTATCCTCCTTTCATGAGGCTTATTGAAATCACGATAAAACATAAAAAGCCCCAGCAGGTGGACCAGGCCTCTCTGATGCTCGCAAAGCAGTTGCAGTCCCGCTTTGGCGAACGGGTCATCGGCCCTTTGCTCCCGTCCATCGAAAGGCTCCGCAACTATTACCTTCGGAACATCCTGATCAAAATGGAGAAAAACAGCCAAGTCATCCAGGAAATAAAATCTTCCCTCCGCACCAGCATTTATGAAGTCCTCAGGCAACCCGGGCTGTCTTCGACCCGGTTTAATATCGATGTGGACCCGGATTGACTCGGAGCAATCTTTCAAGGCGGGGTCATGTAAAAAGACTTAGTATGAAAACGTTGTCATGTAAAGTAATTTCGATTTTCTTTATATGATATAACCAGAGTTTCCTAAATTCGGGCATGATGAAACCTGAAATACCATTCAACGACCTCCCTTTTTTGCCGCCACCGAGAGCGCAAATCGAAACAATCCCGGTGCTAAGGCAAGTTTCTCATACTGCTGCAGCCATTGGCGAACTAAAAGGGTTAGCGAACACCCTGCCCAATCCCGATATTTTGCTGAATGCAGTGGTTTTGAAAGAAGCCACCGCCAGTTCCGAAATTGAAAACATTATAACCACCCAAGACAAACTTTACCAGGCGCTTTCTATCAAGAGGTTAAACGTTGACCTTTCGACAAAAGAAGTCCTTCGTTACCGGGAAGCCCTGTTGGAGGGATATCGCTTACTTTCGAAACGAGGTTTTTTGAGTACGAATGATATTGTCAAAATTCAGCAAGTGTTGGAAGAAAACAGCGCAGGCATTCGCCGTTTGCCAGGCACTGCATTGAAGAATGCGGCGACCGGAACAACCATTTATACCCCGCCTGATCATCAAGAAACCATTCTCCGGTTAATGAAAAATCTGGAGGATTACCTCCATAGCGACGACAACCTTTCCCCTTTCATCCAACTGGCTGTGCAGCATTATCAGTTTGAAAGCATTCACCCATTTTACGATGGCAATGGAAGGACAGGGCGCATTTTAAATGTCCTTTTCTTAATTATGAAAGGCTGGCTGGAAAAGCCAGTACTTTACTTGAGCAAATTTATCATTGATCACAAATCAGACTACTACCGTCTGCTGCAAGAGGTTCGCATCCGTGAAAATTGGGGAGAATGGGTGCTTTTTATGACTAAAGCTGTAGAAGTATCAGCCCGAGAAACGATTGAGAAAATTCGTCAAATCAATAACCTGTTTTATCGCACACTGGAAACAGTTAGGAAGGAAAAACCGAAAATATACAGCAAAGACCTTTTGGAGTTGCTATTTGTCCAGCCTTATTGCCGCATTGAGATGGTCATGGAGCAGCTTGACGTGTCCCGTCCGACTGCTTCCCGTTATCTGAATGAATTGGCAGGCGCTGGCATCTTAAAAACGAGACAGGTTTGGAAAGAAAACCTTTTCATTCATGAAGCTCTCTTTAACTTACTAAAAGGATAAGCCCATTATCCTGAAAGGCAAACTCATGTGATTTCCTTTATCTATAGGTACCTACATCAGTCCAAGTATATTGCCGGACGCGACGCCTGGAACCAGACTTAAACCCAAATCATGCAATAGAGTTTCGTAATGAAAACCGGAAGGCCAATAAAGACTGGCGCTCCCGGACTATTTTTACCGCAAACATAGGCACTCCTATGGTGAGGATAAAAATGGGAGGAAGTGCCAGTATTTGCAGGCATTCCGGTTTGTAATAGAAATTCTATTGCATGGTTTGGGTTATATAAACCTTCAGGGATTGAAGCGTCTCGAAATAATAGTTACATTTTACTATGGGAGCCGGGACTTTAATGCAATTCAATCGTCCTCACTTCCGGCACCTGGACGGTGCTCAGGCTGATGTGCTTACGGTGGGCTTTGGATCTGAAATCCTGCACGATTTCCAGGATGTCCCGGTCGATATAGGCGCTGTCGGTGCCGTTGATTTCCACGATGGCGTATTCGGGAATTTTGTCCAGGGTTTCAGTAAGGCGGCGTTTGTTGAGGAAACTGACGTGCTGATCCAGTTCGATGGTGAATTTTGGGCTATGTCCTTCCTTGGATTGTTTTACCTGGAAGCCGGCGTGATAGGTATGTTTAAACAGGAAATAAATGGCGTAGGTAATACCGATGACCACCCCGATGAGCAGATCGGTGAAGAGGATGGCGACGATGGTGAAGATGAAGGGAAGGAACTGTTCCCGCCCCTGGTGATATACCTCCCGGATCATTTTGGGTTTTGCCAGATTGTACCCGGTACGGATCAGGATGATGGCCAGGACGGCATAGGGGATCCGGTTGAGGAGGGGTATGGCCAGCAGGATGGCCAGCAGGATCCAAAATCCATGGAGGAAGGAGGATGCTTTGGACCTTGCGCCTGCTTCCGCATTGGCGCTGCTGCGTACGATCACCGCGGTGATGGGCAAGCCTCCCAGCAGGCCGCTCAGGAAATTACCGGTCCCCTGGGCCATGAGCTCCCGGTTTGGCGGGGTGATCCGGTTGAAAGGATCGAGTTTGTCAATGGCGGCCACGGAAAGCAGGGTTTCGAGGGAAGCGATAAAACAGAAGATCAATGCATTTTTCCAGATCAGCGAACTGATCTCCCCGGATTTAAACAAGATGGAGAAATCCGGCCATCCCACTTCAGAAAAAATATCCTGAGGCACCCGCACAAAATGACTGGGTTCCAGCGCGAGCGCCGGGAACCAGTAAGCGAAGAGGAGGGAAATGATCACCCCAAACAGTACGGTCACAAAGGAGGTGGGCAATACTTCAAATTTTTTTGAAGCGTATTTTTTCCAAAGGATCAGGCAGACCAGGGCAAGGAGGGCCAGCAATACCACACCGGCGGATGAGGTCTTGTACAGGTTTTCAATATGGCTGAATCCATGATTGAAGGTGATGATGTTGAACAATTCTCCACGCCAGAAATCCGGTTTGTCGTACCCGATGATCAGGGGGACCTGTTTTGAAATCAGCAGGATCCCTATGGCGACCAACATGCCTTTGATCACCGCGGAAGGAATAAAATGGGTGAAGCCCCCCAATTTCAGCAATCCCAGGGCAAATTGGAAAAAACCGGCCAGGAGGACCGAAATAAAAAAATATTGGATGTTGCCCATATCGGTGATGGCCACCGCGCAAAGGGCTGCCAGTCCGGCGGCGGGGCCGCTGACACTCAATTCGGATTTACTGATCAGGGTGACCACCATGCCCCCGATCACCCCTGCGATGAGGCCGGAATAAACAGGCGCATTGGAGGCAAGGGAAATGCCGAGGCAGAGGGGAAGGGCGACAAAAAATACGGTGATGCTGGCTTTGAGGTCGTGCCGGACCAGGGAATGCAGGTAAAAACGGGTTTTTTTGGTCAGGCGGAAGGGGCGCTTGGGATCGATCATGGCCGCGAAGTTACAAACTAAAGTTCCCCTTTAATCGGAGACCCTGAAACGGGTGCAAGCCTGCTCCCTAAAGGGCGCCTGCACCAGGTTCCAATCATGGATTCATCGGATTTCCAGTTCATCCACCACCAGGGCTGCAGGGAGGCCGGACTGGATATTGTCCGGAGGACAGGTTTTGAGCCCGGAAGCTTTGAGCTTTATAGCTTTGATTTTGCGGTTGCCCAGATTAAAGGTGACCGGCCGGATGGCCCTTGCCAGGGTTTCGGGACCAAACCGGACCGTATTTACTTCGGTGAAGGAGGTCCCATCGGCAGAAACCAGGCAGCTTACCTCAGTGGGCAACCAGGCCCTTACTTCCGTATTCTGAAGAAAACGGGTGGTCAGGGACTTGAGGATGGTATCCTTGTCGTTGGTCCAGGTAACTTCAAATGCTCCGCCTGAAACACCCATCCAGTTGGTTTGCGGGTTCTCCGCCAGGCCGGCCACCCCGTCGTAAAGGATGGTTTCGGCCCCATCGGCAAAATAAGGGTCAGGAGAAACATTAAAGGTAAAAGTGCCCCGCTTAAAGGCGAAATGGGTCTGGATTTGTTGATCTATATATTTCTGGACCAGGGTGCGGTATTGTGCGGGTGTGGTTCCCTTTGCATCGACTACCCTTACCGACATGCGGTCACAGTCGTTGACAAACTGGTCGAGCAGGTCCCGCATGCCCTGTATGGTCCCCCAGTCTTTTTTACGGATATCCATGGTGGCCTTTTCCTGGCGCATGGTATTTTCCTGCCGGATCAATTGGCTCAGGGCGCCGATATTCATAAAATAACCATAGGTATTGGTGCCCATTGATTTGGCCACTTCCAGCTGGGTGTAAATCAGGGAAAGGCGCTCGAGGAGGACGAGATCCCTTAAATCCGGGTTGTTGCCGGTCACACTGGTGGTGGCGCTGAAATACGAGTACAATTGATTGATGTTGGTGGGTTGGAGCCAGCTTCGAAAACCGTCGGAAGGGCTGCCATTCACATAAAGCCGGGACTTGGTGGATTGCAGCGTGGTCTCCAGGGCGCGTACATAAGCATACATGGAAGCTGCAGCCACTCCATATTTATTATCGCAGTACCTTTTGATCAGGGTGTCGACCGGTTGGTCCACATTCCAGGCCAGATTGCTGGCTACATAGAATTTGAGGTCGGGCATAGCTGAACCAATGAAGGAATTCCCCACGAAAATGATTTTATCCACCCCTTCCGAATCCAGATATTTCAAGGAGCGTTGAAGGGCATAAAGGTTGGGGAAAGGCATCATGAATTTCTCCTCGTTGGTCAGATGGGAGACCACGGCGATGTTGGAGGTCTGCTTTTTCCAGGCCGCCAGGTCCCGTCGGAACGTTTCATTGGTCTGCCCTTCGCCCAGGGAGACCGCATGGTCCACATCCCTGGTGTCCAGGACCACCATGACATTATTGAGGGGTTGTATTTTGTCCGGCGCAATGCGGTAGGGCCCGTCCAGCCAAATGGCGTAGGTCCTGCTTTTATTTTCCGCCGCGATTTCGTTGACGAGTTGCAGAAGGGCGCCGCTGGGGCTTCCGGTCTCTCCAATGGCCTTGCGGGTTAATTCGTCTTCGCTGACGATCCTGTTGGAATAGGGTCCTATGGACCAATAGGAAGCCAGGCCCTTGCTCATGGTCCAGACCTCCAGGTTTTTGGTGAGGTCTTCCTTCATGCGCGGGTCGCTGAAATTAACCTGGGCAGGCAAACGTTTTCCCTGGATTTCTGCAAAATACTGCGGCTTGGAACTGAAGTAGGAGGTGGCAGGAAAAATCCGCTCCATGGAATAAGCCCAGGTGCCCCAGTCATCGGTGTTGTTGATATTGATCTGGTTGAATGCCCGATATTGGTCGTTGTTGGCCAGGGGAGTCACCGCCTGCCGGTAGCTGAAAGTGGGTTTGAATATATAAGGATCCGAGGAGCGGGTAAACCGCTGCACCTGGGTAAACTGGGTGAGGTCCTGACTGACTTTTACGCTTCCCAGCCTGCCCACAATATCGTAAATCCCGGACAGGATGGCGGAGGCGCTGTTAGCCATGATGATCCATTTTTTGTCGTGAACCCCTTCATAATACCCTGAGCCCAAATCCGCAAGAGGGATCTTATTCAGATATTTTTCCATCCGCTTGCTTTTTCCGACCAGTATTTCTTCGGCCTGCGGAACAACGATATCCGAATAGGCTTTCACATCCGCTCCGGTCATCAGCCGAAGGTGGTTTTGAAGTATTTCAATGGCTGTACGCAGGCTGTCCGGGGCTTCTTCCGCAAAGATGATCCGGTAATTGGACTTACGGTCTTCCGCAATCACGATTTCCCGCGGACTTTGCTGGCAGCTGATAAAAACAAGTCCCAATACGGACCAGAATAAAAATTTATTCATTGGAGAGGTGATGATCTTTTGCGCGGCAAAAATAAGAATAAAGCCAGGCAATGGGTGCGGGCTGGGTTTATTAACTATTTCTTAGGCTTTTTCTTCAAATACAGCAGTGCAACCAGCAGCACCGCGATGGCGGCCAGGAAATACCCGTATTGCGTCCAGCCGGAACCGCCGGATTCCGTTTTATCCAGGGCGGATGGGATCACGGCCTGCCCTCCTTGCGGTGTGAAGATCATGGATTCAAAAAAGGCATTTTTCCTACCGGCGGCTTGATCGGAGGCGGCACGGGTAGTCCAGAAATCAATGACGTAGAGGTTAGGCGGGACCAGGACCAACCTTTTGTACCGGAGTTCCGGGACATCCTCGCGTTCTGCACACTGGGCATAAAATTCCATACCCCGCGTGTCCTGGATGACCACCTCCTTTTGACTGATGGGCCTGCATTGGTCTGCGGGGTTTTGAACCGTCTGATAGATTTCGGAATAAAACTGGAGGATGTCCAGGCTTGCCAGTTTTACCGGATCAATGTTTGTTTTCTGGATAATGCAGGAATAGTAGGCGTTTTCATCGGAATAGGTATAGACCTGCTGACCCAAGGTATCCAGTTTTTCCGGGGGTCCCGGGAAAGTGAGTTTTACTCCGGGGGTAAGTTCGATGGCGACCTGGGCTGAAAGGACCATGGGAAGCAGGCAAACTGCAATCCATGCCAAGCGTACCGGGATTTTTATCATGGTCTAGAAATAATATCTTTTGAAGGCCTCAATGGCTTCGTATTCAGCAAGACCTAGTTTATTATAGGCATTGGCCGTGCCCCGGTTGCGGTCTTCGGCGCGCTGCCAGAATTCCCGGGCATCCGAACCCGGGAACAGGGGCCGGTCTTTCTGGGACTGGTGTTTGAATATCGCTTTCCTTTTGCGCATGAGTTCTTCCGGAGAAATAGGAACAGCCATATCAATGTTTTCAATTTCCCATTCCTGCCAGGCTCCGCGATAAAGCCATAGCCAGCAATCTCCGATCCAGTCGACCTTGTCTTTTTTAAGTTCTTCAAGGGATTGGAATACCGCCTGCAGGCAGACTCGGTGAGTGCCGTGCGGATCGCTGAGGTCTCCGGCGGCATAGATCTGGTGCGGTTTTATTTTGTTGAGCAGTTCTTTGGTGATGCGGATGTCTTCCGGCCCGATCGGTTTTTTCTTCACCAGCCCGGTCTCGTAAAAAGGAAGGTCCAGAAAATGGGCATTTTCATCCGGGATGCCGACGTACCGGCAACCCGCCTTGGCTTCCGCCCTGCGGATCAGGCCTTTGATGGTCTGGACGGGCCGTGAATCGACTTCACCCGGTTTTTTATTTTCCAGTTGCCGTTTGATGTCGAAGTACATGGCCTCGGCCGCTTTGGCGTCCAGTCCGAAGGTATTGTGGAAGTCCCGGATAAAATCGGCAAACCGGATCACGTCTTCATCAAATACGGCGATGTTGCCGCTGGTCTGGTAGGCGACGTGCACTTCATGCCCCTGGTCGACGAGGCGGATAAAGGTGCCTCCCATGGAAATCACGTCGTCGTCCGGGTGGGGGCTGAAGATGACCACCCGCTTCTGCGCGGGCTCCGCACGTTCCGGCCGGTTGGTATCGTCCGCATTGGGCTTGCCTCCAGGCCATCCGGTAATGGTATGCTGCAGCTTGTTGAAGATGCTGATATTGATGTTGTAGGCATTTCCGAATTCGGTGATGATGTCCCCCATGCCGTCTTCGGCATAGTCCCGGTTGGTGAGTTTCAGGATGGGCTTTCCGAGTTTGATAGACAACCAGATGACCGCTTTTTTGATCAGGCTCTCGTCCCAGGCGCAGGTATCCACCAGCCAGGGGGTTTTGATCCGGGTAAGCCCCGAAGCGGCCGCCTGGTCAAGGATGAAGGTCGTATCCGGATGATGCTGAAGGTAGGTGGCAGGAACGCTGTCGTCCATGTCGCCTTCGATCGCTCGCTGCACGATCCTGGCTTTTCCCTCCCCCCAGGCCATCAGGATGATTTTCCGGGCGCCGAGGATGGTTTTTACCCCCATGGTGATCGCATTCTTCGGCACGTTTTCTTCCCCGAAAAATTCGCTGGCGGCGTCGAGGATGGTCATAAAATCAAGGGAGATCAGCCGGGTGACCGAATTGATGCCAGCCCCGGGTTCATTGAAGCCGATATGACCCGTACGCCCGATGCCCAGGACCTGGAGGTCTATCCCCCCGGCTTCCCTGATTTTATTTTCGTAGTCATGGCAGAATTCGGGAATTTTTGCTTTAGGGACCCGGCCATCGGGAATATGGATGTTGGCGGCGGGAATATCGATGTGGTTGAATAAATTTTCATGCATAAACCTCACATAACTCTGGAGGGTATCGGGTTGCATGGGATAATATTCATCCAGGTTAAAAGAGATCACGTTCCTGAAACTCAGGTTCTCTTCCCGGTGGAGGCGGATCAGTTCGTTGTATAGGGAGATCGGGGTCGAGCCGGTGGCCAGGCCCAGGACACAGGGTTTGCCTTCTTTTTCCTTTTGACGGATAAGGTCGGCGATCTGACGGGCCACGACGGCGGATCCATCCTTGGTGCTGGAGTAGATCTGTGTGGGGATCTTTTCAAATTTGGTCACGGAGGCAGCGGTAATCATCTCTTCTGTACTTTGAATCGACACAAAAGTAATCACTGCCTGGGTGTCTGTGAAATTAAGAAAATAAATAATGCGTTCAGGGCAGCAGGAGCACCGGGCTGCACTTCGGGACCGCTTTAATGGCAAGCCTCCCGCAGCCTCGACACCTCCAGGTCGGTGAAGGGAGGAGCTTGCATCTTCTTCAGACCGCGGATGTAGTTCAGTACATTGGCAAGCTGGGCATGGTCCAGTTTATCAAATCGGGGCATAAAATGGCCGGTGTCGCCTTGATCCAGGCCTTTGACCACGGTACAGACCAGGATTTGCCGGTCCTCAACAAAACGATGCTCTTCAAATGGAAGGATCAGCCGGGCCAGCCCGTTGCCATCCTCCATATGACAATAGTTGCAGGAATGTTGATAGATGACTTCCCCCTGCGACCTGAAGTCGCAGGCCGCTAAGCCGGCAGAAAGCAGAAACGCGAATAAAAGGCTATTGCAGGCGCCTTTCATCCAGCAGGATTGAGATTTCTTTCATCAGCCGGTCCACCTCTTCCGCTTTGGTGCCATCGCAAAATGAACGGATGTGGCGCTCGCCGTCCACCAAAAGGAAATGCCCGGTATGGGTAAATCCTCCGGCAGCCGTAGAGTCTTCCTGCACAGCGGCCAGGTATTGCCGGGCGGTCTCATTGATCTGGTCCTTGGGAAGGGACAGAAAATGCCAGGTTCTGGTTTGACCGACCCCCAGCTTTTCTGCATATTTCCGCAGGGCTTCCGTGGTGTCGTATTTGGGGTCAATGGAATGGGAAAGGATCCTGAAATCCGGATCATCCGCGAACCGCTCATGAATACGGAGCAATTGCTGGGCCATTTTGGGACAGATGGTCGGACATTTGGTGAAGAAAAAATCACTCACGTAAATCTTTCCGCGGATCGAATCCTTGTTGTATTCTTCTCCATACTGATTGATGAAGGAAAAATCGGGGATCTGGTGAAAAACCGTATCGCCACCGGAAATGTCCATCTCCCCTAGGATGGGCAACCGGGCGGGCCGGTGGATGCAGGACCAAAGCACCGGGACCATCAGGAATAGTATCCGGATCTTCATTCGGGGTTTTCTTTCTTCAACAAGACCCGGGCGGCACCCAGGTTGAGTTCCTGGATTCGGGCGATTTCCCGGACGGCTTTGATTTGTTCCTTTAAATAGCCGGCAGCGACAGTATCTTCCGTAACCGGGTCCTGGTAAGCGGCCATCCAATCCATCATGATCTCGCTCGTGTAGTCCAATTCGGTGCGGACGGAATCAATCTGTACTTTTCCCGCATCAGGGGCCGCCGCGCTGAGGTCTTTCAATTCGTCGATCAGGCTGAGGCAGCTGCTGTGACTGGCCATGGTTTCGTCATGCAGTTTCATGAGAGAATCGTGGAGCATCCTGACCTCGCCGGCTATTTCTTTTCCGGATCCGCCGGAGGCGCAGGCAAACAGGAGCAGGGCCAGGGAAATAATCAATAATGGTTTTGCATTCATCAACCGTATATTTTTGCAAAGATAATGGCTGGATGTTTAAACTCTTTCGGATGGGCGGCCTGAAAAACCGGTCTATCCTCTGGTACCGCCAGGACCTGAGGATGCACGACAACGAAGCGCTTCATGAAGCCGCCCGTTTTGGACATCAGGTGATTCCCGTCTATGTTTTTGATGCCAGGATTTTTCAGGGGATTTCCCGGTTTGGCCACCCAAGGATGCATCCGCTGAGGGCCCGCTTTATCGTCGAATCGGTCAAAGCCCTGCGGCAGTCCTGGCGCGATATGGGTGGGGACCTGATTGTACGGGCGGGCAAACCGGAGGAAATCATTTTTTCCCTCGCAGGGGAATTCAAAACATCCATGGTTTATTGCAACCGGGAAAGGACCCGCGACGAAGTCCGGGTCCAGGACAAACTGGAGCGCAATCTCTGGAGCATAGGCCAGGAAATGCGCTGCACCCGGGGCAAAATGCTTTATTATACCCAGGACCTGCCCTTCCCCGTCCCGCATACTCCCGATCATTTTCCGGCCTTCCGGAAGGAATTGGAACGGGTCATCCCGGTGAGGCCAATGCTTGATATCCCGGATACCACCCCTGTTCCAATCCGTCCTGCCGATGCGGGTGAAATCCCTGAACCGGAAGATTTCAGACTGGGCCTGGAACGGGGCCTGGAACCTTTGTTCAACGGCGGGGAAAAGGAAGGGATCCGTAAACTGAAGGAATATATCTGGTCCGATGGCGGACTCAAACGATACCGGGCGAAAGACAATTTTTTAAACAATGCCTTGTTTTCCTCTTCCCTTTCGCCCTGGCTGGCCCAGGGATGCCTTTCGCCGAAAATGGTTTATCATGAAGTAAAATCCTACGAATCGATTTTCCGCCCCGGGGAAGCTTCGCAAAACCTGTTGACCGAACTGGTCCGCAGGGATTACTGCCGCCTGATCACCAATAAATACGGGGACCGGGTATTCCAGCGCGGAGGCATCTTGAAAAAGCCGGTGCCTCACGTTCGGGATGAAACCTATCTTTTTAATTTATGGAAAGAGGGCCGGACCGGCGTTCCTCTGGTGGATGCGGCCATGAAAGCGCTCAGGGCCACAGGCTACCTGCCCCATCCCCTGCGCGAAGCGGTAGGCCGTTTCCTGGTTTCCTCCCTGAAGGTCAACTGGCAACTGGGAGCCGACTGGTTTGAAGCTAACCTGGTGGATTACGACGCCGCCAGCAATTGGGTCAACTGGTTATTCCTTGCGGGCCAGATGCCGGAATCCGGGGAAGAAAGGGCAGTCAGCCTGGCCTACCTCGCAAAAAAATACGACCCTTCCGGTCATTTTATCCGAAAATGGCTAAAAGAACTGGATCCTCTTCCCGATTCAAAAATACTCCACCCGGAATCCCTGAGCAAAGAGGAGCAGGTGAAGTATGGATTTACCCCGGGTAAAAACTATCCAAGGCCGATCATTCCGTTTGGTTAGATACGAGATACGAGATACCAGCTACGAGCTTCCAGCTTCGAGCTTCGAGCTTCTAATTTCCAGCCTCCACCCTCCACTCCTTCCACACCGCCCTCGGATTTTTGGAAAAATAATTCCTCAGGATCGAGGGAGTGTCCTCATCGGCCGGCAAGGGGATCAGGTCCTCTTCACTCAGGAAAGACCCGCTGTATTCATCCTTATACTGGTAACCGATACAGATGCCCTGGCGAAAACATAAAACCGTCGTTTCCCCCTGGCTTCGTCCGGATTCGGTGACCAGGAATGTTTTTTGGGGAAAGACCAGTTTTTCCTGCAGCAGCAGGGCCCTCTCATTATAGGATTCCGGTGGTTCCAGGCCCTGGCAGGCCCCACGGCATTTACCGATCTGGTAATGGAAACAAGAGCCCCCGGAACGTTCAAGGCTGGTCAGTTTTTGACAGAGCCCATACCTTTCCACCGCGGCGGAAAGAAAGGCCCTGGCATTGGCCGGGGTGCTGAATTTTTTTATCAAAACCGTGTTTTCATTTACAGGCCTGGCTTTGTCGACTTCAAAACGGATAAAGCCTTTTTCATCGACCGTGGCATAGATGCCGTATGGAAGTTCTTTTTTCCGGAGCGCCCGGTTGATTTCAGGTTTTATTTTTTTTATTTCTTCATTTTCCCTCAGGAGGGCCAGAAGTTCGCTGCCCGTGATCTCGTAAGTGATGCTGTCCACCTGTTGTTGAAGGTGGACCGCTTTCTGGGTATGGTCGGCAAAATGCTGAAGGACCCGGTCCTTGATGTTTTTGCTTTTACCCACATAGATCACGTCGCCGCTGCGGTTGTGGAAATAATAGATTCCGCAGGCTTCGGGCAGGCTGTGCAGGTAGTCCAGGCTGATGGAGGCGGGGAGTCGGGATTCCTTTACACCCTGGTGGATGAGTTCGATGGCTTTTTCGCGGTTTTCTTCCAGGCGGAAAACATGATCCATCACGGCACAGGCGGCATAGGCGTCATCGAGCGCCCGGTGTCTGTGTTTCACCTGGATATCCAGGTGGCGGATCAACGATTCGAGACTGTAGGATCCGAGGCCGGGGAGGCTGAGCCTGGCCAGTCTTTTTGTGCACAACTGTTTGCGGGTATAGGTATACCCCAGGCGGGAAAATTCTTCCCGGATAAAATTGTAATCAAAACGGACGTTATGGGCTACAAAGACCGCCCCCTGGGTGAACTGAACGATTTCTTTCGCGACCTCGTAAAATTTGGGCTGGCCGGATACCATTTCGGTGGTGATTCCCGTCAACCGGGTGATCTGGGGAGGAATGGAAATGCCGGGGTCGATCAGGCTCCCGAACCGGCCGGTTTCTTTTTCCCCGTCATAAAGGATGATGCCGATCTCGATGATGCGGTCCCGTTGGGGCAAGCCTCCGGTGGTTTCAATATCAATGACCGCGTATTTCGTCTCCATTTTAGAATTAAGGCATTATATTACGCATTCAAAATTAACGTAATACAACCAGATGAATCCATCCATAAAATTAAGCCTCTTGCTGGCCCTGGTCTGGATTGCCTGCGGCGCTTCCAGGAAAGGAGAGGGGTTTCCGCAAGGAAATTCGAATCCCCTGCCTGCCGCCCATTCCTTTCAATCCTATATCCGGGAATTAAAAGGCAAAAAAGTGGGCCTGGTAGTCAACCAGACTTCCATGGTGGGCGCCGTCCACCTCGTCGATACGCTATTGAAGCAGGGAGTCCGGATTGAAAAAATTTTCTCACCGGAACATGGATTCCGGGGCGAAGCGGATGCGGGAGAAAAAGTGGCCACCACGACGGACCCCCGGACCGGAATTCTCCTGGTCTCGCTCTATGGGGAGAAAAGAAAACCAGCTCCGGAAGACCTGGCCGGCCTTGACCTTCTTGTTTTTGATATCCAGGACATCGGCGTGCGCTTCTATACTTATATCTCCACGATGACCCTGCTCATGGAAGCCTGCGCGGAAAACAACAAACCCCTGATCATTCTGGACCGGCCCAATCCCAATGGTTATTTTGTCGATGGCCCGGTGCTCCGGCCGGAATTCAAATCATTTATCGGCATGCATCCCGTACCCGTGGTCTATGGCATGTCCATCGGGGAATATGCCCTCATGGTGAACGGGGAAAAATGGTTGTCCAACGGGGCGCAGTGCGCTTTAAAAGTCATCCCCTGCGCAAATTATGACCATACCATGACTTATGACTTGCCGGTCCGGCCTTCTCCCAATATCCCCTCGCTCAGGTCCACCCTGCTGTATCCTTCCATCTGTTTTTTCGAGGGGACCAATTGCAGCGAAGGGAGGGGTACGGAAGCGCCATTTGTCATTTTTGGCCACCCCAAATACAGCAAAGGAGACTACCAGTTCACCCCGGTAAGCAGGCCAGGCGCAAAAAATCCCAAGCTGCTCCACCAGCTTTGTAACGGGCACAACCTCAGCAACCTTTCCATTGAGGAGATCATGTCCTGGAAAAGGATCAACCTGAAATGGCTGATCCAATTCTATGCGGATATGAAAGACAAGGACCCTTTTTTCCTCGCCAATAATTTTTTCAACCGGCTCGCGGGCAACGATGTCCTCATGGCCCAGATCAAAGCCGGAAAAACGGAGGAAGAAATCAGGGCAAGCTGGAAAGCGGACCTGGATGCCTTTAAGAAGGTGAGGGAGAAGTATCTTTTGTATGAGTGATTGGTGGTTGGTGGGTGGTGTTGGGTAAGCTGGCTGCTCGTTGCTCGCTACTCGCAACTCGTTGCTCGCCACTCGTTGCTCGCCACTCGAGTCTCATTTCACCGCTTCAAGGAATTCGGAATCCGTGGGTAAGATCTTGGAACCGAAAAAATGGGTGAGCTGGCCTTTTTCGTTGATGACGTATTTGCAGAAATTCCAACCGGGTTCCTTGTCGTTCCATCCGTTGAGGGATTTGGTGGTAAGCCATTGATACAACGGATGTTTGCCTTCGCCTTTCACCACGGCCTTCTCAGCCATAGGGAAGGTGACCCCGTAATTTTTCTGGCAAAAGGTGGAAATGTCCTGGTTTGAACCCGGCTCCTGCCCTCCGAATTCATTGGAGGGAATGCCGATCACCACTGTTTTTTTGCCGTAAGCTTCATAAAATTTTTGCCAATCGGCATATTGGGGGGTGTAGCCGCATTCGGAAGCCACATTGAGCAGGACTACTTTTTTGCCTTTGTACCGGGACAAGTCGAGCACGGACCCGTCTTCCAGTTTTTTTAGTTTAAAATCATACAAGGTCTGGGTACCTGCCTTTGCCTCCTGGGGCTTTTGGGCGGAAGCGTAGCGGGTGAAAGGCACATTCATCAGGGTGATCAGGGTGCTCAGGCGGATAACTTTTGTCAACATAAGGATTAATAAGAGGGCTATGATCAGCAGGAAATACTTCATCGGCTAAAATAAATCAATAAACAAACCCGGACGAAAATGGTTTACCGGTTTCAGGGATTAATGGTCACAATCACCCGTTTATAGCGGGTCAGGGCCGGGCTGCCTTTATCGGTGACCTTGAGTATAAAATGGACCGTTTGTGGACTGGTCACGTCAGGGGCTTTTACCGGAAGATCATAGAGGTTCGGGGAATACGGCCTGAAAGGGATATACCCGTCAAAGGTGCCCGCTTCCTTATACTGAAACCACAGAAAACTCATGGAATCCCCGTCCGGATCTTCCGTGCCTTTGGCATTGAGGTGGAAAAGCTCACCGGATTTCACGGTAAGCCGGTCCGCGTGGGCCAGTGCGGGACGGGGAGGGTGATTGGCCTGGTGAAAGGGTTTGAAGCACCAGTCCATCCGCGCCGCGAAATCATGCTGAAACTCCGTCCTCCATCGCCAGATCGTAGCCTGGTCGCTTTTATACCCTTTTTGTTCGGATGGGGCATACACCGAGTCCGCCGCATTGGTCCAGATGGGCCTGGTTTCCGGTTGGTCCTGGGGCCAGTTTTCTCTCCGAAAAGGGCCCGAGTTGGAATCCCTGAACACCGGTATCTTCAGCTCATACCGCCCTCCCCATCCTCCGAAAGCCGGCTGTTCCGGGTCGTTGAGCCCATTCGGGAGGAGGCCCAGAAAAGCGGGGGTGTCCCCCTCCATGCCATAGGCCACATCCGGATAAGCCGCCCCCAATGGACCATGGCCCTGCTGGATATGTTCCGCAAGCCATTGCCGGTTGGTCGTGACCGCCTCCGATCCCGGGTAAACCCTGGTAATGCCTGTCCAGCTTGCATTTGAATAATTGTATCCCGGGCTCACGATAAAAAACAGGTTCTTGAATTCATTCCGGATCCAGGGACCGGAATCATCCTGGTCGGAAATAGTATAGATCCTGATTTTGTCGTACAACTTTACCGCTTCTTCCGGCTTCCGGGTATTGCGGATCTTCCAGAGGGCCTGGGCCAGGCAATTGGGCCCGCCCCAGACCGAAAACCAAACCGGACCGGGATCCGGTTTTTCAAGCACCCGGATGATCCATTCCGAGCCTTCCGAATCCCTTCCAGGCCCCACGCCCTCCATCCCGTAAACGGCTAAGCCGCTCTTTACCTTCGATTTCAGGTAGGCATAGGAAGGAAAGCCGCTTTCATGCCTGAGCAGGTTGGGCTGAACTTTTTGGTAGGCCATCAGGACTTCGTGAATGCTTTCCGGAGAGACCCTGTTTTTCTGATGAATGGAGGTAGTGGCGATCAGTCCCTCCACTTTAAGCTGATTGGAATACAATAACAGGCGGATCAGGGACTGATGGTCATCCGGGTCGGCTTCGATGTCGGTAAGCACCACCACCCGGGTTTTGGATTCCTTCTCGCCAAGCAGGGCCAGGGGAACACCGAAAATGAAAAGGAAAAGTGAAAGTAAAAGTCTGCAACCAGCGCTCATGACAGAGGATTTATTTATCGTTTTCAAACAAATTATTCAGGGCGGCATATTGCAGCAACAGAATGGTTTTTGCATCCCGGATTTCACCGCTCGCGATCATCCCCAGGCTTTGATCAAAAGGGATCTCAAGCACCTCGATGAGTTCATGGTCCCGGGCAAGCCCGCCCCCTTGCGTTTTTTTCATGGCATCGTCGTATTCTGCCACAAAAAAATGAAGGACCTCGGTGACCGAGCCCGGCGACATGTAGGCTTCAAAGATCTTGCGCACCTCCCTTACGACAAATCCGGTTTCTTCTTCGGTTTCCTTGCGGATGCAGTCCTCCGGTTCGTCATGGTCCAGCAGGCCGGCGCAGGCTTCGATCAGCATGCCGCTGTCATTGCCGTTTAAATAGGTGGGCATCCGGAATTGGCGGGTCAGGACCACGGTTTTTTTTGCTTTATGGTAAAGCAGGATCACCGCCCCGTTCCCCCGGTCATAAGCTTCCCGGCTTACCGTATGCCAATGGCCATGCCGGTCTTCCTGGCGAAAGGTTATTTTTTTCAATACATACCATTGGTCCGAGAGGATTTGGCTGTCGATGATTTCGATATGAGGGTTTGGCATTTTATGGTGGATGGTGGATGGTGATTAGTGGTTGGCTGCCTGGGAATAGAAAGTGGATTTTCAAACTTTCAAACTGACAAACTAGCTAACTGACAAACTGGCTAACTGAGTAACTCACCTCAACCATTTATTAAACAAGTTGAGAATCCTCTTATACTCATCCATCCAGCTCGTCGGCTCCACGAAACCGTGGTCTTCCATGGGGTAGGAAGCAAGCTCCCAGTTTTCTTTTTTTAGTTCGATCAGGCGCTGGGCCAGTTTCACCGCATCCTGGTAATGCACATTGACGTCGACCATCCCGTGGCAGATGAGCAGCGGGTTTTTAAGCCCCTCCGCGTAATAAAACGGCGAAGACCTGCGGTAGGCCAGGCTGTCCGTGAAGGGTTCGTTGAGAATGTTTGAAGTATAACCATGATTGTATTGGGCCCAGTCCGTCACAGGGCGGAGGGCGGCGCCTGCCGCAAAAACGTCAGGGGTGGTGAACAGGCCCATCAGGGTAATGAATCCGCCGTAGGAGCCTCCATAAATCCCGATTTTTTTCGGATTTACCCCATGCTGCTCCGCGAGATACCTGGCCCCGTCCACATGATCGGTCAGGTCCTTGCCTCCCATGTGGCGGTATATACCGGTGCGCCAGTCGCGACCATATCCTGCGCTTCCGCGATAATCCATGTCCAACACGGTATACCCCTGGTCCGCAAGCAGGTTGTGGAAGAGGTATTCCCGGAAATAACTGGACCACCATCGATGGGCGTTTTGCAGATAGCCGGCTCCGTGTACGAAGATCACAGCGGCTTTATTATTTGTTTTTTTGGCCGGTCGGTAGAGCCGGGCATGGACTTGGGCCTCATCCCTCGCAGTGAAGGTGATTCCTTCGGGAATGCGCCAGGAATAGGTTTTAAATTCAGGGCTGGAGGCTTTATCCGTGATTTGTTTCGGGGGGGCGTCTGGTTTGTTTTCCTGCACGTACAATTCCCAGGGAATGTTGCTGTATGAATAGAGAAAGGCCAGATGTTTGCCGTCCGGGGAAGGAAAAGCCTGGTGTCCTCCGGTCTTATGGGTGATCCTGAGAGCCTGGCCGCCCTGGACCGGGAGATGGTATACCTGTTGTTCGCCGGGATGAACTTCATTGGTCGTAAGGGTAAAAAGATTTCGGTCGGGGGACAAGGTCGCTCTCAGAATTTCGAAATTGCCCATGGTGAGCGGGGTCATGGCCAGGCTGGAAATATGGATTTTGTAAAGATGGGAATAGCCGGTCCGTTCACTTTGAAACCAGAATTCTTCTTCATTCAGCCAACCGGAGTTGCCACCGCCAAAACCGCCCCCGATGCCGGGACCCCCGATCCAGGCCTCGTCATGCTGACGGTCCAGCAGGCTCAGTCTCCCCGTGGCTGGGTCAAGGCTGCAAATCCAGCGGTCTTTATTATCCTGGGCCCGGATATCCACGACGGCCTTCCGGCCCTCCGGCGACCACTGAAGGTTTGAAAAACGCAAAGCCCTTTCCGCGGAATCTTTCTGATAGGACTTCATCAGTTCCAGGTATTCACCTATAAAAGTTGGGATATCTTTTATGCCCGAAAGGTTTTTGACGGAAACCCCATAGGTGGAATCCCGGTGCAAGTCCAGGATCATGAGTTCCTGTGGATCGGCGGGATCCCCCACTTTGGCACGGGCAGGAAGGTTGTCGGTAAAGCCGCTTTCCGTGACAAAAGACGGAACCACGGTGGCCTTGGCCCGGTTGACCCTGGACAACACATAAAATACAAAACGCCCGTCGGGACTGATCTGGAGTCCGCCCAGGTTCTTATCTCCGAGGTAGATGGGTTTGATGAGATCAGAAGCTTCAAGCCTTTTATTTAAGGATTGCAGACTGTCCTGTCTTTCCCGGCGTTGGCGGAGGATCTCAAACTCCCGCAACTGGTCATTTTTCAACCAGGCCTCCTGCTGGCTGGGCCGCGATTCCCGCGGAGCGGCGCTTTTAATAAAATGGGTAAGTTGGCTCAGCGAGCCGGATGCGATCTCCCAGCTATACAAATTGTCATCCAGGGTAAATACAATTTTCCGGTCATTAAACGAAAAACGGGGATTCCATTCCCGGCCGAGGGTATGGGTGATTTTTACCGGCTGGGCCATCGAATCGGACTGGTAATAGACATTGCCTCTTTGGGACCAGGTCCAGGCGCTGCGATCACTGGTATAGCTGATTTCATCCGCAGTGACTAATTGCGCCGCCGATCTTTCATCCACTTTTTCCAACTTCGATTCCGATAGGGAATAGCGGTACAGAGAGTCCACGGGACCCGCGCCGGGGTTCCAGTGGAAATAGATAAAACGGCTGTCAGGACTCCAGCGGATATTGGTGGGGGAGGTTCCGATCCACCTGGGGTCGCGCATGATCTTTTCGATGGTCAGCGGGCTGAGGGTGTTTTGGGTGAAAGCGGGAGAAGTAAAGGATAGGAGGAAGAGGAGGTTAAGGATGAGGATGAGGTTAAGGTTAAGGTTAAGGTTGAGGTTGAGGTTGAGGTTGAGGTTGTGGTTGTGGTTGAGGATACGGATCATTTTTATTCAATGGTTTGAACGAAAATTATAATATTTTCCGATAATAGGTGTTATTGGTCTTCGTCTAGTTGAAGTTGATCCGATATTTTCATATGGATGGAATTTTATGGGGCGGCAGCCAGTTTTCTTAAATATAAATTACAAACCATGAAAAATCTGTTTCTATTAGCTTTTGCCCTCCTGATCCTGGGCGCTTCCTGTAAATCCAGGCAGGAAAAGGAAGAAGCCAACCGCGAAGAGGAGCTGGCTGAAAGCATTGAATCCAGCGCCGATAAGTTTGCGGAGGATATTAAAAACATGGTGGACCCGGGGGGTAAGGAGGTCCGGCTGGTTGATCTGGCCGATCTGAAAGCCCTCCTCCCAAAGGACCTGGACGGCATGGACCGTCAAGACCTGACCGGAGAAGGCGTCGGGGTGATGGGCTTCAAAATGAACAAAGCCGAAGCCCGGTACGAAAAAGGGGATAAATCCATAAAGCTCAGCCTGATCGATTTCGGGGGTTTTAGCGCCGCGCTCCTTGGCATCGCCGCCTGGTCCCTCACCGATATATACCACGAGGACGACGACGGATATGAAAAATCCGCCACCTGGAAAGGATACAAGGTTTTTGAGAAGTCCAACCGGAAAGACCATACCAGTTCCCTGGCCCTGATTTTTAAAAACCGTCTGGTCCTGAATGCCGAAGCAGACCAGGTCACGATCGAAAAACTCAAAGACATTATTTCGGATGAAATCCTGGAGGATTTAGAGGACCTGGACTTGAAGGAGAAATGAGATAAGTGGGCTAAAGCCTAGACTCTTTCTCATCTTCACTACCGCAGGCTAACGCCATGGGGTTTAACTGTAAAAAACTTTTGCGATCAAGCCTTAGTAAGTGAATCAACCCCGGCCTTTAGGCTGGGGTTGGAGGAGCAGGGTGAAGATTGGGCTTTAGCCCCGGACCTCAAAATAACTCTTCTAAATCCCTCAAGTGCCTCACCGTATAAGTCGGCAGCACGGGGCTGGGTTTCCCCAGGTGGTCCACATAGACACTGTGCAGGTCTGCATTGGCGGCCCCCTGGATATCCGCTTCCGGATTGTCCCCGATCATAATACTGTCGGAAGCCTCGGCTCGGGAACGTCTTAGGGCAAAAAGAAAGATTTCCTTATCCGGTTTTACGAAGGAACTGGCTTCGGAAGTGATCACCTGCTCGAAAAAGCCTTGGATCCCGGAATATTTCAGTTTTTTATGCTGGACTTCTTCAAATCCATTGGAAAGGATATGCAGATGGTATCCCTTATCTTTCAAATACTGCAGGACTTCGCGGGCATGCGGGAAAAGCAGGGTGCTTTCCGGCAAACGGTCCAGGTAGGTATGGCTGAGATGCCTGGCCAGACGGGGATCATCCAGCTCAAATTCTAGGAGGGTGCTGTGCATCCTTTTCCACCGCAATTCTTCCTGGCCGATCAGGCCTTTGCCGTACTGGCCCCAGTAAAAATGATTGTGAATGGAATAACGGGCATGAAACTCGTTGAAGGGCACGGAGGTGAGCTCCTCCAGCCGGTTTTGTTCAAATACCCTTTCCAGGGTGGCCTTCGAATTTCGGTCAAAATCCCAGAGCGTATGGTCCAGGTCAAAGAAGAGGTGCCGGTATGGTTTGGGATCGTTCAATTAAACTTCCATTCGGGCTATGCAGGTGAGATTGCCCTTTACCAGTTCATCGATTTTGACTTCAACCTTGGCGGAAAGCGGCAGATAGAGGTCCACGCGGGAACCGAAACGGATGAATCCCAGTTCCTGTCCCTGTTTCACTTCCTCCCCGGTCTTGAGATAATTGACGATTCGCCGGGCCAGGGCTCCCGCGATCTGCATCACGCCGACCTGGTATTGGCCCTGGTCGATCACGCTGTAGTTACGTTCATTTTCGGTCGATGATTTGGGGTGCCAGGCCACCAAATACTTTCCCGGAAAATACTGGTTGTATTTAACCTGTCCGGCAACAGGCACGCGGTTGACGTGCACATTGAGCGGGGACATGAAGATGGATACCAACAGGCGCTGTTCCTTGAAAAAGACAGGCTCGAATACGTTTTCAATGACCACCACTTTGCCGTCACAGGGTGCGTAGACCATATCGTCCCCGGGCAGGGGGATGATGCGCACCGGATCCCTGAAAAACCAAAGCACCCAGGCAAAAAGCAGGGAAAAAAGGATGATCACCGGCACCGTAAGCACGTGAACAAAATTGATCACCAGGGTCGCCAGCAACCCAAAAACCAGGGCACAGACGGGAATGATGATAAATCCTTCTTTATGAATATTCATGGTTGGGTTTTTACGGAATCCGTTCAGGAATTCCAGAACAAATATAAAAAGAGGCCGGAGGCCGGAAGTACAAAGATAAACGCGTCAAAACGGTCCAGGAATCCCCCGTGCCCCGGGAGCAGGCTACCCGAATCCTTGACTCCATATCGCCTTTTGATCAGGGATTCAAACAGGTCCCCGATGGTGGAGAGGATGGATATGATAAAGGCATAGAAAACCCATTGCACCGGGCTGAGCGGATGCACATAAATCGACAGGACCAGGCCGCAGGTGATGGTCAAAATGAGCCCTCCAAAAAATCCTTCCAGGGTTTTGTTGGGCGATACCAGGACATACAATTTTCGTTTTCCAAAAGTCCGCCCGGTAAAATAGGCGCCGATGTCGTTGCACCAGATCAGCAGCAGGAGGGTCATGGGTTTGAGCCACTCGTATTGCCCCGACCCGGCAGCGACCCACCGGAATAACAACAGGGGCAGTCCGATATAGATCAGCGCCATGCACACCGCCTGGTAAAGCCTCCAGTCCCCGGCTTCATTTTTAAACAAAAAATAACTGAACAGGAAACTCATGGCCAACAAGGTGACCATCAAAATAATGAATGCGGAACCCTGAACATCCGATGACCCGGGAAGTATTGAAAGGGCCAGGGGCAATCCCGTGAGCGCCGCCCCCAATCGTTTAATCCCTTCCGGGTTTGAGATTTCCGCCCCGAAAGCCGCCAGCCGCAGGTATTCATACCCGGAGAGTACGGAGATCAAAAGCAGGAGCAAGCTGAAGCTGAGGTAGGAATAATAGATGCTGCCGATGACTACTATCCCCAAAACCATGGCTGTAAGGAAACGCAGAGGAAGGTCTTTCATACCGTATCGTTTTGATCCGATGCTCCGGGCGCGGCGATTTCAGGCTCTTCCCGGATTTCAGGCAGGGCCCTCCGGCGATGAAACCAATATCCGAGCAGTGCGGTCACGATGACCGATGCCACCAGGGCCAGCCAGGTCACCGGTACCGATTCTTCCAGTTCCTGATCTGACATCTCAGGAATAAAATAGGCGAGCACCACCTGCATCCCGTTGTTGAAGGCATGAACGAGGATGGGCAGCCATAGATTGCGGGTCCACATGAGCAAGAGGCCGAGGATTATGCCCAGGAGAAACCGAGGAAGAAAACCTTCAAACTGAAAATGAATGGCGCTGAAGATCAGGGAGGAAAAAACCACAGCCAGCCAGGGTTTTTTCAGGGCACGGTCGATCTCCTGCTGAATGATGCCCCGGAAGATCAATTCTTCGCCAATCCCCGGAATGAGGGCTATGATCAGCAGGTTGAATAACAACTCTCCGCCATGGTCCATCTTCAACAGGATTTTCAGCATTTCGGCCGTCTGTCCTTCCATTTCCCCCATCCAGGCCGGCAGGTCCCAGGACTGGTTGATCTCAAAGGATTTGGATACGATGGGATAGGCCATGATCAGGAAGAAGATCCCTGCGAGGGCCTGAAGCCCGCTGAGACCCCGGTCCAGACTCAGCCCGGAAAGCCATTTTTTGCGATAATAGATCCAGGCCCAGGCCAGGGCAGGCAACAAAAACATGGTCAGGTGGTTGATCAGGAGGACCAAGCGGGCAAGGTTGACCTTTTCACTATTGATATAACCCCCGTCGAGAATCTGTTGCATACTGGTCCCGGAAATCATCAAGACCGCGATCATGAGGATCATGCCTGCAAACAGGCCGGTAAGCACCAGGGCCAACAACACGAGGATTCGCATCGGGCGAAGATAGTATATTTGGTTTTTCAAACCCCGGGTTGATGTTCCGGGCTGAAATGAGATTCTAAACCTGTCCCCGCCATGACCCGACTCAGCGTCAATATCAATAAAATCGCCCTGATCCGCAATTCAAGAGGGGGCAATATGCCAGACCTGATCCAGGTGGCCCGCGACTGTGAACGGTTTGGTGCCGAAGGGATCACGATTCACCCCAGGCCGGACCAGCGCCATATTCGCTACAGCGATATCCAGCCATTGAAAGAAGCCGTGGCGACAGAACTGAATATTGAAGGTTATCCCTCCCAGGAGTTCATGGACCGGGTACTCAGCCACCGGCCGGACCAGGTGACCCTTGTACCCGATCCGCCCGGCGCATTGACTTCCGATCACGGATGGGATACCGTCCTTCATTCGGCCTTCCTGGAGGATGTGGTGAAGGCATTAAAATCCAAAGGGATCCGGACTTCCCTTTTTGTGGATGCAAATCCAAGGATGGTGGAAGGAGCCGCCCGGAGCGGGACCGACCGCATTGAATTATACACCGGGCCTTACGCGCACCGGTTTCCGGATGATCCCGAGGCCTCGGTAAAGCCGCACCGCGAAGCCGCCCTTGTGGCCGCCGAATGCGGTCTGGGGCTCAATGCGGGTCATGATCTCAACCTCCACAATCTGAAGTTTTATAAAGATCAGGTCCCTGGATTGCTCGAGGTATCCATCGGGCATGCCCTGATCTGCGATGCCTTGTATATGGGACTGGAAAAGACAATAGGACTTTATCTTCAGGAATTGAAGTAGTAGTCGGTTCAGTAGTCAGTAGTCAGTAGTCAGTAGTCAGTAGTCAGTAGTCAGTAGTCAGTAGTCAGTAGTCAATAGTCAATAGTCAGTAGTCAGTTGGCAAGTCCCTGTAATTTCCATTTGGTACTCAAAATTCATCCTTCAGGGCAAGGGGCCATCAGCCTGCAGCAATTCGCAAATAATTTTCAGTGGGAAGCTGTCCATCTTGCCACTCCCGGATTATTGAGCAATCCACCATCATGATAGAAAGCCATCCGCCTTGTACTTATCTTCCTTTAACCTTTAACCATTAACCTTTAACCTTACCTTGCTGAGGTGGATGCTTTCACTCCTGCTAACCCCAAATGGGGGATTTCCATATTTATAAAAAAATAAGCCGGGTTTTTTCATCACATCAACAAAGGGTGAAAGCAGCGGTAAATATTTTATTTTCGTTAAGACTTGTGAAAAGATATTAAAAAACCGGAACCGCATTTATTTTTGAGGGGTTCAAGAATACCTGCTGAACATCCGGACTCCCTGAATCAGACTCTTCTAAATAATTACATTGAAGTCAATGGCTTTTGGTTTCAGGGGCGCGTGATTTCAATCTTTTTAAAAACCTTACTCTACCGGGCCTTATAAGGCATTTTTAATTGTCTGTGAATGCCAACTGCATTCATCAGGCCCTGGGTTTTATTTCCTGTTAACTCTTAAATGCATTGATATGAAAGTGTATCTTATGTGGATCCTGTGTATTGGCCTGGGCTTTACGGCTCAAGCCCAACGCAGGATCAGCGGTATCATTTCGGATCAGAACGGAGATCCCCTGATCGGTGTAAACATCCTGGTTCAGGGCACCAACAACGGAACGGTTTCTGATGAGAATGGAGCGTACAGCATTGAGGTCCGGCCGGAAAACCGGGTCTTGGTATTCAGTTACACCGGCTTTACCTCCCGGGAAATTGAAATCGGAACGGCCAGTACCCTGGACGTCACCCTCACCGAAGGGGTGCTCCTGGATGAAATGGTAGTCACCGCCCTGGGGATTACCCGGGAGAAAAAAGAAATCGGTTATGCCATCGAGGAAATCAAAGGGGAGGAGATCCAGCGCGTTGGGGAAACAGACCCCCTGAGGGCCATGCAGGGCAAAATTGCAGGCGTCAACATCAACGCCTCCAGTTCCCAGCCGGGCAGCGCCACGCGGTTGACCATCCGCGGCCTCAAATCATTCTTCGGTAACAATCAGGCCCTCTATGTGGTGGACGGGATCCCGTTTGATGCCACCACCAATGGGGTTTCCTTTCAGCTGACCGGCGGAGGCGCCTATGCCAACAGGCTGGCCGACCTGGACCCAAATAACATCGAAAGCGTCAGCGTATTGAAAGGCGCTACGGCCGCCGCCCTTTATGGCTCAAGAGCTTCCAGGGGGGTAGTGGTGATCACCACCAAAACCGGAACTATTAAAAAGGGGGAAAACAGGATGAAGGTTGAATTGACCTCTGGCCTTAACTTTGAAAAAATCGCTTCCCTTCCCGATTTTCAAAACAAGTACGGAACCGGCACCGGTTTTCTCTATCAGCAAGCCAACGGGTCCTGGGGAGCCCCATTTAAAGGGACCGTCCCTTATCCCACCATTGATTCCATCAACCATTGGTATCTGGGCGCCGGTTATGCGGCGAGTTTCAACCGGTTGGTGCAATCCGGAGACCCGAGAGTCACCCAGAAAGTTCCTTACCAGGCTTATCCCAATAATGTAAAAGACGTCTTCGAGACCGGCAGGCTTATGGACAATTCGATCACCATCAGCGGAGGCAATCAAAACACCAATATGGCCCTGACTTTTTCAAGGGTCGATCACGCGGGCATCTTCCCCAACAGCAATTTTGATAAAACCTCTCTTTCCCTTGGTGCAAACAGCAATTTTGAATCGGGCCTGAGGATGGGCGCCAACTTATCTTATGTAAATTCAATCCAGGAAGGCCTCCAAGGCGGAGCGATCGGGTCCGTCAGTACTTCTTCCTTTATGGCCAGGACCCTTTACCAGGGCAGAAACTGGGATCTCCAGGGCCAGCCCTATGAGGATCCCTTGACCCGGGAGAGCCTGTTTATGGTCGCCAGGGGCCAGGCCGACAATCCCTATTGGTCTGCCAGGTATAACGGATTTGAGTCCAATGTGAACCGTTTCGTGGTCAATGTGAATGCGGGGTATACCTTATCTAAATGGCTGGATGTGGATTACCGGGCAGGATTGAACCAGTATAACCAGGGTGATCTCGAATGGTTCAGGCCAGGCTCCCGGGGAGCTGGGGGACTCGGCAGCGTAACCGACCTGAATACCAATTTCAGAGAAATAGAATCGACCTTAATCTTTACAGCCAAGCACCGGTTTAATGACAGTTGGGCCATCGAAGCAAGGGCCGGCCACAACCTCAATGAAAGGACCAGCAAGGCCCAGGGTATTTCCGGCACCCAGATGCTCGATTTCAATATCCTTGATGTAGACAATACCGTCAACCAGGTTTCAGCCGGCGGCAACTTCTCCAAACAAAGGCTGTTTGGTCTTTTTGGTGAGTTCACTACCGATTACAAACAATATCTTTTTCTCACGCTATCGGGACGGAATGACTGGTCATCCACCCTGCCTGTCAAAAACAACAATTATTTCTATCCGTCGGCCAGCGTAGCCTTTATTTTTTCAGAGGCTTTCAATATGATCAACAACCCGATCCTCAATTTCGGTAAGATCAGGATGAATTGGTCTAAAGTGGGAAGCCCGGCAGCTCCCTATTCCCTGAAACCCATATACCTGCTCAACCTGGGCGAGCCCGACAACCTCACTGCGGGTATCCGGGATATTGATTTTCCTTTTGCAGGCATAGCCAGTTCCACCTTGTCCAATACCTTGTTTGACCCCGACCTCAAACCGGAGTTTACCACCGATCTTGAAGCCGGTTTGGACCTCGAATTCCTGAAGGGCAGGATAGAGCTCAATGTCTCTGTTTTCAAGAGTACTTCCGTGGACCAGATCTCCCAGTTGGCCTTGCCGACCGTATCGGGTTACGACCAGTTGCTTACCAATTTCGGGGCACTGCAAACCAAAGGATCGGAAGTATCGCTCAGGCTGAACCCCATATCCAAGAAAAATTTTAACTGGAACATCATCACCAATTTTACACGGTATAAAACCATCGTGACCGAACTCCGGGAAGGTACGGAAGAAATGGTCATCCGCCCCCTGTTCGCCGGCGGGATTACCCCGGTTTTGAGAGTGGGTCAGCCTTATGGCATTTTAAAAGGGACGGTAAGCGCCCGGGACGATGAGGGCAATTTATTGATCGATAAAGCCAATGGACAGATCATCAACGGCATCGATGATGCCATCGTGGGAGATCCCAACCCGGACTTTACCGTAGGCATTGTAAATTCAATAAGCTGGAAAGGATTATCCCTCGGCGCCGTTTTCGATTGGAGACAGGGTGGGGATCTTTATTCTGAGACCGTGAACGCTTTGCTGGGACGCGGGGTTTTGAACTTCCAGGCAGACCGAGAAAAAAATGCCGTGATCCCCGGCGTCTATGGGGATCCGGTGACCCTGAAACCCATACTTGATGAAGCCGGACGCAGCATCCGGAACCAGACGATGGTGGAAACCAATGACCTCTGGTTTGGCAGTACTTTTGGCACCAACAGCCAGGATGAGTGGTCCGTATTTGACGCTACGGTATACCGGCTGAGGGAATTGTCCCTGAGCTACAGCCTTCCTTCCAGCCTGTTTAAAAAAGGAATCCGGGGAGTTACTCTTTCACTGATCGGAAGAAACCTTTGGTATAAGGCGCCGCATTTCCCCGAAGGCACCAACCTGGATCCGGAAACCAGCACCTTCGGCGACTCCAATTACCAGGGATTTGAATTCCAGAACCTGCCGTCGATCAAACGGTTTGGCGCCAGCATCAATCTCAAGTTTTAACCATTAAAATCAAAGTCATGAAATTTTACAGATTGATTTTTTTAATATGCGGGTTCAGTCTGATCTCCATCTCCTCCTGTGACGATTACCTGGATATCAACGACGATCCCAATAATCCCACGGACGCCAGAGTAAACAACCTGATGCCCTTCAGCCAGGCCGTCGTTTTCGGTTCACTGGGTATTGGTACGGCGGGCATTTCAGAGTTGGTTTCGGTGTACAGCCACCATACCGTGCAACGGGGCAATCACGATGATTATAAGATCACCGCCAATGAATTTGCCCTCACCCAGGCCTGGGAAAAGATGTATGCCGTGGCCCTGCCTGACCTCGACATCATCATTCAAAAAGCAACGGAGGCCAACAACTTCGCCTATGTGGGCATGGCCAAGTTGCTGAAGGTGCAGATATTCAGTTCGGTCGTGGACCTCTGGGGGGACATGCCTTACAGCGAAGCCGCCCTGGGGGCCGAAGCGCCCTTTCCCAAATACGACGACGATAAGGAAATCTACCGCGATCTGTTTCGCCTGGGATTTGAAGCCCTGGCTGACCTGGATAAACCCAGTACGCTGAAACCCACCACCGATGACCTGGTGTACAAGGGAAATATGGACAAATGGAAAAAGTATGGGAGGTCCCTCTTGTTGAATATGTACAACAAAGCCCGGCTGACGGACCTTTACGACGCCGCCAAAGTGGCTGAATTACTCAAATTAAGCCATATCTCCGGGACCAGTGAAGATTTTGAACTGGCTTATACGACCTCCATCACCCCTGAAAACAGGAACCCTGGTTTTGTCAGGGAATACACCCTCGGCAATCCCACCTATTACATCAGCCCCTATTTCTACCTGATGATGAAAGGGGAAGCCGCCTGTGAAAACACCTTGCTCGAAGGGATTGCGGACCCAAGGATCCCTTATTTCTTTTATAATCAGCTTGGGCCCAACGAGCAGGCCGAAAACCCGGTTTCTTACCAGGACGGATCTTTCCTCTCCATCTGGTTTGGTTCTTACGACAAGGATCCCAATGAAGGTTTCGACCAGGGCAAATCGCAAACCCTGCTTGGCTTGTGGCCGGTCGGGGGAGCCTATGACAATGGCAGCGGGGCCAATGGGGACCTCAATTCAGGGCTGAAGGGAGCCGGCGCCCAGCGTCTGCTTACTGCCTCGGATGTAAACTTTATCCGTGCGGAACTGGCCTTGACCAAAAATACGGGCGAAGATGCCAAAGCTTTGCTGAACACGGGTATCCGTTCGTCTTTTGCCAAGGTCAATGCCGTGGCCAGACTGGCCGGAGCACCGGTGATCCCGGATGCGGCCATCACCACTTATGTGGATAAGGTCCTGGCCTTGTTTGATGCGGCGGACAATGCCCGCAAACTGGAATTGATCCTTACGCAAAAATGGATCCATTCTTTCGGCAACGGGCTGGAGTCTTATAATGATATCCGCAGAACCGGGTTCCCCAAAATTTGCGATCCGGCGAAAGATCCAAATGTACATTCCTCACAGTCCCGGCCTTATCCGGTCACCCTTCCGTACAATGGGGATGACCTGCAGACCAATCCCAACGCAAAACAGCACAATCAGTATACGGACAAGGTATTCTGGGATGTGGATTAACCGGATGGTACGATTTAACGATCATTTATAAAAAATCTAAAAATGAAAAAAATTCTTATTTATATACCGGCCTTACTCCTTCTGGTAAGGTGTACGGATGAGAGCAAGATCCGCATCCCGGAGATCGCTAATGGGGTAAACCTGCGTATTGTCGTCGATCCGGCGCATACCGGGATCTTTACCGATAAAATTGCCACGGATTTCCTGGCTTTCGACCTGTACTCGGAAAACAAAGACCTGGCCTCCGTACAAATTTTTGCGGCCACCGGGGGCGTGAGAAAGCTCGCCAAATCCCTGACCCAGTCCGATTTTGACCAGGGACAGGGAAAGGTCCGGATGGAATTGAAAGCGTCGGATTTTGCCACCCTGTTTGGGGAGCCTGGGTATGGGGATGGTTCCAAAGTGGCAAACTTTACCTTCAATCCGCAGGTCACGCTCAACGACGGCCGGGTATATCCCTCCTACGTAAAACTGAGTGCGACGGATTCGGTCCTGAACCTTGCCCCATCCATCAACGGAGCTGCGGCTTCCTCCTTTACCCTGCAGTTTCAGTCCTTTATCACCTGCCCGGCGGTGGATATTTCAGGAGATTATAAAGTAGAGGATGCCACCGGCAGTTCTACTGACGGATGTTGTCCCACTGAAACCACCGTGAAGGGCATCGTGGTCAAGATTACCAAACTTACGGCGTCCTCTTTCAAACTCAGCGATTTCAGCGGGGGGCTTTATTTTGAATGGTATGACGTCTATGGGATTACAAAACCGGAAGACTCCCCGGGTGAAATTGCTTTCAGTTGCAATGAAGTCTTTTTCCAGAATACCAAGGAACCCTTTGGGGAAAATGTATCCGGAAGCGGCGACTACGACCCCGCCACAAAGACCCTGGTGTACCATTGGGTGAATGGGTATGGGGATGAAGGGACGGTGAAGTTGGTGAAACAGTAACCAGGGGCCAGTGGGTGGTCAATGGTCTCACCGCTCGCTTCTCACTGCTCGTATCTCGTATCTCGTATCTCGCTACTCGAATTTCCCGCTCCGCTCTACTACCATGCGGGGACTTAGAGTAAGTTTTTTAAAGCAGCTGGACGTATAAAGATATGACGGCTGCTTTTTTTATTTGGGGTGAGGGGTGAGGATTGAGGATTGATCGAATCCATCTTCAATCCTCAAACCTCAAACCTCAATCCTCATTATTACTGACTATTCACATTAATCTTCCAGTGCCCCTTTGATTCCAATTCGAATTCCACTCTGACCGGCAGGACTTCGCTGACTCCTTTTTGGGAAGTATAATTCAACCTGACTAAAAGGGGGAAACTGACGTTTTCGATGATGATCCGGTTTTTACCCTGGACATAATGATTGCCGGTGGATGCAAAGATATTGATCCCGTTGATCATGGACCGGGTACCGAGGAATATTTCGACGCGGTCCTGGATCTCGTTGGGTTTGTCAAACTGGGTCGACAGGGTATTCAGCGACTGGATGATCTTGTATTTTTTTTCCAGGATCTCTTCGATAAACTCATCATCTTTCCACAGGCTCAGTTTTCCGGATTGGGTGGTACTGGTTTCCTTATCCATGGTATGGAGGGTGCCTTCTCCATGACGGAGCCCGTTTTTGAATTCACCGATATAATAGGAGCCGTCCGAATAGACATATTTCCCCTTGCCGTGAGGGACCCCTTCTTTAAAATGTCCCTGGTAGGTATCCGTACCCTGGGCTGTGCCCTCCCCATGAGCCAGGCGGTTTTTGCATTCCCCCTGGTAGGTGCCCTGTAATTTTGCCGAAAGGACCCGGCAATTGGCGGTTTGTTGCTGCCCCGATAGGGGGATGGTCAGGAGCATCAGCCCCAGTACACCGATTTTAGTAAATTTTAACATTTTAGAAATTCTTTAACAAAAGAACGAATTTTAAGATCAGTTTGTCGAAAAATAACAGTTTTTTGATTGAAATTGACTCAAAGTGACAGCGCTTTCAAACTAAAGTACGTTTGACCTGAAGTTAAGAAATTAACCATTTCTTAATTTATTTTTTATTTTCGCGCTAAATTTTAAATCTAAATGATGAAAAAACTTACTCTAACCTTTGCAACGTTTTTGTTTGCAGTGGCCATTGGCTTGGCCCAGCGAACAATTACCGGCACGGTCAAGGAGGTCTCCGGAGAGCCCTTGATCGGTGCTAACGTCTATGTAAAAGGTACTACTACGGGTACCACTACCGACATCGACGGAACCTATTCTCTGGAAGTCCCGTCCGATGCATCCATTTTGGTTTTTTCCTATATCGGTTACACCGACCAGGAAGTGACCGTTGGTAATCAGTCCACCATTGATGTGACCCTCGCTGAAGGGATCACGCTCCAGGAAACCGTGGTGACCGCCTTGGGGATCAGCCGTTCCCAGAAGTCATTAACCTATTCCGCCCAACAGGTGGATGGAGACCAACTCCGGCAGATTCCAGCCACTTCGGTCAACAATGCCCTGAGTGGGAAAGTAGCCGGGATCCAGGTCCGGAGCCAATCGACGGTAGCTCTCGGTCGCGATGCTGCGATCCGCATCCGCGGCGCCGGTTCCCTCAATGACAAACAACCATTATATGTAGTAGATGGAACTCCGGTGGCCAGCGCCCAGGATATCTCTGTGGACGATATTGCGGCCATGACCGTGCTCAAAGGCCCCAGCGCCACGGCCCTCTATGGCCAGCGTGGGGATGCCGGGGTCATCGTGATTCAAACCAAGAAGGCCAACAATAAACAGGCCCTGGGTATTGAAATCAATTCCGGTACCTTCTTCGACCAGGTCTATGTCCTGCCCCGTTATCAAAACTCCTATGCAGGAGGGGGCGCAGCCGACCTGATTGAATTCAACTGGAAGGAAGGCATGCCCGATGAATGGAAAATTTTTGAAGGCAAATACCACCATGACTATTCCGATGATGCTTCCTGGGGACCCAGGATGGTCGGACAGGAATACATTCCCTGGTATGCCTGGTATGTCGGTACTCCGGCCTTCGGCCAGACCGCTAAACTGGTTCCGCAACCCAACAATATCCGGGACTTCTACCAGACGGGGGTAACCCTCAACAACAACGTGAGCCTGAGTAAAGGGGGAGAAGGGTATAATGTCCGCCTTTCCTATACCAATCAAAACGTCAAGGGTTTATTGCCCTCTTCCTCTGCAAATAAGAATACCATCAATACCAGCGCCAGCTTCGACCTGGGTAAATATCTGACTGCAAGCACCAATATCAACGTATCCAACTGGATCGTCAACGGGGTGTTTGACGACGGATATGCCAACCAGTCTTCGGGCTCTTTCAACCAGTGGTTCCACCGCCACCTGGACCTGAATAAGATCAAAGAATACAAGGGTATGAAATCTCCGGAAGGCATCCTGTCTTCCTGGAACCACAACAATCCCGGAAATTACCTGACCAGCCCGCTCTCCTTCTATGGTGGCAACTACTGGTACAATTTTTATGACTTTTTTGAAAACATCGACCAGTCTTCCAGACGGACCCGTTTGTTCGGGGACGTCAGCCTGACCTTCAAACCCTTCAAGGACTTGACCGTCCAGGGATGGGTGAGAAGGAACCAGATCGAGGTGGTCAATGAAGGTTTTGGACGGGCAATCCTGGAGAACAGCGCCACCCAGACCGGTTTCAAATCTTATTATTTCTACAACCAGGGTTATTATGAACCGAGCGATGGTTCACCAGGTAAAGAAGATAACTACGAGGCCCTGGCTTCTTATCACAAACGTTTCGGAGATCTTTCCCTGGACGTGAAAGCCGGTGGAAATATCCGGAAGGTACAGTTCTCCCAAATATCAGGATCTACCGTGGACGGCCTCTCGGTTCCTGATCTCTTTACCCTGGCGAATTCCAGGACGACTCCGATCACTTTCGGCAGCGGCCGTTCCTTCAAACGGGTCAACAGTTTATATGGAACCGGTACCCTGGGCTACAAAGACTTCCTCTATGTCGATTTTGCCGCCCGTAACGACTGGAGTTCCGCATTGCCCAAAGATGCCAACTCCTATTTCTATCCTTCCGTGGGAGTAAGTTTCCTCTTCAGCGAATTGTTGGGGATTCATGACCTTTCCTTCGGTAAATTGAGAGGAAGCTGGGCCCAGGTGGGTTCTGACCTGGGTGCCTACCAGCTTGCCCTCAATTATGGGGTAAATTCCAACCAGTGGAACGGGGCTTTCCTCATGGGTACCCCGGATGCCCTGGTGGACCCGAACATCAAACCCTCCCTTTCATCCGCTTATGAAGGAGGGCTTGACCTGAAATTCTTCAGCAACCGTCTCGGCCTTTCCGGTACTTATTACAAGGAGAAAAAGATCGATGAGATCCTCAATGTACCGGTATCCGCAACCAGCGGTTTTGCATCTAAAAACATCAATGCCGGCCGGGTGGACCGCAGCGGGGTGGAACTCACCCTTGAAGTCACCCCGGTTTCAAACCGTAACGTAAACTGGAACATGACCTTCAACTGGGCCCGCAACCGGACCAAGATCATCGAACTGGCTGAAGGCATCAACTCGATCATCCGCGAAACCGGTACCTTCGGGACCAGTTCAGGCGCCCGCCTGGTGCACCAGGTCGGTGAACTCTGGGGCCAGGTACGCGGCGGAGGTATCAAACGCAATGACGCAGGAGTTCCTGTTCTGGACGCTTCCGGCCAGTTCATCAACGTACCGGATACTTATTTCGGATCTGTGCTTCCTGACTTTACCGGTGGTATCCTCAATGAGATCAGCGTCGGCAATTTGTTCGCCAATTTTAATATCGACTTCTCCAAAGGCGGGGTGTTCTATTCTCTCTCAGACCATTGGGGCAAATTCTCCGGTTTGTTCGAAGAAACGGCTGCCCTGAACGACAAGGGTAACCCAAGCCGCGACCCTGTGGCTGTCGGCGGCGGTGTGCATGTGGTCGGCGTAGATGCCGAAGGCAAACCTGTCGACACTTACGTAGATGCCCAAACCTATTGGCATCAGTTCCGCAACAAGAGTATTGCTGAAGACAACATTCATCCGCTGGATTTTGTAAAACTCCGCGAGGTGAACATCGGATACAAAGTCAATACCAATAAACTCGGAATCCCCGCGGTGAAAAACCTGGTGGTTTCCTTTATTGCCCGCAATCCCTGGCTGATTTCCTCCAAGACCAAGGATTTTGATCCTTCAGAGATTTCTCAATCCTATGGAGAAAACGGACAGTTCCCCGGAACCCGTTCCTTCGGCTTTAACGTAAAGGTTGGATTCTAAAAAAATAAAACATGAAAAATTCATTTAAATCAATATTAATCGTTGCAGCAGCGCTGCTGTTCAGCACCTGTTCGCTATCCGATTTCGGAGACCTGAACCGAAATCCTAATGCGACCACCGTGCCCGTCACCTCCGCCCTCCTGACCAATGCTTTGGCCGGGTTGGGTGGCTGGACCCAGGGAATGAACGAAGCCTTGTATTGCCAGTATTTTTCTGAAACGCAATACACCGATGCCTCGCTCTATTCACTGATCCAGGTCAATTTCACCGGCAATTATTCCGGGGCGATGTATGACCTGCAGAACATCATCGACAACAATACCAATCCGGATACCAAAGATGAGGTGCTGGCCAATGGTTCCAATGCCAACCAGATCGCCGTGGCCCGGATCCTCCTGGTCTATCATTTTATGCATCAGACGGACCGCTTCGGCGATGTGCCTTACAGCGAAGCCCTGAAAGGGGATGCCCAACCCGCTTACGATACCCAGTTGGATATCTACAAAGGGTTCTACAAGGAACTGAAAGAGGCCATTGCCCAGTTTGACAATGGACTTGCCGCCCAGGGGGATATTCTATTTGATGGGGATAAAAACAAATGGAAAAAATTTGCCAACTCTCTGAGATTGATCCTCGCCATGAGGCTTTCCAAAGCCGATGCAAACCTGGGTAAGGCTGAATTTGCAGCGGCCTTCTCAGACCCTGCAGGTTACCTTTCTTCCGCATCGGAAGATGTGGTCGTTCATTATCCCGGGGCTGCCTTTAAAAATCCCTGGTTTACCCTCTATGATGGCCGTAAGGATTATTCGATCAGCGATGTGATGGTGGAGCGCCTGAAGTCCTGGAATGACCCGCGCCTGCCGGTATTGGGCAATCCCAATGCACAGGGCGCAGTCAAAGGGGTTCCTTATGGATTGACGCGTGACGCCGCGATTGCATTTACCAATGCCAATGCCGACTGGTCTCAGATCCTGGCTCCCAAATGGCGTGCCCAGAATTCACCCCTGGTGGTCTTATCCGCTTCCCAGGTCCTCCTGACCATTGCGGAAGCTATTCACCTGGGCTGGGTAACCGGTGACAAAGCCGCATTCTACGCCAATGGCATCAAAGCTTCCTGGGAAAGATGGGAAGTTTACAATGAACAGCGTTTCCTGGGTTATATTCAGCCCACCGGAATCGGTACCGAACTCATTGCCCTGACCGGTGGCCCCAGCGACCTCGAAAAAATCAATTTACAGAAATGGGTGGCCATCTATCCGGACGGAAGAAGCGGCTGGACCGAATGGAGAAGGACCAACACCCCGGTCCTGACCCCAACCCCTGCTGCCGTGAGCAATTCCAAACAAATCCCCCGCCGATTCACTTATCCCTCCGTGGAATACAACCTCAACCGGGAAAACCTGGATGCAGCCCTCGGACGCCTGGGTGGCCCGGACAACCAGGACGGACGCGTCTGGTGGGATAAATAAACCTATTTATTTAAATTACAATTAACACAAATCGTATGAAATTAAAATATATAATGGGTCTTCTGGTCCTGGCCTCCTTCACTTCCTGTATCGAGGAAGGGGAAAACGCCATCGAAGGGATCGGTGGCAATTTTGTCAGGATTGCGGGAGGAGGAGATGAAGTCAAAGCCATCGGCTTCAGTGCCCGGCCTGGCTCCGCCACCCTTCCATTGTTTACCGTTCAACGGGACGCCAATTCTGAAGCCAACCTCAATACTTCGGCTGAAGTGACCCTGGCGCTTGACCCGGCCATGATCGCAGCTTACAACGATGCCAATGGTACCGAGTTCGTGGACATGCCGGCCAATCTTTATAACTTGAAATCCCTGAACCTGGCCTTTGCCCCCGGGGAGTTTGCCAAGAAGGTGACCATTACCGTGGATCCGTCCACTTTCGACCTGAGCAAGGCTTACGCGATAGGGATCAAAGTGGCTTCCGTATCGAATGGATATACCATTGTGGAATCGGCTAAAAGCGGCCTTTTCAACATCCTGGTTAAAAACGACTACGACGGAATTTATAAGGTGACCGGGACCATGACGGATTATGTGTCTTCAGCATTAACCGGTTATTTCCCCATGAATTACCACCTGGTGACTTCGGGAGCGGTGACTGTAGATGGCTACGATCCGGATGTCTGGCATGCGCCTTTCGTTCCTATTTACAGCGGTACCGCCGTATCCGGTTATGGTTCATTCTGCCCTGTTTTCACTTTTGATCCTGCAACTAATAAGATCATCAGTGTCACCAATTATTATGGTCAACCGGCGGGGAATACCCGTGCGGCAGTAATCGACCCTTCGGGCATCAATAAATTTAATGCGGACGATCACAGCATCGATGTCAAATTTTTTATGACACAAACCAATGCCGTTGCGGCCCCACCCCATATCCGGGTGGCTTTCGACTGGCATATGGAATATTTAGGCCCCAGGTAATCCGGAAGGCCTTTTATGAAAAAAGCTCCTGGAACACTCCAGGGGCTTTTTTTATTTTTTTACAGTGAGAAAGGGGACGGGGATACGGTGGTATTCGTTATATTGCAGTATTCGTGTATAGTCACTAAATCATTTTTTAAGCTATTTATATGAAAAGACTTTGCCAACTTGGGCTTTCAGCCTTTTTATTTCTATTTGCATTTACCGGTCTGCATGCCCAGTCGGTTAAAGGCCTTGTTCGCGCCAAAGCCGACAATCAGCCTTTGATCGGCGTGTCTATCAGTGTGAAAGGTACCAATACCGGCACCGTGACCGATATCGATGGCGCCTATGAAATCGCAGCCGGTCCAAACGATGTCCTGGTCTTCACTTATATCGGTTTTGCTACAGCGGAAGTGGCCGTCAACGGCCAGGCTGTCGTAGACGTCATTCTCAGCGAAGATGTGAAAACCATTGAAGAAGTGATCGTCACGGGATATGGCACCCAGATCAAACGCGACCTCACCGGCAATATTGCGAAGATCAAAGCCAGCGAGATCCGCGATGTGCCCGTAAATTCCGTGGAGGCGGTGCTCCAGGGCAAAGCCGCCGGTGTACAAATCAATGCAGGCACGGGAAAACTGGGTCAGGCCCAGCAGATCCGCATTCGTGGCAATTCCTCGGTTTCCGCTTCCAATGAGCCTTTGTTCGTAGTGGACGGCATTCCCATTACCACTGCCGATCTTTCCAACAACGGCGGGGGCTCCACCAATTCCATCGTGGACATCAACCCCCAGGATATCGAATCCATCGAAATTTTAAAGGACGCCTCCGCGGCCGCCATCTATGGTTCAAGGGCTTCGAACGGGGTGGTCCTGATCACCACCAAAAAAGGAAGGGAGGGTCGCACCAACGTGAATGTAGGAATGCAGTATGGTAACAGCAAACCAACCCGTAAAGTCGACTTTTTCAATTCCGCCCAGTTTATAGACTATTACCGCAAGGCAGCCGCCAATTCCGACCGGATTGAAAGCATCGATCCTTCCGATCCCGATTCCTACACCACTTATATGGAAGGATTCTTCGAAGGGGTGAGCCTGGGCACCTATGGTACCCCTAACCAGGCGGATACCCGCTGGGATGATCTCGCCTTCCAGGATGCGCCCCAGACCCAGATCGACCTGAGCATCGATGGCGGAAATGCCAAGACCCGCTTCTTTGTTTCCGGCCAGTTCCTCGACCAGAAAGGGATCATGGTAGACAATAAACTCAAGAGAATGACCGGAAGGATCAACCTCGACCACCAGGTCAGCGATATCTTCAACCTCGGATTCAATCTCGGCCTGAGCCGTACCATAAACGAGCGTCTGGACGGGGACAATGCCTTTTCCAATCCGTTGCAGCTTGTAGCCCTCACCCCGCTATCCCCCCAATTTGACCCGACCACAGGTTTGCTGATCGGTTCTCCTCCCGGTGATATCGGCCAACCCCTGTACTATAATGGCCTCCTCAATGTGGACGGCGCCCTATTCAATACCAATGTCCACCGCAACCTGAGCAATGTCTACGGTGCCCTCAGAATCATACCCGGACTGGTGTTCCGGTCTGAACTCGGTATTGATTTCCTCAATCAGCAGGAAGAATCTTACAACAGCAGCCTCAGCCAGAGGAATACCGGTTTCCCGCTTGGGACGGGCTCCAATTATTTTACCCGCGTGGAAAACCTGAATACGAACAACTATTTTAATTATCTCAAGGAATTCGGATCCCACAAGATCGACTTCACGCTGGGCATGTCCTACCAGCAATCGGAACAGGATTTTAATTCCGTGACCGGGACCGATTACCCGTCGGATTCTTACAAAAAAATTGCAAGCGCTGCAAAAATCACGGCAGGGACTTCCACGGAGACGAATTTCAGATTCGTGTCTTATTTCGCCAGGGCCAATTACAAGCTTTCCGATAAATACCTGATCGGGCTCAGCGCCCGCGTGGATGGCTCTTCGCGGTTCGGTTCAGACAGCCGATATGGATTTTTCCCGGCTGTTTCCGCGGGCTGGATCCTCTCGGAAGAAGACTTTCTGAGCGACAGCAGGCTCGTCAGTTTCCTGAAGTTAAGGGCCAGTTATGGACGCACCGGAAACGCCGAGATCGGCAATTTCCCGCAACTGGGTTTGTTCCAGGGAGATGCCGGATATGGGAACCAGCCAGGTCAGCGGCCCGCCCAGTTGGGTAATCCCAATCTCAAATGGGAGACCACCGACCAGATGGATATCGGGCTTGATTTTGGATTGTTTAATGACCGCCTGAATGGAGAAATCGACTATTACAATAAGCAGACGGATGGCTTGTTGCTGAATGTAAATGTACCTGCCAGCACTGGATTTAGCACCCAGACCAAAAACGTGGGAAAACTGGAAAACTCAGGTATTGAATTTGCACTTAACGGCACGGTGGTCAACGGTCGGGACTTCAAATGGAACATCGGGGTCAATTATGCCAGGAATAAAAATCTGATCAATGACCTCCAGGGTCAGATCATCGAAGGTGGCCTTTCCAATATGAGCCGGGCCATGGAAGGCCAGCCCCTGAGTACCTTTTTTACGGTAGAATATGCAGGGGTGGATCCTGCGAATGGCGACGCGCTTTGGTATAAAAATTCAAAAAATACAGATGGCACGATCGATCGCGGCACTACCAACCGGTACAACCAGGCTCAGCGGGTTGTGATAGGTAACGGACTTCCAAAGTGGGTTGGGGGCCTGACTACCAGCATCAGTTTTAAAGGACTGGATTTTAATATGTTATGGAATACCGTACAAGGCAACCTGGTCAACTTCTATGGAGCCGGCCGGTTCAGTTCTGCCAATGGCCGTTTTGAAGACAACCAGACAGTAGATCAGCTGAATTCCTGGACCCCTCAAAATACCAACACGAATATTCCGGAAGCCCGTCTGTTTTACAATAACGGGGCCCAGGCGTCCAGCCGCTTTATCCAGGACGGCTCATTTGTCCGCCTGAGAAATGCAACCCTCGGGTACAGTCTTCCCGCGGTTTGGCTTAAAAATGTGGGCATCCAGAGCGCCAGGGTTTATGTCACCGGATTGAATCTTTTGACCATTACCGATTATACCGGCTGGGACCCGGAAGTCAATTCAGATGATTTCGTTACGAATGTCGCGCAAGGTTATGATTTTTATTCACCCCCGCTCCCGCGGACCATTGTCGGCGGTTTAAACATTAAATTTTAATTCAATCAAATCCTCAGGAATCATGAAAAAGTCAATCTATATATTTCTGATTTTCATCTTCGCGGCCTGCGACAAGGAACTGGATGTCAAGCCCACCCAATCCATTGATGAAACGAATGCCCTGGCGACCGCCCAGGATGTAAAGGTCACCCTGACCGGGGCCTATGACGGGCTTGCGGATGGAGATGTTTACGGTGGGGGATTTCAATTTACCAGTGAATTGGTGGCAGATGACCGGGAGGTGCGGTTCATAGGGACTTTCGCCGGACAGGATGAAATGTGGCGCAAAGCCATGACGACGGGAAATGCCCAGGTTCTGGCTACCTGGAGAGACGCTTATGTGGCCATCAACCGGGCCAACAATGTACTGTCGGCCCTGGACAAACTGGATGCCGCCGATAAAAGCCAGGTTGAGGGAGAGGCCCGACTGATCCGGGGTGCCACCTATCTTGGGTTGATTAACCTTTTTGCCAAAGCCTGGGGCGATGGAGATCAAAACAATAATCCCGGAGTACCCCTGGTGACCACTCCCACCCGGGTAGTCACCGATGAAGACAATCGTCCAAGGGCTACTGTGGCAGCCGTCTATGCCCAGATCCTGGAAGACTTTACCAAGGCGGAAACCCTGATTCCCGAATCGGCGGACCAAAATGGATTCGGCACCCGCAATGCCGCGACCGCCCTTCTGGCCAGGACTTACCTGATCCAGGGTAATTTTGCCGCTGCGCGGGATGCGGCCCACAAAGTCATTGCCTCAGGTTCGCATGCCTTGGCCGAATCTTATGTGGATGTTTTTTACGATAAGTCCGGCAGTTTTGACGGAGAAAGCATATTCAAAGTGATTATCACCGAACAGGATGGGGTGAATAGTATGAATACTTATTTTGCCCCGGCGACTTTTGCGGGAAGAGGGGATATCGTTATTCAAACCAAACATACTGACCTTTACGGTCCCAATGACCCAAGGGGGCAATTTACAGTGACCACATCCCGTGGGGTATTTACCGGAAAACATCTGGATCAGTTTGGAGATATCAGCATCATCCGGTTAGCTGAAATGTACCTGATCAGGGCCGAGACCAATTTCAGGCTGGGTACGGTGGTAGGTGCCAGCCCCCTGGAGGACCTCAACGCCATAAGGGACAGGGCCGGAGCCGGACTGTTGACCCTGGACCAGATCAACCTGGACCGGATCCTGCTGGATCGAAAACTGGAGCTGATGTTTGAAGGCCAGTTGCTGCAGGATGTCAGGCGGCTTAAAAAGAATGTAGGAACGCTCCCGTTTTCCGATCCTAAGATGGTGCTGCCCATTCCCCAGAGGGAGATCGATACCAATAAGAGCCTGGTCCAAAACAGCGGCTATTGATCTGGTGAGGAGGAATTCTGCTGCAGGTCTGAGGCGGAGTACCCGGTTTTACAGTTCAGGCCCCCATTGTGCGAGAATCGGCACCCTGAAAGTTTCGGGGTGGCTCACGGTTTGATCATTCAGAAAACAACGAGTTTACGGTTCCTGTGGACCTTAAACTTTTAAGGATATCGGTTGGCTGGATAAGGCCAATCGTTTTTATTAATTTTTTTTAAAACAAGCATATGAAAAGACTTATTCTACTATTCATTTTGTTGATTACCGTTTCGACGGCCTTCACGCAGCGGACCATCAAAGGTATGGTCACGGATGAAGCCGGCGAAGCGCTCATCGGGGCCAATGTGGTGGCCAAAGGATCCTCCATCGGCACCGTTACGGATGTGGATGGCGCCTATTCCATCATCGTCCCTGAAAATGTGACGGAACTGACCTTTTCTTACACCGGGTTCAATCCCAAGGATGTATCTATTGGCACTTTATCCGAAATCAATGTCATCCTGGAAGAAGGGGTGAGCATCCAGGAGGTGGTGGTCACCTCCTTTGGTATTAAAAAGGATAAAAGCAACCTCGGGTACAACGTATCACAACTGAACAGCGAGGAACTCACGATGGCGCATACGACCAACATCACCAATGCGATTTCAGCAAAGGTGCCCGGAGTCCGCACTTCTGGCGCCGGGGGCTCTTTCGCGAGTTCCAGCATTATCATCAGGGGATTTACCTCCTTCACCGGCTCCAATCAACCACTGTTTGTGGTTGATGGGATTGCCATTGACAATACGGGAGGGGGCTCCGCCTTACAGAATGGGGTGACCAATTCGAGTCGCGCCATTGACCTCAACCAGGACGATATCGAAAGCATCAGCGTCCTGAAAGGGGCCGCAGCCACTTCCCTCTACGGCTCAAGGGGAGCCAACGGCATCATCCTGATCACCACCAAGAGCGGCAAGGTCAGGACGAAGCAAAACATCTCTTATAATTTGACTTATGCCAACCAGGAAATCAACCGCTTGCCGGACTATCAGAATGAATACGCGGCCGGCAATGCAGGCGCATACAATCCTAACGGCCTTTCTTCCTGGGGCCCAAGGATTGACGGCCGCCAGGTCTTGCTTCCCACCGTTTACCGTGGCCTGAACGGCCCCGGGGATACCTCGATGACCCTGCAGGCTTATCCCAATAACGTGAAGGACCTTTTCCGGTCCGCCCCCAATATGCAGCACAACCTCAGTTTCCAGGGCGGGAAGGAGAATTACAGCTACCGCTTGTCCGCCGGATACCTGGATGATAAGTGGATCATGGACCAGAACCGCCTGAAGCGTTACAATATCGGCGTGAATGCCAATAACAGCATTACAAAAAAATTGACCGCAGGGGTTTCCGCCAATTATATCCGGAACACCTCGGTCAGGACACCACAGGGAAATCAGTTGGCGAATCCCCTCTTCCGTGCCTGGTTTACCCCCCGCAGTTGGGATCTTACTGGTCGTCCTTTTGAGCACCCGGTGACCCTCAACAATCTCGATTGGGGAAGCGGGGCGCACGATAATCCCTATTGGACCATTAAGAATAACCTTTACAACGACGAGGTCGACCGGATCTTTGGAAATTTTAATTTACGGTATGACATCAGCAAAATGCTTTCCGCCAGCGTAAAGGTGGGAACGGACAACTTCACTTATTCGGCCAGCCTGTACGATCAAATCGGGTCCACGGGTGGAGCCGGTACCAGCGCGGGGGGCCGCGGAGCCATCAGGGATATCCGCACCGTATCACGCATACTCAATACGACCACCCTCCTCACCGCTCAAAAAGATATCGGCGATTTTGACCTGACCCTCGTATTGGGAAATGAAATCCTGGATCAGTTCCGCAGCGATGCCCAGGTCACCGGCTATGGCGTGACGGTACGGAATTTCAGAAACCTCAATGCCAACACGACCACTTATTTCCCGGTCTTTAATAAATGGAATTACCGCTTGGTAGGTAATTTTGCCAACTTTACGGCGGGTTATAAGAATTGGGGTTCGATCGATCTGTCCGCACGGAATGACCAGAACTCCATCCTTCCGCAATCCAATAACAGCTATTATTATTATTCGGCAGCCATCAAGCTGAACATCATGAAGATGTTCGCTTTGAATTCGCAGTTTTTATCCGATTTTGCCATCCTGGCCAACACCGGTTTGATCGGGAATGCCAAACCTGAATTCCGGTATGCTACAGACAGTTATTACGGCGGAGCGGGCGCCGCGGACGGATTCGGGCCCAATATTGCTTTCCCTTTCAATAGCTTGTCTGGTTTTACCTTGCAGAATGGGGCGGGCAATCCCGATCTGAAACCGGAGTTTACCCGTTCGAGTGAAATCGGCGTAAACCTGGGCTTTTGGGAAGACCGTATCGGGATCGAAGTCAGCGCTTATCAGCAAAAATCAACCGATATCATCCTGTCGGTGCCCAATTCATCGGCAGCAGGGATTTCGAGCATTATCCGCAATGCCGGGGTACTGAAAACCAAAGGTTTTGAGGGCATCCTGAATATTTCACCGATCCGGAGCAAGGATTTTCAATGGAATGCTTCGGTCAACTATACTCAATTCAAATCTACGGTCGACCAGCTGGCTCCCGGAGTTCAGAACATTTTCCTGGGAGGGTTCACTACCCCCAATATACGCCTGGTGGTCGGAGATGAATACGGGCAGATCTATGGATCGGATTATAACCGGACCAACGATCCAACCGGCAAGTTGTTTGACCCCAGGCTGCCGTACAATCCCAACGGAACGGTGGTCATCGGGGCCAACGGGCTTCCTTCTGCGACCTCGGGAGTTCAAAAAATCGGGAACCCCAATCCAAAATTCCTGATGGGCATCAACAATGAACTGAAGTATAAAGGATTATCCCTGAGCGTATTACTCGATATCAAAGAGGGAGGCGACCAGTATTCCCGCAACCTGGCGGACATTCAGCGCAACGGTGTGGGGATCGAAACGGCAGAATTCGACCGGTTCAATTCCGATGGAACCCTTGCCAAGCCTTATATCTTTGAAGGAGTTAAAGCAGACGGAACTCCCAATAATGTTGCGGTCACTGCCGAGCAATATTGGGGCAATTCCGGGAAATTCGTCGCAGCCAAGGGATTTATTTACAATACTTCCTGGTTCCGTGTCCGGGAAGCGGCTTTAAGCTATACCTTTTCACGGGGCTTGCTGGACCGGACACCGTTCGGCAGCCTCATCGTCGGGGTTTTTGGACGCAATCTTTTCTTATCGGCACCCGATTATCCGCACCTGGATCCGGAGCAGAATGCCCTTGGGGTGAGCAATGCCCAGGGATTGGAATTCAATGCCCTGCCTCAGGCCCGGTCCCTGGGAGTTAACCTGTCGGTGACCTTTTGATGATCACCTGTTGAAATCATATTATTTATTTAATTAGAAAGAGAAATGAAAACAAATAAATATATAAAACTGAGTCTCCTCCTTGCGGTGATGCTGTTTTCAACCGTGTCCTGTAAGGATTACCTGGATATCAACCAGGACCCCAATGCGGTGCTCAATGCGCCCATCGAACAAGTGCTGACCTCCGCCACGGTCGCTTTCGGGTTTTGGGCGGGCAGCGATATGAACCGTTATGGAGCCCTGATCGCGCAGCAATGGTCCGGTCAAACCGCCGGGGCAACGGTCCAGACCCAGGACTATGAGAAATACCTGATTACCGGGTCCGATGTAAACAATGTCTGGAATCTGATGTATGCCACCATTTTAAGCGACCTTGAACTGGTCATTCAGAAAGCCGGCGAAGAAGGCAGTCCGCATTATGCGGGGGTTGCCAAGGTATTGAAGGCTTATGTCTTTGCCAATATCGCCGACACCTGGGGTAAGGCCCCTTTTACAGAGGCCTTGAAATTTACCGCAAATTCACAACCGAATTACGACGATGCTTCGGTCATCTATCCCGCCCTCATCGCTATGCTGACCGAAGCGGTCTCAGACATGAATGCCGCTTCCCAGAAAAGCCCGGGGACCAATTCGACGATCTATTCGGGTTCCTGGTCCGCTTCCCGGGCCAAATGGATTGCCGCGGCCAATACCCTCCGGATGAGGTTGTGGCTCCATACCACCAAAGTGGACCGGGCAAAAGCGGTATCGGAAATTGCAGCCATCGCTGCGACGGGACCGGTCATCAATGCCGTAGCCGACAATTTTCAAATGGCTTTCGTCAACGCGACCAATGCCCAGAATCCCATTCAGCAATTTGAAATTTTCCGTTCGAACTACCTGTTTGCAAATGCCACCTTGGTGGATATGATGAATGCCAAGGAAGATCCCAGGCGCTGGCGTTATTTTACGAGTTTCCCCCTGCACAGCGGCAATTTCAAAGGGGCCAAAAGCGGCGATCCCTCTTCCCAGCAATACTCCCGCACCCATATATATTTGCGCGGGGATACCCTCAATACCGCCACGGCGGCAAGCAACGGTTCGATTGCTTTCAATGCATACACCTATTCCGGCACTGCTCCCGTCCGTTTTTTGACCGCCGCCGAATCCTTTTTTATCCGGGCTGAAGCGGCCGTCCTCAGCGGAGGCAACCTGGGGGGGCTGTCTGCCGATTCCTTGTTCCGCCAGGGTATCCGGATGTCCATGAGCGCCGCCGGGGTGTCCACGGCGCAAGCCGAAGCTTATATCGCACAACAAGGCAGTTTACCGGGAACTGAAGCGGAAAATGTGAAGAAGATCATCGAGGAGAAATATGTAGGAAATTTCGGGGTAATCAATGAGCCCTGGGCGGACTGGCGGAGAACGGGATATCCGTCTCAAATAGTCAAAGTGCCGAACGCCGTGGTCACCAGCAGCCCTGACGTTCCCCGTTCCTTTTTTTACCCTCAGTCTGAAATCGATCTGAACCCGAATGCTCCTCCACAAAAAGTCAATATGGTGGAAAGGGTGTTTTGGGATAAATAAGGTTTAGGATCAAAGTCCACTGAAAAAAGCCGGAAGCCTGGTAAGGGTTTCCGGCTTTTTATTTTAAAACAAACCCATCCACTTTTATTTCTGCCCAAATCAGGGGATCCTTTGCCAAAAGGGGGGATTTTAGCTTGGAAAATTGGCAATTTCCCGGCCTAAAATTGTTTTTTCTAAATTTTAAGGAAATTTTAATCGAGATATTGATTTTTATTACCTTCAATCCACAATAAAGGTTACCGAAACGTTAAAGGATTGGTAAAACCTTTAACTGGGATACTCACTCATTAAATCTATTTAAATCAGGGTTATATGAAAAGACTCTTTCTATTCGTATGCCTCCTGGGCAGTGCAATTTCAGCTTTTGGGCAGAGGACCATCAGCGGGAAGGTCACCGACTCGGGCGGCGAAGCATTGATTGGCGCCAACGTGGTGGCCAAGGGTACCGAGATCGGTACAGTTACTGACATTGACGGATCTTATTCCATCAATGTCCCTGGTGAAGTGACAATACTTACATTTACGTACACGGGTTTTACACCCAAGGATGTGGTGATTGGAAATGCCTCCGAGCTCAACGTAATCATGGAAGAAGGGGTAGCCATCCAGGAAGTGGTGGTGACCGCGCTGGGTATCCAGCGTGAGAAACGGGCCCTGGGTTATTCCGTGACTACGGTAGATAAAAAACTGATCGAAGAGCGGCCTCAAACCGACGTCGGCAGGATCCTGCAAGGCAAGGTACCGGGGGTCAATATCAATGGAGTTTCCGGTATTTCGGGGACGGGTACCAACATCAACATCCGGGGTTATACCTCGATTTCCGGCAACACCCAGCCTTTATTCGTGGTGGACGGGGTACCTTATAATTCAAATACCAACGCCGTCAGTACAGGAGGGGGTTCGGCAACCCAGAATTTTACCACCGGCGGTCAATCCACCCCAAGCCGGTTTATCGATATTGACCCTAACAATATTGAAAACGTATCTGTTCTCAAAGGGCTTGCCGCCACGGTCTTATATGGTGACCAGGGCCGCAACGGGGTAATCCTGATCACCACGAAAACAGGTAATAAGAAATTTAAGGCGCCGTCCATTTCTTTGTCTACCTCTCTTTTTGGAAACCAGGTGGCCGCCTTACCGGAATATCAAAACCTTTATGGCGGCGGCTTCCAGCAGGTTGGGGGACCGGCCTTTTTCTCCAACTGGGGCGCGGGTTTCCATCAGTTGAAGGAGACTCCTCATCCTTACAGTTTGTTCTCGAGCGCCGAATTGCGGGCCGCTTTTCCTGAATTCCAGGGTAAAAATGTGGCCTATACCGGTTACAAGAACAATGTCAGCGACTTCTTCCGCACGGGCCTGGTAACCAACAATTCGCTCGTGGTCAATGGAGGAACCGATAAATTCAATTACAGCGCCTCCCTGGGCTATGCGAACGAAGAAGGATATATTGAAAATAATGATCTGAATAAACTGAATATTGGTTTGGGGACAAACGTAGCGATCAGTGATAAAATAAGCTTTTCCACCTCGCTCCAGTTTTCAAGTTTCGATCAGAAAACCCCTCCGATTTCGGGAGGCCAGGCCAATAATGCCCTGGATTATCCGTCCATCTTTGCCAATTTGTTTTTTACAAACCGGAGCAATGACCTGACCGGCTGGCCCTTTGAAAGTCCGGTGGACAACCGGAGCGTATACTACCGGGCCGGGAATGATATCCCCAACCCATATTGGATCAGGAAATATGAAAGGGTAACGGACCAGGTAAACCGTCTGTTCAGTTCAAGCATCATAAATTATAAAATAACCCCAAGGTTGGACCTTTCGTATAAAGTGGGTCTGGATACTTACGGGGAACTCCAGGAACTGATCGTGCCTAAAGGAGATCCCCTTCCCAGCATCAACACCGGCCTTTACCGCACGGCCAATATCGACAACACCATCTGGGACCATACCGTGGCCCTGACCTATCAAAAACCATTCTCCAAGTCTTTCGGTTACACCGTCAAAGTGGGAGGAAACATGCGGAACGATTTTTTCCGCCAGGACGCCATCATCAGCACCCAACAGCTTGCATTCAATCTTAACCGTCACAGCAATTTCCTGGCTGTGGCAGCCAACGATTTTACCATCGAACAAACCCGTATGGGAATTTTCGGGAACGCCATCGTGGATTATAAGGAATGGGTTTACCTGGACCTCGCCGGCCGTTACGACTGGACTTCCACCGTTGAAAAGGAAAACCGGACTATTTTTTATCCCTCGGCCAGCGTTTCCTTCATTCCCACCTCCCTGTTCAAAGGATTGGAATCTACCACCCTGGGATACCTCAAACTCCGTTTTGGGGTAGGGCAGTCCGCGGGCTTCCCCAACCCCTACAACACCCGGAATGTGCTGGCGCAAAACGCGAGGGCCTTCACGGATGCAAGCGGGACCTTGCACACCACCCACTCCGTGGCCAACAACCTGGGGAACCCTAATCTGAAACCTGAATTGCACAGTGAACTGGAATTCGGTGTGGAGGCGCGGATGCTCCGCAACCGGGTCAGCATTGACCTTACCGTTTACAACCGCACCACCAAAGACCTCATCACTTCCGCCTTGTTGGATCCGTCGACCGGGTTTACCAATACCACCATCAACATTGGAAAATTGAGGAATAAGGGGATCGAACTGGGATTGAGCGGGTCTCCGGTCAAGGTGGGTAATTTTGAATGGGAAACCTTTATAAACTATTCCCGCAACCAGCCTCTCATTGAAGAATTGAGCAACAGCCTTACCTCCATTCAAATAGCAGGTTTTGGTTCCGCACTCGGTAACTATGCCGAGGTTGGGCAGCCTTTCAATGTGATCAAAGGCACCAAATGGCGGACCAATGAGCAGGGCCAGCGTTTGATCGACGCAGGAGGTAACTTCCTCGTCACAGCAACCCCTGAAGTGATGGGGGATCCCAATCCCAAATTCCTGACCAGTTTTGGCAATACCCTGGTTTATAAAAACCTGGCCCTGAGCGCCATGCTGGAATACCGGCACGGTGGTGTGATCTACAGTTCGATGGCCAAAGCCACGCTCGGACGGGGTACTTCCAGGGACACGGAATTCGACCGGGATCAGACCTTCATCCTTCCGGGGGTAAAAGCCAGCGACGGTACTCCCAACGATGTGCAGATTACGGCTTCGGACGTTTATTTCAACAATGTATTCTTCTTTGGGGATGAGGGATCGATGTACGACGGGACCCAGCTGAAACTCCGTGAAGTTTCGCTCTCCTATACCGTTCCTGCCAAATTGCTGGGTAAAACCATCAAAGGAGCAAGCCTCACGCTTTCGGGGAATAACCTCTGGAACAAAGCTTTCAATTTCCCGAAATACATGAATTTCGACGCCGATATGGCCGGATTGGGTGTGGGCAATGGAATAGGTTTTGACATGTTGGTCAGTCCCACTTCCAAAAGGTTTGGGGGTTCACTCAAACTGACCTTTTAATCACTCCAAACTGTAAGTAAAATGAAAAACTATATAAAAATCTTTTTATTATCCTTCGGGTTCCTGGCCGCCAGTTCATGCAGCCTGGATTTGTTGGACAACCCGAATGCGGTGACCACCAGCAGCACCAACCTCAATTTTCTGCTGAACAACATCCAGATCGGATACCGCAACGCATTCAACGGTTTTTCCGACATCGGATTGCGTCTGACCCGGATGCTCAATCAGGGTGCGGTGATCTACGACAATGCCGTGACTCCTGGTGGGGTCAACGGAGTATGGGAAAACACTTATGCGGTCACCCTGGCGGATGTCAATACCCTTTTGCCCCTCGCCGAAGCCCAGGAATTTTATTTCCATACCGGAATCGCCCGGGTCATCCGGTCGCATCTGCTGACCATGCTGGTGGACCATTTCGGGGATGTCCCTTATTCCAAGGCCCTGGATCCAAACGAGTTCAATCCTTCGGTGGATAAAGGCGCGGACGTATACAATGCCGCGCTCGCAGACCTGGATAAAGCCCTGGAAGATTTTGGTAAATCCGCAAAAGGCACGGTCAACGATTTTTTCTACCGTGGCGATAAAGCAAAGTGGATACGTTTGGCAAATACCCTGAAATTGAGGATCCTGCTCAACCGCCGGCTGGTCGATGCCAATGCTGCCGGGGGCATAAACACGTTGATCGCAGCAAAAAACCTCATTGAAAATACCTCCCAAAGTTTTTATTTCAAGTATGGCACCAACCTGGCCAACCCGGATGCGAGGCATCCCCGTTACCAGGGACAGTATACGGTCACCGGAGGAGGGGATTACCAATCCAATTATTATATGCGTCAGTTTGTGGATGCCAAAGGGTTTGCAGATCCCAGGTTGCGCTATTATTTCTATCGCCAGGTTTTGGAGGATACAAAAAATGCGAATGAACTGAGGTGCATAACCAACCAGGCGCCGCGGCATTACCCGGATGGCATGGTATTCTGTGTCGCCGGCAGCAACAGTGGCGGCAACAATGGGTACTGGGGAAGAGACCACCTGAACAACGAAGGGATCCCGCCCGATGGAGTTAAACGCACAGCCTGGGGATTATATCCTGCAGGAGGTTCGTTTGACAACGATGCTGGTCGTGCCGTATCTCTGGGTGCAGGTGCCGGCGGTGCCGGTATTCAGCCTATTATGATGGCCTCCTTTGTTGATTTTATGTTGGCGGAGGCAGCCCTGGTGCTCAAGACTACCGGCGATCCCAAAGCCTTGTTGGAATCCGGGATTAAGAAATCGATGGATGATGTCCGGAATATTTCCATGGCTACCTCACAGGGTTCGGTAATCTCTGCATTTGAATCCAGCAAGGGTTATGTGTACAATGATGAAGTGACCAAGTACATCAATGAGGTCAAATCCCGTTATGATGCCGCAACCAACGATGGAGACCGGTTGAATATCATCCTTACGGAATACTGGCTGGCAGCCTGGGGAAATGGGATCGAACCTTATAATTTCTACAGAAGGACCGGGAAGCCTGCAGGCCTGCAACCTGCTTTGGATCCAAATCCCGGGGAATTTGTTTATTCCTGTTATTACCCGATTGCCTATGTCACGCGGAATTCCAATGCGGTTCAGAAACAAAATGTGACCACCAAAGTATTCTGGGACACCAATCCCGTGGGATTTGTAAAGTAATTTCTTAAATGAAAAATGAGATTGAACTATGAAAAAAATGTTGATATTATCCTTAGGTTTTGTTTTGTTCGGAAGCTGCGAGATCGATGATCTTAATAAAATCGACCTGCTTAACCTGGACAATGGGGCCTATATGCGTACCATTTCTCCGACAGCAGCCAATATGGCTTTCTTGAAAACGGAACTGGGTACGGCCAGCCTGACTTTTACCGTGGAAGCCGTGGATCCGGACCGGGGAGCTCAATTTGGGAGTTATGACCTCGCTGTTGAATTCCGTGACCGAACGGCCTCCAACGGCAATAATTCCGTCGCGCTCAAAAACCTGAAAAGCATTGCTCCCACCGGCTTTACGACGGACCCTACCTCGGGTTATCTCAGGGGGACTTTTACCATTTCTTCTGCAGAGATCATGACTGCCCTGGGTGTGACCGCCGACAAGGTGAGTGTGGGCGATTCTTTTGACGTCTTTTCCACCCTGGTGACTAAAGACGGGCGTAAATTCAGCGATAAGAATACCGATCCAGATATTCTGGGAGGCGCTTTTTACAATTCGCCTTTTTATTACCGGTTGAACATCAAATGACCTTCGGCTTAAGCCCCGGGAAAACCCCGGGGCTTTTTTTTGCCCGGCAGCGGCCGGCTTGAATTTTAATGGATCATTTACGCAAAGCGACGGTCGCCTTAGGCTCATCAGGCCGGAAATCTTCTTCAGATAAACTGTAATTTTTTCTTAGTTTTTTATGGATTTCTCTTAACTTTGCATCCCAATTCAAAACGATTTATGTTAATCATTGATGTAAAAGACAGCGAGTCCATCGACAAAGCACTGAAGAAGTACAAAAAGAAGTACGAAAAATCCCAGATGCTCAAGCAGTTGAGGGCGCGTAAACATTTCACTAAGAAATCTGTCGAACGCCGCAACCAGGTGCTGAAGGCCGCATACCGCCAGCAGATCCTGAGCAAGCCTGCCGAAATATAAGCCGGTATTCCCACCGCACGCGCCCGAAGCCCCGGGCGCAGTACGACGAACACCCTTCATTGCCTGCCGCCTTCTTGATTTTAATGGTACAACTGTATATATTGCAGTTATAATAGATTTCCATTGAACGGATTAAGGTCATTTCTGAACTATCTGGAATTTGAGAAAAGATATTCGCCGCATACCCTGGAGGCTTATCAAAACGACCTCCTCCAATTGCAGGATTTTCTCAGCCATACCTACCAGCTCGAAGACCTGAAAGAAGTGCAGGCCCTCCACCTGCGCGCCTGGCTGGTCGCCTTGCATGAACAGGGCTTGTCCAACCGGTCCATCAACCGGAAAATCTCCACCCTGAAATCCTATTTTCAATTTCTCCGGAAACGGCATGGACTGGACCGGAATCCCGTGCGAAAACTGGTGAGCCCTAAAACCGAAAAAAGATTGCCCCTGGTCGTGCGTACCGAACAAATGGAGCGCCTGATGGTCCTGGAACAAACCGGCGATCCGGATTTCCACACGTTCCGCGATGCCCTGGTGACGGAAATCCTCTATGGTTGCGGGTTGCGGCGCAGCGAATTGATCCAGCTCAGGACCGATGACATCGATGCCGGCCGGAATCTTTTAAGGGTGGAGGGCAAGGGTAAAAAAGAAAGACGGCTGCCCCTGGGGCCCGCCCTGGTGGATAAGTTAAACCAATACCTAAGATTGAGAAGGGATTACCTTTCTGAAAAGGGATTGCCTGATCCGACTTATTTGCTGATCACGGATGCCGGTGAACCGCTTTATCCAAAATGGGTGTACAACCGCGTGAAGGCCCAATTGGGACTGGTCACCTCCATATCCCGAAGAAGTCCCCATATTCTCCGGCACAGTTTTGCCACGCATTTGTCCGATGCCGGGGCTGACCTCAATGCCGTGAAAACCTTGCTGGGCCATGCTTCCCTGGCGGCTACCCAGGTGTACATGCACAACAGCGTGGAGAAGTTGAAAGAGATCTACCGACAAGCCCACCCAAAATCCTGAAGGTGGGAAATAAAGCCTGAAGCATTTCGTTACAAATTAAAAATACCGAATTATGAAAATCATGACAGAAAGCATTCATTTTACGGCCGATCAGAAACTATTGCACCTGATCGAGAGGAAGCTCCAAAAACTGGAGCGCTTGTACGAACGGATCATTGACATCAAGGTGGTGCTGAAACTGGAAAATCACCAGACCATCAAAGACAAGATTGTTGAAATTCTGATTCATGTGCCGGGAGGCAACCTGTTTGCCAGGGAAAGCAGCCGGAATTTTGAGACCGCCATCGAACTGGCGCTGGCTTCTTTAAAAAAACAAACCATGCGATTTAAGGGGAAGATCCAGAGCAATTGATCCCCTGAAATCACTTCAAAAATTTTTTATAAAAGGCTGCTCCGGCAGCCTTTTTTTATTACAGGACCCTCGAGACGGGGCCCCTTTAAGTATTGAAAATATTTTTTTCCAAACAAAAAAATGTTCGTAAATTTGTGCGCGCTTTTAAAGAAAGTGGCCTATTTATTTGAAAATCAGGAGTGAAGAAACACATACAAGCAGCTGTCTGTGATGTTAAATCCGCCGATGTAGCTCAGCTGGTAGAGCAGCTGACTTGTAATCAGCTGGTCGGGGGTTCGAGTCCCTCCATCGGCTCCCAACAAATTGGATGTGATTTTAGGACGGTATTATATTGGGGGCGCGCCGGAGTGGGAGAGCCGGGCCAGACTGTAAATCTGGTGTCGCTGACTGAATGGGTTCGAATCCAATCGCCCCCACCAATTCATACCCGTTAAGGGTTTGAGATCGTGGTCGTTGATTCGGGATGCTGAAAAATATGATCAGCGGGAGTAGCTCAGTTGGTAGAGCGACAGCCTTCCAAGCTGTAGGTCGCGGGTTCGAACCTCGTCTCCCGCTCTGTGAACATCCCGCCCACGGGGACGGGATGGGGATTTGTGGAGTAGTCAAAGGAATATTGGACGTGTCCGGAAGTGACGCTCCGATGCTGCAAAGCCAATGTAGCTCAGAGGTAGAGCACTTCCTTGGTAAGGAAGGGGTCGAGGGTTCAATTCCCTTCGTTGGCTCAAATTTGAATTCAGTTTGAAAATCATTATATCATTTAATTTTAAATAAAAACGGTTCTTAACCATGGCAAAAGAAACATTTCAGAGGTCAAAACCTCACTTAAACGTTGGTACGATCGGTCACGTGGATCACGGTAAAACCACCCTGACCGCGGCAATCACCTCAATCCTGGCTGAATCCGGCCTTGCCGAAAAAAGATCTTATGATTCCATCGATGCGGCTCCTGAAGAAAAGGAGCGCGGGATCACCATCAATACCGCGCACGTGGAATACCAGACCCAAAACAGGCACTATGCCCACGTGGACTGCCCCGGCCACGCCGACTACGTTAAAAATATGGTTACGGGGGCTGCCCAGATGGACGGCGCCATCCTCGTGGTGGCGGCTACCGACGGCCCCATGCCCCAGACCCGCGAACACATCCTCCTGGCCAAACAGGTCGGGGTGCCCAAAATCGTGGTCTTTATGAATAAAGTGGACCTCGTGGACGATCAGGAAATGCTCGACCTGGTGGAAATGGAAGTACGCGAATTGCTCGACCAGTACGGCTTCGACGGCGCTCATGCTTCGGTGATCAAAGGCTCCGCCCTGAAGGCACTGGAAGGTGACCCCACCTATAAACAAAGGGTTCTTGACCTGATGGCTGCCGTGGACAAAGACATTCCGGAACCGGTCCGCCTGGTAGATCAGCCCTTCCTCATGCCCGTGGAAGACGTATTCTCCATCACCGGCCGCGGTACCGTAGCTACAGGCCGTATCGAAAAAGGGATCATCAAAGTGGGTGAATCCGTGGAAATCGTCGGTATGATGAAAGACGGTGAAAAACCGATTGTTTCCACCATTACCGGTGTGGAAATGTTCCGCAAACTCCTCGATCGCGGGGAAGCTGGTGACAATGCAGGGCTCTTGCTTCGTGGCGTTGAAAAAGACCAGATTCGCAGAGGGATGGTCATCTGTGCGCCCGGTTCGGTAAAACCACATAAAAAATTCAAAGCAGAGATCTATGTATTGAGCAAAGAAGAAGGGGGACGTCATACCCCGTTCTTCAACGGCTACCGTCCCCAGTTTTACTTCAGGACGACAGACGTAACCGGTGATGTTAAATTGCCGGAAGGAGTGGAAATGGTCATGCCCGGAGACAACGTGACCATCGAAGCCAACCTGCTCAACTCCATCGCGATGGAAAAAAATCTGCGCTTTGCGATCCGTGAAGGCGGACGTACGGTAGGCGCCGGTCAGGTAACGGAAATTCTTGACTAAGCGCGGGCCGGAATTTGATATAATGATATTCGGGAAGCATCTTCCATCCGGAAGGTGCTTCTTTGTCATAAAAAAAACCAGTAACGGGCATAGCTCAATTGGTAGAGCGACGGTCTCCAAAACCGTAGGCTGCGGGTTCGATTCCTGCTGCCCGTGCAACCGAAAAATATATGGACAAAATCAGTTTATATCTTAAGGAATCCTACGAAGAGCTGAAAAACAAGGTGACCTGGCCTTCCTGGGCCAACCTCGTCGACAGCGCCAAGGTGGTCCTGGTCACTACGGTGATCATCACGGCCATCGTCTTTGTCATGGACCTGCTTTCCAACTCCATTCTGAATGTGGTCTACGGATTATAATGAACACCATGGCTGACCAGGAAAAAAAACTGTACTCCCTGCGCGTGATCAGCGGGAAAGAACGCAAGATCAAGGAGCGGATCGAACTCGAGATCCAGCGCCAGGGCTGGAATACCTTCATCAGCCAGGTCATCGTGCCTTCTGAAAAAGTGTATAAAATCCGGAACGGCAAAAAAGTGGTGCTGGAGAGGAACATCCTGCCCGGGTATATTTTGCTCGAAGCGGATCCTTCCAAACTGATCCCGGAAGTGGTCCAGGTGATTGCCAATATCCCAAACGTGATCCACTTCCTGGGCAAGGAAAACCCGATACCCATGAGCCCGGGAGAAGCCAACCGCTTGCTCGGCAAGGTCGACGAATCCCAGGAGGCCGGGGAGTCCATGATCGAACCCTTCCTGCCCGGAGAAACCGTGAAGATCATCGATGGCCCGTTCAACGACTTTGTCGGGGACATCAAGGAAATCAATGAAGAAAAGAAAAAACTGAAAGTCATTGTAAAAATATTCGGAAGAGGTACAGAGGTGGAACTGAATTTCATGCAGGTGGAAAAAACCTCTTGATGAATTAAAAAAAATGAAAGGAATTAAGGAATTAAATAATTAAAGAATAAGGATGCCTCCATTCTGCTTCCATGGAGCGGCCGATTTATAAAAACAGAAACGAAATTGTAGTATGGCAAAAGAAATTGAAACCTTCATCAAATTGCAAGTAAAAGGGGGGCAGGCCAATCCCGCTCCGCCGGTCGGACCCGCCTTAGGTTCCAAAGGGGTCAACATCATGGAATTTTGCAAAAGATTCAATGCGCAGACCCAGGACAAACAAGGCAAAATATTGCCGGTGGTCCTCACGGTTTTTAAGGACAAATCCTTTGAATTTATCATCAAAACCGCTCCCGCTGCGATCCAGCTTATGGAAGCCACTAAAATCAAGTCCGGCTCGAAAGAGCCTAACCGGAACAAAGTGGCCGACGTGACCTGGGACCAGATCAAAACGATCGCTGAGGATAAAATGCCCGACCTGAACGCATTTACCCTGGAATCGGCAATGAAAATGGTGGCGGGTACGGCGAGGAGCATGGGCATTACCGTAAGCGGTAAGGCGCCCTGGAATTAATTTGAAATTATTTTTTTTCACCGAGGGAGGGGAGGACTAAACGTGGTCTCCCGCATGAACCTTGAAGAACGCAAAAGAGAAATTATTCTTTGGATAGTTTCCTTTGGTGGACTTCAGGTCGTTGTGAGGACCCGTTCTGTCTGCCCCGATCATGACCTCTAAATTCTGCATAATGGCAAAAGAAACTAAAAAAAGAAAAGTGGCCAACGCCAAAGTGGACCGGAGAAAATACCTGGCCCTCAAAGACGCGATGGCATTGGTGAAAGAAGTCAACACCGCAAAATTTGACGCCTCCGTTGACATTCACATCAGGCTGGGTATTGATCCCAGGAAATCCGACCAGGCGATCCGGGGTACCGTAACCCTGCCGCATGGAACCGGGAAAACCAAACGGGTACTGGTTTTGTGCACTCCCGACAAGGAAGCCGAAGCCAAGGCGGCCGGCGCGGACCATGTCGGACTGGATGATTATATTCAGAAAATTTCCGAAGGCTGGATGGACATCGACGTGATCATCGCTACTCCTTCCGTCATGGCCAAGATTGGAAAAATCGGCCGGATCCTGGGACCCCGCGGACTCATGCCCAATCCCAAAACCGGGACCGTCACCCAGGACGTGGGCGCCGCCATCACAGAAGTAAAAGGCGGTAAAATCGCATTCCGGGTGGACAAACAGGCGATCATCCACAGCACTGTGGGCCGGGTGTCCTTTACCCCTGAAAAACTTACCGAGAATGCAAACGAACTGCTGACGACCGTGGTCAGACTCAAACCCACGTCCGCCAAGGGAACTTATATCAAGTCGATATCGGTGGCCAGTACCATGAGCCCGGGCATCTGGCTTGATCTTAAATCCATTCATTAATCATCAAGGTAAACCTGAATTAAAATGAATAAAACAGAAAAAGGGACGACCATAGAGGCCCTGAAAGATAAATTCGACGCCAGCACCTTCTTTTACCTGGCCGATGCTTCATCCATGACTGTAGCCCAGATCACCAAATTCCGCCGCCTGTGTTATGAGAAAGGCATCGAAGTAAAAGTGGTCAAAAATACCCTGGCCCGCAAAGCCATGGAGGCGCTGCCCGAATCCAGGGGGTTCAAAGACTTGTTCGATGCACTGCATGGCCCCACCGCGGTCCTGTTTTCGGACCAGGGCAATTTGCCCGCCCGGATTCTTAAGGAATTCAGGGGCGCCGGGGATAAGCCGGTCCTGAAAGCTGCCTATATCGACAGCGCTGTTTTTAAAGGGGACGACCAGATCGAGGTGCTGATCGCTATCAAGTCCAAGAATGAACTGATTGGTGAACTGATCGCCCTGCTTCAGTCTCCCGCCCGCAATGTCCTCGGGGCGCTGCAATCCGGTGGCCACAAACTGGCCGGCCTGGTTAAAGCGCTGGAAGACAGGGCCAATTAATACGGCTTCCAAGTACGCATATATATTAAAATTTAATCAAAATCAAAAAAAAGTAACCTATCATGGCAGATTTAAAAGCACTTGCTGATCAACTGGTAAGCCTGACCGTAAAGGAGGTCAATGAGTTGGCTGCAATATTAAAACAAGAACACGGCATCGAGCCGGCCGCTGCTGCAGTAGCCGTCGCTGCCCCAGCCGGAGGCGGCGCCGCCGCCGCTGCTGTTGCTGAACAGACCGAGTTTGATGTGATCCTGAAATCGGGAGGAGCCGAAAAACTCAAGGTGGTGAAGGAAGTAAAAACGCTCCTGAACCTGGGCCTCAAGGAAGCCAAAGACCTGGTGGACGGCGCACCCGCTACCCTGAAGGAAAAAGCAACCAAGGAAGAAGCCAATACCCTGAAAACTGCCCTCGAAGCAGTCGGTGCAGAAGTGGAAGTAAAATAAAATCCTATCGGTTTATTTCCACCGCGCATAGATATTATCCTGTAGCGGCCTGGCTAAATACCTTGTATTCGGCCAGGCCTTTACGGTTTTGTAAAGACCCGTTGAGAAAACCTGAATTATTAAAAATCTAAATTCGCAAGTGGCTTATGGCAATCAAGAAAGCAGATTCTAAGCGCATCAATTTTGGCAAAATAAAACACGGAACCGAATCCCCCGATTTGCTCGAAATCCAGCTGAAATCCTTCCAGGAATTTTTTCAACTGGAAACCACACCGGAAAACCGGAGCAACGAAGGACTCTATAAAGTGTTCCAGGAGAATTTCCCCATCACGGATGCGAGAAATATATTTTTACTCGAGTTTCTGGATTATTTCGTGGACCCGCCGCGGTATACCATCGATGAATGTATGCAGCGGGGCCTGACTTACAGCGTCCCCTTAAAGGCAAAACTGAGGCTGTCCTGCAACGACGAAGAACACGTGGATTTCGAGACCATCGTTCAGGATGTATTCCTCGGCAATATTCCCTACATGACCCCCAAAGGCACCTTTGTCATCAACGGGGCGGAAAGGGTGATCGTAAGCCAGTTGCACCGCTCCCCGGGTGTGTTTTTCAACCAGACCTTCCACCCCAACGGCACCAAAATCTATTCGGCCCGGGTCATCCCCTTCAAAGGCGCCTGGATGGAATTTTCCACGGACATCAATACCGTGATGTACGCCTACATCGACCGCAAGAAGAAATTCCCGGTCACCACTTTGCTGAGGGCCATCGGTTTTGACTCCGACAAGGACATACTCGACCTTTTTGGCCTGGCTGAAGAGGTGAAAGTCAGCCCCAAACACCTCCAGCAGAACATCGGGCGCAAACTGGCCGCCCGGGTCCTTAAAAAATGGACCGAAGACTTTGTGGATGAGGACACCGGCGAGGTCGTCACCATCGAAAGGAACGAAATCATCCTCGAGCGCGACATCATCCTCGACGAGGAAAACATCCAGTTGATCCTGGAAGCCGAAGCCGAAACCATCATTCTCCAGAAAGAAGAAGTGGAAGATGATTATACCATCATCTACAATACGCTTCAGAAGGACCCCTCCAGTTCCGAACTGGAAGCGGTACAGCATATCTACCGCCAGCTGAGGGGCACCGATCCGCCAGATGAAGAGACCGCGCGCGGCATCATCGACAAACTCTTTTTCTCCGACAAGCGCTACAACCTGGGCGAAGTCGGCCGTTATAAAATCAATAAAAAACTGGAACAGGAAATCGACCTCGGTACGATGATCCTGACCAATGAAGACATCATCAACATCGTCAAGTACCTGGTCCTTCTCATCAACCAGAAAGCGGAACTGGACGACATCGATCACCTAAGCAACCGCCGGGTACGGACCGTAGGCGAACAACTCTATGCCCAGTTTGGAGTGGGCCTGGCCAGGATGGCAAGGACCATTCGGGAACGCATGAATGTACGCGACAACGAGGTCTTCACGCCGATCGACCTGATCAACGCCCGGACCCTTTCCTCGGTCGTCTCATCGTTTTTCGGGACCAGTCAGTTGTCCCAGTTCCTGGACCAGACCAACCCCCTTTCGGAGATCACCCACAAGCGGCGGATATCCGCACTCGGGCCTGGTGGACTTTCCAGGGAGCGGGCCGGCTTCGAAGTCAGGGACGTTCATTATTCCCACTACGGCCGCCTCTGTACCATTGAGACCCCGGAAGGGCCCAATATCGGTCTGATCTCCACGTTGTGCGTTCACGCCAAAGTGAATAAGATGGGCTTCCTGGAAACCCCTTACCGCAAGGTCAAAAACGGAATGGTCGACACCCGGACCCATGCTGAATTTTTATCCGCAGAACTGGAAGACAATAAAAAAATCGCCCAGGCCAATTCAGGACTGGATGAGAAAGGCGCCTTCCTTACCGACCGCATCAAATGCCGCTTGCACGGGGACTTCCCCGTATTGATGCCGGAAGAAGTGGAATATATTGACATTGCGCCCAACCAGATCGTTGGGGTGTCCGCATCCCTGATCCCCTTTCTTGAAAACGACGACGCCAACAGGGCCCTCATGGGATCCAACATGCAACGCCAGGCGGTACCCCTGATCAATCCGGCATCCCCGATCGTCGGCACCGGCCTGGAAGGCAAGGTGGCCATGGACAGCCGGATGCTGATCAATGCCGAAGGCGATGGGACCGTGGAATATGTCGATGCCAACCAGATCATCATCAAATACGACCGGTCTGAGGAAGACCAGTTGGTCTCCTTCGAAGACAATCTCAAAACTTACCACCTTACCAAATTCCAGCGCACCAACCAGGCGACCTGCATCAACCTGAAACCCATTGTCAAAAAGGGCGACCGGGTGCACGCGGGAAGTATCCTCTGCGATGGTTACGCTACCGATCGCGGCGAACTCGCCCTGGGACAAAACCTCAAAGTGGCTTTCATGCCCTGGAAAGGATACAATTTTGAAGATGCGATCGTGATTTCCGAAAGGGTGGTGCAGCAGGACGTCTTTTCGTCCATCCATATTGAAAGTTTCGACCTCGACGTCCGGGAGACCAAACTGGGGGATGAAGAACTCACCAACGACATCCCCAACGTCAGCGAGGAAGCCACCAAGGACCTCGATGAAAACGGGATCATCCGCATCGGCGCCTGGGTCAACGAAGGGGATATCCTGATCGGTAAAATCACCCCCAAAGGGGAATCGGATCCGACCCCCGAAGAAAAACTCCTCCGGGCCATATTCGGAGACAAGGCAGGCGATGTGAAGGACGCCTCCCTCAAAGCGCCTCCATCCATAGAAGGCGTGGTGATCGACAAACAGCTCTTCGCCAAAGCCAAAAAGGACAAGGTTCAGAAAGGCCAGGAAAAAGACGTCCTGGACAAGCTGGACCAGAAGCACGAAGTGGCTGTGAACCAGCTCAAAACCATTCTCATCGACAAACTGATGCGTTTGCTCAAGGGGGAAGCCACCGATGGGATCCGCACCATCTACGGCGAACAACTGGTAGCCAAAGGGGCCAAGTTTTCGCCCAACATGCTCAAGAAAATCGATTATGCTTCCGTGGATTATACCAACTGGACGAGCGATAAAAAGATCAACCATACCATTACCCGCCTGCTGCACAACTTCAGTATCAAATACAATGAAGAAGTCGGAAGGTACAAGCGTGAAAAATTCAATGTGAGCATCGGCGACGAATTGCCGGCCGGTGTGCAGAAACTGGCTAAAGTCTACATTGCCAAGCGCCGGAAACTGAAAGTGGGTGATAAAATGGCCGGCCGTCACGGAAACAAAGGCATTGTCTCACGGATCGTACGGATGGAGGATATGCCCTTCCTGGAAGACGGCTCCCCGGTGGATATCGTGCTGAATCCGCTCGGCGTGCCTTCCAGGATGAACCTGGGCCAGATCTTTGAAACCGTACTCGGCTGGGCCGGTGAGAAAATGGGGGTCAAGTTTGCCACTCCGATTTTTGACGGGGCTACCCTGGGAGAAATCGAATCTTATATCGAGAAGGCCAACCTGCCCCAATATGGCCAGACTTATCTGTACGACGGGGAAACGGGTGACCGGTTCCACCAGCAAGCCACCGTCGGCGTGATCTACATGCTGAAATTGTCCCACATGGTGGACGATAAAATGCACGCCAGGTCCATCGGGCCTTACAGCCTCATTACCCAGCAACCTCTGGGCGGGAAAGCCCAGTTTGGGGGACAGCGCTTCGGGGAAATGGAAGTCTGGGCGCTGGAAGCTTACGGGGCTTCGCATATCCTGCAGGAATTGCTCACCGTGAAATCGGACGATATCATCGGCCGGGCCAAAGCCTACGAAGCGATCGTCAAAGGCGAAAACATGCCGGAACCCAATATCCCCGAGTCCTTCAACGTATTGATCAACGAATTGCAAGGCCTCGCCCTGGAAGTAAAATTTGAATAGTCAGGAATTGTTTAATCATTCTTAAATCACTTGGTTTATGCCATTTAAAAAGAAAAGCAGCAAACATCCCAAATATTTTGACAGCATCACCATCAGCCTTTCCTCACCGGATGATATCCTGGAAAGGTCCTATGGAGAGATCCTGAAACCGGAAACCATCAACTACCGTTCCTATAAACCGGAGCGGGACGGGCTCTTCTGCGAAAGGATTTTCGGCCCTGTCAAGGACTACGAGTGTTACTGCGGTAAATATAAAAGGATCCGGTACAAAGGCATCGTCTGCGACCGGTGCGGAGTGGAAGTCACGGAGAAAAAAGTGCGCCGGGAACGGATGGGGCATATCAAACTGGTCGTGCCCGTAGTCCACATCTGGTTTTTTAAATCCCTTCCCAATAAGATCGGATACCTCCTGGGGCTTTCCTCGAAAAAACTGGAGTCCATCATCTATTACGAAAGATATGTGGTGATCCAGCCGGGGATCAAGGCGAAAGACGGGGTCAATACCCTCGACCTCCTGCTGGAGGAAGAATACCTCGACATCCTGGAAGGTCTTCCCAAGGAAAACCAGTTCCTGGACGATACCCATCCGGACAAGTTTGTCGCCAAGATGGGCGCCACCGCGGTGAAAGATCTGCTTGAAAGGGTAATCCTCGATGATGTTTCTTTCGACCTGAGGCATAAATCGGCCACCGAATCTTCCCAACAGCGTAAATCCGAAGCCCTCAAAAGGCTCCGGGTCGTCGAGGCGTTCCGGGATGGTCAGAAATCCCAGATCAATAAACCGGAATGGACCGTCATCCAGTATTTGCCCGTCATCCCGCCCGAACTCAGGCCCCTGGTACCCCTGGACGGTGGCCGGTTTGCCAGCTCGGACCTGAACGACTTGTACCGGAGGGTCATCATCCGGAACAACCGTCTCAAACGGCTGCTTGAAATCAAAGCGCCGGAGGTCATCCTCCGCAATGAAAAAAGGATGTTGCAGGAAGCCGTGGACAGCCTCTTTGACAACAGCCGCAAATCCAATGCGGTGAAGGCCGAAGGGGGCAGGGCTTTAAAATCCCTGAGCGATATCCTCAAAGGAAAACAGGGCCGCTTCCGGCAAAACCTGCTCGGTAAGCGGGTGGATTATTCCGGCCGTTCGGTCATTGTCGTGGGGCCCACGCTCCGGCTTCATGAATGCGGTCTGCCCAAAAATATGGCAGCCGAACTTTTCAAACCCTTCATCATCCGCAAGCTGATCGAAAGGGGAATCGTGAAGACCGTGAAATCAGCCAAAAAACTGGTAGACCGGAAAGATCCGGTGATCTGGGAAATACTTGAAAACATACTCAAAGGGCATCCCGTAATGCTCAACCGGGCTCCCACGCTTCACAGGCTTTCCATTCAGGCTTTCCAGCCCAGGCTGGTCGAGGGGAAGGCGATTCAGCTGCATCCCCTGGTTTGCGGCGCGTTCAATGCGGACTTTGACGGGGACCAGATGGCCGTGCATGTACCGCTGAGCCAGCCCTCCATCCTCGAAGCCCAGCTTCTGATGTTGTCTTCGCACAATATGCTCAATCCCCAGGACGGTTCACCCATCACCCTTCCTTCCCAGGACATGGTATTGGGATTATATTACCTGACCAAGGAAAAACGGTCCACCGATAAGGAAAAGGTGAGGGGAGAGGGTTCCAAATTCTATTCACCCGAAGAAGTGATCATCGCGTTCAACGAAGGAAAACTGGACCTGCATGCCATGATCAAAATGAGGGCCAAGGTGGACCAGGGGGACGGTAAACTGATTTACAAAGTGATTGATACTACCGTAGGCCGGGTGTTGTTTAACCAGGCCGTGCCGGAAAGAGTGCCCTTCATCAACGAACTCGCCACCAAAAAAGGGCTGAAAAGGATCATCAGCGAAGTGATTACCCGGACCGATTTTTCGGAAACGGCCGATTTCCTGGATTCAATCAAGGACATGGGATTCTATTGGGCCTTTAAAGGGGGGCTGTCCTTCAACCTGGGCGATCTGGTGACCCCTTCCATCAAGGACATCACCCTCAAACAGGCACAGACGGAAGTCGATGAGATCTGGGACAATTACAATATGGGTCTGATCACCAACAATGAAAGGTACAATCAGATCATCGACCGCTGGACCTTTGCCGACAACCGGATCACGGACAGCCTGATGAAAGAACTGTCCAACCACAAACAGGGATTCAACTCGGTGTACATGATGCTCCATTCCGGCGCAAGGGGTTCCAAACAGCAGATCAAACAGCTGTGCGGACTTCGGGGCCTCATGGCCAAACCCCGGAAATCCGGCGACACCGGGGCTGCCATCATTGAAAACCCCATCCTATCCAACTTCCTGGACGGACTGACCGTATTGGAATACTTTATTTCCACGCACGGTGCCCGCAAAGGTCTTGCCGACACCGCGCTCAAAACCGCGGACGCCGGTTACCTCACCCGGAGGCTGGTGGACGTATCCCAGGATGTGGTCATCACCGAAGTGGATTGCGGTACCCTCCGCGGCATTGAAACGTCCGCCCTTAAAGACAATGAAAAAATCATAGAGTCCCTGGCTTCGAGGATCCAGGGCAGGTTTAACCTGCATACGATTTTCGACCCGGTCACCGACGAGGTCATCATGGGCCCGGGGGAATACATCGATGATAAAACCGCGGAAAAGATTGAAGCAGCGGGGATTGAAGCCGTAACCATCCGGTCCGTACTGACCTGCGAAGCCCGCAGAGGGGTCTGCACCAAGTGTTATGGCAAAAACCTGGCCAGCGGAAGGATTGCCGAACAGGGCGACGCGGTGGGCATCATCGCGGCGCAGTCCATCGGGGAACCGGGAACCCAGCTTACCCTGAGGACCTTCCACGTGGGGGGTATCGCCTCCATCTCCAAAACGGAATCCGAACTGGTGGCCAAATTTGACGGGGTCATCGAATTTGACAACGTTACTTACACCCAGGTGAAGGAAGAGGACCATAAGATCAATATCATTCTGTCCCGTTCCGGGGAAATCAGGGTCGTCGATCCTAAAACCAAGAAGCAGCTCAGCGCCAGCCACGTGCCTTACGGTGCTTCCCTGAAGGTGAAGGAAGGCCAGCAGGTGAAAAAAGGCGACCTGATCTGCGAATGGGATCCGTTCAATGCGGTCATCGTTTCCGAATTTTCCGGGATTGCCCAGTTCAGCGAAATTGAAGAAGGGGTTACCTACCGGATGGAAAGGGACGATCAGACCGGCTATTCTGAAAAAGTAATCATCGATGCCAAGAACAAGAAAAAAGTTCCGGTCATCCGGATCGCCAACAAAAACGGGGAGGACTTAAAACAATATACGCTTCCGGTGGGCGCTTATATCTCCATCAACGACGGAGATTCGGTTTATGCAGGCCAGAAAATCGTAAAAATTCCGAGAAAACTGGGCAAAATCCAGGATATCACGGGGGGCCTTCCGCGGGTTACCGAACTATTTGAAGCAAGAAACCCCTCGAACCCGGCCACCGTGGCGGAGATCGACGGTATCGTGAGCTTTGGAAAAATCAAACGCGGAAACCGGGAGGTGATGATCGAGGATGAGAAAACCGGGCAGAAAAGCAAGTACCTCATCGGCCTCTCCAAACACCTTCTTGTACAGGAGGGTGACTTTGTACGGTCCGGTACGCCCATCACCGACGGGACGATCGCGGCCAGGGACATCCTGCATATCAAAGGGCCTTACGCCGTCCAGTCCCACCTGGTCAATGGGGTCCAGGAAGTTTACCGCTCCCAGGGGATCAACATCAACGACAAGCACATTGAAGTGATTGTCCGCCAGATGATGCGCCGGGTGCAGATCGAAGATCCGGGCGATACGCATTTCCTCGAAAGTGAAGCGGTGGACAAACACGAATTCAATGAGCATAACGACTGGATTTTTGATAAAAAGTTTGTGACCGATTCCGGCGACAGCACCAAACTGAAACCAGGTGCCCTGGTCAGTCTAAGGCAGATCCGGGAGGAAAACAGCATCCTGAAACGCAATGACAAAAAGCTGGTGGAGTACAGGGATGCCCTGCCCGCCACTTCGAGTCCTTTGCTCCTGGGTATTACCAAGAGTTCCCTGGGCACTGAAAGCTGGATTTCGGCGGCGTCCTTCCAGGAAACCACCAAAGTCCTGTCACAGGCTGCCATCGCGGCTTCCAAGGATATTCTCAACGGATTGAAAGAGAATGTCATCGTCGGTAAGCGGATACCGGCCGGCACGGGACTGAGGCAATTTGAGACCCTGCTGGTGACGGCAGAAGATGGATTTGAGCTGGATTCCGTGGTTCAGGAATAGACCGTTAATAACAAGAGGTTTTACTATAAAAGGGGAGGCCGTGAAACGGTCTCCTTTTTTTTATTTTCTTCCGAAATCAGCCGGATTTTCCCCCCAGGTTTCGGTATCCCATTTAAGCAATTTGTTTTGGTAGGTATTTTTTGCCAGCCACTCCAGGGCACGGTCCACCAATACAAACAGTTCTTCGTTTCTCCCGCTTCTGACCAGGTTGGTCCTTATCCGCCGGTTTCTGACCCAGCTGAGTCCGGTCACGGAATCGGAATAGACCGCCGTGGTATGTTTACCTTTTTGTTTGAGCCAGGCCAGGGCATGTACGATGGCGAGGAATTCCCCGATATTCACCGTGCCTTCCTGGAAAGGGCCTCTGTGGAACAGTTTCGCTCCGCTGTGAGGGTCCACCCCTTGGTATTCCAGTATTCCGGGGTTGCCTTCACAGGCGGCATCGACCACAATGCTGTCCTGGACCAGGTGGTCGTAATTTTTCCTGCGGGCCCTTGCGAAAACCGGCTTTTTGGCGGAGGGGCCGCCAAAAAAGGCCTGCCTGGCCTCTTCCAGGCTTTCAAAGGATTTGTAGCGGGCGTTTGGGTAGTTTTTTACCTGGGCTTCACATTTCTTCCAGTCTTCAAAAATCCCGGTGGAATGGCCTTCCCAGACCACATAGTATTTTTGTTTCTTCGCCATTATTTTGCAGTTCAAAGATAAGTCCATGATGTTAGTTGATACTCATGCTCATTTGTACGCTTCCGAATTTGATGGAGACCGGTTGGAAATGATCCACCGGGCCATTCAAGCCGGGGTCGGCCGGATCTATTTGCCCAACGTGGATGCGGACACGATACCCGCCCTGCTGAGCACCTGCGCACTTTCGGACATCCTTTACCCCATGATGGGACTCCATCCCTGCCAGGTGACAGCCGGCTTCACCGAAACCCTGGCTGAAATAAAAGGGGAACTGTACCGGAATTCCCGGCTTTATTACGCCGTCGGTGAAATGGGCATTGATCTTCATTGGGACAAGACCACCCGGCCATACCAGGAAGAAGCATTTCGGGTCCAGTGTGGCTGGGCCTGTGAACTGGATCTCCCCGTGGTGATCCATAGCCGGGAAGCGACGGAGGCGGTGCTGGAACTGCTCGAGCCGATGGACCCGCGGCCGGCCAGGGGAGTCTTTCATTGTTTCAGCGGGGACCGGCACCAGGTCGAACGCATCCAGGCCCTCGGGAATTATTATTTTGGGATCGGCGGGGTCATCACTTATAAGAACTCCGGTCTTGCCGCCCTCGTAAAGAATATTCCCCTGGACCGGATCGTACTGGAAACCGATGCTCCCTACCTGGCGCCCACTCCTTTTCGCGGCAAGCGCAACGAACCGGCCTTCCTGGTAAACATTGCGGAATCCCTGGGCAGGGCCCTGGGCTTACCGGTGGATGAAATTGAAAAAATCACTACCGGAAATGCCCTGGCCCTCTTTGAAAGGAGCGGAAAAGTCGAGGGGTGACCGGCAGGAATCCCCTGTCCGCGCCCCTGCAGCAGTGAAGATCCTCCCGGATTTGGATGCTAACTGATTTTTTAGCAATTTTGCACCAGTCATTCAGGCTTTACGGAAGGTTGCAAGAGTGGTTTAATTGGCACGCCTGGAAAGTGTGTGTACACCAAAAGTGTACCTAGGGTTCGAATCCCTAACCTTCCGCTTTTTTTTTTACTGATCCCCGGATTTTCGTTAAAAATCCGGGTAAGCCGACAACTATAATCCCGGTTGTCTAAGTCCTAAAAAGAATTTTTTATAAATGTTTGGACTTTGATAATATTTTCTATTTTTAAGCCTTCAAAAAATTAAAACATTAAACTTATGCGTAAGATTGCTTTACTTTTTACTCTTGTTTTGGTTGCCTTTCTGGCAGGCGGCCTGGAGTTGATGGCCCAGGAGCCGGCAGCGGCAGCTGCTGCCCCCTCAGGTGGATTCCAGATGTTAAAAGAGAAATTCATTGAAGGTGGCTGGCAGTGGATGGTGCCGATCCTGTTTGTATTGATTTTGGGATTAGCTTTTTGTATTGAAAGGGTCATCACGCTCAACGTAGCCACTATAAATACGGATAAATTGCTTTCTAAGATAGATGACCGGCTTCAGTCGAACGACATTGAAGGAGCTATCGAAGTCTGCAAAGTCACCCCGGGCCCGACCGCTTCAACCCTTCTTGAAGGATTGCGGCATGCAGAAAAAGGCCCCGATGCCGTGGAAAAGGCTATATCCGCTTTTGGAGGCATGCAGATGAGCTTGCTCGAGCGTGGACTGGTTTGGATCTCCCTGTTCATCGCCCTTGCCCCGATGCTCGGGTTCTTGGGAACGGTAGTCGGGATGGTGCAGGCTTTCGACCGGATCGAAGCGGCCGGGGATATTTCTCCGACCATCGTTGCCGGGGGTATCAAAGTGGCCTTGTTGACTACGATCTTCGGTTTGATTTCGGCCATTATCCTGCAGATCTTTTACAATTACATCGTGGTGAAAATCGATACCATTACGCATAAGATGGAGGAGAGCAGCATTGGCCTGGTGGATATCCTGACCAAGAACAAGATATTTAAATAAGGGTCTTCCATTTGTTTAACAGGCTTTAAATAAAATAAAAATCAGACCATGGTTAATCTATATAAACTGCTTTCAGGGAAAGGGACCTTCTTCGCATTTGCCCTCGCTTTGGTGGCCATGATCATTTTTGCCGTACCGGTATTGAACGGGCTTGATTCTTTCAATGCACTTCCCACGGAACAACAAAAAACGAGCAATATTTTCAACATGGGTATCGTGATCATGTTGCTCATGTTGGTGGTCGCAGTGGTCATCACCGTATTGTGGTCCGTCATCCACGTCGCCATGAATCCAGCCGGAGCCAAAATGGGTTTGATCTGGCTGGCTGTGATCGTGGGCTTGTTTGCCCTTGGGTATTTTGTTTTGAATGCGCCCGACAACCAGGCTATCCTGGATGACCTCAAAACCAATGAGGTCTCTGCAAACATGAGCAAACTTTTAGGAGGGGGGATATGGCTGATGCTCCTGATGTTGTTGGGAGCGGTGGCTATCTTTATATTCTCCGAAATACGGAATTTGTTCAAATAAAATCAAAAGGATCCATGCTGGCCAAAAAAAAGAAAAAAGCAAATCCTGAGATCAATGCCAGTTCCATGGCGGATATCGCCTTCCTGCTGTTGATCTTCTTCCTGGTGACGACCAATATTGTGGAGGACAAAGGGGTGCTGGTGCGCCTCCCGCAATGGTCGGAGGAGCCGCCGATTGACCTGACCCTGAATACCCGCAACGTGTTTACCGTATTGGTAAATGCCCAGGATCAACTCCTGGTAAGGGGGGAGCCAGTGAAAATCGAAGACCTCAAAACCAGGGCTAAAGAATTTATCTCAAACCCGGGCCGCCGGGAAGACCTGGCTGAATCGGCAAAGGAGGCTATCATTTCATTGAAAAACGACCGGGGGACCCATTTCAAACAGTATCTCGCCGTCTACAATGAACTGAAGGCCGCTTACAGCGAACTTTGGAATGAAGAAGCCAAAAAGCGATTCAGGAAAGACACCATAGAAGAATGCAATAAGGAACAGCAAAATGAAATTAAAAGGGACATCCCCTTTGTGCTGTCTGAGGCTGAGCCTACCGCATTCGGGGAAGAAAAATGATTGGTAATTCATAGAAAAACGCCAGGAAATGAGCAGATTTTCAACAAAAAGAGCCGATACGGCGCCGACGATTTCCACTTCGTCCCTGCCTGATATCATATTTATTCTCCTGTTTTTCTTCATGGTGGTCGTGAAGCTGAGGGAATCCAATCTCAAGGTAAAAGCCGTCACTCCTTATGCTACGGAACTGACCAAACTGGAGAAAAAATCCCTGGTCAATACCATGTACATCGGAAGGCCTCTTTCTCAATTTGTAAATCAGTACGGTACGAAACCCAGATTACAGTTGAATGACAAGATTGCCGACCTGAATGAAATCCCTTTGTTTCTTGAAAGGCATAAGGTAAAACTGCCCGAAGGTCAGCGTCCCGGAATCACGACTTCCATGAAAATCGACGGCGATGTGACCATGGGGTTTGTCAGCGATGTAAAAACGGAATTGCGCAAGGCCGGCCAGCTGAAAGTCAACTATTCAGCTAAGAAAAGGACCGAGCGTTCCGGATTTTAATTAAAAATTAAAGCAATGCATAAGGCTTTTTCCGCAAGGGAGAAGCCTTTTTTATTTGATGGATTTCCTTACAGCCTGTTCTTATCGATGACCTTTTCCAACTCTTCCCGGTAGTTTTTTCCCACCGGCAACAGTTTGGGCTGACCTTTTTCCGTGACTTCGACCATGTTTCCCACTACGGCGTTGATTTTCTCCAGGTTGACGATATAGGAGCGGTGGATCCGCATGAAAGTGGGCTGGGGCAGCTTTTCCTCCAGGCTCTTCATGGTTTGCAGCGTGATGATCCTGCCCGTGTCGGTTTTGATGATCACATAATCCTTGAGTCCCTCTACATACTGGATTTCGCTGTACTTGAGCCGGATCAGTTTTTTATCGGCTTTTACGAATATAAAATCAGGCCCATCCTCGGGGACCTCCGTTTCCGTTTCCTGCTTATACCCGGTATCCAGGGCCTTGTTGACCGCCTTCAGGAACCGGTCGAAGGAAATCGGCTTGAGGAGATAATCCACGGCATTCAGTTCAAATCCCTCCAGGGCATACTGACTGTAGGCCGTGGTGAAAATGACTTTGGGGGGTTTGGGTAGGGAGCGGATAAATTCGATCCCGGTGATCTGAGGCATTTGGATATCCAGAAAGATCAGGTCCACCTCATTTTTACGAATGGCTTCGCCGGCTTCGAGGGCATTCTGGCATTTTTTAACCAGTTTGAGCTCAGGGACTTTTTTGATAAACTCTTCGAGGACGTCCAGGGCCAGGGGCTCGTCATCCACTATGATGGTTTTCAGCATGAAAATTATGGTGTTAATTTTAACTTTAAATGTACGGTATATGTATGAGGTTGGTCCTCGATATCGATCGAATGGTGCCCCGGGTAGATCAATTCCAGCCTGCGCCGGACATTGATCAGTCCAATCCCGCCCTGGGGTTTCGGTCCCAGGTTCTGCAGACCGGTTGACCGGCTGTTCTCAATCTTGAAATCCAGTTCATCGCCCTCCACGGCCAGGGTGGCATAGACATAGGCGTCGGATAGCTGATGATTGACCCCGTGTTTGAAACTGTTTTCCAGGAATGGGATAAAAACCAGGGGGGCGATCTTGTGTTTGCTGATATCCCCTTTGACCTTAAAATCTATGTCCACCAGGTTGCTTTGGCGGAGGGCTTCCAGGTCCAGGTAATTCTGGATGTATTTCACTTCCTTTTCAAGCGGGACCCTGCGTTCATTGCACTCGTACAGCATGTAGCGCATCATTTCCGAAAGTTTGACCACGATCTCCGGGGCCTGTTCCGATTTCTTCAGGGTCAGGGCGTAGAGGCTGTTGAGGGTATTAAACAGAAAATGAGGATTGATCTGGGTTTTCAGGAATTTGAGCTCCGACTGCATGTTCTGGGTTTCCAGGTCCCTCATGGTTTGCTGCTGTTTGAACCAGTCCACAATGATCTTGCCGCTGGTTGAAAAAATGAGAAACATCATGGAGACCAGAAACAATGGCCCCTGCTGGGACTGGATATTGCCCTGCAGCTGGGGATAGGAGGACAGGAGGAAATATTGAACAAGGGTGCCGAGCGGGGTGGCGATCAGAGCCAGGACCACCAGGCTTCCAAAATAGATGGCCAGTTTATTGGTGTTCAGGTACCTGGGAATGAGGTAGTTGAAATTAAAATAAATCAGCAGCCCGTACAGCATCAGCCGGCTCCCGTTGTTGAGGAAGGACAGTCCCAGGCTGTATGGGTTGTTGTCCATCAGGACCAGGAGGACCAGGAAGATCATCCAGATTGTGCCGTGCAGCCACAATCTTGAAATGGATACTTTTGGCAGGGATAGGGTTGGCATCTCCATCAATATCCCAAAGATAAGCCCTTCTGCCCGCACCCCTTCCCCAATATAGACCAACAATAATTTACGGCAGACCAAACGGCATGGGATAAGTATGTACCTTTGCACTCGCAAATACAGACCATCCGGCATGGCCTATAAAAAGAATGAGACCTACGATCGAGCCGTCACCGAAACGCTTACCGGGCATTACCAGGAGGTGCTGCGTGCATTGGGGGAAGATCCTGCCCGGGAGGGCTTGATCAAAACCCCCGAGCGGGTGGCTAAAGCCCTGCAATACCTCACCAAAGGGTATTCGGAAAATGGGGCGGCCATACTCCGGTCGGCCATGTTTGAAGAAAAGTATTCCGAAATGGTCCTGGTCAAGGATATTGAACTGTATTCCCTCTGTGAACACCATATGCTCCCGTTTATCGGTAAGGCGCACATTGCCTACATCCCGAACGGCAGGATCGTCGGGCTCAGTAAGCTGCCCCGGATCGTGGATGTCTTTGCGCGCCGCCTGCAGGTACAGGAAAGGTTGACCGACGAGATCCTGCATTGTATCAACGACACCCTGGAACCCCTGGGAGTCGCCATCGTCATTGAAGCGATGCACCTCTGCATGATGATGCGCGGGGTCCAAAAACAAAACTCCATCACCACGACTTCCGCATTTACCGGTGAGTTCAGGAATGCGGAAACCCGTTCCGAATTCCTCAGCCTGATCAACTTCAAAACGACCAAAACGTGAAAGCCTATCTTTTTCCCGGACAAGGCGCCCAGTTTGCCGGAATGGCCAGCAAACTGGCCGGCTACCCGGAGGCCAATGAAATATTCGGCACTGCCAATGAAATCCTGGGCTTTGATATTTTCGAAGTGATGCGGAACGGGACGGAGGAAGACCTGAGACAGACCCGGATCACCCAGCCGGCCATCTTCCTTCATTCTGTGATTTCCGCCACCGTGGCGGCCGACTTCAGACCTGAGGCGGTGGCCGGTCATTCCCTCGGTGAATTCTCAGCCCTGGTGGCGGCCGGGGCCCTGCGTTTTGAAGACGGTTTAAGGCTGGTTTACACCCGTGCGCTGGCCATGCAAAAGGCCTGCGACCTTACCCCCGGCACCATGGCAGCCATCGTGGGCATGGAGGATGCTGTAGTTGAAAAGGTCTGCGCCGAAACCAAAGGCGTCGTAGTGGCTGCCAATTACAATTGTCCCGGGCAATTGGTCATCAGCGGAGAGATCGATGCGGTCCAGCAAGCCATGCAGAACCTCCGGGAACTCGGCTGCAGAAACGCAGTTCAGCTTGCCGTGGGCGGGGCTTTCCATTCCCCGTTGATGAAACTGGCGGAAGACGAATTGATGGCCGGTATTGAAACCACCGTTTTTTCAAGTCCCGCTTGCCCGGTATATCAGAATGTGGATGCCGCTCCCCACCGGGATCCGGATGAAATTCGTCATAACCTGGTCCGGCAACTCACCGCCCCGGTCAAATGGTCACAGACCATTCAGCAAATGATCTCCGACGGATTTTCCGAATTTGTAGAAGTGGGCGGTAATGGAAAAGTGCTTTCCGGACTTCTTAAAAGAATCGATCGAAAGGTTCCGGTGAGCTCCATTTGAATCCAGAATCCAACGACATGGCCAAAAAAACGTCCAAAATCAAGAGCGGAAAACTCATCCTGGCAGAGCCCTTTATGCTGGACCCTCATTTCAGGCGGTCAGTGGTTTTTCTCTGCGAACACCATCAAAAAAACGGGTCGGTGGGTTTTATCATCAACAAACCGCTTAAAATGAAAATCAATGAAATGGTGGAGGATTTCCCGGAGATCGAGGCGGAGTTGTATTACGGAGGGCCTGTGGGGACCGATACCCTGCACTTTATACACAACGTAGGCGACCTGTTGGAAGACAGCGTCCCGGTAATCCGGGGCGTATACTGGGGTGGCAATTTTGAAAAATTGAAATTCCTGATTGAAAGGCAGTTGATCGGCCCGGACAATATCCGTTTTTTCGTGGGTTATTCCGGCTGGGTCAAGGGCCAGCTTTCCGAAGAAATGGAAGTCGGCTCCTGGATTGTCGCCGAAGGAGATCCCAACTATGTATTCAAAATAAAATCCAACATCCTCTGGAAACGGGTACTGAACGACAAAGGGCATACTTTTTCGGTGATTTCCGAGTTACCCGAAAACATGTCATGGAATTAACCCCTGTCTCCTGCAAGGATCAGAAACAGATGAAATAGAATGCTGCAGCTTAAAAACATATTTTTAAAATACGGCGACCGCGTCCTTCTGGATGAAGTCTCGGTCACCCTCTCCGACGGCGAAAAAGTGGCTCTCGTGGGCAGGAACGGGGCGGGTAAATCCACCCTGCTCAAAATCATAGCCGGACTGCAAAGCCCTGACAAAGGAGCGGTGGATGTGCCCAAAGGAACGAAACTGGCCTATCTGCGGCAGGAAATCGATTTTGACGACCAGACCCTCCTGATTCACGAGGCCATGAAGGCTTTTGAAGAATTGAATTCCATTGAAGAGAAAATAAATCGGCTGGAAGCCCGGCTGCACGACCACCTGGATGAAAAAGTCATGGGCGATGTACTCCATGAACTGGAGGACCTGTATCACCGGCGGCACACGATTGGCGGAGACACGGCCCAGGCTGAAACGGAAAAAGTGCTTACCGGGCTTGGTTTCCGGCCGCAGGATTTTATGCAGCCCTTGTCGCATTTCAGCGGAGGATGGAAAATGCGGGTGGAACTGGCCAAAATGCTTTTGTGTGGCCCGGATATCCTGATGCTCGATGAGCCTACCAATCACCTCGACATGGATGCGATCATCTGGCTTGAAAATTATTTGCACACATTGCCATCCACGATCCTGACCATTTCCCACGACCGGCAGTTTTTGGATAATGTCTCCGACCGCACCCTGGAAATTGAACAAGGCAAACTCAATGATTATGCCGCCGGGTATTCCAAATACCTGGTGCAGAAAGCGGAACGGGAGCAATTGCTTGAAAATGCTTTCATCAATCAGCAAAAACTGATCGCCCAGAAAGAAAGAACCATCGACCGCTTCCGGGCCAAAGCTTCCAAGGCCAGGATGGCCCAATCCATGATCAAACAACTGGATAAGATTGAACGGATCGATTGGAACCCCACAGACCCGGGCAGCATGGTGGTCCGGTTCCCCCCGGCTCCGCGATCGGGCGAGGTCTCTATTGAAACAAAGGCTATCCGGAAAAATTACGGAGAAAAACAGGTCCTGCAATCCGTCGATTTTGTGGCCCGGCGCGGCGAACGCATCGCTTTTGTCGGGCAGAACGGACAGGGTAAAACCACTTTTGTAAAAATCCTGACCGGTACAGAACCTCCGACCTCCGGTAAAGTGACCCCGGGTTACAATGTGAATATCGGATACTATGCCCAAAACCAGGCTGAAACCCTTGATCTCCGGAAAACCGTGCTCGACACCCTGGAAGAGATCTCCCCACCCGAAATGAGGCCGAGGCTTCGCGCGGTCCTGGGCGCTTTTTTGTTCAGCGGGGACGATGTGGATAAAAAAGTGAGTGTGCTCAGCGGAGGGGAAAGGGCCCGTCTGGCCATGGCCTGTATGCTGCTTCGTCCCATCAACCTGCTCATCCTGGACGAACCTACCAATCACCTGGATATTGATTCCAAGGAAGTGCTCAAGGAAGCGCTGATGGATTACGAGGGTACCCTGATCGTGGTCTCGCACGACCGCGAATTTCTTCAGGACCTCACGGATAAAACCATAGAATTTAAAAACGGGGGAATCAAGGAGTACCTCGGCGACATCCAGTATTACCTTTCCAAAAGGGAAATCGGCGACTTCAGGGAACTCAATAAAGCCAATCCCCTTACCCGGCAAACGGTTGAACCCGAGGTCCCTGCAAAAATACCGGTGGTGCAGGCCAGGCAGGTCACCAAATCAAACCAGAAATTGGAGAAGGAAATTGAAAAACTGGAGCGTGAACTTGCCGAAATGGAAACGAAAATGTTTTCGGACGGATTTTACGCCAGCGCCCAGGCCACCACTGTTCTTGAAAAATACCAGTCCATGAAAAAAGTGCTGGAAGAAAAAATGGAAGCCTGGATGAACGCCTGACCGCCTTACCTCCCCCATTTACGCAACTGTTGCAGCAAGGCCTTAAAGTCTTTGGGAAGGGGTGCGGTGATCGTCATTTCCTGAAGGTTTTTGGGGTGTTTCAGGGTGATGGACAAGGCGTGAAGCGGCACGCGGGCCATCAGGGCCGAGGCGGTTTCTTCCGGCTCCCTTAGGTTCCTTTTTTTTATATCCCGGATGGTGATGGGCCGGTCGGATCCGTAAAGCGGGTCAAAGGCCAGGGGAAGACCAATACTGCTCAGGTGGACGCGGATCTGATGGGTTCGGCCTGTTTCAATCTGCACTTCGAGGAGGGTGAAGTCCCGGAAGTTTTCCAATGGCTTAAAATACGTAAGGGCAGCTTTTCCTTTCCGGTGTATGGTCATTTTCCCTGCCACAAAGGGATCCGCGGCAATGGGGGTATCGATCGTTCCGGGTTCGCTCACAGGCTGTCCCACAATGGCCCAGTATATTTTCCGGTTTTCATTCTTCGAAAACTGATCGTTCAGAATACGGTGGGCTTCCTGGTTTTTGGCAAATACGATGACTCCGCTGGTGTCCTTGTCCAGGCGGTGAACCACCATTAAACCGGCACGGCTCTCCCCCAATATATAGTAGAGGGACTCTTTCTCCTGGTCCCACCGGTCAGGAATGGACAGCAAGCCGGAAGGTTTATTGACGGCGAGCAGGTCCTCGTCTTCAAACAGGATTTCAAGTTTATACCAGCTCATGTACGATGGAATCAAAGGATTTTTTGCCCAAGATAAAAAAGTCAAAAACCAGGGATCCCCGGTATATGCCGGCCGTGTTCATTTCTTTTCCACGGCAGATGGCCTTAAAGGATTTTCTTTTCCGGTTGAGCGAGGGGATCCATTTGATAAACTGCCAATAGGCTTTACAAACAGCTGCTGCGGCCTTCGCGTTTTTTCTCAACACAAAGGCCAGGACGGCGACAAAGTCCAGGAGTATACGCGCCGGAAGCAGGAGCATCAACTTACCCGCGGATTCATTTTTATAGAGGGTGGCCAGGTTGTTCCGGTAATTGAGAAATACTTTCTGCACACTTTGGTAAGGCAGGGTACCTCCCCCGATATGATAGACGGACACGGAAGGAACGGATTTAATCCTGCCTCCGCATTTTTTTACCCTCCAGCACCAGTCGATTTCTTCCATATGGGCAAAGTAGTCTGCGTCAAAACCACCCAGCCGGTGAAACCATTCCGCCCGGACCATCATGGCCGCCCCGCTTGCCCAGAACAGTTCTGAAGGCTTGTCGTACTGGTGAAGGTCCTTTTCAAAGCGGTCGAGAACCCGGCCTTTGCAAAAGGGGTATCCAAACCAGTCCATCCATCCCCCGGCCGCGCCCGCGTGTTCAAAATATTCAGGGTCCCTGTAAGAAAGTATCTTGGGCTGGCATGCCACAATCCAAGGATCTTCCTTCATGGCGCTGATCAGGTTCATCCAGGGTCCCCGGAGCTGGACATCGCTGTTCAGCAGGAAATAATAGTCAGCCGGTACCCGTTTCAATACTTCGTTGTAGCCCCCGGCAAAGCCATAATTCCGGTCGTTTTCAACAATGCTGACCGATGGAAAATGGCTCCTGAGGAAGGGCAGGGAATCGTCCGTGCTTTTATTGTCCCCGACCACGATCTGCACATCCGGCGGACTGAATTGCAGGATGGAGGGTATAAACTGTTCCAGGTATTTTTTTCCGTTGAAATTCAGTATGACTATTGCGGTCCGGGACATCAGGCCTGGGTTTCTTGTTGGAAATATTCCCGGATCTCCTGCTGGTCCCTGAGGATCTGAGCCCGGAGGGCATCCGGGTCTTCAAACTGTCTGTCGTGGCGGATGAATTTAAGAATCTCGACCCAGACCTGCTCCCCGTACATCTCCCCATCAAAATCAAATACATTGACTTCGATCTGTAAACGGCCGCTTTCGTGGGTGGTTGGCCGTTTGCCGATGTAAAGCATTCCGGGTTTGTCATAGGACTTCCACTTTATCCTCACCGCGTATACCCCATGTTGTGGAATAAACTTTGTCGTATCGTTGATCATGAGGTTGGCGGTCGGGAAACCCAGTTTTCGTCCCAACTGGTCCCCCGGAATCACCCGGCCGGAAACCGGATATGGATAACCAAGATATTTTCGCACAAGGTCAAATTGGCCCTCCGCCAGGGCATGACGGATCTTGGTGGAAGAGATGGTGACCCCGTCGATCTGGTGGGCCGGGATCTCCCGGACCGCATAATGATATTGTTCCTGCAGGCTGAAGAGGATCTCGCGGGTGCCTTCCCTTCCTTTTCCAAACTGATGGTCATACCCGATGACCACCGCTTTGGGTTTAAAATACCGGATTAAAAAATCTTCAATATAATCCTTGGGCGACTGGGAGGCGAATTCCGGGGTGAAGGGCACAACCACGACATGGTCAATGCCCAGGGATTTGAAGATTTCGATTTTTTCATCCAGGGTATTGAGCATTCTGAGGGTCTGGTCAAACCGGTTGAGGACCAGCCGGGGATGCGGATGAAAGGTGATCAGCACACTTTGGGTATCGAAAGCTTTGGCGCTTGCGATGAGGCCTTCGATGATTTTCCGGTGGCCGGAGTGTACCCCGTCAAAGGAGCCTACCGTAATCACGGAATGTTGCAGCGAAGGGATATCATCCAAACCAAAATGTACTTCCATGTGTTATTGCCGGAATGCCTGTTTAGACTGGTAAAAATCCGAAATATTCATCACATTGGCTGGTCTGTCCGAAAGTGTTTTTTAAACCTTAATATTGTCCTATGACGAGGGAAGCATTGCTGCAGTTTCTGGGCACCATCACGGACCCGCTCACCGGCCAAAACCTGGTCCTGGCCAACCGCATCCAGAATATCCAGATTGAAAACCGGCGCATAGGGATCATCTTTTCCTTCCCGCCGAAGCTCGAAAGCCGTATAAAATCCGAACTCCATGAGGCCATTTCCACGGGTCTAATGGAAAGCGCTCCCGGTTATGAGGTGGATCTTCATTTTGGCAATCCCGGCGCCGGGGAGAAAAAAAGCTCCAACCTTCCACAGATCAGAAACATCATTGCGGTCGCTTCCGGCAAGGGAGGCGTGGGCAAATCCACCATCAGCGTGAACCTCGCCTTGGGACTGAAAAACCTCGGACTTAAAGTGGGCCTCCTGGATGCGGACCTTTACGGACCGAGCATACCTATCATGCTGGGTCTCAAAGGAAAAAGGCCCCAGGTGAGGCAGGTATACGGGGTCTCAAAAATCGTTCCCCTGGAGGCCCACGGCATTCCGGTGATGTCCATTGGTTTTGTAGTGGAACCAGAGCAAGCCGTGGTGCTGAGAGGGCCCCGGCTGGCCGGCATCATGAAACAGTTTCTGGAGGATTGCCTTTGGCCTGACCTTGATGTGCTGGTCATTGACCTTCCTCCAGGTACCGGTGACATCCAACTCACCCTTGTGCAAACCGTACCCGTCACCGGCGCCATTATAGTGACCACCCCTCAACAGGTGGCGGTTGCGGACGCAGTCAAAGCCGCCAACATGTTCCGTATGCAGGGAATTGAGGTCCCTATACTTGGCGTGGTTGAAAACATGTCCTGGTTCACTCCGGCAGAACTTCCGGATCATCAATACGAGATTTTCGGAAAAGGGGGAGGCCGGCAACTTGCCGGGCACTTCCAAACCCAATTGTTGGGACAGATCCCCCTGTTTATGTCGGTGCGGTCCTCCGGAGATGAGGGCAAACCGGCCATCCTGCATCATCCTGAAACACAGACTGTTTTTGAAAAACTGGCCAGGCAGGCTTATGAAAGCCTGCAAATCCGGAATGAAACGATGCCTCCAACCGAAAAGGTGAGGATGAACAAATGACCCCGGCCATTGTCGTTTTTCCTGTAAATTTGGACTTGAAAATGAACTTGACCAGGAAAAGCAAGGAAAAAAAAATTCAGGAAATCGATCAGGCCCTGGATGAATTGCGGCCCCACCTGGCCGTAGATGGGGGAGATGTGGAAGTGATCGATTTTACAGAGGATTTAACGGTTAAGATTAAGTGGCTCGGCAATTGCCAATCCTGTTCCATGTCCGCTTTTACCCTCCGTGCCGGAATTGAACAGGCGATTAAATCAAAATTCCCGGAGGTCAGCGCCGTAATCGCAGTCTCCTGATGAATACCCCGTTTTGGGACAGACAGGCCCTCAACCGGGCCATCCGGGAACTTCAATCATGCCTTTGCATTGGACTGGACACGGACGAAACCAGGATCCCCCGGGCGGTAACCGGGAAAGACAAAGTCTTCGATTTTAATAAATCCATCATCGATGCTACGGCAGACCTTGCCGTGGCTTATAAGATCAATGCCGCTTTTTATGAAGCCATGGGGCAGGCCGGCTGGCAGGCCATGGCAGATACTATTGCCTATATCCGGGATAAAAGACGGTTTGTCATCCTGGACGCCAAGAGGGGCGATATCGGAAACACCGGGGAACTTTATGCCCGCGCCTGTTTTGAACAACTGGATGCTGATGCCGTAACCGTGAGCCCTTACATGGGAAGGGATTCGGTATTGCCTTTTCTGTCGCGGCCGGGACGCTGGGCCATCCTGCTGGCCCTGACCAGTAATACCGGGGCGGAGGATTTTCAGCTTCAGCGGATGGCTTCCGGCCGAAAGCTGTTCGAAGAAGTAATTCATCTATCCAGCCGGTGGGGGAGTCCCGACCAACTCATGTATGTGGCGGGGGCGACCCGGATCGGGAATTTGCTGGAGGTGAGAAACCTGTTGCCTGAATATTTTCTGCTCATACCAGGGGTTGGAGCCCAGGGCGGTGACCTGGGCCAGGTGATGAAGCAGGCGATGACCACCAGCGGCGACCTCCTGATCAACGCGTCCCGCAGCATCCTTTATGCTTCGGCGGGACCGGACTATATCCAGGCCGCACGCGAAGAGGCCTTGAAAATGCAGTCTTCCATGAGGACTCATATTCTAGAAAAATCGGTTAATTTGGAACCCTGAATAGGCCCGTTTTGTTAGAATCCCAACTGCGAACTCACTTTTACATTTCTCATACTTATACCTTTCATCTTAAACATCAAAAAATGAAAAATGCCTTTTATTTATTCCTGTTCATCTTTGCATTAGGAATGGTTTCCTGTTCCAAGAAAACAGCGACTGCGGTCCAGGCTCCTCCGGAAAAAAGCGATACGCCCGTTGCGGCAAAAACCAATGAATCGGACCAAAAAGCCATCGACGTGCTGAAAAATTATATAAATGCCATCGGGGGCAGCGATAAACTGACCTCCGTAAAATCCGTCATGATGAAAATGTCTGCCTCTACCGGAATGGGGGACCTCCTGATCACCCAGTTTATAAAGGACGGAAAGATGGCCATGAAAACCGAAATGGCCGGTTCCACCGTAATGGAGCAAAAGTTCGACGGGACAACCCTTCAGGTATCAGGCATGGGCGGCAATCAGAAGATCACGGACGAACAAACTCTTAAAGGAGTGCGCAAACAGGCCCGCATGTTTGATGAACTCGATCAGCTCACGTCTTCCAAGTCGCTGAAAAAATATCTTGGAACCGAAGAACTGGATGGTAAGACCGTCCACAAAATCACGGTCACGGATGAGGATAAAAACGAATCCACCCAGTATTTTGACGCGGCCTCCCACCTCCTGTTACGGACCATCGCCACGGTCGACGCCATGGGACAGAAATCCACCCAAACCATGGATTTCGGGGACTACAAGGAAGTGAACGGGGTGAAATTTCCCCACCAGGTAAAAATGACCGGCGGGGCGGTGCCTTTTCCCCTGGACATGAAAATCACGGCTCTGATGATCAACAGCGACCTGCCGGACCAGTTATTCCTCATCAATTAATCTTTAACTATTATAAAAATGAAAAATTCAATCCTCTTGTTTCTGGTCCTGCTCCTGGCTTTGCCTGTCCTCGGCCAGTCCGATGCTAAAGCGTTGGAAGTCATTCAGAACAGTATTGCGAAAAGCGGAGGGAAAGAAAAGCTGTCTGCGATCAAAACCATGACGAGGAAAATGGAGATCAATATGCCTTTTGGCATCTCCGAGTCGGAGGCCTGGTATAAGGATGGGAAGTTCTATATGAAATCCACCATGCAGGGCAATGTCATGTTTGAACAAAAATACGACGGTACCCGTGCTTTTATAGGCGGGATGCAGGGCAACCAGACGATTGACGATGAAAAATTGATCAAACAGATCGCCAACCAGGGAAAAATTTTCCCCCAGTTGTCCATCATCAATGGAGAGGTGACGCTCAAACATGACGGAATGGAAAAGATAGAAGGGGAGGATTGCCACCGGATCCTGGCCGTGGACGCGGACGGTACCACTTCCAAAATGTATTTTAATGCCAGCACCGGACTGTTGTCCCGCATGGCTACCACCGGGGAATTCCAGGGAACCAAAGTCGAAACCGTGATCGATATGAAGGATTACAAGCCGGTGGATGGCATTCTTTTTGCCCACAAAATGCAGTTGAACAACGGACAGTTCCAGATGGAGATGACCGTGACCGAACTGAAATTCAATGTGGACATCCCGGATTCGATGTTCTTCATCAACTGAGTATTTGTTCCACTGCTAAATCCTGGATGTTTTTAATAAACCAGGTCCGTACCGTTACTCCGCGTAAAGGTTACAGTTGTTATATGGGCAAGGGGTCTAACAGAAGCTATAACGCAATCCGGTTATTGCTGCTCCTCACAGTCAGCGGCTTGCAAATCCATCCGCTGAATAGCCAGCCGGCCCCGAACCGGGCACCCGGCATTGGTTCGGCTACGGTCATCCATAAAGAAGCCGGACCGGAGGCCGACCGCTGGGAAATCACCTTTCATGATGCCTTGAATAAAAACCGGGTATTGTGGATCCTGGTCAAAACCGATCGTGGCAAATCGTTCCTTCCGGGAAGTTACCGGTTCAGGAAAAAACCATTCAGTGCTTTTGGAAAGAGGGATATTCTTGGAGTGGTCTATCAGGACAAAAAGGAAACACCGGTACGGAAGGGTAGGGTGAAACTGGCAATTTCCGGACAGGAACTAAGTCTCCATGCCCGGCTCAGATTAAAAAATTCCGGGACATTGAGCTATGGTTATGAAGGCAGGTTCCGGATTATTGAATTAAAGGAATAAAAAACTACCCCCTCCTGGGCAGCATGGGAAAGAAATAAAACGTTAAGTAAAAAAACAGCCCCTGAATAAGAAGAGAAAAATTTACTCCTGAGATACTCAAATTGTAAAAAACGAACAGGGGCTGCGCTCTCTCACTTTATTGTTAACGGAAAGTATTGAAATAAAATTCTCTATTCTCCGTTTTTTTTTGCTCCTTTTTTACTAAATCCTGGTTTTTTGCTCTTTTTTGATCAAAAGCAGTGAAAAATATGCTCCCTCAAGAATATTTAGTTCCTGAGCACTTCCCCCTGCTTTACAAGGCTTTTACTTCATTGACCAGGTCCTGAAGTACTTTTTTGGCATCTCCAAACAACATTTTGGTCCGGTCATGGAAAAAGAGGGGATTTTCAATACCGGCATATCCGGCACCCATAGACCTTTTCACTACAACGACCAACTTGGCATTCCAAACCTCCAGGACCGGCATGCCGTATATCGGGCTGGTGGGATCGTCTTTTGCAGCAGGGTTGACCACGTCGTTTGCCCCCAGGACCAGGACTACATCGGCCTGAGCCAGCATTTCATTGGCTTCTTCCAGGTCGACCAGTTTAGGATAAGGCACATTGGCCTCGGCCAGCAATACATTCATATGCCCGGGCATCCGGCCGGCAACCGGGTGAATCGCATAGCGCACTTCCACTCCATTGGCTTCCAGAACATCCTCGAGTTCTTTCACCGTTTTCTGGGCTTGTGCCACGGCAAGGCCGTAACCCGGAACCACCACCACGGATTTTGAATAATTGAGATTGATGGCCAGGTCACTGGCCGTAATTTCTTTCACCGCCCGGGCCCCTCCCGCTGCTGCACCGGTGGCCGCTGCCGCACCTCCGCCAAAATTGCCAACCAAAACATTAAAAATGGAGCGGTTCATGGCTTTGCACATGAGGATGGTCAACAATGTTCCGGCAGCCCCTACCAGGATCCCTCCGGTGAGCATGGCTTTGTTATCATAAAGAAAACCGCCGGAAGCGGCGGCAACCCCGGTGAATGAATTAAGCAGGGAGATCACCACCGGCATATCGGCTCCACCGATCGGCATCACAAAAAAGAAACCATAAAGGAGGGACAAAAATAATACGGCATAAAAAAGCATCCCGCTGGTTTCCGGCCTTGAGATCAGGATGAAAGCGACGAGGAAAACGACCAGGGCCAGGATGATAAAATTGATCCAATGCTGGCCTTTGAATGAAAAATCTTTAATCCTGCCGTTGAGTTTTCCCCAGGCGACCACACTCCCGGCAAAAGATATGGATCCGATGATGAGTCCCAGGAAAATGATGAGCAGGGTTCCCCCGCTTACCGCGGACAGATTGCCGGCGGAATGGCTGAGGTGATTGAATTCAATCAGGGAAATGAGCGCCGCGCAGGCCCCTCCCATACCGTTGAATAAGCTGACCAGCTCGGGCATCGCGGTCATTTTTACTTTCCGGGCGGCCACCCATCCCGCGCCCGAGCCTATGGCCAGGCCGCCGAAGATCCAGAGGTAATTGTGAAGGACCTTGCCCTCTTCATCCCGGTAGAAAAAAATAGTGCCGAGGATCGCCAGGACCATACCGAAGGCTGCGATGAGGTTGCCTTTGCGGGCGGAGGCCGGGCTGGAAAGCATCTTCAGGCCCAGTATAAAGGTGACGGCGGCAACCAGATAGATGATCGTAAGTAAACTCAACTCCATTATTTCGATTTCTTTTGCTTAAACATTTCGAGCATGCGGTCCGTCACTACAAATCCTCCTGCCACATTCAGCGCTCCCAGGATCACCGCGAGAAAACCGAGGAGGAGGGCCAGGTAGTTGTCCGGCTCCGCCTTGCCCATGACGATGATGGCGCCGATGATGACCACGCCGTGGATGGCGTTGGCCCCGCTCATCAGCGGGGTGTGCAGTACGCTGGGCACCCGGCCGATCACTTCGATCCCGAGGAAGACCATCAGCAATACGATGTAGATGATCTGTTGGTGGTTTTGAATCCAGTCTAACATAAGGCTATTGGATATTATAAGGTGATACAGGACGAACGAAGGATTTCATTGCCTGCGTCGTGGTTTATTTTTCCTTCTTTCACCAGCATTTTGAGAAAATTCAGGTAATTGTTGCTCAATAAAAAACTGGCGTCTATGGCAACGGTATCTGCCAGCTGGCTGTTGCCGATGATCGTAATCCCCAGATGGTTGATCGTTTGTTTGTCCCGGGTGACTTCACAGTTGCCCCCCGTAGATGAAGCCAGGTCCACGATGACGGAACCCGGGCGCATTTTGGCCACCGTATCTGAGGTAATCAGGACCGGCGCCTTGCGGCCCCGGACCTGCGCCGTGCAGATGATCACATCGGATTTTGCTGCCCTCTCCTGGACCATTTGCCTTTGCTTTGCCAGAAATTCTTCAGTTTGCTCTACAGCGTAACCGCCGGCTGATTTTTCGTCCTTTGCTCCTTCCACTTCTACAAATTTTGCCCCCAGACTCTCGACTTCCTCCTTCACCGCTTTCCGGGTATCAAAGACCTCAACCACTGCGCCCAGCCTCCTTGCCGTGGCAATAGCCTGTAAGCCAGCCACCCCTGCTCCCAGGACCAGGGCTTTGGCGGGCTTGATGGTGCCGCTGGCGGTCATCAGCATAGGGAAATACCTGGGCAGGAGGGAAGCAGCCAGGAGGACCGCTTTATACCCGGCTATGGATGCCATGGAAGAAAGCACATCCATGGCCTGCGCCAGGGTCGATCTCGGGATCATATCCAGGGAATAGGCGGAGACTTGTTTTTCTTTCAGGGGGTCGGCCACACCGGGGTTCTGGAAGGGGGCAAACATGGAAACCAGCACCGTACCGGGACGGATATGCTGGAGGTCGTCCCGTTCCGGGGGCAGCGGGCTGAGCAGGATATCGGATTTACTGAGGACCTCCGTCCGCGGTTCAAAAACGACTTTGGTCCCGAAAACTTCATCCGGAATGGATGCGGATTGCCCACAGCCTTTCTCAAACAGGAGGGTACAGGGTAATTTGAGGTATTTATCAACCGTTTCCGGTACTAGTGCAATTCTGGGGTCGCCTTTACTTGAAATAATCCCGACAGTCAACATGCGCTTTTCGTATTAAAAAACAGGGCGAAGATATATATTTTACGGCATCTCTGGGGCTAGAGCCTTTATGATCAGGGCAGTCGCCTGCTATTCTTCTTCTTCCGCCTCGGGACGGAAATACCGGTAGACCAAGTCCGCTTTTTTACGGCCGATCAGGGGGGCCATTTCTTCCAGGCCGGCCTCCTGTACCCTGGCCATGGAACCGAAATGTTTAAGCAGCGTTTCGGCTGATTTTTTGGCGATGCCGGGAATGTCGGTCAGACCTGTACTCAGGAGCGACCGCGAACGCTGGTCACGATGGAAGAGGATGGCGAACCGGTGGGCCTCATTCCTGATTTTCTGGATCACTTTAAGCGATTCCGATTTTTTATTGATGTAAAGCGGTACCGGGTCATTGGGGAAATAGATTTCTTCCAGTCTTTTGGCTATCCCAACCACCTTGACTTTGTTTTCAAGGCCAAGCCGGATGATGCTTTCCATGGCCGCATGGAGCTGACCCTTGCCTCCATCAATGACGATCAGGTCGGGCAGGGGTTTGTTTTCATCCAGGACCCTTTTATAGCGCCTGTACACGATCTCCGACATGGAAGCGAAATCGTTTGGCCCCTCCACCGTCTTTACATGGTAATGCCGGTATTCGTTTTTGGCAGGCTTCGCGTTTTTGAAAACGACGCAGGCAGCTACCGGGTGGCTGCCCTGGATATTGCTGTTGTCAAAACATTCAATATGCGCCGGGTCTTTTTCCATACGGAGGTCTATGCGCAGGGTATTGAGGATCCGCTGGACCGCAACGGGTTTGGTCGTATGGGTGGCGATCTCGCTTTTTTTGGCCAGGATGTAATACCGGAGGTTCTTTTGCGAGAGTTCAAGGAGTTTTTTCTTGTCCCCCCGCTGAGGTACGGTGATTTTTAACCGTTCCCCGGGGAGATCCACAGGATAAGGCACGATGATCTCATCGGCAATGCTCGAAAAAAGTTCCCGGCATTCGAGGATGGCGTAAGCGAGGATCATTTCCGGGTCCTGGTCCAGGTTTTTATCAAGTTCAAAGGTATGCGAATTGATCAGGGCCCCTTTAATGATCCTCAGGTAGTTGACGGTCCCTTCGTGATCCTCCAGTTCGATGCTGAATACATCCACGTCGCCAATGGATGGATGGACCACCATCGACTTGGACTGGTAATCGTTGAAGGCATCCAGCCTGATCTTGCAGGCCTGGGCGGATTCAAAATCCAGGTTTGAAGCGCAGAGTTCCATCTGCTCCTGCAGGTAAGCGGTGACCTCCGAAAAATTGCCGTTGAGGATATTCCGGATCTGGCGTATCCGGTCATCGTAATCCGCCTTGGACTCAAATCCTTCGCAGGGCCCCAGGCAGTTTTTTACATGATATTCCAGGCAGACCTTGAACTTGTGATTTTTGATGTTTTCCGGACTGAGATTAAGGGTGCAGTTGCGGAGGGGGAAGAGCGATTTGACAAAATCGAGGACGATTTCCGCCTTGTATTTGGAAGTGTAGGGGCCGAAATATTCCGATCCGTCGCGAAAAACCCTGCGGGTAAAAAAAATACGGGGAAAATTTTCTTTTTTGATACATATAAAGGCAAAAGACCGGCCGTCTTTCAAACTGACATTGTACCGGGGTTGGTTTTTTTTGATCAGCGTGCTCTCCAGGAGGAGGGCATCGTGTTCGGTCTCCACCACCAGGAATTCAAGGCGCACCGCGTGCCGCACCATGGTCACGGTTTTAAAACTGTGGTTTTTCGAATCCAGGAAATACGAGGAGGTCCTCTTGAGCAGGTTTTTCGCTTTGCCCACATAGAGGATCGTCCCTTTCTCATCCAGGAATTTATATATCCCGGGCAATTCAGGGATGGTCGGCTGCACCAGTTTGAATGCTTCCCGGTTCATGCTACCCCTCTAACGTGATCCGCGATCAATTGGTTTAGCAGTTTCCCGCTGGCCGGGGCCAGGGAAAGGCCAAGCATGCCATGCCCGGCATTGATCATGACATTCCGGAGCCTCCCGAGCGGGGCAATGACCGGTAAACCGGTTGGGCTGAGCGGTCTGAATCCAAACCAGGGTTTCAGCACGGAAGTCTGGTCCATCCCGAAATCCGGCAGGCAGGACTCAATAGCCCGAAGGATCCCGGTGACCCGCCGGGTGAGGACCAGGTCGTTTATCCCGCTCAATTCCATCGTTCCCCCGAGCCGGAGGGCCTGGTCCATGGGCGTGATGGCCACCCGGTCTTCGACCAGGATCAGGGGGGTTGAGAGTTGGGGATTGGCTTCAGGAATGGTGATGTTATAACCTTTGCCGGGCTCTATGGCGGCATATTCGCCGGCCATTCTGGCCAGTTTTCCGGTCCAGGCCCCGCCGGCAAGAACAAAAAAGTCTGCCCGGATTTCTCCAGCTTGGGTTAATGCACGGTCAATCCGATCGTTTTCGCGGTGAAAGCCGGTCACTTCAATGCCGGAAAGCATTTCGGCCTTCCCGGACAAATCGGCTTTCAGGCTTGTAATCAGCTTTTCAGGAACCAGGTGCATATCATCCAGATAGTGTACGCCACCTGTCAATTTAAACCGGACCCCGGGATTCAGGTCGTGGATCTCCCCGGACGACAAGATCCTGGTGCGGATCCCTATTCCCGCGGCCTGACCTGCGATATGGCTTTCCTCATCGAGGGTATGCTGCCCTTTGCAGGCCATTATAATGCCCCTTTGGGATAAGGACAGGTCCATACCCTCCTCAGCCAGGTCACGATACAAAGAAGAGGACCATTGCAGGAGGGCGGACAAAGGGCCAATGCTGGCCTTTACATGCCGTCTATTGGCTTTTCTGAAAAATTGCAGGCCCCAGCGGATGAAGTCCGGGTCAAACCTGGGTTTGATATAAAAAGGACTGCCGGAATCGAACATCCATTTAAGGCTTTGACGGATCACCCCGGGGGCAGCTAGGGGTGTAAAATGACTCGGGCAGATCATGCCGGCATTTCCGTGTGAGGCGCCCTCATTAAAATTATTCCGGTCGACCAGGCAGACTTCGTGTCCTGACCGGACCAAGTACCAGGCGCTGAACAGCCCGATCACGCCCCCCCCGATCACACAAACCCTCATCCTGCAAAACTATATAACCTGGAAACCATGGGCGTAGGGGTCATCGTCATCAATAAAAATCGTATTGTATCCGGTGACCTTTGCCCAACCTTCAATACTGGGTATGATCGCCTGCCTTCCATAATAATCCATGGTGCCTTCCACCTTACCGGTAAATGTGCTGAAAATGATGCTTTCATGTACAAACGAATCGCCTGTCTGTAGTTTACCCTGGGCGGCCCATTGTGCCATCCTGGCCGAGGTGCCGGTACCGCAGGGAGACCGGTCTATGGCTTTATCTCCATAAAAAACCGCATTGCGAGCGTGGGCGTGTTCCGATCGGGGCCTTCCGGTCCACAGGATATGGGAACATTTGCCGATGGTCGGGTCCCCGGGATGGACCAGTTTAAGTTTTTCGTTGATGCGCTGGCGGAGCACCGGGCTCCACTGGATCAATTGTCCTGCGGTATAATGATCAAGGCCCTTATAATTGGCCTGTTCATCCACGATCGCATAGTAGTTGCCCCCATAAGCAATATCTACGTGCAGCAAGCCCAGCCCGGGACATTCCACTTCCACCCCGGCAGCCTCCAGGAAAGAGGGCACATTGGTCAGTTTCACGGATTCTACCTTATCGCCTTCCTGGCGATATTCGATCAGGACCAGGCCGGCGGGGGCTTCCAAACTGAGTTTTCCGGGGGTCTTCGGCCGGATGAGGCCATGCTCGATGGCAATGGTAATGGTCCCGATCGTCCCGTGGCCGCACATGGGCAGGCATCCGGAGGTTTCGATGAACAGGAGTGCAAAATCATTGGCCGGGTCGTGGGGAGGATAAAGGATGCTTCCGCTCATCATATCATGTCCCCGGGGTTCAAACATCAGGCCCTGCCTGATCCAGTCATACTCACGGAGGAAATGCTGCCTCTTTTCGCTCATGTTGTTTCCGCTGAGCATGGGCGCGCCGCCTGCAACCAGTCTCACCGGATTGCCGCAGGTATGGGCATCAATGCAAAAAAAGCTATGACGCATTCAGGACTAAGAATTGTGGGCTAAATGTAGTGATTTGAAAGTTCTGGGGAACAAAGGATTCGGGATGGAGCGATTTTCAGCTCCCTTACTTCCTCACCCGGAATCCGGGCCATCCGGGGAATTTTACTTCCCAAGTCTCAATAATATTTGCAAAATTTGCGCCGGCTAAATTTATATATAAAAATATTATATGTATTATTATCTCAAAGGGAAACTGTCTGTGATCCATCCCACCCTGGCCGTCGTGGACTGCCATGGGGTAGGGTATCACGTGCACATCAGCCTGCATACCTACAGCCAGATCGATAAAAAAGAAGAGGTGTTGTTGTATACGCATCTCGCCGTAAAGGAAGACGCCCATGTCCTCTACGGATTTGCACAGTTGGATGAAAAACAGCTTTTCCTTCAACTGATTTCCGTAAACGGGGTCGGAACGGGAACGGCCCAGTTGATTTTGTCCGCCCTTACCCCGGATGCCATCAAATCGGCCATCCTGCGCGAGGACGACCTCACTTTCAAAGCCATCAAAGGCATAGGTGAAAAAACAGCCAAACGTATCCTCTTGGATCTCAAAGACAAGATAGGCAGGGAGCCCGAATCCAAATCAGTCCCCGCCGGTCCGGTCTATCACAATACTTTGCAGGCAGAATCGTTATCTGCATTGATTGCATTGGGGTTCCAAAGGCAGAAAAGCCAACAGGTGATTGCCGGGATCCTTCAGAAGCAAGCCATCCAAAGCGTGGAAGAGTTGATCAAGCTGGCCTTGAAACAAATGTCATCCTGAGTATGAAGGGGGTCATATTAATGCTGGAATTAATGCATAACTATTTTTAAATTAGAAAGTTATTATTAATTTCGCCGCTGATATTTGTGGACGCATCAACCTCTGATCATTGTAAATTCGATATGCCCGCGGGGAAATATCACTTAACCATTAAAATGAAGTCATTTCTACTTGGTTTTTGTAGTATTTGGATTGTCTCAGGTTTCGCAAATTCATCGAAGGCTACCCTTCCGCCCAATCCCGGAAACATTAAGGAAAGTTTAACGCATATTCCTGATACCACTCCCGCCCAAAAAATCCGGCTTCCCCAGGATAAAAAAGATCCCATCGACCTCCGGGACCCGGCCTCGATAGAAAAGGAAGTGCAATACGATCCGGAGACCAACCGGTACATCCTGACCGAAAGGATCGGCTCCGAATACCTCAGCACCCAATCGATGACTTTTGAGGAATATGTGCGATATAAAAACAAACAGCTCCAGCAGGATTATTTCAACGAGCTCGCGGGCAGTTCCTCAGGGCGCCAGACCACGGGAAGGGATCCGGTGGAGAAAATCGATGTCAAGAAGACCCTGATCGATCGCCTGTTTGGAGGCAATACCGTCGAAATCAGGCCGCAGGGTAACGTCGATCTCACCTTCGGGGCAAATTATCAAAATGTCAAAAACCCGTCGCTGACCATTCGTCAGCAGAGGCAGACCAATTTTGACTTTGACATGAACATCCAGATGAACCTCCAGGGCAAGATCGGTGAGAAACTCAACCTCAATACCAGCTACAACAGCCAGGCCACCTTTGATTTTGACAACGTGATGAAACTGAATTACAACAGCGATCAGTTCAGTGAAGATGAAATCATTAAAAAAATTGATGCCGGGGACGTCAGCCTGCCCCTGAGGACCAGTCTGATCCAGGGGGCGCAAAAACTCTTCGGGGTAAAGGCAGAAACACAGTTTGGCCACCTCCGGCTTACCGGGATCGCCTCCCAGTCAAGGACCCAGCAACAGCGGATCAACCTGCAGGGCGGGGCCCTGCTTCAGGATTTTGAAATTCCGGGCGATGAATACGATGAGAATCAACATTATTTACTGGGACATTATTTCAGGAATACTTTTGAGGGGGCCATGGTTCGCCTGCCCTATATCAGTACCCTGGCGAAGATCGACCTCAACAGCATCCAGGTCTGGGTCAGCCCGGACCCCAGGGATATAAACAACCTGAGACAGGTGGTGGCTTTTTCCGACCTGGGGGAATACGACCGGATGAACAATCCCGACCCGGACTTCTGGAGGATGGGATCGACCCCGGTCATCGACATGACCACAAACCAGAAACTGCCCACCAACGGGACCAACCGCATTTACCAGCAGTTTATCAATGATCCAAGCCTTCGGCAAACGGACAAGGTGGTCAGCGGGCTGCAACGGCCCCCTTTTAACTTTGCCATCGGCAGGGACTTTGAAGTGTTCAAAGGAAAGTTGCTGGACCAGCGGGAATATACGGTTCATCCCGATCTCGGATTTATCTCTTTCCGCCGTGTCGTGCGGCCCAGCGACATCGTGGCCATTTCCTATAAATACACCTTCAACGGAAAAGCTTATAAAGTGGGGGAATTTACCCAGGAAGTTGCCCCGGATTCGCTCAACGTCATCGTCACCAAACTGGTCAAGCCCCGCTCCAACCGGGTGGATATCCCCATCTGGGACCTGATGATGAAAAATTTCTATTCCCTGCGGTCCTTTGGCATCAGTGAAGAGGATTTTAAACTGGATGTTTTATTCGACGACCCCGGGGCAGGGGAAAAACGTTTTCTCCCGGAGACGGAACTGAAAAGCATCCCCCTCCTCAACCTGCTCAACCTCGACAAACTCAACAAACAACGGGACCCCTTTCCCGACGGAGTCTTTGATTTTGTGCCCGGACTGACCATCGATCCTCAAAGCGGAAGAATGATGTTCCCGGTGCTGGAGCCCTTCGGGGAAAGCCTGGGGAAAAAGATCTCCGATCCAGACCTGAGAAAAAAGTATGTTTTCCAGCAACTCTACGATTCCACCAAGGCCGCTTCCCTAAATTTTCCGGAAGCCAACCGGTACATCATCCGGGGGGAGTATAAATCATCGAGCGGGGGGGATGTGGCTCTCAATTCCTTTAATATACCCCAGGGATCCGTACGGGTGAGGGCCGGGGCCCAGGAATTGTCCCCCAACCAATATGAGATCGATTACCAGACCGGCAGGGTGAGGGTCACCGACCCGGCCATTCTGAGTTCCGGGGTTCCGGTTTCCATAGATTATGAAGACAATTCCCTTTTTGGGTTCAATAACAACCGGACGATGTTCGGGCTCCGCGGCGAATATGAATTCAACAAACACCTTTCGGTGGGGGGGACCGTGATGCGTTTGTTTGAAAGGCCTTATACGCAAAAAGTAAATATCGGGGAGGACCCCATCAACAACGGAATCTACGGGCTGGACCTGGTGTACAACAACGAGGCGCCCTGGATCACCCGCTTGCTGGACCGGTTGCCTTTATTATCCACAAAAGAAAATTCCAAAATATCCTTCCTGGGCGAAGCAGCCGCTTTAAGGCCCGGACACTCCAGGGCGATCAACCAGGGCAAGGACAAAGGAGGCACCGCCTATATTGATGACTTTGAAGGGAGCACCAGCAGCCAGGACCTAGGCATTCCGGTCAATCAATGGTTTCCGGCCAGCACGCCAAGTGGAAGGAGGTTCCGCGAATCCGCTCCCCAAAATTCGAACACCACATTTCCGCTCGTCAACCGGGCTAAAATGAGCTGGTACCGGATCGACCGCAGGGTAAGGGGGGGCAACGAAGACGCCTATTCCACCGCCATCAACATTACCGAATTGTTTCCAAACCGAAACATCGGACCAGGTCAGAATATCGAATTGTATACCTTCAACCTGAATTTTAATCCGCACCAGCGCGGACCTTACAATTTTGATGTTCCGGGAGGCACCCCTTATTCCGCAGGACTGGATCAAAACGGGAACCTGCTGGAGCCCAGGTCACGCTGGGGCGGTATTCAACGGGGACTGTATAATACCGATTTTGAAGCGGCCAATATTGAAACCATCGAATTCTGGGTCCTCAATCCTTTTATGTCCAAATCCGATGGTTCTCCGGTGACTACCGGGGGAAACCTCTATATAAACCTCGGGGATATTTCCGAAGACATCATGAAAGACGGGCTCATGTACTTTGAAAACGGATTGCCGACCACCAAAAACATGACCCGCATCGATTCGACGGCCTGGGGCCGGATCCCGCTGGTGCAGGCCATCACGCGTGCGCACAACAACGACCCGGAAATCCTGAAACAACAGGACCTTGGCTTTGACGGACTGGATGATGACGGAGAAAGGCGATATTATGCAGATTACCTTCAAAAGGTACAGTCCCTGAACCCGCTGGTCTATGAACGGATCCGGGAAGATCCGGCCAACGACAACTATAAATATTTTAATGACGAGTCGTTCACCAATACCGATAACATCTATACCCGGTATAAGGACTGGAACAACCCCCAGGGAAACAGCAGTTTTACCGAACAGTCGGGAACGGAAGCCAAAAATTACACTCAGATCCCGGAATCGGAGGACATCAATGACGACAATGCCTTCGACCAGAGTGAAGCTTATTATGAGTACCGCGTGCCCATGTACCCGGATAATGCAGGGGGCATGGCGATCAATAAATACATCACCGACACCATTTCCGGCCCCGGCGGAAGAATCTGGTACAGGGTAAAAATTCCTTTGGAAAGCCCGGATACCACGGTCGGCAGCATCAGCGGATTGCGCAACATCCGCTTCATCCGGATGTATATGGCCGATTTTGATCAGTCCGTAACCCTCAGGATGAATTCCATCGACATGGTCAGGAACCAGTGGAGGAGGTACCGGCTGCCGCTCTGCGCGAGCGATGACATCGACAACAGTTTTAAATTCGATGTCAACGATGTCAATATTGAAGAAAACAGCCAGCGTTTTCCGATTCCCTACGTAGTGCCTGCCGGGATCCAGCGTGAAAACTCGATTGGACCCTTTCCCAATCTGCTTCAAAACGAACAATCCATTTCCCTTTCCGTGAAAGAACTGAAAGGAGGCTGCGGGTGCGCCGTGTATAAACCCATCCGCATGGACATGCGCAACTATGAGCGGATCCGCATGTTTGTCCATGCCGATTCTCCGGAGGACCTCGGCACGGAGGAGTTCACCACCTTTCTCCGGATTGGAAGCGATTTTACCAGCAATTATTACGAGTACCGCATTCCCACCCGGCTCAGTAAAAGGGACCAGGTGATCCCGGGAAGGGAATCCACAGAAATCTGGAAGGTGGAAAACGAACTGGACCTGAGCCTGCAGGCCCTGGTGGAATTGAAAAAAGAAAGAAATGCAAACAACGCACCGCTGGACCTTGAATACGCCATCCCCGATCCGGAAAACCCGGAAAGGATCATTGCCATAGTTGGGAACCCCACGCTCGGAAAGGTAAAGCAGGTCATGCTCGGCATGCGTTTTCCGGTCCGCAGCGCCAGGCAGCATGAAGCGGATGTTTGGTTCAACGAATTGCGGTTGAACGGCCTCAACGAACAGGGAGGATACGGCGCCATCGGAAGACTGGACATCCAGCTGGCCGACCTGGGTGACCTTTCCATCAGCGGCAATATGAACAGCATCGGGTGGGGGGCCCTGGATCAGAAGGTGCTCGAGCGGCGACAGGAAGACCTCAAACAATTTGACATCAATTCCAACCTGGAACTGGGTAAATTTTTGCCTTCAAAATGGGGCATCAAAATCCCGTTTTACACCCAGCTCAGTGTGAATGCCAGCGCTCCGAAATTTGATCCCTACGACCTGGATATAAAACTGAAGGACAAATTGCTCGAAACACGCAGCAGCAGTGAGAAGGACTCCATTCGCCGCCAGGCCCAGGCTTACGAATCCATCCGCAGCTTCAATTTTACCAATGTACGCAAGGAAAGGACCGGGGACAGCAAACCCGCGCCCTGGGACATCTCCAATTTCAACTTCAACTATTCCTTTACCCAAACCACCAACCACGATCCCATCGTCGAAAAAGACCAGGAAAATGTATATAAGGGAGGATTCAACTACAATTTTGCCCGGCAGGCGAAATACCTGACCCCCTTCCGCAAACTGGTCAAAAACGACAAACTGGTCCGGTGGTTCACCCAGTTTAACATCAATCCCCTGCCCAACAGCTTTTCCTTTTCGACGGGGCTGGACCGTAGATACGGGACTCGGGCTTTCCGGTTTTCGACCCCTGAATACGGCAGGGCTATCACGAAATTGTTTTTCTGGGACCGGAAATACAATCTTCAGTGGGACCTTACCCAGTCCTTCAAATTTTCCTTCAATGCATCCAACAATTCAGCGATCGATGAGCTCGCCGTGATGGATAGCCTGGGCCGGCTGGACCCTACCTATGACCCTAAAAGAAATAAAGAAGTCATCTGGGATAACATCCGCAGCCTGGGAAGGCCCAAAAACTACATGCACAATTACAATGCGAGTTATAACCTGCCTACCCGGCACATCCCTTTGCTGGATTGGGTACAGGTGACCGCCCAGGGCACGGGCACCTTTGCCTGGCTGGCGGGATCAGAGAACGTGGTGGATTTTTTGGGCAATGTCATTCAGAACAGCCAGACCAGGCAATTGTCCGCAAACCTGAATTTTGATGCCCTGTACGATAAATGGGCCTATCTGCAAAAGATCAATCAACCCCCTTCCGGCCAGGGCCAACCGGCGCGCACCCGGGACAGGAACGCACCCGCTGACCAATCCGGCCAGCCTGCCCGTAACACCAGGGAAAGGGCGGAAAAACAACCTTCATGGATTGAAAGAGCCTTGATCCGGCCCTTAATGAGTTTGAGGCGAGGCCGGCTCACCTACAATGAAAACCTGGCTTCCCTGGTACCGGGGTTCCGGTCCCTGCCAAAATACCTTGGGCTGGCCAATGGATTTGGGGAACCGGGCTGGGCTTATATCCTGGGCATGGACCCGAGCCAGACCTGGCTTGAAGATATTGCCCAAAAAGGAATGATCACGGACGATATCCGGCTGAACCAGCAATTCTCCAGGAATTACAACCAAACCCTGGATGCCCGCCTGACCCTTGAACCCTTCAATGATTTCAGCATCGAATTTTCGCTCAACAAAAACTACACCCGCAACTATCTTGAATTCTTTAAAAATGACGGATTGGGCGGAGGCTTCAAACATCTCACGCCCACTGAAGTGGGTTCCTTCAATATTTCTTACCTGGGTATCAACACGCTCTTCGGAAAAAATGTGGATAGCCTGTATGCGCAATTTGAAAGGAACAGGGCCATATTTTCGGAGCGCCAGCCCAACAAACCGGATGCCGGCGACCACCCCCTGAATGAAGGATATAAGGAAGGCTTCGGCAGGAAAAACCAGCAGGTCATCATCCCAGCTTTCATCGCCACCTATACCGGCCTGGACCCGCAGTCTTCCGGCCTGGACGTATTCAAAACCAATCCCAGGCCCAACTGGCAACTGACCTATAACGGCCTCCATAAACTCCCCTTCCTGAAGAACTTCTTGTCCGGGGCAAGCATCCGCCATGGATATACTTCCCGGCTCATGGTCAACCAGTTTAACTCGGATGTGTTTTATGATCCGGATTCCGCCTACCGCACCAAGCCGCTGACTGCAGACTATTATTCCAGGATTGAAATCCCCAACGTGGTCATGACCGAAACCTTCAATCCGCTGATCGGGATTGATATCAAGACCCTCTCGGACCTGCAATTGAATTTTGACTATACGATCCAGCGCAGCCTGCAACTCAATATGATCGATTACCAGCTGATCGAACAAAATTCCAAGGAGATCACCGTGGGTTTCGGCTGGAGGGTTAAAAACGTAGTCATGCCCTTCGGCAAAAAAGCGCCCCAGCGCACCAGGCCTAATGCCCCCAGGGACAACCAAACTCCCGATGCCCGCGGTAGAACCTCCAACCAGGCAAAAAAAGGAAGTGACCTTAACCTGAAATTTGATTTCAGTTTCCGGGATGACCTGACCAATAACCGGGTGCTCGACCAGGACCAAAACGTGCCGACCCGGGGAGCCAAAATGCTCCGGATTGCCAACGCAGCCGATTACGAAGTCAACGACCGGGTGACCCTTCGGCTCTTTTTTGATTACAGCCGGATTATCCCGGCGGTGCAGGAATCCTTTCCCATCACCACAGCGAAAGGCGGAGTCACCGTCCGGCTTGCCCTGAAATAATTAACCGTATTTTTGCTGACGCTTTCAAGCCGTTTGCTTACCTGCATGCGGATCATGACCGGACCGATTATTCATAAAAAGGACCAGACAGGGCTGACATGACCAAAAGAACCATTTGGTTGATCATTATATCCATGGGCCTCGCCCTCCTGGGGTCTATCCTGCTCCAGATGTATTGGATCAGGCTCACTTTGAGGGAGCAGGAAAACCAGTTTGACCGCGAGGTCAACCAGGCTCTGGTCGGCGTGATTGATGAAGTGGAACGGAGGGACAACCGGAACCTGGAGCCCCTCGCCGACCTGCCTCCGGCCGAAAGCCAGAAACTGATCACCGAATACATGAACAAGGGCATCATCGAGAGGCTGGACGGACGCGCCGGCTTTCTGTTTATCGATTCCCTCCTGAAAAGGGCCGTGCATAAGCTGGGCAACCGCCCGGAATACCACTACGGCATTTATTCCAACCGCGATTCAGGTTTTGTGGTGGTTGATAATTTTTTTACGGTCACCTCCCTTAAATCGTCCCTTTCCCGGACGGGCATCAAATCGGGCCTCTATTATACCCCTTATAAAATCAACATTTTTGACCGGAGCAGCCAGGGTTCCGGCAGGCTGTTCCTCTACCTTCCGCATCGCAACCAGATCATTTGGAAAAACCTGATCCCCGCGGCGGTGGGGTCCCTCCTTTTTACTTCCCTGATCCTGGTCTGTTTCGCCTATACCATATATATCATCCAGCGCCAGAAAAAAATATCGGACATGAAAAATGATTTCATCAACAACATGACCCACGAATTCAAGACGCCGATAGCAACCATTTCCCTGGCCACCGACTCCATCAACAATCCTTCCATCATTTCCAACCAGGATAAAGTGCAGCGGTTCACACGGATCATCAAGCAGGAAAACGCCCGCATGCTCGGTCAGGTCGAAAAAGTTTTGCAACTGGCCCAGCTTGAAAAAAGAGACTTGCAACTTAAACTGTCCGAAATCAATATCCATGAACTCCTGCAAGCGATTTCAGAAAACGTCAACCTGCAGATCAAAGGAAAAAAAGGCGATCTGAAAATGAACCTGGAAGCCAAAGACCCGGTGATTGAAGGGGATCTGACCCATATCAGCAATATCCTTTACAATCTCCTGGACAATGCCAACAAATATTCCCCGGACTCGCCGGATATCCGGGTCGCGACGAGGAACATCCACCACGGTATCGAGATATCGATCGAGGATAAGGGGATAGGCATAAGCCGTGAAAATCAAAAGTACATTTTCGAAAAATTTTACCGGGTCAGCACCGGGAACCTGCACGATGTAAAAGGTTTCGGCCTGGGACTAAGCTATGTAAAAGTCATGGTGGATGCCCACCAGGGTCATATACAGGTTAAAAGTGCCTTAGGCAAAGGCAGTAATTTTATCTTGTATTTTCCAAAACATCAGAACAAAAATTTGTAGCCTCCCGGTATTTAGGGAGTTGACCTCCGGGACTTTTGTCGTCCATTTTATTCTAATCTTCAGATTTACAATCTATTAAATAATAATTTTTTATGAAATAAATTATTTCGGGCAAAAATTGTTAAAATTTCACTTTTTGTTAAAATTAAATCAGTGGTTTTAACGTTAACATTGTATACAAAATTCTAATCCTATATGGTAAAAACGAACAATAAGATCCTGTTGGTTGAAGATGATCAAAACTTTGGTGATGTGCTCCGGTCTTATCTTGAGATGCACGATTTTGAAGTAACGCTCGCTACGGATGGCCAGGAAGGTTATGAAGCATTCAGGAAGGACCATTTTGATCTTTGCATCTTCGACGTGATGATGCCTAAAAAAGACGGATTCACCCTTGCCAAAGAAGTCAGGCAGAAAGATCCGGAAATGCCTATTGTCTTCCTTACTGCAAAAACCCTGAAGCAGGACATCCTGGAAGGGTTCAAAACCGGGGCGGATGACTACATCTCCAAACCCTTCAATTCCGAAGAATTGTTGTACCGGATCCAGGCTATCCTGAAACGCAGCAAAAAAGCGGCCGATCCCAGAGAGGAGATCAAAGAATTTACGATCGGAAAATATCATTTTAATTATCCGCTGCGCCTGCTGGTCAATACCGTGACCAATAAAAAGGACAAACTTTCTCCAAAAGAAGCGCATTTGCTCCGCATGTTTTGCATGTACAAAAACGACGTGCTCGCCCGGTCAGAGGCCCTGACTAAAATCTGGGGGGAAGACAATTATTTCACTGCACGCAGTATGGATGTCTTTGTTACAAAACTGCGCAAATACCTCAAGGACGACCCGGACCTTGAAATCGTAAACATCCATGGCAATGGATTCCAGCTCCTCGTCAAAAACGAGGCGCCGGTCTGAACGATCCAAACCCATCAAAATAACCGAACGGGGATCTGTGAAAACGGATTCCCGTTTTTTTTCTTCCTTATTCGGGTAACCCGGGACGGCGCAACCAAAGGGTGAACAGCTCATCCAGGTCCTTACGGCTTTCGGCCTCTGCCAAAGCCTGAAAATCAGCCGTGGTGGCATTCCGGTGTTTAAACTGTGCGTAATATTTTCGGATAGCGGAAAAAAAAGCGCTGTCCCCCGCAGCCTTCCTTAACGCATGAAGGAATAAACCTCCTTTATTATAATTTTCCGCATTCATCAACTGGAAGAGCTGGGGGTATCCATCATAGATCACCGGGGCTTTCCGGGGTGAGCGTCGAAGGTATTCATTCCGGGACCGGTCCATGATCGAGTCGAACTTGTTTTTGCCATCGCGCGCCTCAAAATACAAGGCTGAAAAATAAGTGGCGAATCCTTCGCTCAGCCAGAGGTCGGCCCAGGAAGATTGGGTAACTGCGTCCCCAAACCATTGGTGGGCGATCTCATGTGCCAGCAAACCCTCCGGATCAGACCTTCTCCGGTAAACCGCGCCCTGGTCCGCAAGAAAAATCGCGCTGCTGTTTTCCATTCCTCCAAAACGGGTGGACGATTGAACCAGGGAGAGCCGGTCATAAGGATATTTTCCTATGAGGCTGTCGTAAAAATGGACCATATCGGCAACCCGTTTGAAGCTTTCACGTGCAAAGGCGCTGTCTTCCGGATAGGTATAATAAGAGAGGGGGATTCCTCCCGCAGTCCGGTCGCCGGCTATGCTCATCTTCGCCAGGCCGATCACCATACAATAGGTGGGAATGGGATGATCCATATGGTATACAAAAGATTTTTTACCATTCAGGCCGGATTCCCCGACCTTAATCCCGTTGGCGATGACGGTATAAGGGTCGGCCGTATGCACCGTAGCGTGAAAACGCGCTTTGTCGGAAGGGTGGTCCACGGAGGGAAACCAGTTTCGGGCACGGCTGGCCCAGTTATCGGCAAAGACGGTGTACCTTCCCTCGTTTTGCCTGATGATCAGGCCATCAGAGGGTTTGCCTTCATATTCAATGACCAGACGGATGGATCTGCCCGGTTTTAATTTCTTTTTCGTCCGGATCATGATCTGTTTCCCGTCGTAGGTATACTTGATTTTCCCCGAATTTGAGGTGAGCGCATTGATGCGGAGATCCTCGAACTGAAGGATCAGCTCGCGTGTGGTTTTCACTATTTGCAGATCAATGGTGGTTTTTCCGCGGATGGTGGTATCACCCGGTTGGATCCATAATTCCAGGTCATATTGCTGGACGTCCACCACCCCCTGCATAGGATTCAGTCCTTCAGGATCCTGGGCAAACAAGCCAAATTCCGCCCGCATCATAAAAAACATCAACCAGAATGACCTGTGTAAATAAAGCATTTCCCAAAGATAAGACAGAGGCTCCTTCCGGCCGTCCGGATGGGGTGTTTATCTTTGAGGCATGGAAACCATCCAGGTGTTTGTGACCGGCGGAACCTTTGACAAGGAATACAACCTGATCACCGGTGAATTGTATTTCAAGGATACCCATCTGAAAGAAATGTTTGCAAGGGGAAGATGCAAACTGGACATAGATATTAAAACCCTGATGATGGTAGACAGTCTGGACCTTACCGATGCCGACCGGAGCATCATCATTCACAACTGCAAGAGAAGCCCGCACCGCAGGATCATCCTCACCCACGGCACCGACCGGATGGTGGCCACGGCGACTGAAATCGCCCGCGCGGGGATCGAAGGGAAGACCATTATCCTGACTGGGGCAATGATCCCTTATGCCTTTGGAAATTCATCCGACGGATTCTTCAATCTCGGAGCCGCCCTTGCCTTTGTGCAAACCCTGAGCCCCGGGGTATACCTCGCCATGAACGGCCGGTATTTTGATTGGGACAAGGTGAGAAAGGATATGGATACCGGCTTCTTTGAAGAAGCATAGATCCTGGGCTGGTTGAGATCCCGCTTCCCTTTCCTTTAAAATAGTATTGAATACCAATATTTTTTGCATTAGGAATATTCCACATATAAAAAATTCGATGTACATTTGACGGGTTTACCGTGTACATCCGTTTAATGATTGGCTATCAACAATTTAAAAATCGTCTTATGAAAAATGTTGTATATCTGTTCATCCTGCTGACAGGCACTTCAACATTGTTTGGCCAGGATACCCTGTCCACCCTTTCGCAAACCCCACCCGCGCAGGCAGGAAGTTCTGTTAACGGGATCAGTTTCAAAAGAGCTTTCATTGATTATAAAAGCCCCAATGCCGGCTCCCTGTCCAATTTCGGGTCTTTCCGCGAATTCAACAGCGGGTTTGAAGTCGGTTATTTGAGGAACTTCACGGATAACCTCCGTCTGTATATTCCCGCAAGAATCGGTGTGTTCAGCGTCAATGACCAGTCGGAAAACATCACTTTCGGAGAACTGGATGCCCAGCTCCAGTACCGCTTCAATTCTAAAAAAGGCACCCTCCGGCCTTATCTTCTGCTCGGCGCCGGGGTCAATACGGAAAACCTGGATACCTTTAACGTACAACTCCCTATGGGGGCCGGCCTCGATGTAAAAATTGCGAGGTCTACCTATATCAATTTCCAGGCTGAATTCCGCTTGTCCCTTTCCGACCAACGCAACAACAACCAGTTCTCTGTTGGCTTCATTCATTATTTCGGGAAGGGAGCCGCCAAAAAAGAAGAAAAAGCCGTGTCCGAGGCCAAGGATTCCGATGGCGATGGCATACCGGATGACCTGGACCTGTGTCCAAATAAACCGGGACTTAAACAGTTTGCCGGATGTCCCGATACCGATGGCGACGGCATAGAAGATCCCAACGATCTTTGCCCTGAAATACCCGGAGTCAAAGCATTAAGAGGCTGCCCGGACAGCGATGGGGACGGGGTCCCGGACAAGGATGACGACTGTCCGAACCTGGCCGGTACAAAACTAAACAGGGGTTGCCCCTCCACGGATACCGACAATGATGGGGTGATCGATGATCTCGACGAATGCCCTACGGTTGCCGGCTCACCCTCCGCCCGCGGTTGCCCCGACAAGGATGGGGATGGGGTTGCGGACCGGGTAGATAAATGCCCCAATGTAGCCGGTAAGTCCAAAAACGGCTGCCCGGATACGGACGGAGACGGCGTCGATGATGGGGAAGACCGTTGCCCCAATACCTTTGGTCCCGCTTCCAACCGGGGTTGCCCGGAAATAAAACAGGAGGACAAGGAAGTATTGAATATAGCCATGCGGGACGTACAGTTCCAGCACAACAGCGCCACCCTGACCAACGATTCCTACCGGATCCTCGACCAGATCTCGCAGATCCTCAGGAATTATCCAGAGTACAAAATCGAGATCTCCGGACATACCGACAATACCGGCAGTGCGGATTTTAATAAAAGATTAAGTGAACAACGAGCCAGGGCCTGCCGTGATTACCTCATCAGCAAAGGACTGGCCTGGGCCAGGGTCTCCTCCAGGGGCTTTGGACAGTCCAGGCCCATCGCCACCAATGAAACCCAACAGGGCAGGGCTACGAACAGGAGGGTGGAATTTAAGTTGTACCTGGATTAGATAGCAAGTTAGCAAGTTAGCCTGGTTCAAGGGTTGAGTTCGTATGCCCGGAAGAATCTGATTCCACCCATTTTCTTCACCCGCCCGGGCTGATCAAAAGCTGGCGTCTCATAATAAAGGATTAACCTAGACTATAAGCCAATAAAAAAAGGGGTGTCTGAAAAGTCAAAGATAAAAGTCCATTAAAGTGTAGCCAAATGTTTTAGCGATAAGGAGGTTGTTTCAGGCGTCCTCGCCTGAAACTAGTTCGCACCATTGAAAAATATTATATTGAAAATCCTCCATGAACATCCGGCTAAAAAGCTCCAGGCGAGTGCCGGGATTCCAAGCTTTCGGAATGGCAGCCCTGGAGCAACCTCTTGGATTGGGCTGATTCCAATTACCAATGCCAGAAGCTTTTTGGAAGGGGAGAGCAGGCTAATCCAATAAAAAAAGCCTGAATGGAACCCCATTCAGGCTTTTTTCAGGAATGAATAATTCACTGGTTGCTGTTTTGTTTCTTAACAGGGGTAAGCAGGGTAGCCTGTTTGGTGGGGACGGTTTCATCGACCGGTTTGGGTTTTACATTTCCTTTTACCTGGAGGACATGGTTGACTCCGGTTTCATTGGTGGTGATGGTCACCGTTTTCATAATCTGGCCGATGCGGTCTGTGGCATAATGAATTTCAATCTCACTGCTTTCTCCGGGCATGATGGGTTCTTTAGGCCAGAGCGGAACGGTACAACCGCAACTGCCCTGCGCATTTTTGATGATCAGGGGTTCAGTGCCTGTATTGGTAAATTTTACTTTGCGTACCGGATCGGCATTCTGCATGATTTCGCCATAATCGACAACATCACTGCTCAGGGTCATCACAGGGCCGGTTTTGACTTCGGCCGGGGCATTGTTTTGGGCAAAAGCAATGCCGGCCAGCAGGCACAGGGTAGAAAGAGACAATAATTTTTTCATGGAAATGTGTTTAATGGATACAAATTTAATCATTTGAAAATAGAATAACAAACCGCTTGCGTCTTTTATGTTAACCCTCTGTTAAACTTATGGGATTAGGGTATGGCCTATACTGCCTGGAATCCAGTCCATTCCGGAAGCCTTTTCCCGCCGGAGGTAAGGAAGGTATCCGTTCCAAAATCGTATCTTGCCCCTGATTTTAAAACCAAGCTGATGAACAGGGATGCACTTCTGCTGGAAGCCGGTCCGGAAACGGGTATTGCAGGCGACACCATGGAGGCAAGGATTTTAAAGGATTACTGGATTTCGCTGGTGAGCCGTGAAGTCAGTATTCTGGGCCGCAAGGATGTATTGAGCGGTAAAGGGAAGTTTGGCATTTTCGGGGACGGTAAGGAAATACCCCAGGTTGCCTTGTCACATTATATTCAGCCCGGTGATTTTCGTTCAGGATATTACCGCGATCAGACCATCATGTTTTCCCTGGGCCTTTGTTCGGTCTATGAATTTTTCGGTCAGATGTATTCCGATTCGGATAACGATCCCTTTTCCGGGGGAAGGCAGATGAACAATCATTTTGCAACTCCATTGATCGGCGAGGACGGCAACTGGACGGCACACCGCGATAAGTACAATGTCATTTCGGATGTTTCCTGCGTCGCGGGTCAGGTAGGCCGGGCCCTGGGACTCGCACAGGCCTCTTGCATCTATAAAAGCCGGGCAGACCTTGACGGCACGCCATTCTCCAACAAGGGTACTGAAATCGTTTTCTGCACGATCGGGGATGGAGGCACCGCAGAAGGACCTTTTTGGGAGACCATGAATGCCGCCGCCATTATGCAGGTGCCGCTCGTCATGATTGTCTGGGATGATGGATACGGGATTTCGGTACCGGTCCATCTGCAGACCGTGAAAGCCTCCATCAGCAAGGCCCTGGAAGGCTTCCTCGGTGAAAGCCAGGGCGAAGGCATCCAGATTTTCACCGTAAAAGGCTGGGATTATCCTGAACTCTGCAAGGTTTTTGAAAAAGCTACCCAGATCTCCCGCCTCTATTCCACTCCGGTCCTGGTCCATGTCCAGGAAATGACCCAGCCCCAGGGCCATTCGACTTCCGGGTCGCATGAAAGATATAAGTCCAAAGACCGTCTGGACTGGGAAAAAAAATTCGATGGAATTTCCGTGATGCGGAGCTGGTTGCTTGATGCAGGGCTGTTAAGCCTCCAGGAGGATGAGGCCCTTAAAATCAAGGCCAAAGAGTTTGTAAAAAAAGAAAGGGACCGCGCACTGGCCCATGCCTTTGACCACACCCGAAAGGAATTGGAGTTGGTCGTGGACCTGCTTGCTGAAGTTGCTGCCTCGAGGCCATATCATGCGGGACGGGTCCAGCATCATATCGATGAACTGAGAACCCTCCGCGAACCGGTAAGCAGTGACCTCGCCCGGTCCATTCGACAGTTGTTGATCGCCACTCCCGATCAGGAGAAGGATCCCGTATGGACTAAACTCAAGAATTGGCTCAACGAGGTATATCAAAAAGCCCACTTGCGGTTTCATACCCACCAGACCAGTGAAACCCGCAATGCCGCCATCCGGGTAAAACCCATACCTCCGGTTTATTCGGACCATGCACCCACCCTGAGCGGATATAAATTATTAAACCTGTATTTCGATAAATTATTTGAATCGAATCCAAGAGTCATAGCCTTCGGAGAGGATGTGGGAAAGATCGGGGATGTCAACCAGGGCTTTGCAGGCCTGCAAATGAAGTATGGGGAAGAACGGATCTTTGATACCGGCATCCGGGAGTGGACCATAGTGGGTCAGGCGATTGGGATGGCCATGAGGGGTCTCCGTCCGATCGCTGAGATCCAATACCTGGATTACCTGATCTATGCTTTGTCCCCCCTGTCCGATGACCTGGCTTGCCTTCGCTACCGGAGCAATGGCGTCCAATGTGCCCCGCTCATCATCCGGACCCGTGGCCACCGCCTGGAAGGCATCTGGCATTCCGGTTCGCCCATGGGCATGATGTTGAATTCACTCCGGGGAATACATATCCTGGTTCCCCGCAACATGGTCCAGGCCGCCGGATTTTATCAAACCATGATGCAGTCCGATGATCCCGCGATCATCATTGAATCCCTCAACGGATACCGGCTTAAGGAAAGAGTGCCGGATAACCTGGGTACCTATTGCCTGCCTCTGGGCGTGCCCGAGGTGCTGCTCGAAGGAGAAGATCTCACCCTGGTGACTTACGGTTCCTGTGTCCGGGTCGCCGAGCAAGCGATCCATATGGTCAAACCCCATGGCATAAATGTTGAATTGATCGACATCCGGACCTTATTGCCCTTTGACCTCGACCACCTGATCGCCCAGTCGGTGAAAAAAACCAATAAAATCATCTTCCTCGACGAGGACGTGCCCGGCGGCGCCACCGCTTTTATGATGAGGGAGGTGCTGGATACCCAGGGCGCTTATGCGTACCTGGATGCGGCCCCGGTCTGCCTTTCGGCTGCCGCTCACCGGCCTCCCTACGGTTCAGACGGGGATTATTTTTCCAAGCCCAATGCGGAGGATGTGGCCGAAACCATTCTCAGGCTGGCCAAATCCTGACCCCTGAATCATATTAATATTTTTTGACATATATTTTCACCGGATTATCTTTGACCCCTTTTCTGGCCGATGCATCCAAGAACTTTAGTCATCATTCCCACCTTTAACGAAAAGGAAAATATACTCCGGATCCTAGAGGAGGTTTTGGCCCTCAGCCCCGGTATTGAAATCCTGATCGTGGACGACGGTTCGCCGGATGGCACGGCAGGACTGGTCAGGGAAAAACAGGAAGGGAATAAAAGGATACACCTGCTCGAACGTCCGGGTAAACTGGGATTGGGTACGGCATATCTGACTGGCTTTAAATGGGGGATCGCGCAAAAGTTTGATTATCTGATCGAAATGGATGCGGATTTTTCACATCCGCCCTTAAAGGTGCTTGAGCTCATCCGGGCCTGTGAGGATGGGGCGGATATAGCCATTGGGTCGAGATATGTAAAAGGAGGAAAGGTTTCCGATTGGCCCTGGGACCGTCTTGCCCTGTCCTATGGGGCATCACTCTATGTACGCATGATCACCGGAATGCCGGTCAAAGACCCTACCGCCGGTTTTGTCTGCTATAAAAGAAAGGTTCTTGAAACCCTGGACCTCGATGCCATCCGGTTTATCGGTTATGCCTTCCAGATAGAAATGAAATACAAATCCTGGTATAAAGGATTCAAAATAAAGGAGATTCCCATCACCTTCACGGACCGGGTGGCCGGCACCTCCAAAATGCATGGCGGGATCATAAAGGAAGCCGCACTGGGAGTGATTCAACTCAGGCTGAACCGGAAAAAATAAGGCAAGGCCGGAATTTTCATCCCCCTTTTTCTCGATCCAATTCCTCAACGGATTGCCCCGGCCGGGAAAAAAAATCATTTCATTTTATAAGAGCTTTATTTCATATTATTGATATATGTTATATTTATATATCTGTTTTATTTTTGTTTATATCATAATTTTAATTATGGGTTAATTATATTTAATGTATAAATTGCTTATTTACAATATTTAATACATACAATGAAAATTAGATTTTTAAAAAATTTGAAAAAAAAGTAGGTAATAATGGGAAAAAGTGGGACACTTGATATATATTTGAGCTATAAACCAATCAGAGAGTGTCCCGCTTTACAGGAGAATATCAAAGCACCGTGGATGATAAGGGCAGGGTTAAATTACCCGCAGGCCTTATCCGCCAGATGGAGGAGCAGGGCATGGTTCTGAATTTTGTCATCAATCGCGGTTTTGAAAAATGCCTGATGTTGTATCCCAAACCGGTTTGGGATCAGAAAGCGGCAGAAGTGGATAAGCTCAATATCTACGATCCGGTCCAGAGGCAGTTTGTCCGGTATTTTTACCGGGGGGCCACCCAGATCCTGGCCGATCCTGCCGACCGTCTTCTTCTTCCCAAAAACCTTACTGAATACGCAGGCTTGGAAAAAAACGTCACGCTGTTTGCCTATCTCAATCAAATCGAGATATGGGATCAGAAAAAATACAATGCTGAACTGGCAAACGAGCCGGATCAGTTCTCCGAATTGGCGGCGAATGTTTTTGGAGGGGTCCAGCCGGCTTCGTCAATACCCAAAGGGATTTGATGGAATACCATGTGCCAGCGATGGTACAGGAATGCCTGGAAGGCCTTCATATCCAACCGGATGGCATCTATGTGGATGCCACCTTTGGCGGGGGAGGGCATTCCCGGGCGATTTTGGAGAAATTGGGCGTCAACGGACGCCTGATCGCATTTGACCAGGATGAACAAGCTTTCCAAAACAGGATCGCGGATCGAAGGTTTTTGCTGATTCATTCCAATTTCAGATATCTCAGGCGGTTTCTGAAATACTATGGGATCGGCCAGATCGACGGCCTGCTGGCGGACCTGGGGGTTTCCTCATATCAACTGGACATGCCCGGAAGGGGTTTCGCATTCCGCCATACCGGGCCGGACCTGCCCCTGGACATGCGAATGAACCAGCAACAGCCCAGGACGGCGGCCGATGTCATCAACCGGACGGACCCGGCGAAACTCGAAAAGATCCTGAGGGGGTATGGAGAGGTCTGGAACGCGCACCGGTTGGTGGAATTGATCATGCAACGCAGGGAACGGAACCCGGTGACGACCGTAGCCCAACTGGAGGACCTGGCAAGGTCCGTAGCCGTCGGCCCGGTCAACCAATACCTGGCTAAAGTATTCCAGGCGATCCGCATTGAGGTGAATGAAGAAATGACCTCTCTGCGTCAATTATTGAATGACGCAGTAGAGGTGTTGAAGCCGGGAGGCAGGCTGGTGATCCTTTCCTACCATTCCCTGGAGGACCGGATGGTCAAACATCTTATTCAGACCGGGGATGTGGATGGACTCGTAAAAAAGGATCCGTTTGGAAACAAAATAATAAAACTGAGGGCAGTGTCAAAAAAATCGATCCGGCCCTCTGAAGACGAAATAAAAGAAAACTACCGGGTGCGCAGTGCCCGACTACGAATTGCCGAAAAGTCGGCATAATCACTGCGGAAAAACAATGCCCAGGGCAAACCGGAGGTGTATTCACTTCCGGAGCAGGGGTATCATTTTTAATCAGGAAAATTTATGGAAGAAAGGTCTCAAAATAAGTGGCTACAACAAATCCTCGCCGGCGGAATGGTGATCAAGCACCTGCCTTTTATCTATTTCGCCGGCATTTTGGCCCTGCTTTATATCGCAAACGCCCACCAGGCGGAGCGGAAGGTCAGGAAAATCCACAAACTGAGAGAGGAAGTCAAGGAATTGCGCTGGCAGTATATGTCTTTCCGGTCGGAATTCCTTTTTTCAAGTTCACCCACCCAGCTCGCCAACGATGTCAGGCCCCTTGAACTGGGCTACCATAAACAGTCCTCGACCAAAAAACTTGTGAAGAAATAGGGGATGAAAGACGAAATCATCATAAGAACCTATGTCGTTTTCCTGCTCTTCGTACTTGCGGGTTTCCTGATCCTGGGCCGGGTGGTCCAGATCGGCATCGTTGAAGGGGAGTCCTGGAGAGGCCGGGGAGACAGTTTGTATGTGAGGCATCAGCCCATAGAACCGGAAAGGGGGAATATCCTTTCCTCGGACGGCCGTATGCTGGTAACCTCCCTGCCTCTGTTTGAAGTTCGTATGGACCTGCTGGCCGTGCCGAAGGATAAATTCGTAAAAAACATTGATTCCCTGGCCCTTTGCCTTTCGCGGCACCTCAACCCGGTCATCTCCGAAAGAGCCTATCGCGACCTGCTGTGGCGGGAACGCCAGGCTGGCAACCGGTACCTGCTGATTAAGGAAGAAGTGACCTACAGCCAGCTGGAAAAAATCAAGACCTTCCCCTTGTTCCGGCTGGGCGGCAACAAGGGAGGATTGATCGTGGTGCGTAAATCAAAGCGGGAGAGGCCATACCGGATGCTTGCGGCCCGCACACTGGGTTCGGTGCGTGAGGGCGCCAAACCGGTAGGGCTTGAAGGGTATTATGACGATGTCCTGGGTGGTGAAAAGGGAAGCCGGCTGGTCCAAAAGGTAGCCAGGGACATCTGGGTTCCCGTGGACGATATCGGGGACTTTGAACCCAAAAGAGGAAAAGATATCATCACCCATATTGATATCGATCTGCAGGACATCACCGAACAAGCCCTGTACAAATCGGTGGCCCACCACCAGGCACTGGGTGGCACTGCCGTGGTGATGGAAGTGAAGACCGGCGCAATCAAAGCAATGGCCAACCTGGTCCGCTCGGGAGACGATATCGGCGAGTACCTGAACTACGCAGTCGGTGCAGCCACAGAGCCGGGCTCCACCTTCAAACTGGCTACCATGATGGCCCTCCTGGAAGACGGGTATATCCGTCTCGATGACCGGGTGGATATTCATGGAGGAGAGGTGGAATTGTGCGGCAAAAAAATCAGGGATTCCGAAAAACGCAAAGGGAGCCTGCCGACCCTGAAGCAGGTATTTGCACAGTCCTCCAATGTCGGGGTGGCGGTGACCGCACAGAAATATTATGAAAAAAATGCCAAAAAATTTGTCAAGCGACTCGAACAGTTTGGTCTGAATGAACGGTCCCGCATCGACCTCGAAGGAGAACCCGCCCCTTATATTAAGGAAGCCTACAACGTCGAACAAAAATGGAGTTGCACCTCCATTCCCTGGATGGCCCATGGATATGAACTGACCCTGACGCCCCTCCAGCTCCTGACTTTTTACAATGCGGTGGCCAATAAAGGCCGGATGATGAAGCCCCAGTTGGTACACCAGATCCTGGAGTATTCGGAGCCGGTAAAAACCTATAAACCCCAGGTGCTGAAAAACCAGATTTGCAGCCATTCGACCCTCCAACAGGCCATGGAATTACTCAAAAGCACAACGGATTCCGGAGGCACGGCTTATGCCCTGCGCAACCGGTTGTATAAAGTGGCGGGAAAAACCGGGACCGCCGTAACCAATTATTACAAAGGGGATATCAACCAGGGAAAAAAATACCAGGCTTCGTTTGCGGGCTTTTTTCCTGCGGACGACCCGGTTTATTCATGTATCGTGGTCATTTACGAACCCTCTGCCAACGGCTATTATGGGGCCTCGGCTGCCATGCCCGTCTTCCGGGAAATAGCGGATTACAGTGTGGCTTCCCGCTTCATCGCGACGGAGGACCAAGCGCCTGTGAATACGGCGCCCCTGCCGGCCCGGATCCGTGCAGGAGGTTATGCTACAGACATCAGGACCCTCCTGCATTTCAGCGGCGTGAGGTTTGAAAACCGTTGCCTCAATGAATGGGCCAGCCTCAGTCCGACCGAAAGCCAGCCTGAACTGACCGGGATCAACCTCCAGCAGGATCTGGTACCGGATGTCCGTGGAATGGGTTTGCGCGATGCGCTCTTTTTGCTTGAAAATAAAGGATTAAAAGTCAGGTTGCAGGGGCATGGACGGGTGAGAAGCCAGTCGATTGCGCCGGGCTCCAAAATTCAGGGGCAGACCATCGAACTAACTATGGGTTGAAGGATGAATTGGACAGAATTAAAAAAGCATATACAGTTCTTTGACATTAAGGGAAACGCAGAATTTGAAGTGGCAGGGGTGGAGTCGGATTCACGAAGAGTGAAAGAAAACTTTGTTTTCATTGCCCAGAAAGGGCTGGTCACGGACGGTCACCGGTACATCGGCGCTGCGGTGGAACAGGGGGCGAGGGCTATCCTTTGTGAAAGCTTGCCGGAAGTATTAAGCCCCGGGGTGGAATTCCTCCAGGTGAAAGATCCCGCCCTGGCAGCCGGGATCCTGGCGGATGGTTTTTACGGCCAGCCTTCCTCCAGGCTCAAGTTGGTCGGAGTCACCGGTACCAACGGTAAAACCACCACGGCCACCTTGCTTTACCGCCTCATGAAAGCCCTGGGGTTCAAGGCAGGTCTCCTGAGCACCGTGAGAAACTATATCCACGACCGGGCGATGGAAACCAGTCATACGACCCCGGATGTGATCCGGATCAATGAAATGCTGGCGCTCATGGTCGGCGCGGGTTGTGATTATGCTTTCATGGAAGTGAGTTCTCACGCGATGAAACAACAGCGGACGGCCGGGCTCCGGTTTGCGGGCGGGGTGTTTACCAATCTAACCCACGACCACCTGGATTACCACGGCACCTTTAAGGATTACCTGGATTGTAAGAAGTTGTTTTTTGATCAGTTGCCCCGGGATGCCTTTGCCGTCACCAATAAAGACGACCGCAACGGCATGGTGATGGTGCAAAATACCCGGGCCCGGGTGGTGACTTATGCCCTGAAACAACTGGCCGAGGTCAAGGGAAAAATAAAAGCCAATACCCTCCAGGGGCTGGTGCTTGAAGTGAATGGGATGGAGGTGCACAGCCGCCTGATCGGCGCTTTCAACGGGTACAATTTTCTGGCCTGTTTTGCCGCCGCCCGGGAACTTGGTTTCGAGCCGATGGAAATCCTGGCCGGCATGAGCGGCTTGCCAGCCGTGGATGGGCGGTTCGATACGGTTTATCACGCGGAGAAAAAAGTGCTTGGCATCGTCGACTACGCCCATACTCCCGATGCATTGACGAATGTACTCGATACCATTAAAGAATTGAAGGCCCCTGGTTCCAGGGTGATCACGGTAGTGGGATGCGGCGGAGACCGGGACAAAACCAAAAGGCCGGTGATGGCCCGCATAGCGATGGAAAAAAGCGATGCCGTGATTTTTACCTCGGACAACCCGAGGACGGAAGATCCGCAACAGATCCTGGATGACATGATCGCCGGACTTGAACCCCAGCAAATGCACCGGATGATCCGACAGTCCGACCGCAGGGAAGCCATCAAGAGCGCAGCCAGGATGGCGGACCGGCCGGGCGATATCATCCTGATCGCAGGGAAGGGCCATGAGACCTACCAGGAAATTCAGGGAAAGCGTTTCCCCTTTGACGATAAAAATATATTAAAAGAAGTTTTAATATAAAAAATATAGGTTAATTATCATTCTCAGGTTGGTTTTAACAGGTACAGCGGGCGATGGTCTCAAAAGTGAAATCTTACCCCGCTTTCCTGTTTTTTTCAATCCCGGAGGATAACTGAAAACAAATGCTGTACCATTTATTCGAATATATCAACAATCAGGTCGATTTACCCGGTGCGGGCTTGTTCCGCTATATCTCTTTCCGGGCCGGCGGAGCGTTGATTTTTTCCTTGTTGATTTCCATGTTGTTTGGTCAGCGCATCATAAAATACCTGCAGGCCAAACAAATCGGTGAAACGGTAAGGGACCTGGGTCTCCATGGCCAGAAAGAAAAAGAGGGTACGCCGACCATGGGGGGCATCATCATTATCCTGGCCATCCTCCTGCCTTGCATCTTGTGGGCAAGGCTGGACAATGTATATGTTTTGCTGATGATCGCGGTGACCCTTAGTTTGTTTTTTATCGGGTACCTGGATGATTACATCAAAGTGTTTAAAAAGAACAAGCAGGGCCTCAAAGCCGTCACCAAACTAACCGGTCAGATCGCCGTCGGCCTGATCGTGGCGCTTACGCTGCTATACAATAAAAACGTATTAATCCGGGTCACGGAAAAAGAAGCCGTCGACAACCGGTTTGAAATCCTGGAGCGGCTTTCCGCCTCGGCCAATCCCGGCAATCCCGAAGTATTGGTACATGCCCGTTCCCTCTCCACCAATGTGCCCTTTACCAAAGGAAATGCCTTTGATTATGCGGGCATCCTGCGCTGGACGGGCGATGCCGCCAGGACCCTGACTCCGCTTCTCTATATCATTATCATTATTTTTATCATTACGGCCGTATCCAACGCGGTCAATATCACCGATGGTCTCGACGGGCTGGCCACAGGGGTGTCTTCGATCGTGGGCGTGGTCCTGGGCGTATTCGCTTACGTCAGCGGCAACTCCATTTTCGCCAATTATCTTGGCATTTATTTTATACCGAATTCGGGTGAACTGGTCATCTTCACGGCCTGCCTGATCGGGGCCTGTATCGGCTTTTTATGGTACAACGCTTACCCGGCAACCGTATTCATGGGCGATACCGGGAGCCTGACCCTCGGTGGCATCATCGCCACCCTGGCGGTGGTTTTGCGAAAAGAATTGTTGTTGCCCGTCCTCTGCGGGATCTTTTTGATTGAGATCCTCTCTGTGATGGTCCAGGTTTCCTATTTTAAATATACCCGTAGAAAATACGGCGAGGGCAGAAGGATATTCAAAATGGCCCCGCTTCACCATCATTACCAGAAAAGCGGCATGCACGAATCCAAGATTGTAAACCGGTTTTGGATCGTCGCGGTCCTCTTGGCAGTGGTCACCATCATCACCCTCAAAATCAGGTAAAATGCTGCAGATCACAACCAAGAAGGAATGGAAAGGCGATAAGGTGATGTGGCTCATCATCGGGATCCTCATCGGATTCGGCCTGCTTGCCGTGTACAGCGCCACGGGATCCATGGCTTATCTCAGATACAAAGGGAATACGGAAGTCTACTTGCTCAAACAACTGGTCATGGCAGGGATCGGCCTGCTGTGCATGTATGCCTGCCACCGGCAGAATTACCTGATCTACAACAAGCTGGCCCCGGTCCTGTTTCTGCTGGCCATCCCGCTCCTCCTGTATACCCTGGCCTTTGGCGTGGAAACCAACGATGCCAAACGCTGGATTACCCTCCCGGTCATCAATCTTTCGTTCCAGACCAGTGACTATGCCCGCCTGGCCCTCATCATGTACCTGGCCCGCTCGCTTTCCAATAAACAGGAATACATCAAGGACTTTAAGAGCGCTTTTATACCGGTCATGGTGCCGGTCCTGCTGATTTGCGGACTGATCGCCCCGGCCAACCTGTCGACGGCCCTCTTGCTTTTTGCGACCTCGGTCATGCTCATGTTTGTCGGGAGGGTCTCCTTCAAATATATTTTCATGATGGCCTTCTTCGGCATCCTGCTTTTCGGCACCGTGGTCCTGATTTGGTGGTTTTTCCCGGATGCTGTGCGCGTCGATACCTGGATCTCTAGGATCACCGATTTTATTTCGAATGAAAACGGAGGAGGATACCAGGTCCAGCAATCCAAAATAGCGATCGCCAACGGGTCCTGGCTGGGATTGGGGCCGGGCAACAGCACCCAGCGCAATTTCCTGCCTGCAGCTTATGCCGACTATATATACGCGATCATCTGCGAGGAATACGGATTGATCGGGGCGACCGGAATACTGCTGCTCTATCTCTGGCTGTTATTCCGGGTATCCCGGATCGTCATGAAAAGCCCAAAAGCTTTTGGGGCCATCCTGGCTATGGGATTGACCCTCAACCTGGTGGTCCAGGCCTTTGCCAACATGGCGGTATCCGTCAACCTGGTTCCGGTCACCGGCCTCACCCTGCCCCTGGTAAGTATGGGCGGGACTTCCGTGCTGTTTACCAGCGTAGCCTTTGGGATCATCATGAGCGTAAGCAAATTCATCGAATCCATCCAGGAAGAACAGCCTGCTCCTGAAAATGAACTGATGAAGATGGCGAATACCAGTCCAAAACCTAAAACCGTCGAAGATGAAAGTGATCATTAGCGGAGGAGGCACCGGCGGTCATATCTTTCCTGCCATAGCCATTGCGCAGGAGCTTAAAGCCCGTGTGCCCGGGGTCAACATCCTTTTCGTCGGAGCAAGAGGCAGGATGGAAATGGAAAAAATACCCCAGGCAGGATTTGAAATCATCGGCCTGGATGTGGTAGGCTTCAACCGTTCATCCCTGGTAAAAAATTTCAGTCTGCCCTGGAAACTGGTCAAATCCCTTTACCAGGCCTGGCGCATTTTAGTAAAATACAAACCCGGTGTGGTGGTTGGAGTGGGGGGCTATGCCAGCGGCCCGGTCTTGTACCTGGCCAACTGGCTCCGGATCCCGACCCTTATCCAGGAACAAAATTCGTTTGCAGGTAAAACCAATATGATCCTTGGCAAAAAGGCCGTAAAAATTTGTGTGGCCTACGATCATATGGAGCGGTTTTTCCCCAAAGAAAAAATCGTGGTCACAGGCAATCCCGTAAGGAAAGACCTGGAAGGCCTGGAATCCAAAAGGAAGGAGGCAATGGCCTATTTCGGCCTCGATCAGGATAAAAAAACAATCCTGGTGATGGGGGGCAGCCTGGGCGCCCGTTCGATCAATGAAAGCATGACCGCGGGCCATGAACAGATCTCAGGTCAAAAATCCATCCAGTGGATCTGGCAATACGGAAAACAAGGCGCTGAAAAATTCGGCCGGTCTGCAACAGCTGGCCTGGACAACGTGAAGGCCATGGCATTCATTGACCGGGCGGATCTGGCTTATGCCGCAGCAGATGTCTTGTTGTGCCGGGCCGGCGCGCTCACCATATCGGAAGTGCTGATCGCAAACAAACCGGTGGTACTCGTGCCCTCGCCTTCCGTGGCGGAGGATCACCAGACGCATAACGCGAAGGCGCTGTCCGATGCCGGGGCGGCTTGGCTCCTGCCGGACAGGGAGGTCGTGCAAAATGGGACGGCACAGGTCATCAGGCTTTTGCAGGACCAGGAAACGATGACGCGGATGAAACAAGCCCAGAAGTCCCTGGCCCGGCCGCAGGCGGCGGCAGCGATCGTCGAGCAGATTCTTCATCTCAATCCTGTGGCCGCATGAAAAAATTCCTCAGAAATATCGGCACCGATCAAAACATGGTCCGCCTGGGCATGGGCCTGACCGTGCTTTTGTTTCTGATGTTTTACGAAAGGGCCGGACGCTTCAAAAACAGGGCCCTCTCCGGCCAGATGCAGGTCCATGTACAGCACCTTGAAAACGGGAACGATTTCATCACAACGGAAGAAATGCGTTCAAAAATCCTCCGCAAATTCCAGCAGGAATTTTCCAACGTCCCGCTGGCGACGCTGGACCTGCAGGAGATCGAAGCAGGCCTGCAATCCATGGACTTTATCAAATCCACGGACGTCTACCTGGATGCCAGCAACCGGTTAAACATTTTTGTAAAACAAAGAGAGCCCATCCTTCGAATCCTCACTCCGGAAGGAAACAGTTTATACGTGGATAAGGATGGAAGCATCATGCCGGCATCCCCGCATTATTCACCCAGGGTACTGGTCGCCTTCGCCCCGGTACCGATGACGAAGGACAGCCTCGAATTGAGCAAGCCCGGCATGGAAAAGGACCTGTTTGAACTGGCCAACTTTATCGCCAGGGACCGGTTCCTGCACGCCCTGGTGGAGGAAATCATGGTCCATAGTCAGAACGACTGGACCCTGATCCCCAAATTCGGTCCCTCGCGCATTTTTTTGGGTGACCTGGAAAGGCTGGAGGACAAAACGGACAAACTGAAGCGGGTATACCGGGAGATCCTCCCTGGCCAGGGATGGGACCTGTATTATTCGGTTAATCTGAAATTTAAAGGGCAGGTCATATGTACAAAAAGAGCATAAATCAATCTATTTATCATTCTAAAACCAATTAAGATGAATGCAAGAGACTTTAATAAGAAGAATGTGGTGGCGGCCCTCGACATCGGCACCACCAAAGTATGTTGCATTGTAGGCAGAAAGGACGAATACGGCAAAATCGACGTGCTTGGCGCCAGTAAGGTTGATTCTGAGGGAGTCCTCCGGGGAGTCATTGCCAATATCGACAAGACCGTGAAAGCCATTTCTGACGCAGTGGACCTTGCCGAAAAAGACGCTCAGTGCGAAATCCAGGAGGTCTATGTTGGCATTGCCGGACAACACATCAAGAGCCTGCAACACCGGGGCATCCTCGCAAGGGACAATAATGAAAAAGAAATATCCCGGGCAGATATAGACCGGCTGGTGCAGGACATGTACAAACTGGGACTGACCCCCGGGGACAAGATCCTTCATGTCATTCCACAGGAATTCACGGTGGACAACGAACAAGGCATCGTGGATCCCATCGGGATGTCGGGACACCGGCTGGAAGCGAATTTCCACATCATTACCGGGCAGATTGCCGCAACCAATAATATTATGCGCTGCGTGGAGAGGGCAAACCTCACCGTAGCCGATATGACGCTCGAACCCATTGCCAGTGCCGAAGCCGTGCTCAGCAAGGAAGAGAAAGAGGCTGGGGTGGTCATGGTGGATATCGGGGGCGGCACTACGGACATCACCATCTTCCAGGAAGGCATTATCCGCCATACGGCGGTGGTCGCCTTCGGAGGAAACATCATCACCCGGGATATCAAGGAGGGATGCACTGTAATGACCGAACAGGCCGAAAAGCTGAAAATCAAATTCGGGTCCGCCCTTGCCGACGAAATCGTGGACAACCGGATCATCACCATCCCCGGACTGAAAGGCAGGGATCCCAAAGAAATATCGGAGAAAAACCTGGCGCGCATCATCCAGGCCCGGCTCGAGGAGATCCTCGACCTGATCCTGTATGAAATCAGAAGGTCCGGGTATGAGAAAAAACTCATTGCCGGGATTGTCCTCACCGGGGGCGGCGCCCTCCTCAAAAATTTTGAATTGCTTTGTGAATACCATACCGGCCTGCAAACCCGGATCGGGTATCCCAATGAACACTTTGGATACGGATTCAAGGATAATATTTCCAGTCCGATCTATGCCACCGGCGTCGGCCTGCTCATGTATGGCCTCAAGATGAAGGAATCCCAGCAGCGGATGCTGCTCCAGACCCGTAAAGACAGACCGGCCGAACGCCCTGAACCCGTGACCCAGCCTGAATTGGGCCTGCCCGGGGTACCCGCACCTAAAACCGCCAGCCCCATCCCTGCGCAAGGCAAACAAAAGAAGCCGCTCGTGGATTTTATCAAAAACTTTTTCGAACCCTCACCGGATCCGGATCTGCGCTGATTTATCCGGAGAAGTGCAAGACTCAAGATTTTAAAATATTAAAACTATAAACCATGAAATTCGAAATACCAAAAGAATCAGGAAATATCATCAAGGTGATAGGCGTTGGCGGCGGGGGCAGCAATGCCGTGTCCCATATGTACCGGCAGGGGATTGTCGGAGTGGATTTTATCATCTGCAATACGGACAACCAGGCCATGGAGACCAGTCCGGTTCCGGTAAAAATCCAGCTGGGTCCCCAGCTTACCGCCGGGCGCGGCGCAGGGTCCAAGCCCCATATGGGCAAACAAGCCTGCATTGAATCCCTGGAAGAAATCCAGGCCCTGATCAATGAAAATACCAAGATGGTGTTTATCACCGCGGGCATGGGCGGCGGCACAGGCACGGGAGCGGCCCCCATTGTGGCCAAAATCGCCCGGGAACTGGATATCCTCACCGTGGGCATCGTCACCGTTCCTTTCCCCTTCGAAGGCAAGCGCAGGAAGGAGCAAGCCATTGAGGGGATCGAAGAAATGAAAAGGAATGTGGATGCCCTTATCATCATATCCAATGAAAAACTCCGCCAGATCTATGGCAATCTCCCCGTGAGTGAAGCTTTTGGCAATGCGGACAATATCCTGTCCACCGCGGCGAAAGGCATCGCTGAAATTATTACCATGCCCGGTTACGTCAACGTGGATTTTGAGGACGTCAATACCGTCATGCGAAACAGCGGGGTGGCGATCATGGGTACCGCCTCCGCTTCCGGGGAAAGACGGGCTTACCGCGCCGTCGTGGATGCCCTGAGTTCACCGCTCCTGGAAGAAAACGATATTCGGGGTGCGCAGCATATCCTGCTCAACATTTCTTATGGCACCCAGGAAGTCACGATGGATGAAATATATGAGATCACGGAGTATGTCCAGGAAGAGGCGGGCTATGGTACCGATATCATTTGGGGGAATTGTTTTGATGAAAGGCTTGAAGACCAGATCTGCGTGACGGTGATCGCTACCGGATTTGAGCAGAATTTCGGGCATAAGCCCGTGGAGGTCCGTGAGAAAATCAAGGTTTCGCTGGAGGAGGAAAAACCCACAACGTCCCTGCATGAGGTTTTTGATATCGGGGACCAGACCAATGATAAAACCATTGAGTTTGAGCCTGCTTACCGTGAACCCATGATTAAAAACCAGGAGGAGCCCTTTATCCGTTCAGAATCCGGTGCGGAAAATTCAGGTCGCCACGAAGAAGAGAAAAGAGCCCGTCCGGGCGGTTCTGAAACGAGGTCGGAAACCGGCAGGAAAATGAGGTTCCAGATGCATCAGATGCGCAATACCTCGGAAATGGAAAACCAGCCGGCTTACCTCCGCCGCAACATCCCGCTGGAAGACGTGCCTCCTTCCAAAGACCATCCAAGCCCCAAATGGACTCTTTCCAGCGATGACGAACCCCAGATCCGGGAGAACAATTCCTATCTCTACGACAATGTAGACTGAGTTTCGACTGCAGTATATCTTTTAATTGGTTTTGCACAAAGTCCGGCTGTCCTTCGTAAAGGGACGGCCGGTTTTTTTTGATCTAAAGGAATGGATCCGCCCGAGGCAAGGATAAGGTATGTCAGGTTTGCCAAATTAAACCTGATTTATAAATCTACCTTCTCGGCCGAGAAGTGCATGGATTAAAAGACAATCCGGTTTGTAATGGAAAATTTATTCCACGGTTTGGGTTCAGTTGAGCAGATTGCCGCAGGCCCTGCAATAAACGGCATCGGTTTGATGACCTTCTTTAAAACAATGCGGGCAGACCTGGTTGGAAAAATGAATGGATTTATCGGTTCTTGCATATTCTTTTGTAATCAGGCCGGCGGGAACGGCAATGATTGCATAACCAAGTAACACAACAAATGAAGCAAGGATTTGACCAAAGGCGGATTTTGGTACGATGTCCCCATATCCAAGGCCGGTGAGAGTTACGATAGCCCAATAAACGCTCCGCGGCAGGGAATCGAAGTTGGGATTGGCAGGGTGTTCCAGCATGTAAATCAGGGCCCCGACAATATTTACTACAATGAATATGAAAAACAAGAAGATGATGATCTTGTCTTTGGTGCGTTTAAAAGCGGTAATGAGTATGGCGCCCTGGTTTACATAGCCGGACATTTCGAATAACCGGAAAACCCGTAGCAGGCGCAAGGCCCTCACAATAATGATTGCGTGCGTGCCCGTTAAAATCAGGCTAAGGTAGGTGGGGACGATGGCGATCAGATCTATGATCCCATAAGGGCTCAGAATATATTTCAATGGTTTAGGGGCAACGATCAGCCGGAGTATGAACTCAATGGTAAAGATTACGGTGAATCCCCATTCCAGGATAAAGAAGAGGTTTTGGATGGATGGCGGAAGGTTGGCCAAGGTCTCCAGGTTGGCAAGGATGACACTCACCACGATAAGCACCATCAGGACCACATCAAATTTCTTACCGGCAGGAGTGTCTGCTTCAAAAATGGTCTCAAACAGGTATTTTTGGGTTGGTTTCATCTTGACAGGTTATCGGTGTCTTGATTGTTAAGGAGATCAAGCCAGGACAACATATGGTCCCAGACTTGTTTTTTCAGGATTTCATTATGGATTTCGTGCATCATCCCCGGCCAGATCTTGAGGTCGACGTTTTTATTCCAGACCGACTTTAGCAGGACACTTCCTTCGGGGAAGGTGATTTTATCGTCTTCCCCATGCATGACCAGAACGGGGAAGGACGGGGCCCATTCCGTATGTGTCAAATGGTATGCATTGTCCAAAATGGAAGCGCCTGCACCCAGGCTGACCCGGTCATGGACCAGGGGATCGGCAAGATAATTTTTGACCACCTGGGCGTCTCCGCACAAGGACTGGATATTCAAGCCGTTTTTGATCGTGAGGTTTTTTATCCACACCGGCGATGAAAGGATGGCCCGTACCAAAGGCCTGGGCATATCCTTTGGTGTCCGTATAGGTATCCCGGTAAGTATTGCCGCCCGGAGTGCAGGTTGCCGGACTTGCATATACCGCGCGGCAATATTGGCCCCCATGGAGTGTCCATAAAGGATCCGGGGTGTGTCCGGATATTTCTCTGCGGCTATGGCAAACAACCGGTCGATCACCGCGTAGGGCTCATCCATGGATGACCATACCCCCCGCCGGCCTTCTGACCGGCCATGACCGGGGAGGTCGGCAGCCAGGCAGGCATAACCCTTATTCACGAAATAATGAAACTGTTCATCGTAGCGCCGGATATGCTCCCCCAGGCCGTGGATCAGAATGACCAGGCCGTGTGGCCTGGCCGGAAGTCCGTACTCCGCGATATAGGTTTTTTTGCCGCTCCGGGAACTGTAGATGGATTCCAGAAAAACCATTGGAATTTTAATTTAATGTAGTCAATTTATTCGATCTGTACCAAGCCCTGAATCCCAGGATGCACAGGAACAGATAAAGGGAATATAAAACGGCGGTCACCAGCAGTTTTTTCTGTGAATAGATGACGATGGCCGTAATATCGACCAGGATCCACCAGACCCAGTTTTCAAGTTTTTTAAGGGTCATCAGGTATTGCGCGGTCAGACTGGCCACCAGGATAAAGGCATTTGGGTAAGCGAAATCCGCATGGGTGTTTTTTTTCATGAATAAACCCCAGGCCAGGGAAGAAAATAAGATAACCAGGGACAGTAAGGCATTCTGCCCCAGGGAAAACCGGGTCACCGGTAAAGGATTGCCCTGGTGATCGGGCCGGGACCAGCGATACCATCCATAGAGGTTCAACACCACATAGACCGAGTGGAGGATCACATCAGAATACAGCCGGTGGTGGTAAAAAATAAAAATATAAAGGAAAACGCTGAGCAATCCGGCGGGCCAGGCCAGGATGGTTTGCCGGGTCAGCAAATACACATTGATCAGCCCGGCCAGGGCGGCTGCCCATTCCAGGTACACGTATAAAGACAAGCCTGAAAGTTCTGAAAAATACCGGAATTGGTATCAATCCCCGGCCTTGAGGATCCATTTCTGCCCCAGGGTATGGATGTCCTGCATGAGGGTGAGCAGATACTTCCCCGGGGGAAGTCCATGGAGGTTCACCGGCTCCCTGGTATTGCCGATCCACCGGATGGTCCTGCCCATGGCATCCCGGACGACCAGGGATGCATTATCCAGATCCGGCAGCCTAAGGAAAATCAAACCGGCGGTAGGATTGGGAAAAATGGACCAATCTTCAGTTGGAACCTGAATATAAATTTCCGGCGATGTTATTTTATTACCCGATGCGTTTTGGGCATGGAGGCGATATCTGTGCCATCCTGCTGAGGCAGGGAGACTGAAACCTGTCTTCAGCGTTCCGTGGGCAATGGAAACGGTCCTCGAGTCCCGGACCGTAAAGGCTTCAGTGCGTTGATTCCATTCTTCAAGAATTATTTTTTCGGCCCTTTCGTCTGTTTCCAGGGTGCCTCTGATTTCAATGAGATGGGATTCCCTGCGTATGGAAACATGGGTCCAGAACAAGGGCAGTGCTCCGGATACCGACTCATAAGCCCCTGCATCCGGGGCGCCTCCCGTCGTTCGGAGCTTGCCCTCCAGATCCGTAGCCACGTCCGGTGAGAGCGTGGTGATACCAAAGTTTATGGCTTTGGCGCCGGGGGCGAGATGCAGATCCTCCCCGGGGTAGTTTATAAATAGGTTTGTCAAATTGGCCGAAAAAAACGAATGGGTGTCGTAACCGAGGGCCTTCCAGGCCGATGAATCCAGGACCGAATTGCCGTCATCCAGCGTAAACCAATTGGTCGTCACGTTGTAATCGCTGCTGAAGCCGGTGCGGGAGGCCGGGTCGATGTTGATGATCCCCCGGAAACTGTGCCGGTTGATCAGGATATTGTTGCGCAGGGTCGCGCCGGATGCCCCGTCGGTCAATAAAATGCACCAGCGGGCGGAGGGGTCTTGTACAATGGTATTGTGATAGATCCTGGCATTGATGGATGGACCTCCCCCGTCAATCTGATACAGGGCGATGCCGGTCGCATAATTGTCATAGATCAGATTGTTATAGATCAGGGCGTTTTGATTCCCGTCCATATTGATTGCTGCGCCGCCGCCCAATCCGTTGCGGTATAGGATATTGCCGTAAACCTGGGGATCGTGGTTGATGCCGTCCTCCCCCTGGCTGATATCCCCATTGAAATGCAGGCCTGCGGCCCGGTTGTGGTGGCTGATATTGTATCTTATGATCGCCCGGTCGCTGCTGTTGGATACATATATGCCGTGTTCGTCCGTCGAGTTGGCGCATTCATTGTACTCGGCGAGGAAATCGTCCGTAAATCCGGTGAAAATACCCCATTTGAAATTGTTGAGACAGGTATTGTCCCGGATGGTAATGTGATCGGCATTCACGGCCCGGATTCCCGCCCTGGGCTGGTTGATTACCTGGAAGCCCCTGATCTCGATCCAATCGGCGTCTTCGATATTGATGCCGTCCGTGGTGACCGGATTTCTCCGGTTGATAATCACCTGGCTGCCCAGGGCCAGAAAAACGATCGGATCAGCTGCCGTGCCCGAGGTCCGGATGTCAAATCCGGCATAGGTGCTGTCTGCGACGAAAACGGAATCCCCCGCAACGACGGTAATGGCCGATTGCTGAAGAGTCCGGAAGGCGTTCCCGGGACTCAGGCCTGAATTGCCGTCATTGCCCTGGGGCGATACATAATAGGTGGCTCCGGATAATATCCAGGGCAATAAAAACAGGGCCGGGAGATAAATATATTTTTTATACATATCCGTTCGCTTCAAACCTGTAACGAGGTCTTGAATTATTTTATTTCAAATGAGCGGGGGCTTAATACCTAACTTTGCCCTGCTTTATGGCAATTGCAGATAATTCAGGAAAGGACGGAACACCGGCATCAAAACCCAGGATGAACTGGGCCAGGCTAAAGGAATCCCTGTACGTATTTAAATACATCAGGCCCTATCGCTGGCAGTTCGTTGGCGGCCTGATCCTGCTGGCTTTGTCCAGCCTGCTTTTCATGGCCTTGCTTCCTCTAAGCGGGGAGATGCTGGACATCGCATTGGGCAAATCTGCATGGAAATTCAGCCTCACGCAAATGGGCCTTTTGTTGTTTTTATACCTCGTCATCCAGGGCGTCATTTCTTATTTCCGCGTCATGTTGTTTGCCATTGTCAGTGAAAAAGGGACCGCGGACCTGCGGAAGGACCTGTACCACAAACTGGTGACCCTTCCTTTTCCCTTTTATGAGAAAGCGAGGGTGGGGGAAATCAGCAGCCGGCTTGCCAGCGATGTGGACCAGTTGTATGCGGCTTTTTCCATCACCCTGGCGGAGTTTATCCGACAGGTGATCATCCTGGTCGGGGGGATTCTTTTCCTACTCGTATCCACTCCCCGGCTGTCTATCATCATGCTGGCGGTGTTCCCGGTGATTGTATTCGGGGCCATGTTTTTTGGCCGTTTTATCCGGAAGGAATCAAAAAAAAGGCAGGAAGAACTGGCCAATACGAATGTGATTGTGGATGAGACCCTCCAGGCCATCTATACCGTTAAATCATTTACCAATGAACCCTATGAATACCACCGGTATGAAAAAAGGATTACCAGCCTGGTGGGCATAGCCCTTCGGTTGTCCAGGTACCGGGCGCTTTTCGGGACCTATATTATTATTGCCTTGTTCGGCGCCTTGTTTTTTGTGATCTGGCTCGGCGCCAAATATGTACAAAATGGTTCTATGAGCCCCGGGGACCTCCTTAATGTGTTTACCTTCACGGCTACCATCGGCGTCGCCATAGCGAGCCTCGGATCCTTTTATACCCAACTGGTATCGGTGATCGGGGGCACGGAAAGACTGAAGGAAATTTTAGGAAAGGAAGCCGAAGTCGATATGGTCCAGGCCTCCAGCCCTTCCAGCGTTCCCATGGAAGGCAGTATCCGGTTCGACCGGGTGGAGTTTTCTTATCCCAGCCGGCCGGATATCGATGTGCTCAAAGGGGTATCCTTCAGTATCGGCGCCGGGCAAAAAATCGCTTTTGTGGGATCAAGCGGTGTAGGCAAATCCACCATCGCCCAGGTCCTCTTGCGGTTTTATGAGATCAAGGGGGGACAAATCCTGGTGGGCAACAAGGATTATAAAGACTATGAAATCTCCGAGTATCGAAGGCATTTCGGCATCGTGCCCCAGGAAGTGCTTTTGTTTGGGGGTACCATCAGGGAAAACATTTTATATGGAAAGCCGGATGCCACGGAAGAGGAATTGCACAGGGCCGCCCGGAAATCCAACTGTTGGGATTTTATCAATGGGTTTCCGGAGAAATTTGAGACCATCGTGGGGGAAAGAGGGATCAAATTGTCGGGCGGACAAAAACAAAGGATCGCCATTGCCCGCGCCGTATTGAGAAACCCCACCATCCTCATCCTCGACGAAGCCACCTCGGCCCTGGATGCGGAATCCGAAAAAGTGGTTCAGGATGCATTAAAAGTCCTGATGGAAGGACGCACCTCGATCATTATCGCCCACCGGCTCTCTACCATCCGGGATGTCGATTGCATTTATGTACTCGAAAACGGAAAGATCGTCGAACAGGGTCCCCATGAAATCCTGTCCGCCATCCCCGACGGGGCATACAGCAACCTGGCCCGCCTCCAGTTTGAGGGCAATAAAGAATTGATCAATCCGGAAGAAAACCGGGCCTGAGGCCGTCTATGAAAATTCTGGAAAACCATTCACTGGCATCGTTGAATACCTTCGGGGTGGAGCAAAAGGCGAGGTATTTTGCCACGGCACAAAACACGCAGGAATTCCTGGCCCTGGTCCGGCAGTATGAAAATCCCCGGATCCTGGGAGGGGGGAGCAATATCCTGATCACGCGGGACCTGGACGGCCTGGTCATTAAAAATGAAATTAAAGGCATATCAATCATCGGGGAAGACGACCGGTATGCCCGAATCAGGGTATGCGGGGGAGAAAACTGGCACGAATTTGTAAAATGGGCGGTGGCAAAGGGTTGGGGAGGCATTGAAAACCTCTCCCTCATCCCGGGTACCCTTGGAGCCGCGCCCATCCAGAACATCGGCGCTTACGGGGTGGAGATCAAGGATGTCCTGCAAGTAGTCGAAGCCCTCGATCGGACTACCGGATCGATCGTGCATTTTCAAAACGCAGAATGCCGGTTTGGTTACCGGCACAGCCTATTTAAGGAGCCGGCTCAGAGGGACAGGTATTTTATCCTCAGCGCCACCCTGCAACTGGATAAACAACCTCAAGTCAATACCCGGTATGCGGACGTGGAAAGGAAACTGCACGAGCTGAAGATCGAACATCCCAATATCAGGGATGTGCACCGGGCGGTCATTGAAATCAGGCAAAAAAAATTGCCCGATCCTGCCCGCCTGGGAAACGCAGGTTCATTTTTCAAGAATCCGGTGCTCACGGAGGAACAATACCGGCAGCTGCAATCCGTAAAACCGGATGCGCCGCACTATCCCTTTACGCATACGTTTGTAAAAGTTCCCGCCGGCTGGCTTATTGATCAGGCGGGTTGGAAAGGAAAACAAATGGGCAGGGTAGGCTGCTATGAAAAACAGGCCCTGGTCCTCGTCAACCTGGGTGGGGCAAGCGGAGCCGAAATCTGGGATTTTGCCCAAAAAGTGAGGGAAGATGTTCAGGAAAAATTTGGAATCTTGCTTGAACCCGAAATCAATATCTGGTAATCCGCGCTTTATTTAACACCGGAGATCCGGTTCCAGGCAAAATAGGTGGATGCCTGGGGATGCATCATAAATTCCTCCAGTTCGTTGATGGCATGCAGGAATTCCGATGCATTGAGGAATTGTTTTTCCATCAGTTTTTTCTCGGCGCTCCGGAGATTACCGATGAGGTTGGTGATCCAGGATTTGAAATGAGGGGAATCGGCGGTATGGAGTTCGGGGGCCAGGGAAATTTCCAGATTCCTGAATCCCGCTTTTTTCAACCGGTCGAACAATTTGATGCCGATCATGGCATCCCCGCCCAGGAAATTCTGCAACTGGGCAAATTTTTTCCAGGCATGCATAAAATGCGGGCAGGACGGGTAAAATTCCATCCACAGGATGCTGTTTTCCTGGAAGTAGATTTTCCCGTTGGGCCTCAGGACCCGGTAAGCCTCTTTGAGGGCGCCGGGAGGGTTGCTGATATGTTCGAGGATATACCTTCCATAGACTACGTCAAACGAGGCATCGTCAAAGGGCAATTCGTGGACATCGCCCATGACAAATTCCAGGTTGGAGGGGAACCGGGGGGCTTTGCCCAACTGGGCTTTGGACAATTCGATGCCAACCGCCCTGCCCCGGTGAAGAAGCCGGGCTACCTGTGCACAAAGGATGCCCAGGCCGGACCCCAGTTCCAGTACTTCTTCATAACCATTGAGCTGTAAAAAATCCAGGAAGGATTGATTCGTTAATTCATTGAGCAATTGGAGACGCGTCTGCTCATCGGGACTGACCCCGTGTATATAATTTGCTTTTTCAGCCACAACCACGCTTATTAAAAAATAATTCTTAAATATCTATTAAAATCCTGAGATTTGCAAGCTTCTATCCTTCACATTTGTGAAACAAAGCGCTTTAAACAGCCATCGGCTTTTCCACTGCCAAAACCGATATGCCCTACTCAAGACTTGCCGGCCGTAAATACCTCGAGGACGGCCTGATCCTGGTTTCGACCCTTGCGGTATTGCTGGTGATCATCAATTCAGGATTTTCCCAGACCACGCATGGTCTGTACAGCCGCTGGTTCCCGGTAATGAATGCGGTAGCCTTTATTCTGCTTGCCTCGCGCATGTCCTTAAACTGGAAGACCCGGCAATTGCAAGTCAGGTGGTATGCAGGCCAAACCTTTGTCCTCGTCCTGATGCTCCTGGCCCTGGTGGGAGAGTTATTTTTCCACCACATTCTTTCCGGCCTCCAGGTGACGGAAACGCTTACCGCCAATGTGTTTATTTACCACAGTATTTTTGTTTTTCTGTTCCTGGAGGAAGTTTCCACCCGGCTTTTTTCGCTGAAAAAATCCGCCGTCAATGCGCCTTTCCTCTTATTGATCAGCTTCCTTTTTTTTATACTGGTGGGCAGCCTGTTGTTGATGTTGCCTTCAGCCACCACGCGGCCGATCCCTTATGTGGATGCCCTGTTTACTTCCACTTCCGCGGTCTGTGTGACCGGGCTCGTGGTGCTGGATACGGCGACCGATTTTACTTTGTTCGGCAAGTGGATCATTTTATTTTTAATTCAGATCGGGGGGCTCGGCATATTGACCTTCACCAATCTTTTCGGTTTTATTTTCAGCGGATCCACCACTTTCCAGAACCAGATGCTGATCCAGAATATGCTCAATGTGCAAAACCTGGCGGATGCCCTCAAAGCCCTGGTCCGAATCGTGGTCATCACCCTGATCATCGAAGCCGTTGGGGGGGTGGTTATTTTCTTTTTGGTCGATTCCAGCATTTTTTCGTCCCCCGGGGAACAGGCCTTTTTCTCCATTTTTCATTCCATCAGCGCTTTTTGCAATGCCGGTTTTTCCACCCTGGGCAACGACAACCTGTATCATGAAAGTGTTCGGTTTGCTTATGGCCTCCATCTGGTCATTGCGGTGCTGATCATATTCGGAGGGATCGGTTTTGGCATCCTGCTGAACATCCTTCAGTATTTCCGGGAAAAAGTACTCCAGGTCTATTGCCTGTTCATTCAACGAAAGCCCTACCGGTTTAAATCACAGATCATCACCCTCAACACCCGGATTGTGGTATTTACGACCCTGGTATTGCTGGTGGTGGGCATGTTTTTGTTTTACCTGTTTGAATATCACAATACCCTTCGTGACCATCCGACCTTATTCGGGAAACTGGTGGAAAGTTTTTTTGCCTCCGTAACGCCCAGGACCGCCGGATTTAATGTGGTCAGCATTGTGGGATTGACCATTCCAACCCTGATGATCTACCTCTTGCTTATGTGGATCGGCGGATCTCCGGGAAGCACGGCAGGGGGGATCAAAACCAGCGTGTTTGCCGTGGCCACCCTTAATTTTATCAACCAGGTCCTGGGTAAAGAAAGGACGGAGTTGGGCAGGAAGGAAATCCCGGCAAATTCGATCCAAAAGGCTTTCGCGGTCATCAGTCTCTCCCTGATGGCGGTGGGGATGTCGATCACCCTGATCATCCTGAATGACGGAGGAAAATTTGACCTCTTGAAAATCGGTTTTGAGGCTTTTTCCGCACTGGGCACTGTTGGCTTGAGCATGGGTATTACTCCATATTTGTCGGATTTCAGCAAGATCGTTTTGATTTTTACGATGTTCATCGGCCGGGTGGGATTTTTAACGATTCTGATCGGTCTCATCCGGCTTTTTAGAAGAGAAAGGGAAAAACAATACCGGTATCCGAAAGAGGATCTGTTCATCACCTGATTAATTTTATTCTATGAAATTTATCGTTTTAGGCCTTGGCAATTTTGGTTCCGAACTCAGCATCAAGCTCACCGAGCTGGGTCATGAGGTCATCGGCGTAGACTCCAACATGAAACGGGTGGAATATTTGCAGGACAGCATCACCCACACCATCTGTATGGACACCACGGACCAGTCCGCCGTCCGTTCTTTGCCGGTAAGGAATTCCGATGTCGTCATCATAGGCATTGGCGAAGACACCGGCGCCTCCATCATCACTACCGCACTGATCAAACAAATGAAAGCCAATCGCCTGATCGCCCGGGCCATCAACCCGGCACACCAGCAGGTCATGGAAGCCATGGGTATCGATGAAATCATCCACCCGGAAGCCGACACGGCTTACCGCCTGGCCAAAAGGCTGGATATCGGTACCATTGTGGATTCTTTCACCCTGGACGATCAGTATAAAGTGATCGAAGCCACCCTGCCCGATGCCTTTGTGGGGAAGACCATACGGGAAGTCGATTTTCAGAAAGAGTTTAATATCAATATCGTCACCATTGTGCGCAACAAGGAGAAGGTGAATAATTTCGGCCAGGTGCAGGTCTTCCATGAAATCCTCGGGGTCGTCTCCCCGGAAACCCGCCTGGAAGCCAGGGATATGCTGGTCGTCTTCGGTAAAGTGGACGACATTGACCGGATGCTAAAAAAATAGGACCTGTTTCTATCCTAAAACAATTGCTCCACCACAAAAGACCATTGAGGCCGGTTCGAACCGCTCACCAGGTCGCGGTCCCACAGATAACTGAACCGGACGCCAAAGCTCACCGGCAATACATTCAGCGCCTGCCCATCCAACAACAATTCCGCCCCGCTGCTGGAATAATTGACCCGGAGATCGCCCCGCGTACGACGGATCAAGGAATGCATCCCTTCATGAAAAAGCCGGCCTCTTACCCGTTTTAGAAAATAGATCCCGTTGACGCCCGCGTCCGGGTAAAAGAGTGGAAAATGATAAGCGACCCTCCAATGGGAGGCCTGGTCGCTGGTGAAACTTTCATAACCGGAAATAAAACGAAGGGTACTGGAAAACCGGTAAGCATCGGACCGCGGCTGGCGATGGAAATCCCATTCCGTTTCAATCACCTGATTTCTCCCCAATCCCGGAAAATGAAAGGTGGTGTTCAGGTTCAGGGCCTGAGCCGTGTGATTGATCGCCCGATACCATTGGATCGATACCTCCTGGGAAAACCGGGATGCGGGATGTTGGTAGGCCCTTCGACGGTAATTGAGTAATCGCAAGCCGGCGCCCAGGTACTGCGTACTTTGGTAATTGACCCGGTCGCCTTTGTGGAAGTCCGGCAGGTAAGCCCCGTATTGCACCGAGGGCCTGACCTGGATGATCTGGTTGTTGCGGTAAAACTGAAGGGGGATGGACGCGCCAAGACTTAGATTGGATTCATCCCACCGGATGCTGTCCGTCCCAACCATGGACGGGCTGGATATCCTGCGTCCCCAGGTCCTTCCCCCGCTCAAGGTGAAGAGGGGATAGGCATTGCCCAAGGCGACCGACCCCGACAAACCTTGCGCTCTGTCTTCCTCCAAAAATTTATAGGCGACAGTTCCTTGCAAGGTATGGAGGACATTTCGCCCAATGATCCTGAAAACATTACCTCCTTCATCCGGGCGCAGGGCCCAGCTGTAAACACGGAATGGGTTATTCAGGGGACCTGCAGGTTTGGACGACAAGGAAAGGGAGGAGGCAGGCCTGGCCGGTGTAAAAGAATCCGGGGCAGAAGGTTTGTCGAAATAATCCACCCGCCGCATCCGGCTGCCTGAAATGGACATGGACCGTATCCTTAATCCGGCGGCCGTCTGTACATTGTATAGAATGATATCCCCTTCGAGATTGAACTGCTGGATACCAAGGTCATGGTTGGTCAATTGAAACACCCCTTGCGTGACCGGGTCGTAGGCATAGATATTGTCCCTGCCGGATACATCGCTGCTGAAGTAAACGGTGTCGTTCTGGCTAACGAGGTTCGAAATAATGCAGGCTACCGGCCCGGTGAGGTCATGAGCCTTATCGTCGGACAGGGTATAACGCATGAGCTTTGCATAGCCATGTCCACGGTTGACCGCGGTAAGACTTGTATCCGCCGCATCGAAAACCGGGTTGGTGGCGACGTATCCGTCAGGCACCGGAATGGAATGTTTCACCTTGCCCAGGGTATCCAGGACGATCAGATGACACAGACCTGAGGGCTCCAGCTCCACACAGGTAATGCCATCCGAATGGTTGGATGGAGAAGGCTGAAACAGTTTTTGTTTTCGGGTCAACGTCCTTTTAACCCCGGTTTTGTAATTGTAAAAAACGACATCGGAATAAGTCCGCTGTTCCCACCTCGGATCCGTATGGACTTCAGTCCAGGAGATCAGGGGAGGGGTGATCTGGAAGTCCTCGTCGGTGGTGATGCCCATGGAGGTCAGTTTTTCCTGACGGCCATCCGGGAATACCATTTTAAAAAACGGAAGGCGGTTGTACCCGGTATGGAGGTAGATCATGTTGCCATCGGGCAGGGGATTGGGTGACACGTGATTTTCAACGCTGTTTTTGCCCGAAGCCAGCGCGTAAGGGATGGACTCGTCCGGTACACTGATTCGTTCATCTTTCAATTCCTCCAGGGAAAGGGTATATAATTTTGAAGGGCTCAATCCGCTGTGCCTGCGCAGAGCTTTGGAAAAAGAGGAAAACAGGCCTTTATAGTTCACCGCGTCTTCGAGGATCCCGCCCCAGAGGTCTTCCCCGAAATGGTCGTTGAGGTATTTGACCATGGGATAGCCTGTGGCATATTCGTTTGGGACCAAGTGTTTGAAGGAGCCGTTCCGGGCTTTGATATAGGGCCAGTACTTGTTTTCTTTTACCAAGGCACGGTATTCCAACCTGAACGCAGGCATACGACCCCGGCCTGCGTTGGAATACACCGTTTCCGCCCAAACAGCATCCCCTTCCAAAAACCAGTCCGGCAAGGCAAGGCCCGCCGCGGCCGCCCAGGCTTCCTCCCCCATGAGGGTATATAAAAAACGGGTAATGCCCTTTCTGGAATTCATAAACTGCTGGATATGGCGGTATTCATGGACAGCCAGTAAACTTGGCCAGTCCCCGGAGCCGATCACATAAGGATTGAGGGGAGGGGTGAGAAAATATTCGGACATAAAGGGACCTATACCGGCGTAACCGTTGGACCATATGGACTGATTCTGAAGAATGAGGTTGAATTTTATCCGGGCTGTGCCGAGCGCAGAATCGGAAAGGTGTAGACGATGGATCTGTTGGTATACACGGTCTGCCATCGGTTCCAGCCCTTTTGGAAAAAAAATGTTGACTTCCCCGGTTTCCAGCTTTCGCCAATCCAGTCGGGGAGGATGGCCTGAAAACGATTGGCTGTACATACAGGTCCAGTACAACCACAGCAATACGGCAATCAGGCTTTTTTTCACGCCTAAAAAATAAGTAAATTTTCTAATCGGGGATTTTAACCCATGGAGTCAGGGGATCCATTCGGGCCTGGATTGCGATGCATCACGGGACGACCGTTGCATTATATTATTTATCCGGATCGCTTAAGCGCTCAGCAGTTCATAGATGCCGGCAATACCCTGTCCCCCTCCCACACAGGCCGTGACCATGCCGTATTTGAGTTTTCTTCTTCTCAACTCACTAAACAACTGGATGGACAGTTTGGCCCCGGTACAACCCAATGGGTGGCCCAGGGCAATCGCTCCCCCGTTTACATTCACGAGTTCAGGATTGAGATTTGCTTCCTGTATGACTGCCAGGGACTGGGCGGCAAAAGCTTCATTAAGTTCAATCAACTGGATTTCCGCCAGGCTAAGGCCCGCTTTGCGAAGCGCTTTGGGAATGGCGGCACAGGGCCCGATCCCCATGATGATCGGTTCCACACCCGCAACCTCACAGGAGACCAGGCGGGCAATGGGCTGGAGGCCGAGCGCTTTCATCCGGTCTTCCCCCATGACCATCACAAAGGCCGCACCATCCGAGGTTTGGGAGGAATTGCCAGCCGTGACCGTACCCTTCATGCTGAAAACCGCAGGCAAGCGGGAGAGGGCTTCGGCAGTCGTATCTTTCCTCACCCCTTCATCGGTATCCATGATGTAATTTTTTTCTATCCTCTGATCATTCTCGACCCGGATATCCGTAACCTTTACGGGAATGATCTGTTCCTTAAAAAATCCGGATTCGATCGCCTTTGCGGCGAGACGGTGCGACCGTACAGAAAACTCATCCTGCCTTTCCCGGCTGATCCTAAACTTTTTGGCTACCGCCTCCGCGGTCAGGCCCATACCGACCACGTAATCCGGGGTGTTGACGGCCACCCGGTAACTCGGCGCCAGTTTATAGCCGGTCATGGGTACCAGGCTCATGCTTTCGGCTCCGCCGGCCACGATGCATTCCGCCATGCCGCATCGGATCTTGGCCGTGGCTATGGCAATGGCTTCAAGGCCGCTGGCACAATACCGGTTGATGGTCATGCCCGGCACCTCGATACCCAGCGCACGCACGGAAATCTGACGGCCGATCTGCAAGCCTTGTTCCCCTTCCGGATTGGCACAACCGACAATCACATCGTCGACGGTTTTTGAGTCCACCTGGGGTACATCGGCCATCAGGCCCTGAATGATTTCAACGGCGAGGTCGTCCGAACGAAAAAAGCGAAAACCTCCTTTGTTCGCTTTACCGACGGCGCTTCTTCTGGCGGCTACGATATAGGCATCTTTCATGGTCAAGGAATGTGAATGGGTTAATGATCAATAAGTTCAGTTTCTCAGCGGTTTGTTGTTTTCCAACATGTACTGGATGCGTTCGAGCGTTTTTGGCTCGCCGCAAAGACTGAGGAAGGCTTCTCTTTCAATGTCCAGCAAATAGCGTTCGCTGACGTGTTGCGGGGCGCTGAGGTCCCCTCCGCACAGGACCCAGGCGGCTTTCCTGGCAATTTTTACGTCATGGTCGCTGGCATAATTACCCAGCTTGAGGCTGTGGGCGGCGATATACAATGAAGCCAGACCCTGTTGTCCGAGTACAAAAACATCCTCCCGGGGAACGGGCATTACATAATTTTCCGCCAGGGCAAGCACTTTTTGTTTCGCCTCGGTCAGGTTCCGATCGAGGTTCAGGACCACCTGATCCCTGTTGCGTAAAAGGTAACCCAGGCCATACGCTTCTTCGGCAGACGTAGCCACCGAGGCCATGGCGATGGTTTTAAATTTCTCTATCAACGTTGGGATTCGCACGTCTCCTTCAAAAAAAGCATCGGAAGCCCTCAGGGCAAATTCTTTGGTACCCCCTCCTCCCGGAATCAAACCGACCCCTGCTTCCACCAGGCCAATATAGGATTCGGCCGCGCAGAGGGCGGCATCGCAATGCATCATCATTTCACAACCTCCGCCAAACACATAACCCTGGGTTGCGATGACCACGGGAATTTTTGAATATCGGCAACGCATCGTCACATCCTGGAAAGCCTTCACGGACATATTCAACTCGTCCCAATCCTGCTGGTAAGCCATCATGGCAACCAGCATCAGGTTTGCACCCACACTGAAGTTTTTTCCATGATTCCCGATGACCAGTCCTTTCCACCTCCCCTCTTCGGCCAGTTGAATCCCTTCCAGCAAGGCCCGGACCACCCCTTCTCCGAGGGTATTGGCCTTGCTTCTGAATTCCAGGCAAAGGACACCGTCCCCGATATCATGGATCACCGCATCGGGATTTTGAACTACCGGTTTGGAACCGGAAAGGGCTACCAAATTAACCAGCTGCTCACGTCCGGGGATGACCTCCATGGTTTTGGTCGTTGGGTTGTAAGCCCGGATCTTGCCCTCCCGGGAATAAAAAGCGTGATGTCCCGATTCTTTCATGTCCAAAACCCAGGGGGCCACCTGCTCGCCGTATTTTTCCGCCAGCCTAAGCCCCTCCTCCAGACCCACTGCATCCCAATATTCAAAGGGCCCGAGGTCCCAGGCAAAGCCTGCTTTCAGGGCGTCGTCAATGCTGTACAAGGTATCGCTGATCTCCGGGACCCTGTTGGAGGCATAAGCGAAAAGGCCGGCCAGGGAGCGGGCGATCAAAACGGCTCCCGGGTCCTCCATCCGGATCAGGGCTTTCAGCCGCGAGGACAGGTCATCGGTCTGCTTGGATACCCCAAGGCTGGCAAGGTTTGTTTTGCCAGGGGCTTCGTATTCGAGGGTTTTGAGGTTCAAGCCATAAATAATGGTTTTCCCTTTGTCGTCTTTTTCCTCGGATTTTAAATAAAAACCCTTGTTTGATTTATTGCCGTACCATTTCTGATCCACGAGGAATTTGAGATAAGCCGGCATTTCCATTTTGTGGATCTGTTCGTCCTGGGGACAGTTTTGCTTTATGCCTTCTATGACTTTCACCGCCGTATCCAGACCCACCAGGTCGGCAAGCCGAAAGGTACCCGTATTTGGGCGGCCCATGGCGGGGCCGGTAAGTTTATCCACGGTATTGATGTCAAGGCCCAGTTCTTCGGACAATTGAAATATTTTGGACATGGCATAGACCCCGATCCGGTTGGCGATAAAGGCGGGCGTGTCTTTGCATTTTACGGTTCTTTTGCCCAGGAAGCGGTCGCCAAATTGCATAAAAAACTCCGTCACTTCGGGCCGGGTGTCGGGACCGGGTATGATTTCCAGCAGTCGCAGGTACCTGGGTGGGTTAAAAAAATGGGTGCCCAGGAAATGCGTTCTGAAGTCTCCGCTGCGGCCTTCGGCCATGAGGTGGATGGGTATTCCCGAGGTATTGCTGCTGACCAGGGTGCCCGCTTTGCGGTTTTGTTCCACTTTTTCGAAAAGGGCTTTTTTGACTTCCAGTTTTTCGACCACCGCTTCTATGACCCAGTCGCAATCGCGGATCACAGCCAGATCGTCTTCTAAGTTGCCGGTCCGGATCCGTTTGACCAGGTCTTTGTGAAAGAGGGGAGAGGGCTTGGATTTTATGGCATTCCGGAGCGCTGTGTCTGCGATCCGGTTCCGGGCCGTCTTGTCCGGTTTTTCTTCTTCCCGGAGATCCGGAGGCAGAATGTCCAGCATCCAGACCTGAAAACCGCAATTGGCCAGGTGGCAGGCAATCCCGCTGCCCATCACCCCGGAGCCCAGGACCGCCACTTTGCTAATTTTAATCATACCCAAGTATTTGACTCAAAGTTAAGTTTATCCTGGTTCCTTATCAAATTACAATTTATTATAATATATCTTAATGAACCACTAATTTTGCACGAATCCATAATAGTTAACGGGTTCAATCCGTTCAGCATTAACTTCTAAAATTAACTTATGTTATTATCGATTTTCCTGCAAGTGGCAAATTTACCGGCCCTGGATACCGCTGAAACGACGGTGGGCAGCCAGAGCCTATGGGATATCCTGATGCAGACGGGTATATTGGGGATTGCCAATGTAGGCATCAACCTGGTCCTGTCCTTTGTGGCCATATTCATATTTGTGGACCGTTATCGGTCTCTTCAAAGGGCCAGCGCGGTGGACCAGAATTTTATGAACAACATCCGCAACAGCGTCCAGAACGGCAATATCGACGCGGCCCGCAACCTTTGCGCACATACGGATACGCCCATGGCCCGTATGATCGAAAAAGGACTTCAGCGCATTGGAAAACCTTTGCGCGACATTGATGCGGCTATTGAGAATACGGGCAACCTCGAATTGTTCAGGCTGGAAAAAAACCTGTCCATCATGGCCAGTATAGCCGGGGCGGCCCCCATGATTGGCTTTTTCGGGACGGTTACCGGGATGATCCAGGCTTTTTATAATATGGCCAGCCAGCAAAACGTAACTCCGGCCACTCTCTCCAGCGGCATCTACCAGGCCCTGATCACCACCGCGGTCGGTTTGGCCGTGGGCATCTTTGCCTACATCGGCTACAACCTGCTGGTGTCCAACGTGGAAAAGGTGGTCTTCAGCATGGAGCAGACGACCGTCGAATTTATGGACCTGTTGCAGGAGCCTTCGAGGTAACCATTTTAACAAAGGGACCAGACTATGGCATTAAAAAAAAGAAATAAAGTCAGCGCCGAATTCAGCATGGCATCCATGACGGATATGATCTTTTTGTTGCTGATCTTTTTTATGCTGACCTCATCGATTGTCAGCCCAAACGCACTTAACCTCAAGCTGCCTTCTTCCACTTCCAAGACCGTAGCTTCCCCGACGCTCTCGGTGTCCATCACTCCCGAAGGAAAATTTTACCTGAACGGCAAGGAAATGTCCTATTCCATTTTGGAAAAAATGGTCCGGGTGGAAGTCAGCAAGGCGGGGGATCCCAAAAATTCGACGATGACCATAGTAGCGGATAAGGATTCCAGGGTGGAGAGCCTGGCCCAGATCATGGAACTGGCCCATGTGCTTAAAATCAATGCCATACTGGCCACGGAATCCAAATGAAGGTAAATTTGTAAGCATGCAAGCCATTTTAAGCGAAAAGGAAAGGAAGGACCGCCAGGTTGCACGGACGACCAGCACGCTGGTGCATGCCCTGATCCTGCTGTTGCTGTTCCTTCCGCTCTTGAAGTTTCCGATCCCTCCGCTCGGACAGGAAGGCATTTTGGTGAGTTTTGGGGCGCCCGACATGGGGCAGGGCGAGGACCTTCCTATGACCCAGAACGAAGAAATGGTCGAACCGGAGCCGCCCAGCGCCCCACAGGAAGAAATCGTGGAAGAAACCGCCAGGGAAGAAGCACCGGCTAAACCTGCCGAAACCACTCCACCCAAAGCACCGGATAAAAAAGTCATTACCACCGAAGATCCCGAAACTGCCGCCCTGAAGAAAAAGAAAAAAGAAGAAGCCGAACGGGCTCTTGAGGCGGAACGGGTAAAAAAGGCCGAGGAGGCCAAAATCCGCAGGGAGGATGAGGCCAGGAAAAAAGCCGCTGCCGAGGAAGCCCGGCGGGTAGCGGCGGCCGAAGATGCAAGGAAAAAAGCAGAGGCCGAAGCCGCGGCTAAACAACAGGCAGAATACGAAAACGCCAAAAAACAATATGGCAATGTATTTGGCGGAGGAAAGGGCAATACCGGGAAACCCGGGAACCAGGGAGACCCGAACGGAGATCCCAATGCGGACAACCTCAAGGGAATCAGTACCGGTTCCGGCAAGGTGGGCGGCGGCCTGGATGGAAGGGGAGTGGTCTATGAACCGAATATCCAGGAAAACTCCCAGAGGACGGGCCGGGTGGTCGTCAATGTCTGCGTGGATAAGACCGGAAAGGTCACCAGCGCCAAATATACCCAAAGGGGATCCACTACGACCGACGCTTCCCTGCGCCAAATCGCTGAAGAAAGTGCCTCGCGCTTCAGGTTCACAGCGTCCAGCATCGATCAGCAATGCGGCACCATCACCATAGACTTCAAGGTCAAATAATAGGCCCGGAACCGGCAACACCCCGGCCTCCCGGCGTGAAGGGGTTGTGCTAACAAGAAGGAACGATGACCAAATCCTTTATCCAGGTTAAATACAAGGAAACCCTTGATTTGCTGTACCGGAAATTGCCGATGTTTGAACGGATCGGCCCCGCGGCATTTAAAAAAGACTTATCCAATATCGGCGCCTTATGCGAAGCGCTGGGTCATCCGGAAAGGCGGATCAAAAGCATCCATATTGCGGGCACCAATGGTAAAGGCAGCGTTTCCCATATGCTGGCCTCGATTCTGCAGGAGGCCGGGTATAAAACAGGATTATACGTATCCCCGCACTACAAGGATTTCAGGGAGCGGATCCGGATCAATGGAAAATGGATCTCCAAACAGCATATCGTTGATTTTGTTGAAAAGATCGGGCCGGACATCGACCGGATCAAACCTTCTTTTTTTGAGATCAGTGTGGCCATGGCTTTCGATTATTTTTTCAGGAACCGGGTGGATCTGGCAGTGGTTGAAACCGGCCTGGGTGGGAGGCTGGACAGTACCAATATCCTCATTCCGGAACTCAGCATCATCACCAATATCAGCCTGGACCACCAGAACCTTCTTGGAGATACCGTGGAAAAAATCGCCTTTGAAAAGGCCGGCATCATTAAAAAAGGGGTGCCCTGCCTGATCGGAGAATACCAGCGCAAGACCCAACCGGTATTTAAACGGGTTGCTTCTTCGTTAGGCGCACCGGTCCGGTATGCCGACCGCCATGGAAAAGTCATTAAAACCGCTGCGGGCCACTATCAGTATCTCAGCAAAAAGGGGCCGCAGGAGTCCCTGGAACTGCTCACGCCCATTCTGGGGCCCTACCAGGAGAAAAACATCAATACCACGCTTGAAGCCATACGCCTTTTAAATGAAACGGGAGATTGGGCTGTATCCCATCGCCACATCCTGGAAGGATTTAAGAATCTTTCAGAAAACGCGCCCCTGACCGGCCGATGGCAGTGGATCGGCGGGCACCCGAGGGTCCTGGCTGACGGGGCGCACAACCTGGCCGGGCTGCAGTATTTGTTCAAAGAGCTGGTAAAAACGGAAAAGGGGCAAGTCCATTGTGTCTTTGGTACGGTGCGGGACAAAGCCCTCGATCCGGTGCTGGCCATCCTGCCCCGGCATTTCACCTATTATTTTGTAAATGCGGACCTTCCAAGAGCGATGAACTCGGACTTGCTGGCTGAAAAGGCAGCAATGCATGGGCTTCAAGGATCTTCTTACGGTAAAGTAAGCCTGGGGCTTAAGGCCGCCAAAAGCGCAGCCCGCGGTAATGATCTTGTGCTGGTCACGGGCAGCATATTTGTGGTGGGGGAGGTGTTGTAAGGAACGATAGGAAGCATAGCTGTTGCCGTATCCGAAGAAGGATTCCGGATTTCCTCCGGCAACCGTTTATTAAAACCCTGATTACAGGAAACGGGAAGGCAACAAGCAAATAAAAACTGAAAAAGGCGGGTGAAGAGGACACCCAATGCTTACAACTACCGGTCCAACAAAAACTCTGTGAAAATCTTTTCCTTGTTCCGGTCCACGATCAAGCGGTAAGTCCCGTTCGGCAAGCCACTCAAAGCTGCATGCACTTCGTTTTGCTGCTGGATTCCTTTTACCGGCATGGCTTTGCCGGCCTGGTCCCGGACTTCAAAACGCAAGACATCAAACTGGTTTTTCAGCCGGATGACCAGTTCATCCTGGTTCAGGTCCTGGTAGATCTCAAAAGGACTGTCCTTCTCTTTGTGGATCATGACAAAACTGCTGGGCCTCGAAACCATTTTGTTTTTAGCCACGGTGACACCCGCGGGCGCCAGGGCGGGGCTGGATTGGCCGGCCAGGAAATTAGAAAAACCAAGCGTAAGTAAGGCGGGGAGTAGTATTTTTTTCATATATATTAATTATAATTTTGAAAAGTCTTGATTATGAAGGGATGATATCTGTTGCAGGATGTTGTAAATCAAAGATAATAAACATTATAATTAATCATAATATGTTTAAAACTTTTTTTTTCCTTCTTTCGCTTACCTTGCTGTAATGAAAAAAATCGTCATCGGCATATCCGGTTCGAGTGGCGCGGTCTACGCGGATTTGTTGCTGAAAAAACTGGTGTCCCTGAAAGACCAATGGTCGGTTGCCGGGGTGGTGGCGAGTAAAAACGCAAGAATCAATTGGCGACTCGAGTTGGGAACCGAAATGGAGATCCCTTCTTCCATGACTTTATATGGACAGGAGGATTTTAATGCCCCCTTTGCTTCGGGTTCCGCCCGTTACGACACCATGATCATCTGCCCCTGTTCCATGGGAACCTTAGGCCGGATCGCGCATGGAATTTCAGATGATCTGCTGACCCGGTCAGCGGATGTCATGCTAAAGGAAAAAAGAAAACTGATCCTGGTGCCCCGCGAAACCCCGCTCAGCCTGATCCATCTGAGGAACATGACCCTGCTCGCCGAATGTGGTGCCCATATCCTCCCGGCCATCCCTTCTTTTTACTCCGGTCCGGAATCGATTAAAGACCTGTTGGCCACGGTGGTGGACCGGGCCCTGGACCTGGCTGGTTTCGAACTGGATAGCAAAAGGTGGGGGGATTAATCCAACACCTGTTTAATATTCCGGTTGACGGCAATGCTGGCATTCAGTTCGAACCCGGCTACGATTACAAAACAATTGAGCTGGATATAAAGCAGGATAATGATCAGGGCGCCGATGGACCCGTAAACAAGGTGAAAGGACCCAAAATTGTTGATGAGGGCGGAGAAGATGAGGGATATGATGATCGAGCTTACCGTGGCCAGCGTAGTCCCCGGGGAAAATACCCGTAATTTTTTTTTGAGGGAGGGCCCGTACCGGAAAATGGTAGCAAATATGCCATGGAACATCAGGATGGTGATCAACCACCGGACGATCTCAAAGCCCACCGTCGAATATTTCTGCAGGAAAAGGAAATGGATCACCCAGTTGGTCTGTTTCCCGGAGACCGGGTTCTCTATCACCCATTGTTTGCTGCTGAAGTAGTCTACGAGTCCGTTCCAGATCTGGTTGCCGAAAATGATCATGACCACGGAAATGATGACCAGCAGGGCCACCAGTACGACCAGTTTGAGGGCATCGAGCCGCTTTTGCCAGAAATTCCTTTTTTTAAACGTTTCGTCATAAGCTTTTTCAAAACCGGCCATCATGGTCTGCATGGCGTTGGTGGAAAAATACAGGGCCAGGATAATGGACATCACCGACAGCAGGCCGTTGCGGGGTATGGAAATGACATCCTCTATGGTTCCGAACAGGAAGGGTTCCACCTGGTCGGGAATAAAGGACTGCAACTCTTTAAACAACATATCCTTGATGCCTTCTACCGGGAGCAGGGGGATCAGGGTAAAGAGGAAGAGCAGGAAGGGGAACAGGGCCAGCAAAAACGAAAAGGCCATGGAATTGACTTTGTGGATGATCTTTTCCCTTTGCGATTCATGGTATAAAAACACGAGGATATCATAGACCGGAATGCCCGCAAATCCCGGAAGGCTTGATTTTTGGGCCCAGCCCACGATGTTTTCGAGCCGTTTCTTACCGGCTAACTTTTCGAGTTTATTGAATATGGGCAGTTTCGATTGCATGGCTGATCCGTTCTTGAAGAAATCCGGGGCAGGGTACCCTTTTCCCGGTCAAAGAATCCAGAAAACACAACTTGATCGTCGCGGCACAAAGGAGCTCGTTTTTTTCATTAAAAATTTCTGAATAAAAACTGATGTCCTGATGCGGCAGCGCGCGAAGGCTGGTCCTGATCCGGAGTTCCTGGTCATACCGGGCCGGCCGCAGATAACGCACCTGCATGGACATCACAGGCATCCAGATCCGGTGCTTCGTTTCCAGTTCGTGGTACGTGAGCCCCAGGGCGCGGATCCATTCCACCCTGCCCACCTCAAAATACTCGGCAAAGCGGCCATAATAGACAAAACCCATCTGGTCGGTCTCGGCATACCGGACCCTAAGGCAGAACTCTGTGGAGATTTCGATTTTAGGCATGGGTCATTCTTAAAATCGGGCAAGACATACAATGTGGTCCTCCCCGGGCGCGCGCGAGTTCGGCGCTGGGTATCGTGATGATCGTTTTCTCCAGCCGGGAGACTTCGGCAGAAGGCAGACGGAGAAAATCGGGTGCGTGCAGAATCCGGTAGCCTGAATCCCGGAAACCCTTGATCGTGACCGCATTGCGGTCATAGGTGATAGCTACCCCCGGTTTCACCGCGAGCAGGTTACAGCCATCGGTCCATTGTTCTCTTTCCTGGGAGGGACTTTCACCCCCGCCCACCCAGGTGAACTCGATTTTATTGCTGATTTCATTCCATAAAAATTCCTTCAGGGTGGCATAATATTGTTTGTCCCCGTTGATGCGGTGCACTTCCACATAAGAACTCATCCCATCCTGCACGATCGGGCGGTAGGCCACAAACCGGTGATGATCCACCTGGGTGAAAATGGTATCCAGGTGCATAAACGACCGTTCGGCCGGAATATTGATCTGGACTACATTGCTCACCGCGCGATGTGAAAATAACCACGATTTGAGGGAATGGAAGGCATATAAATTGGTGCGTTCGCTGATTCCGATCAGTACATATTCCGGATTCAGGATCATCACATCGCCGCCTTCCATGGATACGGCTTCCCCTTTGCGGGACGGGGGAAAATCCTCCAGGATGTTCAGATCGATGATCTTGCCGCTTTGCCTGGGGCTGGAAAACAGGGGGTGCTGATACAGGATAAACCGGGTCAGGTAGTTTTCCCTGGAGCGGGCGACCTTGGCTGCCTTGGTGATCACCATATATTCGCCCAGCGTCACCGCGATGTCCCGGGTGAAAAGAAAATTCGGGATAGGGTCAAAGAGGATGCGGTCATCCATGGCATCGTAGCCGGTGATCAGGACTTCGGCGAGCTGATCATCCGGGAGCTGGCCCAGTTTCGGGGCAAAGGAGGGCGGCAATTCTTCGTATTCGATCAGGCTTTTTAGCATTTTTTCCCTTGCGGTCAAATCCACCCCGAGGGCTTCACGGAGCAGGTCCTGGGTTTCGAGGACCCCTTCAGGGCCAACCAGTTTTCGAAGGACATCGACGAAGGTTTTGTGTTCGGCCTGCATATCCGGAAGAAAAACGATATCGTCGAACAGGAGTTCAGCAGATTGTTTGGGTGAAACCCGGAGGATGCCCTCATCGGGCCGGTGAACGATCACTCGTTTTAAGGACGCGATTTCCGAGTCCGCGAAGATATCAACCCCTCTTTTCATGCCTGATTCATTGGTTAATGCAAAATTCGATTATTTTTCTCTATTGGTGACCGGCTCCGGCCGGCATCTGACGGGGGATCAGGGCTCATCCGCAGCCGGGCAACGCGTTAATTTGTATTTTTGTTCGCTCAAAGAACCAGTTTATAAGGGATCATGCTTAAAAAAATCAAATCCATCTTCATTGTTGAAGAGGAAACATCGCCGGTTCGCCCCCCGGCTTCTTCGGTTCAGGCCGACCAGGAGGACAAAAGGATGAAGGAGGCAGTGGATATCAGGATATCGTCCGGGAAAGCCGGTTCACCCCCGGAATCCGGTTCCGAAAACAGGTTTCTGCACGTGCTGGCCGAAGCCATTGAAAAAAGCAACCAGCAAGGCTTTGATTACCTGGAATTCAGACAGGCCCTGGTCAATCTGTCCAAGCTGAGCATGGACGAACCTATCCGGTACAAGAGCGCCTACGCGGCGGCGCAGGCCATGGGGGTGTCTCCTTCCCAGTTGATCAGCAGTGCAAAAGGTTACCTGGCCATCCTCGAAGGCGAGTCCAAGAAGTTTGCCATTGCGGAACAAAACCAGCGTACCCGTGTGGTGGAGGAAAGGAAAAATGAACTGGAACAAATTTCTGCGGAAATCCGAAGCAAGCAGGATGCCATCACCAAACTGCAAGCCGAAGTGGAGAAACTAACCAAAAAACTGGAAGAAAAGAAAAACGAGGCCCGGGTCATGTCCGGCAAACTGGAACAAACCAAGGTCGAGTTTGAAACGGCTTATAAATCCCTGTTTGGCCAGATTTCAGAAGACATTCAAAAAATGGATCAATACTTAAAATAACCCTATTTTTATATTTTCCTATGGATAGTACCGAATTTAAGCCCAAATCATTCTGGAAGAGGCCTGAAGGAGTGACCGGAGCCATTGTGTTGGGCGGGATTGTGATCGGCGGGGGGATCCTGCTCGCCTCCGCACTGCCGTTGCTAGTCAGCCTGGTCCAGTCCACCCTCGGCCTGGTGGTCACCCTGCTGGTATTGGGCGCCATCATATACATGGTCCTGGACCCCAAGATGCGCAACCTGGTCTGGTACATGTACAAAAGCACCATGCGCTGGATCACGGGCCTTTTTGTGAAAATCGATCCGATCGGGATTCTTAAAAACTACGTCGAGGACCTTAAAGCCAACCTGACTAAAATGAATCAGCAAATCAACCGCCTGCGCGGCCAGATGCATAAGCTGAAGGAACTGATGCTGATCAACCAGAGAGAAATACAAAGCAACCTGGAGATCGCCTCCAAGGCCAAACAAAGCAATCAGCAAAACGTCGTGATTCTCAAATCCCGCAAAGCAGGGAGGCTGAGGGAATCCAATATGAAATACGAGGATCTCTATAAAAAAATGGAGATCATGTACCGCGTGCTCACCAAGATGTTTGAAAACTCCCAGATCATGCAGGAGGACATTGCAGACCAGGTAGAGGTGAAGGAGCAGGAGAGGAAGGCCATCCATGCTTCCAATTCGGCCATGCGGTCGGCCATGAGCATCATCAAGGGGGATAAAGACAAGAGGGCCATGTTTGACCAGGCCCTGGAGGCGGTGGCGGACGACGTCAGCCAAAAAGTGGGAGAAATGGAAAGGTTTATGGAGCTCTCGGACAATTTCATGAAAAGCATTGACCTTCAAAACGGGGTTTTTGAGGAAGAAGGACTGAAAATGCTTGAAAAATGGGAATCGGAAGGCGTATCCAAACTGCTGGGCAGTGAAAAAGCCAGTATCCTTTCCCGGGCCAATAATGAAGCGGATGTGCTGGACCTGGAAGCCCCCCTGACCCGGCCCGAAAAAGTTGGAGCCCATAAAAACCAGTACGACACTTTTTTTGAGGATTGAGCCGGAATTTATTGGGTCTTCGATTTGTTGTAATTTCGAATTCTAAACAAATCCTCATTAAATCATGGCAACCCGTCTTACTGGATTTTCACGATTTTTAATTACCCTCCTCATCCTTGGATTGATCGCTTTTGCCGGTTATTACCTGCTTAATAAAACCGGGGTCGGAGCCAAACTGAAAGATCAGGCAGAACAAGCAGAATCCGGCCAGTCCACGACTACCGGAGGGACAAGTTCCGCTCCATCCGGAGCCTTTAAAGACGCCGTCAAAGTCGGCGTGGTGACGTGGGGGGGATATGCCGGGGGGCAATATTTTAATGAAGGATTCAAGGCCAATTCCCGGTCCAGGTTTGTACAGGATTATGGCTTTCCGGTTGAATTTAAGATCCTCGATGATGTGCCCGTATCCCGGGAGGCATGGAAAAACGACGAAGTCAACCTCCTGTGGTGCACCGTGGATGCCCTGCCCACAGAAATCGCCGGGCTTTCTGATTTTGATCCGGTGGTGGTTTTCCAGGCGGACTGGTCCAGGGGCGGGGACGCCCTGGTTGCCCGCCGCGGAATCAACTCGGTGAATGATCTGAGGGGGAAAAAGATAGCGGTAGCGGAGATGACCCCTTCCCACTCCTTCCTGATCTGGATGCTTGAGGCGGCCAATTTAAAAGCAACGGATGTCCAGATTGTCAAACAGGCCTCCGCCATTGACGCGGCCCAGGTCTTTAAAAGCCAACAGGTGGATGCGGCCGTGGTCTGGAGCCCCGACGACCAGGCCTGCCTGCAGGCCGTAGCCGGATCCAGGATCCTGCAAAGCACCAAGTCCGCTTCCAATATCATTGCAGATGCCTTTATCGCCAAAAGGTCCTGGGTGGAACAAAACAGGGATAAAATGCAAAAACTCTACGAAGGTTGGATGAAAGGGGCCGCCGAAATCAATGCGAACGATGATAATAAAAGGAAGGCGGCCAAGATCCTGGCTGAAAACTTCAGCGGATTTACGGAAGACGACGCCTATGCAGCCATCAATAACGTCCGCCTGGCCACGCACGGGGACAACCAGAATTTTTTTGGACTGAACCCGGATTATAAAGGGGTTACAGGGGAACAATTGTATACCCGGATGACCAATTCCTACAAAGCCCTGGGTTATGCCGAAGGCCGGATTCCGAACTGGAGGCTGATCAGTGATCCCTTATCCATCCGAAATACCAGCCTGACCGGTCCGGATCATGCCGCCGAAGGTCAGAAGGCTTTTACCAAGGTTACGGAAGAGGCCGGAAAAGAAAAGGAAGCCATTGCGACCAAAATGGTGTCCATCACCTTCCGGAGCGGGGAATCGGCCCTGGATGAAAACGCCAAGTTTATTGTGGACAAGGAAATGGTTGAAATTGCCAAAGCCTTTGCCAACAGCAGGATCCGCGTGGAAGGCAATACCGACAATGTAGGCTCTGTCGCTTTAAATCAAGCCCTCTCCAGGAGAAGGGCACAGGCCGTGGTGGATTACCTGGTAGCCGCACACGGAATGAACCGTAACCGTTTTGTAGTAGTCGGTAACGGGCCCGATAAGCCGGTCGCTTCAAACGATACGGAAGAGGGCAAGGCCAAAAACCGCCGCACTGATTTTCAATTAATCGGCGAATAAGAATCCATGGACAACTGGTTTAAGCTCCGGGGTACGAATGCAGGGACCTCCGGACTGCTGATCTCAGCAGTGGGTTTTATCATTACCATCGCCCTATGGTGGGTTTTGGCTGAAATATTTTCCAAACAAAAACCCGTCCTGGAGGGGCAGGATGAAGTAACCCTCTTCGATACCCTGGGCGGGGATCAGAAGGTAAAACTCTGGAACGAGCCGGGTGCTGAGCAAGCCGCAGGCACCCGTTATGAAAAGGTTTATCCCCTTCTTCCCAGGCCGGACAAAACCCTTTTGTCTTTCAAACCCCTGATTGCCCAGGACAAATTGGTATCCAATACCCTTCATTCCTTCTGGCTCAACCTCCAGGGGTATTTTTGGGCGATTTTGCTGGCTATTCCCATTGGCATGGTTTTGTCCCTATTTCCGCTTTTCAGGGACCTGTTTTCGAAGCAGGTCGATGCCTTGCGTTTTCTGCCGCTCTCCGCGTTGACCGGGCTTTTCATCATCTGGTTTGGGCTGGGGGATCCGATGAAGATCGCCTTCCTGGCCGTGGGCATCCTGGTTTATCTCATTCCGGTAGTGATGCAGCGCACCAGTGAAGTGGATGAAACCATGGTCCAGACTTCATTTACCATGGGGGCCAGCCCCTGGCAGCAGATTAAAAAAGTATTTTTCCCGGCAGCGCTCAGCAGCCTGATTGACGATATCCGGGTGCTTACCGCCATTTCATGGACCTATATCATTATTGCCGAACTGCTCAACCGGGAATCGGGCATCGGAGCCTTGATTTATACCAAAGCCCGGTTGGGCCAGACGGACCGTGTCTTCGCCGTCCTCATCGTGATTATCCTGATCGGCTTGTTTCAGGACCAGTTGTTCAAAGCCATAGACCGGATCATCAATCCATTCAAATATTATAAAAACAAGGTGGATGGGCTGCAAGACGGGAAGATTGGCGTATTCGCCTGGATCGTGGCGATCATCGCAGGGATCCTGGGCGGATTTTCTCCGTCACTGGGCATCTTATCTTATGTGGCCTGGGTCCTGGCCGCCGCAGGCACCCTGTTTATCCTTTGGGGTTTCATTAAGATTAATAAAGCAGTCCATTGATTTATGATTGAGCCCAAAACTCCTTCCTTGCCCGACCTGATCGAACTCAGGAACATCAGCCAGTCTTATGACGGCGGCAAGACCTATATCATCAAGGATCTGAACCTTCTGGTTGAAGATAAGCCGGCCCAGGGCCAGTTTGTGATCATTCTGGGCATGTCGGGATGCGGCAAATCCACGCTGCTACGATATATTGCCGGGCTTCAAAGTCCCACGGAAGGGGAGGTTTACCTCAGGGGAAAATTAAGGCAGGATTCCGATCATGTCGGGATGGTTTTCCAGGCTTATTCTTCCTTTCCCTGGATGACGGTAAAGGAGAATGTGGCCATGGGCCTGGATTTCCAGGGTATGGAGGAGAAGGAACGCAACCTGAAAGCGCTGGAGATGATTGAACTGGTGGGCCTGGCCGGACACGCCGACAAATTTGCCCAGTACCCGGTTCTTTCCGGCGGACAATTGCAGCGGGTGGCCATCGCCCGGAGCCTCCTGGCCAACCCCGACATCTTGCTGATGGACGAACCTTTTGGCGCCCTGGACATCAAAACCCGCATTCAAATGCAGGACCTTTTGCTGACCCTTTGGAACAAGTTCCATTCCACCATCATTTTTGTCACCCACGATATCCGCGAGGCGGTGTACCTCGGTGACGACATATACTTTATGAAATACGCGCCGTCCAGCATTGTGGAAAAGATCCATGTAGACCTTCCGCTCCAACGAGACCACGAAACCAGGCGACTGCCCCGGTATACCGAATTGGTCTACGAAGTGGAAGATACCATGCTGCGTATCGCAGCAGGATGACCTGCAGGCACTTCTTCATCCGGTTCATCTGTCTTTTTTATCTATTTTTGGAAAAATGTATTTATTCCAATGAAACTGAAATTATTGTTTGTTTCCCTAATGACCTTTGCCGGCTTTATGGCCGCCGCCCAATCCCTGGACCGCCCAAAACTGGTCGTCGGGATCGTCGTGGACCAGATGCGGCACGATTACCTCTACCGTTACTGGGATCAATATGGGGAAGGCGGATTCAAAAGGATACTAAATGAAGGGTTTTCCTGCGAAAATGCACATTATAATTATGTGCCTACGGTCACCGGCCCGGGACATGCCTCGATTTATACCGGGACCACCCCTGCCTTCCATGGGCTGATCGGCAATGAATGGCATCTCCGGAACAGCAGGCGCGGGATGTATTGTGCCCAGGACGACAGCGTAAGCGCGGTCGGAGGAAGCGAAGCCGCGGGCAAAATGTCTCCCAAAAACCTATTGGCCAATACGATCACCGATGTATTAAAACTTTATACCTACAACCGGGCAAAAGTCATCGGGGTTTCCGTCAAGGACCGTGGCGCCATCATGCCGGCAGGCCATCTCGCCGATGCTGCTTATTGGTACGACGGCAATACCGGAAAATTCATGACCAGCACCTATTATATGAACGCATTGCCTGCCTGGGTGAATGCTTTTAATGACCGGAACCTGGGCAAACAACTTTTCAGCCAGGGCTGGAATACGCTGAAACCCATCGGGACTTATGTCGACAGTGAGCGGGATGACAATCCCTATGAAGGAAAGCTGAACGGGGAAGCCAATGCGGTATTCCCCAGGAATATCCCTTTTAAGGACCCCACTTCGTATTATACTTTATTGTATACTCCAGCCGGGAATTCCCTCGTCACGGAATTTTCAAAAGCGGCTCTTGAAGCGGAACAGCTTGGCCAGGACGAGGTCACGGATTTTCTCGCGATGAGTTATTCCAGTACGGACTATGCGGGGCATCTCTTTGGCCTTCATTCGGTAGAGATCGAAGACATGTATCTCCGCCTGGACCTGGAGATGGAAAAGCTGCTTCGGTTTCTGGATGAGAAAGTAGGCCACGATAAATATGTGGTTTTTTTGAGCGCAGATCACGCCGTGGCCCAGAATCCTCAATACCTCAAGCATAAAAATTTACCGGTGGATTATTTCCGGGGCTGGAGGATGATCGATTCCCTCAAAAAATTCCTGGAAAAAAAATACGATCCTTTCCTCATCGATGGGTACAGCAATGGCCAGATTTACCTCAATGAAGACCGGATCGTCTCTCGTAAACTGGACCGGAAGGCCATTGCGGCCGATCTCAAAAAATACGTAAGGGCCTGGGACGGAGTGATTGATGTGGTGGACCGGGATGATATTCCGTTCTTAACGGGTGGTAATCCGGTATTCCCGATGATCCAAAAAGGGTTTTATCCCCCCCTGTGCGGGGATTTTTATGTGATCATCCGGCCAGGCTGGTTCGAAAGCAGTTCCATGACCGGCACCACCCATGGCAGCCCATTTACCTATGATACCCATGTGCCGGTTCTTTGGTATGGCTGGAAGATCCCTGCGGGCAAGTCTTATGCAAAATATGAAATCACGGATATTGCCTCCACCCTCAGCTTCCTGTTAAAAATCCCCTTGCCCGACGCGGCAACCGGGAGGGTGATCACGGAATTGTTTGACTGAGCGTCCTGTCCGGGATTTGGAGGCCCTGTAGCCGCAGTATCAATATTGGGCCTTCAGGAATTTTACCGTGTTTCTTCTCTTTTCTTCGTCTTGGACCTGGAGAAAATAGAAACCCGGAGCCAGGCCGGAAACATTTATTTGATTGTGGACTTCTTTGGTTACCAAGGATTGTAAGCTGCGACCGTTGACATCTCTCAGGCTGATCTCAGCTGTTGATTGGAGACCAAAAATTTCAACATTCAAGATCTGGGAAACGGGATTGGGAAACAGGGTGGTGGACAGCCCGGTGGTGGAAACAATCCCTGAAGTCAGGGAACCCGCAGAGGGCTTGACGAGGAGGGCATAGCAGGCCGCATCGCTGCTGGCGGTGTTCCATCCGTAAACCCGTACATAATAAGTCCCGGTAATCAGGTTGGTATTGATGGTTTCATTCGCAAGACCGCCGGTTTGGGAGAGGCCTACGGTGGTCCCAGAACTGTTGAGGATCCTCAGATCGTAATCTGCAGGCAATTGGCTGAGAATAGCCGTATAGGCGCCTGTCGCGGGAACCGTAAACTTGTAATAGTCATTTTCCCGGGCGGGGAAAATTTTTCCATAGATCATGGCATTTAAGGTGATCGACGGAGCGGTGGTGCGATTGTCATTGCTGGCATTGTCCTCGAGGGCCGGGCAATCCGGGGTCGCGGAGGAAGCCGTGGTAAAACTAGATTGGATGAACTCACTGTTACCCGAACTGCAATTGGTTTTTACTCTCCACAGGTAGGCTGTGGAAGGCGACAAACCGGAAATGGACGTGGATGTTCCAGTCAGGCTGGCCCCCGCAGTCCAGTTGAGGTCGGAAGAGGTTTTATATTCCACTTGGTACCCGGATGCACCGCTTACCGAAGCCCAATTCAGGGTGGCGGAGTTGGAGCTGATGTTTGTAGTATTCAGGCCGGAGGGCGTATTGCATACAGGAAGGGCCAGGGTACTCAGAGTCGATTGGGCATAGCCGCCGGAACCAAAACTGCAATTGGCCCTTACTCTCCAATCATAGTTGGACGAAGCATTTAAGCCAGTCAGGTTATAGGTGGTGGCGTTCAAGGCTGCGGAAAGACTTATCCAACTGGGGGAGGCGGAGGCCTTATACTCGAGGGAGTAATGACTTGCACCCGAGACCGGAGACCAGGACAAAGTCGCTCCATTGGCTGTAACGACTGAAGTGGATAACCCTGATGGGGTACCACATACCAGCGGAGCCTGGGTAGTTACAGAAAATTGGCTGTACCCGCTCTGCAGGCCGCCCGAACAATTGGTTTTTACCCTCCAATCGTAGGTGGTCGATGGGCTAAGGCCATTAAAAGTAATCGAATTCGTAGATATGGCGCCTTGTATTACACTCCAGTTTGATGCTGCCGCTTGTTTAAATTCCAGGGTATAATTTACTGCACCGGGCACGGCATTCCAATGGAAAGTGGCACCGTTCTGAGTGATGTTGGAATTGGTCAGCCCGGAAGGTGCATTACAGGCCGGTGCCGCTATCGTTGTGAATGCAGCCTGCGTAAAGGCACTGCTTGCTCCGGAACAATTTGTTTTCACCCGCCAGTCATAAGCGGTGGAAGCGCTCAATCCACTGATGTCATAACTTGCCGAAGTAATATTGACCGGCATGGTGATCCAGGAAGCGGAGGTTTTTGCCTTGTACTCCAGGCTATAGCCGGTTGCGCCGGCAACGGCATTCCAACTGAGGGTTGCCCCGCTTGATGTAATGGAGGTGCTGGCTAAGCCTGTGGGTGGATTACAAGTGGCTTGCGGTCCGCCCGCGGTGGTGAAGGTGGACTCCGTAAATCCGCTGATCCCCGAAGTGCAATTGGTCTTTACTCTCCAATGATAGGAAGTGGACTCTGAAAGACCGGTGAGGTTGAGGCTCAGGGAAGAAGTGGTTCCGGCCAACAACCAGGTGGGGGAGGTCGTCTTTTTATATTCAATGGTATAATTAAAAGCGCGGTTGGCTGCAGACCAGGAAAGGGATGCCCCGCTCTTCGTGATCGCAGAAGCCTCGAGGCCGGCCGGCGGCAAACAACTCACCGCCTCAGCGATAAAACTACCCTGGCTGTAAGGACCCTGGCCATTTGAACAATTGGCTCTGACCCTCCAGTCATAACCCACTCCGTTGGTCAGGTTGATCAAGGTCCTGAAAAGGGAGGAGGTAGCGGTGATTGACGTGCTCCAAATTGAAGCGGTAGATCTTTTATATTGAACTTCATAAGACGAAGCACCGGCAACGGCTTGCCACCTCACGGTCGTGCTTGTACTGGTATTGTTGCTGCTGGTCAGGTTGGAAGGGGCGATGTCCATGCAGGTTAAGGTCAGGGTATTAAAATTGCCGGCGGCAAAATCGGAGTTACCGCCTGAACAATTGGCCCGAACCTGCCAGGTATAGCTGGTTCCTTGCTGAAGTCCTGAAAGGTTGAAGGCAGTCGAGCTGGTTGCATTGGTCGCCGTAATCCAGATGGTGGAGGAATTTGCACGGTATTGAACGGTGTAGGAGCTTGCACTTTCGGATCCGGTCCAGCTTAAATTCACGCTGGAAGAAGTAAGGTTGGAAATATTGAGGTTTTGAGGGGTGGCACAAACCACGATGGGTTCGCAAGGGCCAAGGCAGGTGGCGGCATCCACCCTGCTCCGGATCAGGTTGCCCGGCTGCGTACCGAAACCATTATTGAGGTTGGTACCTGAAGTGGTCAGGTGGCAATATGACATGATCGTGCCTCCGTTGACCGGCGCAGGTCCGGCAGCACATGTGCCCTCCGGCGTACTGCAATTGTCCAGAGCCCCTCCCTGCCAGCTGCAACTGTGCGTATGGGGAGAACCCAGGTTGTGCCCAAGTTCATGGGTGACCACCAGGGAGGTCCAGGAATAGGTAGGGAGGTTATTGTAGGTGGATTCCATCTCCGCATAACTAAATCTGCCGGACTGGGAGATCTGATTGTAACTGTCGCACAAAACATCCAGCCAGGCAATCCCGGCAAGTCCGCCGCTGGGTTTGATCCGGACAAATTGCGCGATGTCTCCATTAAAGTTATCCCGCCGGTAGCTTCCGAAGGAGTACAAAGCTGAAAGAGAGCTGCTGCTGCTGAAGGGTTCGCTGGTGGTCCAGATAAAAACCTGTGAAAGGATCACCATCATGTTTTCTCTTGTGTAGAGGGTGGAAACCACATTGAATAAACCGGTCAAAAAATTGGTCGCGCCCTGGATTCCTCCATGGGCATCATAAACGCTTTTTCCAGCTTCCAGGTAAATGTTGACACAACCGGCTGCATTTCTTTGTTCGAGGCCGGGCTTATGCAGTTCCTTGAGTTTTGCCTGGTAATTGGGCAAAGCTTCAGAATGGCAGGATATCGACGGAGCCGTTGTTTTACTGGCGTCGTACACTACAAAACTCCCCCGGCGGAAAGCTTTCGATTTACCCACCGTGTACTGATTGCCACCCGTTGAATTTATGACGGCAACCACTTCATCTTCAAAAAAGCTGATCGCGACCAATGAACCCGGCTGCCCTTCAATATGCCCGTTATAATGGAGCCCGGGAGTGAAAGGAAGGCTTTTATCCTGATCGGTACTGAGTATAAAACCATCCGAAAACAGATGTGTTGGACTGAGGGATAAAGGCAGGTATCCATCCGGGGTGGGCAAATTAAGTTTAAAAGAAGCAGGCGCCGACGATTTGAGTTGTTGATAACTATCCTGGTTATACTCAAGTACCCTGACCCTGGTATTCTGCCTCAAGGCGTTCCAACGGGTTTCCTGAACCTTATCGATTTTAAATAAATCCACAGGGAGCTCCCTTCCGGATAAAGGGAATTTCGCCAGAAATAACACACCCAAAAGGATGGATATGGTGCAGTTTTTGGTTTGGCTCATTATTCAACCGGTTTGAAGCGAATGGAGCAACAACTGGGAAGGCGAAGATAAAAAGATTGAAACAGGCCGGGGTATAATGCTTCTTTTTTTATTTGATTTTAAGGTATGTTAAATATGGAATATGTTCCTGATTCAGAACCCGGTAGGATGCTTTTGATGCCATTCCGTTTTATCCTGGTAATATTTAGCAACAGCCAATACTTCCGATTCGTGAAATAACTTACCGGTAAAGCTGATACTGGTAGGCCTTCCGTTCCGGAACCCATTGGGGACGACCACGCAGGGATGCCCGGTATAATTGGTCACGGAAAGGTTGCGACCGGCCCATGAAGGCGCGATATAAACATCCACTTGGTTAAAAAATAGGTCCATGTCTTCAATCAGGAGGGTCCGGAACCGGTTGGCCTGGATGTATTCGACCGCCGGAATAAAACGGGAGGTCCGGAATACATTCGGCCAGGCGTTCCGGATCTGTTTTACCATGAGATCGTCCCTGCCGCTGCGGGTAAGTTCATCGAAGGTCGCACCGGCCTCCGCGGTAAGGATGATGCCCAGGTCCGGGGCATTGGGTAATTCCAGGGGTATCAGTTCAATGCCCGCATTGGTAAAAACGGTCAGGCTGAGGCTGTCCTGGACATGGAAGGGATAAGGCTTTTCAAAATCCTGCTTTAAATATCCGATTCGCAGTTTGCGGATGTCTTTATTGTATGCGTAAGGGAAGGGGACAGGACTCGCTGATGGCCCGGAAAGGAAGGTGCCTTTGATATGCTGGTAGACAATAGCGGCGTCTTCTACGCTCCGCGTGATGGGGCCTATCTTATCCATGGAAGGACACAGGATCATACAACCTTCTCCGGGTACGGCGCCAAAGCTTGGCCTCAGGCCCGTAGTGCCGCATACGGTGGAAGGCGATACGATAGAACCCAGGGTCTCGGTCCCAATGGCAAACGGCAGGCAACCGGCACCGACGGCAGAAGCAGAACCCGCCGATGAGCCGCTGCTTCCCCCTGTGGTATCCCAGGGATTCCGGGTCATTCCCCCGAACCACACATCTCCCCAGGCGAGTTCACCCACGCTCATTTTGGCGATCAGGATGCTTCCGGCCTCTTCGAGTTTGGTGATCACTGCCGCATCATAGTCAAAAACCTGGTCTTTAAAGGGGACGGATCCCCAGGTGGTAGGATATCCTTTTTTAGCCAGGAGGTCTTTTGCCCCATAAGGAATGCCATGGAGCAGTCCCCGGTATTTTCCAGCCCTTAACTCAGCGTCCATTTTTTTCGCTTGCGCGAGTGCATATTCTTCAGTAAAATGGATCACGCATTTTAAGGCAGGATTGTAAGTCCTGAGCCTTTGGATAAAATAACGGGTAAGGGTTTCCGAGCTCACCTTTCGGGATTTGACCAGGGATGCCAGTTGATGCAGGGTCATGAATGCATAATCCTCCCTCGCGGCCGGGTTAGCCGGTAAGGGCGTGAACACGGCTTTGGTGGTATTGGCAACCGGTTTATACCGGGCAGGATAAGGCATGAAACGAAGTGCGGGGAGCACCCGGTTTTCCAGCGCAGTCTTCCGCAAGGATTCAAAAGATTCCAGGTTTTCCCCGAGATCCGGCAACAGGCTGTCGATTTCTGCTGCGCTGAATTCAAGTCCGATCAGTTTTTGCGCGCTCAGAACCAAGTCTCTATGAATTCCGCCGGCTTGTTGGTGCAAAGTAAAGCCGACAACCAGCAGGATAAAAGCAAGGGAGAAAAGATTTAAGGGTTTTAATTTCATGATTCGTGACTTATTCTTTCAAGGTAAAAAAATATCTGGTGTTCTGTTTCTATTTTTGGCTCTCTTAAATTCATGCTATGTTGAACTGCCAGAAAGAAAAGTTTTTTATTGCACAGGATGTGACGTATCTCAATGGGGCCTATATGTCGCCCCAGTTGAGGCAGGTGGAGGAAGTGGGCATTCAGGCCGTTCAAAGGAAAAACAAACCCTGGACGATTACCCCTGCTGATTTTTTTAAGGAAGTGGAAGCCCTGAAACTGTTATTTGCACGCCTGGTTCATACCGATCAGCCGGAGCGGATAGCGGTCATTCCTTCCGTATCCTATGGAATTGCCAACGCCGCCCGCAATATTTCTTTTGAAAAAGGCGACCATATTTTGATCCTCGAGAAACAATTCCCCAGCAATTATTATGAGTGGGTTGACCTGGCCCGGAAAAAAGAACTCGTCCTGGACGTAGTCAAGGCCCCGGATTCTCTGGTTGACCGCGGACAAGCCTGGAATCAGAAAGTAATGGAAAACATCAAGCCCCGAACACGGGTGGTCGCCATGGAGAACGTTCATTGGACCGATGGCACCTGGTTTGATGTGGCCCAAATCAGCAAAAAAATAAAAGCCCAGGGTGGTTTTTTTATAGTCGATGCGACCCAGAGCCTGGGTATTTTCGATTTTGACCAAAATCTGGTGCAGGCCGATGCCGTGATTGCCACAGGATATAAATGGTTGCTGGGCCCTTATGCCATTGGTTGTGCCTATTATGGCCCGGCTTTTGACCAGGGGGAGCCCCTGGAAGAAAATTGGATCAATAAACAATACAGCCAGGAATTTGAAAGGATACTGGACTATGAAGAATCTTACCGACCCGGAGCAGCCCGTTATGGTATGGGCGAACAATCACAGTTTGTGCAGGTGCCGATGTTGTGTGCATCCCTGTCCCAGATCCTGGAATGGGGTGTGGCTGAAATGCAAGCCTATTGCAGGGGCCTGGTGGACCAGGTCCTACCATTACTGGATCAAAAGGACCTCTGGATTGAAAAGAAGGACTGGCGCGCCAGTCACCTGTTTGGGCTCAGGACTGCCGGAGGTTTCAGCCCGGCTGTAAAACAAAAACTATTGGATCAAAAAATTTTTGTGTCCTACCGGGATGATGCCATCCGGGTTTCCCCCAATGTGTATAATACCAAGGAGGATTTGATAAAATTAATTGAAACCCTCCGTTCCGCTCACTAACCACCGACCACTGACTACTGACTACTGATTATTGACTACTGACTACTGACTATTGACCACTGACCATCCACTTCTTATCTTTAACTATGCCTGCCAAAATATTCTTATTGTCCCTGCTGGCCTTCACTTCCTGTGCACCAAAACAAATGGAAGTGGACGGCCTGATCACCCACGCCCTGATTTACGATGGAACGGGTTCACCACCAGTAGCCGGATCCCTGGCCTGGAATGCGGATACCATCGTAGGAATGGGCGAGGTGGGCATGATCCGCGCGAAGAAGATTATTGATGCAGGCGGAATGGCGCTTGCGCCGGGTTTTGTAAATATGCTGAGCTGGGCGCCCGAAACCCTGATCCATGACGGCAAATCGCTCAGTGATTTGAAGCAGGGAGTGACCCTGGAGGTTTTTGGGGAAGGGACGAGCATGGGGCCCATCAATGAAGCCATGCGGCAGGATATGCTCGCTTCCATGGGGGATCACCCTTATGAGATCGGCTGGACCACCCTGGGTGGTTACCTGGACTTTCTAGAGCAAAGAGGGGTGTCCTGCAACTTCGCCTCTTTCATCGGGGCGGCTACGCCAAGGATCCATGAACTCGGCTATGCCAATCGCCAGGCTACTCCAGACGAAATGAACAGGATGAAACAACTGGTAGCCCAGGCCATGGAAGAAGGGGCCATGGGTGTGGCTTCAGCCCTGATCTACGCGCCGGGTACCTATGCCAATACTCAGGAACTCATCGAACTGGCCCGGACTGCGGCCGGGTTCGGGGGTATGTACATCTCGCACATGCGCAGCGAAGGCAATCATATCTGGTCCGCGCTGCATGAATTGTTTACCATCAGCCGGGAAGCCGGCATCCGGGCTGAAATTTATCATTTGAAGCTGAGCGGGAGAAACAACTGGGACAAACAGGATCTCCTGGAACAAAAAATAGACAGCGCGAACCAAGCCGGTCTGAAAATCACGGCCGACATGTATAATTATACGGCAGGCGCTACAGGGCTTGACGCATCCATGCCCACCTGGTGCCAGGAAGGTGGGTACAAGGCCTGGGCCGGCCGACTGAAAGATCCCGCTTTGAGAAAAAGGATCCTCCACGAAATGGAAACGGATACCCTTGGCTCCTGGGAGAATTTTTATAAAATGTGCGGTCCTGAAAATATGATCACCGTGGACTTTATGAACAAAGACCTCAGGAAGTATGTCGGGAAGACCATTGCGGAAATTTCAAAAGACAGGGGCAGTTCACCGGCTGAAGCCATTGCCGATCTGGTGGTGGAAGACGGCAGCAGGGTAGGGGTGGTCTATTTCATGATGTCGGAAGAGAACGTACGCAGAAACATCCGACGGCCTTATGTGAGTTTTTGCAGTGATGCCGGCAGCATTGCGGCTGAGGGAATGTTCCTGGAGAATAATGTACATCCGCGCACCTACGGGTCCTTCGCCCGCCTCCTTGGAAAATACGTGCGTGATGAAAAACTGATCCCGCTGGAAGAAGCCATTCGCAAACTCACTTCCCTGCCTTGTGAAAACCTCAAAGTCAATAAAAGAGGTATTCTCAAACCTGGATATTTTGCAGACCTGGTGGTTTTTGATCCGGAGACGATTCAGGATCACGCCACTTATGAAAAACCGCATCAATATGCTACCGGTGTCCATCAGGTGATCGTAAATGGCATTCAAGTTATTAAAGATGGGGAGCATACGGGGGCTAAACCGGGGAGGGCGGTGAGGGGGCCCGGGTGGAAAGGGAAGTAAACAGTTGGCAAGTTAGTAAGTTAGTAAGTTAGCAAGTTGGCAAGTTGGCAAGTTGTCCACCCTCAACCTCTAGACCCATAACTTTGTTGCTGTGACCAAATCAGCACATCCACAGCAAGAAGACCCGCCCATCCTGGTTTTTGACGGGACCTGTATCCTTTGTCATTCCTTTTTTCAATGGGTGATCAAGAAGGACCGTAATAAGATTTTCCGGTTTGCAACGCTGCAATCGGAAGCAGGGAAGGTCGTTTTAGGTAATCTGAATATACCTGGGGGATATGATACGGTTTTGCTAAAACTGGGAGGGCGGATCTATACTTATTCAACGGCCGCACTGAAAACGCTGATTATACTAGGTGGCTTTTATGGATGGCTGGGAAGGGCCGGTTTTGTTTTTCCAAGGATTTTCCGGGATTGGGTGTACAGGATTATTGCACGGAACCGTTATAGGTGGTTTGGGAATAAGGAGTGTTTGGTTCCGGATGAGGAGTTGAGGGATAGATTTGAATAACGAAATAATGATGGCCTTGCAGGCCGTATTTAAGTGCCGGTGCATGATATTCCAGATCAGGGAGGACCCTACCCTTCAAATGGCATGACAGATGAGAAGGATGCCGAAGATTCTGTTTTTGAGCAATTGAATTCGCCCTGAAGGGGCACCACCACCCAGCATCGGGCATTTCGCCCGATGCTGGGTGATGAGGGTATGTATTTCGCCCTGAAAGGGCATCATTTTAAATCGTTTTTATTCATCCCTCAATAACCTAAATAAAATGCATAGCAAAAGGCTATTCATTCTGGAATCCGGAAAATGAATATCACCTACTCCTGGAAACATCCGATCGGCGCTCCATCCGGCATCCGTGAAGGTTCGGGGGCTTCGAAGGAGGAAGGATCTTCCCGGTATCGCCTGATCATTTCCATGATATAACCGGCCTGGGAGGACTGGCTGGAGGACAACTGGGATTCCGTGAGTTTGATAAAACGCAAACAAGGACTCATTACGGAAGAAGCCAGGTTTTTATCGGCCATCACGGATAATAATTTATTGATAAAGATCCTTTCGTTATTCAGTTTGATTTCCTGTTCCAGGCCATTGGTGACCGGGTGACTGCTGATCCCGCGGTGGATATTCTGAAGGTAGGAAAGGAGGTTCCAGTGACTGGCATTGCGGGCATTTTGTTCCACGATGCGGGCTAGGCGTTCCGGTTGAACCAGGAAACCCAGGGCAAATCCGGAGATGGATTCCGCCGCCGCCAGAGGATCAAAAGGGAGGCCCGTATAGGTTTTAAAATTTTCCCGGTCCCGGTCATAACCCGGCGGCTGGGGCGGGATGAGGTTCAGGATATTTTCAGGCAGGGACAGTTCGGATGGACTGATGCTTTTCAGCACCGCATTGAGCGCCAGGGCCTGCTGGGAAGAGGGTACCACCCTCGTGATCAGCTGGCTGTCTCCCTTCACCGCGTAGTTGTATTCCATTCCGCCAATCCATTTGCTGACGGCTTCGACCTGATAACGGTGGCTGAGGTACAAGGGGACCAAAACGTTTTCAAGGGTAGCCATGGGTTCACCTGTACGAAGGGTATTCAGGCCAAATTGTTGCAGGGCCTGCCTGCGGACCTGGAGGATGCGCTGCAATTCATCCACCGCGCTCTGTCCGTTGTCCCAGAGATGGGAATAGGGATGAGCGCTTCCCGCCGGCCTTGAATCCTGGTCGGTCAGGTATTTCAAATTCAAGCGGATGGTCTCGTTCATGATTTGATCCAGGGCTTTCAGCTCATCGGTCCCCTGGGGGAAATCGGAATATCCCCAAAGGATGGCCCGTTTATCCCATGCTCCGATCCCCACATCATAGGCATTGGAAAAATCAGGCTTGCCATCCTTGAAATCCACCACCGGGTGAGGATAGTCCATTACCGACGCCCTGCCGTTAAAAGTGGAAGCATAATTGTGGGATAAGCCCAGGGTATGGCCTACTTCATGGGCCGATAACTGACGCAATCGCGCCAGGGCCATCGCGGTCAATTCCCCGGTATTCTCATCTCCGTGCCCAAAAGGGGAGGCCAGGCCGCGGGCGATCAGATAATCCTGTCTGACGCGCAGGGAGCCCAGGCTGACATGGCCCTTGATGATTTCGCCGGTGCGGGGATCGGTCACGGTATTGCCATAAGACCAACCCCGGGTGCTGCGGTGGACCCATTGGATCACATTATACCGGACGTCCATGGGATCGGCGTCGGCGGGCATTTCCCTGACCTGGAAGGCATTGATGAAACCGGCGGTCTCAAAGGCTTCGTTCCACCAACTTGCCCCTTCGATAAGGGCGGATTTGATGGGCTCGGGACAGCCGGCATCCACATAATAAATGATGGGTTTGACGGGTTCACTGAAAGGCGCGAAGGGATCCTTTTTTTCAAGCCGGTGCCGCACCGTGAGCATTTTTTTTAGGGGCTCCGAGATCGGCGTCGCATAATTATAAAAGGAGGTTTCAAAAAAACCGGACCGCGGATCAAAGGTCCGGGGTTGATATCCATCATCCGGCAATTCAACAAAGGAATGATGCTGATGCACGCTCACCGCCTCGGGTGAGGGGGTCACGCTGCGGATATACTGACCCGTGGCTTTACCGGTGAACGTAAGTAATACATCCCATTCCGTATTCTTTGGAAAGTTGCGGGTCCTGTCCAGGTTAAGAGCACTTCTGCCCAGGTCCAGCCGGTAAGTACCCTGCCTGGCTGATTCCAATCTTCCGGAGACATCATGCGCATCCTGCATCAGAAAAGGGGTAAGGTCTATGTAGAGGATTCCGTTTTCCTCCCGTTCAATCGGGAAACCCCAAAGTACGGATTGGGCAAAGGCTTCTTCCACCGACTTACGCTCTGCCTCATTGTTTGAAATGGCCCGGTAGCTGTAATTGGGTTGTACCAAAAGGAGTTTGTTGGCGGCACGTTTGAATTTGACGATTCGTTCCCTCCCGATCTGTCCCCGGTCCAGTCCGAGGTCATTGGACCCTACGCCTGAGGATAAGCCCTGCACGTACAGGAATTCCTCTCCTACTTGGCTTACGGAGAGGGTGACCCGTCCATCTTTTTCCGAATAGGTGAAGGGGAAGTAGCCGGGAAAGTCCCTGATTTCCTGGGCTGGAAGGGAGGTGGAACCAATAAGAGCGATCCATAAGGAGAAGAATAGGTTTTTCATCAGATAAAACTAAGAAATAGTGGTCAGTGTCCACGTCCCGAGGCTGAGGCTAAGGTAGCGGGAGGTATTCAAGGGCAGGGGAGTTGATGGTTCTGGGGCTAAAGCCCAATTTGATCTGGACTTCAAACCCCAAGCCTGAAGGCTGGGGTTAGTCAGCGCAAAGTGATTGCCACCTGGCTTCCCGCTGGGCTAGGCAAGGTGACTACCACTGCTTCAACCCCAGGCTTCAGCCTGGGGTTTGAGCTCAAGGGAGATAATTCGGGCTTTAGCCCTGGTTGATCTGCCTGCGCTACGAATTACTCCTAAAACTCAGTGACCTCCTACCCTCCGTGCGCTAATTCAGCGCTAAGTGATTCCACCTGGCTTCCCGCAGGGCTGGGCGAGCTGGCTGCTACACATCGACCCAAAGTGATTGCCACCTGGCTTCCCGCTGGGCTGCGCGAGGTGACAACCACTGCTTCGGCGCTAAGTGATTGCCACCTGGCGTCACGCAGGGTTGGGGGAGGTGGCAACTGCTGCTTCGGCGCTAAGTGATTGCCACCTGGCTTCCCGCTGGGCTGCGCTAGGTGACAACCACTGCTTCGGCGCTAAGTGATTGCCACCTGGCTTCCCACAGGGCTGCGCGAGGTGACAACCACTGCTTCAACGCTAAGTGATTGCCACCAGGCTTCCCGCAGGGCTGGGGGAGGTGACAACCACTGCTTCAGCGCTAAGCGATTGCCACCTGGCTTCCCGCAGGTCTACGCTAGGTGACAACCACTGTTCAACCCCGGGCTTCAGCCCCGGGGTTTGATCTCAAGGGATAAAATACGGGCTTTAGCCCCGGAGAGCGGATCATCCTGGGCTAGCGATTAATCTTAAAACTCCGTGAACTCCCACCCTCCGTGCGCCCAATCAACGCTAAGTGATTGCCACCTGGCTTCCCGCAGGGCTAAGCTAGGTGACAACCACTGCTACTGCACCACTACCCTTCAATCGCTGCCACTCCTGGAAGTTGTTTCCCTTCAAGCAACTCGAGCATTGCTCCTCCGCCGGTCGATACATAACTGACCTCGTCATCGAGACCGGCCTGGTTAATGGCGGCTACGGAATCCCCTCCGCCGATCAGGGAATAGGCTCCCTCCCGGGTGGCATCGGCCACGGCCTGGGCCACAAAAGCGGTGCCCCTTGCAAAGGAAGGCATTTCAAAAACGCCCATTGGGCCGTTCCAGAGTATGGTTTTAGCCTGCAGGAGGACGGTCCTGAATTGTTCCCTGGCCACCGGTCCGATATCGAGTCCCATCCAGTCCGCCGGGATCTCATGGCTGTTGCAGACCTGGGTATTGGAACTGTCTGAAAAGGAATCGGCGATCACCGAATCCTGGGGCAACAACAAAAGTTTGTTTTTGGCCTGGGCTTTGTCGAGCAGGGTTTTGGCCAATTCGATTTTCTCGGCTTCGACCAGGGACTTGCCGGTTTCCCCACCAAGGGCTTTGATAAAGGTATAAGCCATGCCGCCCCCAATGATGATCTGGTCGGCGATGTCCAGGATGCGTTCGATCAGCAGGATTTTATCGGATACCTTGGCCCCTCCCAGTACGGCCGTGAAGGGGTGTTGAGGATGATCGGTCACTTTTCGCGCATTGGTCAGCTCAGCCGCCATCAGAAAGCCAAAGGATTTCCTTGAGGTATCGAAACAATTGGAGACCCCGACATTGCTGGCATGCGCCCGGTGGGCGGTCCCAAAGGCATCATTGACATAGAGATCGGCCAGGGATGCCCATTCCTCAGAAAGTCCGGGATCGCATTTTTCTTCACCTGCTTCAAATCGTGTATTTTCCATAAGCAGGACTTCGCCGGCCTGGAGAGCCCCGGCCACGGACTTGAGTTTATTTCCCCGGAGTTCATCGCAAAACTGCACCGGCCTGCCCAAAAGCTCCGAAAGATGCGGCACGAGGTGCCTCAGCGTGAATTTTTCCTTATCTATGCTGCCATCCGGTTTGAGTTTGGCCTCCGGCCGTCCGAGGTGGGAAAAGAGGATCACCGCACCACCATGCCCGAGGATATGATTGATCGTAGGCAGGGCCGCACGGATGCGGGTATCATCGGTGATCTTGAAGGATTTGTCCAGGGGGACATTGAAGTCGACCCGGACAAGGGCTTTTTTATTGGAGAAGTTGAGGGATTGGAAGGTTGCCATGTGGTGGATGGTGGATGGTGGATGGTGGGTGGTGGATGGTGGGTGGTGGGTTCTACGTCCAATCACCATCGGCCAACCACCAAACACCCGCTAAATCATTTCCGCAAAATATTTCAGTGTCCTGACCAGCTGGCTGACATAACTCATCTCATTGTCATACCAGGCTACGGTGCGCACCAACTGGGTATCTCCAACGTTTTGCACCTTGGTCTGGGTGGCATCGAAGAGGGAACCGAAGGTCATGCCGATCACATCAGAACTTACGATCTGATCGTTGGTATAACCATAACTTTCATTGGCGGCGGCTTTCATGGCGTTATTGACTTCTTCGGTGCCGGATACTTTGGTTTTCAGGATGCAGGTCAATTCGGTCAATGAGCCGGTGAGGGTGGGGACCCTTTGGGCGGTGCCATCCAGTTTGCCTTTGAGGCTGGGCAGGACCAGGCCGATGGCTTTTGCGGCGCCGGTGCTGTTGGGTACGATATTCTGAGCGGCTGCCCTGGCCCGGCGAAGGTCGCCTTTGGGGTGGGGTGCATCCTGGGTGTTCTGGTCATTGGTATAGGCGTGAATCGTGGTCATCAGGCCATTTACGATGCCGTATTTTTCTTCCAGGACCTGGGCCATGGGGGCCAGGCAATTGGTGGTGCAGGAGGCGCAGGAGATGATGGTCTCCGAACCGTCGAGGAGATGGTGGTTGACGTTGTAAACAATGGTTTTGAGGTCACCGGTGGCCGGGGCGGAGATCACCACTTTGCGCGCGCCGGCGGTGATATGGGCCGAGGCTTTATCCTTGTCTGTAAAAAAGCCGGTGCATTCCAGCACGACGTCCACGCCATGGTCTTTCCACGGGATCTGGGAGGGGTCTTTCTGGGCATAGACCTTGATGATATCCCCGTTGACCACGATGCTGCTTTCGGCGGCGCTCACCTCGGCGTGGAACCTGCCCTGGGCGGTGTCGTATTTGAGGAGGTGTGCCAGGACGGCGGGGCTGGTGAGGTCATTGACCGCTACGACGTCGATCCCTTTCATATCGTAGATCTGGCGGTAAACCAGGCGTCCGATGCGGCCAAATCCGTTGATTGCTACTTTTACGGTACTCATGTTGATTATGATTTATTTTTATTTATTCGGGGCTCAAAAATAGGCAGAGGCGGCGGGATGTCCGCTATAAAAAAGGGACTGAAATGTGGATTTCATATGTTAACATTTCTTAAAATCAGGGACCATTGGCGCGAATAAGCACAAATTAAAAGGTAGCAGCAACCATCTTTCCTTGGGCTTGGTTCCCGTTCATTTCAGCCATAAGAACCTATCCACGAAATCAGGTATAAGCCGGCAGGGATGGAATGTTTTATTATAATATTTGCCTGGCTTAATAAAGTCCTTTAAATCAAAGATATATAAGAATCCCGCAAGGGTGAATTATTCCCAAATAAAAAGTCCTATGCAAACCAGGCATTGCCTATACCATAAATTAACTACCTAACTCCTGGTCTCTTAAAAAGGAAATAAATTGTTTTAAGCCTGGCTCATTTTGTCTCGATTGAAGCGTTCCCGTATACCAGGTTCTGTAAAATCCATTTTTACCTATGGGTATGAGCTTAATCAAACTTGTGTCCCTGACGAAGGGTTTTACCAGCCACTTGGATAGCACCGTCAGACCCATACCTGCTTTCACCAGTTCCACCCTTGCTTCAGTGAGTTGCATTTTGGTGACGTGTCCAATGGGTATTGACCTGGGAATTAATACGTTCTGGGCAAAATAATCTTTATTAATATCTTCTTTGTAGATGATAAGGCTCTCGTTTTTGAAATCAGACGGTCGCAAATAGGGCCTGGCAGCTAAAGGATGCCTGGAGGGCACCAGGGCCACCTGTTCATCCTCAAATAATTTTTCAAACTTAATGCCAGATTGCCTTTTGAGGTTGTTGGTAATGGCCAGATCGATTTCTCCCTTTAACAAATAGTCTACCGGATTGCTCATGGCTTCCGTCACGATATCAATTTCAGTAGTCGGAAATTCCGTCTGAAATTTTTTCATGATCTCCGGAAGCCAATGGTAACACGTATAACATTGCGTAGTCAGTCGCAAGTGCTTCACTTTTCTTCTGATTCCTTTTATATCGTTTTCAATTTGTGCTATGCGCGGAAGAATTTCATGTGCCGCTTCGATTATTTTCTTTCCTTCCTCGGTCAGGATCAGCTTTTTATTTATACGAAGAAAGAGGCTTGCGCCAAGCTTTGATTCAATTTCTTTAAGCTGGTGACTCAGCGTGGGCTGCGTCAGGAACAATTTTTCAGATGCTTTGGTCATGCTGCCCGCTTCCGAAATCATTTTTATAAGCTGGAAATGGCGTATTTCAATCATTGAAAAAATCTATCGTTTTGATAAAATTAATTCATTTTTAGATATATGTCAATGACGCTAGATTGACCGGTAAAAATCATACTTCCATGATCGCCTTCCTTTTAAAATCGTCCATCCGCCTGATCCGCAGACACCAGTTTCTCGCCATATTGAAGCTGTCCGGCCTTGCAATCGGCATGGCCACTTTTCTGATTACCGCCTTATTTGTTATTCATGAATTGACCTTTGACCGTCAGCACCCGGATTTCCGGAGAATCTTCCGCTATGTTCACCGGGTCAGCTCCGACAATAACCTTCAGCAATTTGCCTTCACCTCGGCCACGACCGGCCCTGCCTTAATCGAACGCTTCCAGGAGGTGGAGTCCTTTGTCCGGATTTTTAAAAGTGTGGTCAGCCTTAAGCGGAACGATGCGGACGTGGGGTTTATCGAAAAAAAATTTGCATTTGCCGATACCAATTTCCTGGAAATCTTTTCCTTCCCACTCCGGCAGGGTTATGACAAAGATGATATTTTGAAAGACCCCTATGCTCTGCTACTCACTCCCGACATGGCGAAGAAATACTTTGGCCAGCAGGACCCCATCGGTAAGACTTTAGTCCTCAATGGTCAGATTGAGTTGACCGTTAAAGGCGTTTTCCGGGAAAATTTCAGCCGCTCGCATTTAAATTTTGACTTTGTTTCTTCCTTTTCCACCCTCGATATTATTAAAAATAATCCCATTGTCTCTATACAAATTCCGGCTTCGCTCAACCTGGAAAACAAAGGTTTTGCAGCTTTTTATACGTATCTCAAACTTCACAGCTCCGACCAGGCCAGTACCCTTATTGGAAAATTTCCAGCTTTCATTGAGGAATTCCGGGGTAAGGGCAGGTCTGAACGGCTTAAACCAACCCTTCAAAGTCTGGAAAGCATTCACCTCCATTCGGACATGCTCTATGAAATAGATAAAAACGGCTCCCTGAAAATGATCCTCATTTATGGCATTGTCGGCTTGCTCATCCTGGCTGCGGCGATCATCAATTATGTAAACATCAGCATGGCCGAATTTACCATGCGGTCAAAAGGAGTAGGCTTAAAGAAGATCCTTGGAATTTCCAGAAGTTCCCTTTGGCTCAGTCATTTTATGGAAACCCTGGTGCTTTGTTTCGGGGGTCTGCTTTCAGGTGGACTCCTGGCCATGCTGCTGATCCCCGGATTTAACACCCTCATGGAAACCAGGATTTCATTTTTCACTTTCGAGATGGTTATCCTGGCGGGACTGATTTATGTTGTTACCTCCATTTTGTCCGGCAGCCTCCCGGCCTTTCAAATGGGCGGACAAAAAGCCCTGGTTGCCTTTAAAGGGAGCTTTCAAAGTACAAAAACAGGACTGATTATCCGGAATGCGCTGGTGTTTATACAACTGCTGGTTTCTTTTGTATTGTTGACGATCTCTATGCTGATTTTCCTGCAAATTGACTATTTACTTCAAAAAGACCCGGGCTTTGCCTCGGATCAGATCATCGTGGTGAACGCATCCAGCCTTTCCTTGGATGAACGTCGGTCCATTAAAACCACACTGGGGACGGACAAGAATGTCGTTTCCACCTCCATGTGTTCTACTCCACCCGGGGAACCCTTGTTTACCTTTGGTGCGACCCTTCCTGGAAATTCAGGTGACGAAGACCGGAGGTTGACCTTTTACCAGATGTTTGTGGATGAAGACTTTTTGAGTGCCATGGGACTGAGTCTGAAAGAAGGAAGATTTTTCGATGGGCGAATTTCCGCTGATTCCGTGAACTCATTCGTTATCAATGAAGCCGGGGCTAAAGCTATTGGTCATCAAGCGATTTCTCAAAGGATCGAAATACCGAGTATGATTCCAGGTGTTCGCATTAAGAAAAACGTAGTGGGGGTCATCCACGATTTTCATTTTTCTTCCTTTCACTCCGCCGTAGAGCCTCTTCTTCTTGAGTTCAATCCGCAAAATGCAGGGTATTTAATGGTACGATTCAATCCGGTACAGGCAAAAAATGTGATTGCGGCCATTGAACAAGCCTGGAAGGCCAGTGCCGCCCGCCTGCCTTTTAATTATTATTTTTTGGACGATGGATTTGCCCGGTATTATGCAGCAGAACAAAGAACAAAAAAAATCGTTGCCCTGGTTACCCTGCTGACCGTTTTCCTGGCCTCCCTCGGAATTTTTGGTACCTCGTTGTTTACCATGCAGCAGCGATCAAAAGAGATGAGTTTGAGAAAACTGCTGGGTTCCACCGCCATTAATTTATTTGCCCTCGTATTCAGACCATTCCTGCTTGGACTGGTATGGGCAAGCCTGGTTGGCGCTCCTATGGCCGTTTGGATCGGTAACGAATGGCTGAGGAATTATCCTTATCATACCTCGTTTTCTTACCTTCTCCCGGTAATTTCTTTCGGACTGATCGCGATAATTATTTTTATAACCCTTTTGTTTTATTTATTCAGAATAATTAAAATGCAGCCTGCCGTGGTTTTAAGGGAGAGTAATTAAGTTGGCCATAGCGAATGTTATTCATCAGCCATGGTAAATTATTTAAATTACTGATTAAGGACGGCTGAATGATGGGATGTCACCCGGTATATTGGCAAGCTATAGGTTGGCCCTATTTTTTACATTCGCTTAGGTCAGCGGACGCGAATCCCTCAACCATTTTCCAATTACGGATTGACCATTTTCCTGTTTCTCAACGAGACAATTACTAAGGCACCAAAAATAATTGCTATGATTGCATGCGTCAGCCAATTGTTTACCACATTACGGATGTCAAAAGATTTGTTGCCGGTTTCCCAATAAGTCCAAACGTCGGAAATCTCAGTTATTAAACCTTGCGTGCCCGAAGCAAGCAGCACAATTCCATTTCCCGTCGCCGGATTCACACGCATTTCTGCTCCTGAAGCCGGAAAAGCGCCACCCCCGTGCCCAAAAACATATCCTCCGCTGTTATTTTCACCATAAAGGGTGTGACCTAATCCCCAAGTGAGGGAAGTTCCGGGTTGAGGCGTGCCAAATTCTTTTATTGACTCTTTAGTTAACACTGCATTGGTATTGTAATAGGCCCTCAGCAATTGCGCAAGGTCATGGGCTGTAGAACGAAGCGAAACACCGGCCATATTGGTATAGCGGCGATGAGGGTACGTTTTAAGATTCAGGTCATAGTTGGAAGCCAAATGATGTTTTCTGCCCTGAGCTAATATGGAATCCAAAGAATAACAGGATTTGGTCATTTTAAGCGGAAGGAAAACCTTTTCTTGCATGTAATCATTAAACGCTTGCCCTGATATTTCCTCTATCAGTAATTGCAGAACTGCATAACCTGCACTGGAATAGGACATCACCGTCCCAGGCTCTCTGACTATCAGCGCTGCATGAGGCTGCCCCATATTAACATCTTTGGGAAAGGTGAGGGATTCTTCAATGGTTTGCAATTCTTCGCCTGGTAAAAATCCACCGTGTCCATAGTTATCCTCAAAGCCTGCCGTATGATTCAGAAGATGTCGGACGGTTACCCTTTGCCGGTAATTTTCGCTGCCGGGAAATTGCCAACGTGTTAAAAAGGGTAATACCGGCTCATCCAAACCAATTTTTTTTTCTTGGACCAACTTCATTATACCCCATGCGGTAACGGCCTTGCTTAATGAGGAAAGCAGGTACAACGTCTCCTCAGTGTTTACCGGTGTGTTTGTCTCGAAATGGGCTACTCCAAAACCTTGTTCGGTTATTATGCGGCCATTTTGAACAAGGACAAGTGCCGCGCTGCCCAATTTTTTATCGGCTTGAGCATTTTTCAACCGGTGTACCACATAATTTTCAATAGAGACAAGGTCTCCTTTTACTACGGGTGGTTTTTTAAGAATCTCCCAACTGATGAAAAACGCGATTACCAAAGCCGCCCATAAAAATATGCAGGCTGTCGTGATTGCCGGTTTACGCATTTTTAGTACGATGTCAAATCCTTGTTTATTATTATTGCCAAATTACTGCCAATGTCTTGCTATTTAAAGTGGCGGAGATGGGAGGTCTAAAAAATGGAGCGTAGCGGAATGATAAGCGCGACCTTCACGTCACTGTCGACCTTGAACAAACGTGATTTGAAAATAAAGCTACAAATTTACACCGAACCCCCCCATTGCAAATAGCTGCATTTTGTGGCTGTGCGGCTTTCTCCTCCGTTCATTCGAAGCCTGGTCATTCGTCACCCGCTGAATTTTGTTTTCATTGCATTTATGATTAGAAAAATTGAGTTTGTTAATCGCATTCCAGTCCACTTGGGAAATTCTTTGGTTGCTTAAAGATTAAAAAATGTTTGACAGACAAAATAAAAAACCCTCTAAATCAATGATTTAGAGGGTTTTGAAGTGGCCCGTACGGGATTCCCCGCCTGACCGACCTGTTGACATCTTACTCAGGTCAGTCGGGCAGGTAACCCGTGTTTCCTCCGTAATTAATCCTATTTTATAGCCACCTCTTTGCAGCGGGCAGTTTTCAGATATTTTTCCCTGATCCTACCGGTTTGCCAATCACCACAGGTTACTACGAAAATTAGCTTCCAGGGTCTGTGGCATCTTGTAATTCTATTTTTACCATTATTGTGCTCAATCAAACTCCCCCTGCATTAATTGTCAACCCAGTATAGTATAGTATAACGGCTGTTTGTAGTTAAATTTGACAGCAAATAATAGTATCAGACCCATGCAGGGAAAACAACTCAGAAAATTAGAAGCAGAACTCTGGAGGGCAGCCGACCAGCTCCGGGCAAACAGTAAACTGACGGCTTCGGAATACTCCATGCCCGTCCTGGGTCTCATCTTTTTGAGGCATGCCTTTAACCGATATCAGAAAGTAAAAACGGAAGTGGAGAAAGACCTGCCCTCCCATCCCCAGCGGGGAAAGAGGCCTTTGACCAAAAAAGACTTTGAAGCCCGGAACTCCATGTTTTTACCGGAAAAAGCACAATTTGACTATCTGGTGTCACTGCCTGAAAGCGCAGACATTGGGGACGCCATCGACCAGGCCATGAAATCCATTGAGGACGAATACGACAACCTCAAAGGCGTGTTGCCAAAGAACTTTTCTATTTTCAGCAAAGACCTGCTGAAAGAACTGTTGCGGATATTCAATAAAGAAGTATTGCAGAAAGCCGAAGGCGATCTGTTTGGTAAGATTTACGAATATTTCCTCGGCAAATTTGCCATGACCGGCGCCCAGGAAGGGGGAGAGTTTTTTACGCCCATGAGTCTAGTCAATACCATCGTCAACGTCATCGAACCCGACCACGGTATAGTATTCGATCCGGCTTGCGGCTCAGCGGGTATGTTTGTGCAGACCGGCTATTTTATAGAAAGTGAAGGGTTGAGGCCTGCTGAAAAAGTCAGTTTTTACGGGCAGGAAAAAGCCGAACTCAATACCAAACTGGCTAAAATGAACCTGGCCGTACATGGACTGGAAGGTAATATCCAGGAAGGAAACACCTTCTACGAAGACAAACACAATCTGGTCCACCGGGCTGATTTTGTGATGGCCAATCCTCCTTTTAATGTCGATGGGGTGGACAAAGCAAAAGAGATCGTGAAAAAGGACCCCCGCCTGATGCTGGACGGTAAAGTATATCTGCCCAAAAATGACAATGCAAATTATCTCTGGATCACCTATTTCTACAATTACCTCAAACCCACGGGCAGGGCAGGTTTTGTCATGGCTTCTTCAGCGAGTGACGCCGGCCACAGTGAAAAGGAAATCCGGGAAAAACTGGTCAAAACAGGGGCAGTAGATGTGATGATGGCTATCGGAAACAACTTTTTTTATACCCGATCCCTGCCCTGTACCTTATGGTTTTTTGACAGGGCTAAGGAAAAGGACAAGGAGAAAAAGGATAAAGTCCTGATGCTGGATGCGCGTAAAATCTACCGCAAAGTAACCAGCAAGGTAAACGACTTCAGCGAAGAACAATTGCAGAATTTGATTTGTATCGTCAACCTGTACCGGGGCAATACCCAAAAGTTAAAATCAACCATAAAATACTATTTGGAAACTGCTGCTGCCCTTGCCAAGGAGACCGCCGATGCAACGATGGAATTACAAAAACAACTGCAGCTCGTGCATAAAACAGTAAGCGGATTTGCCACCAAATACGCCCGGGAGAATAAAGAAGCGAAAAATTTTGTTGATTCATTGAAATTTGAAGAAACGGCAAGCTTTTATGAGCAACAAGATAAACTGATTGATGCGATTATAAATGTAAAAGCCGATATCACCTCCTTAGAAAATATCGCCCACCAATGCAAAACCCTGCGCAAACCCCAGGACAAACTCATCAAACAATTACTTGACGTCATATCCTCAGCCGTCAAAGAATTTCAACTCAATAAAAATAAAGACTGGAAAGAGCTGAACCTGAAAGAACAAGTCGACCAACTGAAAGCCCTGCAACAGCAACTCAGCGGCAACCCCGATGAAGAAGAACCAGGCCTATTGCATGAGACCGAATATTTCTGGAAACAAGCCTATTGGCTGCAAAGTCGGTTTCCCGATGGAGTTTATACCGATGTGGAAGGCTTATGCAAAATAGTAAGCCAGAAAGAAATAGAAGCCAATGACTGGAGCCTGAGCCCAGGCAGATATGTAGGCGTGGATAACGCCACAGATGATGATTTTGATTATGAAGAAAGACTTAATGAAATACATATTGAATTGGAAGGATTGAACGAAGAAGCAATTGCATTGTCGAATGCAATTGCAGAGAATTTTAAACAGATAGTGCTATGAGTTATCGAATAGAAAAAATGAAGGATGCACCATTGAAATTTATAGATGGTGATAGGTCTTCGAAATATCCGAAAAGAAATGAATTTCAATCAGAAGGGATAATGTTTCTTAATGCCAATAGTATATCAAGTGGTATTTTCGATATTAGTGCAGTGAATTATATTTCCCAAGAAAAATATGAAACAATTACAAAGGGAAGAATAGTGCCAAATGATATTATTTTAACTACAAGAGGAAATGGTGTTGGAGATAGTTTTCTTTTTAAAGAAAAGTATGGTGAAGGCCTTATTAATGCTCAAATGCTAATTATCAGATGTGATGAAAAAATGTTATCCCCACAATATTTATATTATTTTTTCACCAACCCTGCTTGCAAAAATTACTTTATAAATTGTTCTTCTGGTTCAGCACAACCTCAATTACCAATAAAGAGTTTAAAGGAAATAGAAATTAAATACCCCCCTCTCCCCACCCAACGCCGCATCGCCTCCATTCTATCGGCTTATGATGATCTGATAGAGAATAATTTGAAGCGGATAAAATTGTTGGAGGAGAAGGCGTTTTTGAGGTATAAGGGAATTGTGAGGAATGAGAAGATGGAGGAGTTAACAATTGAAGATTTGGCAAATGTTGTAATGGGACAAAGTCCAATTTCTGATACTTTTACAGATGAAAAAAATGATATACCATTTCATCAAGGTGTTACAAATTTTACTAACTACTTTGTCGAGCATAAAATTTATTGCAATTCTCCAATTAAAATTGCCGAAGCAGGCGATATACTTTTTTCAGTAAGGGCACCTGTTGGAAGAATAAATTTTACAACTGATAAAATTTGTATAGGTCGGGGCTTGTGTGCTTTCCGAAATAAAAAAGGATTTCAAAACTTTTTTTATCACCAGTTGAAAGAATTTTTTTTTACTGAAGATGTAATTGGAAATGGTGCAATTTTTAATGCAGTAACCAAACTTGAGTTAATGAAAGTGAAATTTAAAACTCCAAGTGAAAAAATTCAACTAGAATTTGAAAATGAAGCTAAGGTGATCTATAACTTAATTTTAAACCTTACTATGCAAAACGCCAAACTCATGGAAGCAAGAGACATATTATTACCCCGGTTAATGAATGGGGAGATCGAGGTTTGAAATATTTATTATCAATAAAATATACATTAGTTAAATGTAAATATGATACAAATTCACTTTTAAGTGAAACAAAATGTATAAAATTCAGTTATAAGTGAATAGATTTAGCCTGGAAATATGGGATGATGAAGGACGCATATGCACATTCTACACCGTCAGGTGGGTTACAGTTAATGATGATACATCATCCGAAACGGACAGGTTTTTTGATACCTATGCCATGCCTACGCATCCACTTGAAGAAAGGGCAATGCAATTGTTTCGATTGATAACTGAAAGCATCGGTAATAGATACGGAGCAACCGATGATTTTTTTGACAGAATTGTAAATAAGGCACAAGAATTGCCACCAAAACCAAAACAATGGGTAGAAGAAATAAAAGACTTAGGCATCAATTTCCCACTGAGGTTATTTTGTTATCGGGTAACCGAAAACATTGTTATTCTTTTTAATGGTGGGATTAAGGAATCTCAAGCAACACAAAAAAGCAAAGATTTAAGTATGAAGTTTTACGAAGCCCAAACTTTCGTCAAAAAAATTGAAGAGGCATTGCGAACTAAAATGATTGAAATCTCGGATGACGAAAGGCATTTGCAAAACTTTGACGGAACAACAGATATAATATTTTAAGACAATGAGAAGTAAAGTTGTAGATAGATTGCTGAAAAGCATTCCTAAGGATGTAGAAATCTTTGTGGATTGGTATGCCGACCTGGTAGTGCGCATCAACCAGTTATTGCATGAAAAGAATATCTCAAAAAAGGAATTAGCGGAAAAGCTTGACAAAAATCCATCTGAAATTTCCAAATGGCTGAGTGGTGAGCACAATTTCACGCTGCGTTCACTGGCAAAATTGTCGGCTGAATTGGGTGAGCCTTTGTTGGAGGTACCTAAGAAAAAAGCACAGACAGAATTTGTGGAAGGTGGTTTTATATGCAGGGTGCACACTTTTGTGAGTTATACAAAAATCGATGCGAAAACCACTGATAAGGTATGGCAATTAGCCGAAGAAATTGAACCCTACAAAGCATTGAGCAATGCCGGATAAAAATATATTTGACCCGGAAAAAATCACCCTGATAGATTTCAAGATGATAAAAGGTCAGGTGGATACGCCAGAGAACTTTGACAATAGCAAGGTGTCAGGACATCAATTAGACAATTCTTTGAAGCTGGCATTTAACCTTGTTGACAAATTGGCAAAGGTTGATTTTACGCTTACAATAAAAACGGATAGCAAAGGCGAAAATGAAAGTGAAGCAACCGGAAATTTTCATTTGATTTTCATTTATCGGATTGAAAATTTGGCGGAACTTGCTATACCCGAAAAGAATAAACGACTGAATTTGGATGCGGGATTGGCCAATGCTCTTTCATCCGTTACCTATTCCACTTCAAGAGGAATTCTTTTGACCAGACTTCAAGGCACCGCTTTACAAGATTTTGTATTGCCCATTATCAACCCAAACAAGTTGCTTCAGAATAAGTAAAAAGGAATGACTTGGGAATACTCAGAAGATAATTTAATTGAAAAAACCGCTATTGATTTATTTTTTAATCAATTGGGATGGGATACAGCTATTGCATTCAACAAGGAAACCTTTGGAGAAGGCAGTACCCTGGGCCGGTTGAATAAAAAAGAGGTGATCCTGAAGCGCATCTTTTTTGATAGACTCAGGGACTTGAATCCCGGATTACCGGACCTGGCCTATCAACAAGCTTATGAAAAACTAAGCACTGATAGTGTCACCAGATCCTTAGCAGAAATCAATTATGAAAAATACCAGTCCCTGCGAGAAGGCATCCCGGTTGACTTTGTCAATGACCGGGGTGAACAAGTCAAAAACAAAACCTTGGCGGTATTTGATTTTGACAAGCCGGAAACCAATAATTTTTTAGCGGTACGGCAATTGTGGGTTCAGGGCAAAAGCAACCGGGAACGCAGACCGGATATTATCGGTTTTGTCAATGGCATCCCTTTGCTTTTTATTGAACTCAAGGCAGCCCACCGTAAGCTGGAAAATGCCTTCAACGATAATTTTACGGACTATAAAGACGTCATTCCCAACTTGTTTTATTACAATGCATTTGTAGTCTTAAGTAATGGAATAGAAAGCAGGGTGGGCAGCATTACGGGTAAATACCAGCACTTTCATGAATGGAAAAGAATTTCGGAAGAGGACGAAGGCGTGGTAGCCCTGGACAGGATCATAAAGGGCATCTGCAATAAGAAGCGGTTTATGGATCTTTTTGAAAACTTTATCCTGTATGATCATTCCCTGGGCAAAGTAGTAAAACTGATCGCCCGCAACCATCAGTTTATCGGGGTAAATAAAGCCATTGAAAACATTAAGCAAAAAATTCTTCTATACGCCGAAGGCAAAATAAGCCTGGAAGAGAAGCAGAAATTGGGGGTATTTTGGCATACCCAGGGAAGCGGAAAATCCTATTCGATGGTATTCTTTGGCCAGAAGATTCACCGCAAGTTTACCGGCAGTTATACCTTCCTGATTGTCACGGATCGCAACGAATTAGATAATCAGATCTATGGCACCTTCAGCGGAGTAGGTGTGATACCCCAGGTTAAAGCAGGTTCCAGGGATTCGCTGAAAGCTGGCAGCGGCCAGCATTTGAGGGAATTACTGGGCTCGGACCACCGCTATTTATTTACCCTCATTCATAAATTTAATTTTGAAGACGTCATCACTCCCCGGGATAATATTATTGTGATTTCCGATGAAGCGCATAGAACCCAGGGTGGAACGCTGGCGATGAATTTGCGCAATGCCCTGCCCAATGCTTCTTTTATAGGATTTACCGGGACCCCGCTGTTTAAAGATGATGAATTGACGAAACGGATATTTGGAGATTATGTGTCCAAATATGATTTTCAAAGGAGCGTGGATGACGGGGCCACGGTACCTCTGTATTATGAAAACCGGGGAGAATACCTGGGTTTAAAAAATCCGGCCATCAATGAACAAATCAGGGCTGTGCTGGACCAGGAGACTGAAGATTTAGACAGCGACCAAAGAAGTAAGATAGAGCAACTTTTTGCGAGAGAGTACCCCATCCTGACCACCAGGAAAAGGTTGGAGGCCATAGCCAAAGACGTGGTATGGCATTTCTGCAACCGGGGATATAAAGGCAAGGGCATGTTTATTGCCCTGGATAAACTGACCGCGGTGCGCATGTACGATCTGATCCTGCATCACTGGAAATTATATGTGGAACAATTGGAGAAGGAAATATCCAAAGCAAACTATGGTGACCAGGAATACCAGGACAAAAGCCGAGAATTGAAATGGATCAAAGAAACCGAGATCTGTGTTGTAGTCAGCGGGGAACAGAATGAAATCCAGAAATTCCGGGCATGGGATCTCGACATCGAGGCCCACCGTGAAAAAATGAATACACAGGATCTGGAGACCCGGTTTAAGGATGAAAATGACCCCTTCCGTTTTGTGATCGTATGCGCCATGTGGATTACCGGGTTTGATGTGCCTACCTTGTCTACCTTATATTTAGACAAGCCGCTCAAATCACATACCCTGATGCAGGCCATTGCCCGGGCAAATCGCATCAGTGAGGGCAAAAACAATGGGCTCATTGTGGACTATATTGAGACCTATGTCGCCCTTCTTGATGCCCTGGCTATCTATGGAGCCGGCGATGCCAAAGGGGATACCGAAGGCAACCAGCCTACAGAGCCACCAGTCAGACCTCTGGAAGACCTCATCCATGAACTGGATCAGGCATTAATAGCCACGGAGTCCTATCTGAAACTGGATTTAAAATTCGATTTGGCAGAGCTGATCGATTCAACCGGTCTGGATAAAATACTCGCCATTGAAAAAGGGATCAATGCCGTATATACCAATGACGAAAGCAAAAGCAAATTCCAGCTCCTGGCCCGGGAAGTATTCAACAAGTTTAAGGCCCTTCAACCGGATAAAGTTTTAAATCAATTTGCCCCCAGGAGAAATGCGATCAATGCGATCTACTCGGCCATTGAAGACAATATTCAAAGCGCCGATGTCACCGAAATCATGAAAAAAATCCAGGCTATTGTGGATGATTCCATTTCATCCGTAGCAGCGGAACCAGGTAAAGACAATGGAAAAATCATTGACCTGAGTAAGTTAAATGTGGAGATCTTAGTCAAGCATTTTGAAAAATCCGGCAATAAAAACTCCATTGTCCAGGCAATCAAGACAAAAGTTGAGCAACAACTTCGCGACATGGTGGATAAAAATCCATTACGCGTGGACTTTTATACCCGCTACCAGGAAATCATTGACGAATACAACCGGGGTAAAGACGCTGTCACCATCGAGGAGACTTTCAAAAAACTCATCGAATTTGTCAACTCATTGACCGAAGAAGAAGCTGATACCAGGCGGGAAGGCCTCACGGATGAACAAAAAGCCATATTCGATATCCTCCGCAAACCCAGTCTGTCCGATTCCGATAAGAAAAAAGTGAAGGAGATCGCGATTGAGCTGTTAACCGAGTTGAAAAAAGACAAACTTAAGGTGGAGCAATGGTCGGATAAATTGGAGACTGCGGCGGCGGTCTTTAATACAGTAAGCAATACTTTATTTAATTCAATGCCTTACCCGACCTATCAAATCGACGACCTGGAACTGAAGACGAATTTGGTTTATCAACATTTGAAGCAGAGGTATTATGGGGGTGGGCAGAGTATTTATGGGAACTATTAGAAGTTTGTACTGAGCTAAACTGGCAAATGGATTCGTTCGCGCTAGCTATGCAGGATGCGTTGAAGTTGAAGTGGACAGGACCAAGCTATTGACCAATAGGGTTTCAGTGCGAATCATTTCATTTTTAAAACTGCAATAAATGAACTTACTAAAATAGCAATTATGCTTATTGTAATCGCTAAATATTGAAGCTTATTGGATTTTCTATTTCGATCGAGATTAGATTTTATCATTAAGACATTCATGTTTTTTTCATTTATTGAATTTCGATACTCTTGTTCAAGTTTATTTCCGAAGCATTTTAAATAACCTTCATAAGTAAGATGGTAAGTATCATGGTTTTGAAGGTTACTGTTACTTATCTTATAAATTAATCCTTTTTTCTCAAGATAATCCAATGCCTCTAGAAACACATGTCCTCTCCCCGGGAAAAATATTTCAATTGTTTCTGTAACGCCTTTTGATTTAGTTGGAAAAATATCGACCAATCTTGCAGAATTTCCAGTAGAAAGGATGTTTAATAAAATAGTATCCAGGTGCTTCAAATTTGTAATATGCCTTGAATCTAATTCAAAATATTCTGGATCATCAATATCGGTATTAGATTTCTTAGGAACGTTCGTAGAATTTGAAGAATTAATTTGAAGCATTTTGAGTATTGAAGGACCATTTAGAATATGTCTAAAAATTATATCCCAAATTAATGCAACAACAATCAATGATAAAAATATTATCACTACTACAGTTAATATAATAAATGTTTCTTGCATATATTTTAATCCTTATAACGCCAATTGCACGGATCTGACCTTTTAGCTTAGATGACAAAATGAAATCCTAAATCTCTCAGACCCATGCCTTTTTAATTAAAATTAACAATTATATTCTCAAGGTCCAATTTCAGTGCAAAAACAATGTACAATGCTCAAATCAAACCCAAAAGCTTCCGAAAAGCCAATACTAATCCAGGACCGAGAATTTTCTGAAATACGTTCCAAGTTTTAGTTTTCCAGCTGGGATGAACCAGGTCATCAAAGGATTTACCGGAATCCAAGAGTATATGCCCCTCCTTGGTAAGTGTGTATTTCGTATTGAAAGGGCTTGGCTCTATCAGGTCCCAGGCGTGTAATTTCTGCAACGCTTGGTAGGTGCTTTGATCATACCCATTGTGGATTGGGAAAGAACCCTTTTCCTTTAACTCTTGGAGTATATCGTCATAAATTGTAGACTTTTTCATTTTCTTAACCTGTTTTTTTTGTTTTCTGAAGTTAAATTGACCTACTAAAAAACCCCGACAATAAGTGTCAGGGCTTTGAATACAATTTTACGATTTTTTGAAGTAGAGCCATTTAAGAAGCCTCAAATACTTCCAGGATAACAAACCGGAAACCGCTATTTATTAACCAGTTTGGTCCAGATAACTTTTCTTTTGGATCAAAAATATGCGCTTTTTTAAGGGCGGCTTCAGCTTCTTCTTTAGTACCCGTGTCAAATAAAAGTTGATGGTTTACATCCTTGATCCTTCCTTCAACTAACCCCTCTCTGGCAGTTAGGAGGAAAACACTAAAATGAATTTTCATTGCTTATAGCTTTCCTTTACAAAATTGACCAATATTAGTCTTTAACAAAATTACTAGCAATCAGCCCATGATCTGTTTTCATATTTAAAAATTCTTATATAAGTTTTTTCGCCTACAATTGAACTTTTTTGGGGACAGGGTGAAACAAACTGGAGCAACCGTAACAAGTGTAACGACTAGCACTCTTTTTTTAGAAGGCCACCGAATGTCTGGTTGTACATCCTCCAAGAGTATAGCCCGTACGGGATTCCCCGCCTGACCGACTGAGCATAGTAAATTTATCGGTCAGTCGGGCAGGCCCGCCTGACCAACTGAGCAAAGTTTATCTTTTAAATCTTCTATCGGTCAGTCGGGCAGGGAACCCGTGTTTTCATTGCTATTAAGCATTTTTACCAACCATCGTTTGCCTGCCGCACTCTTCAAGTACTTTTCTCTGATTCTAACTGCCTTCCAATCTGCACAATTTTCAAGATAAATGATCTTCCAAGGAAGGTGGCTTTTGGTAAATCTATTTTTACCACTATTATGTTCATGTAAGCGGGAAGTTGCGTGAATGGCCATGCCGGTATACCACCTGCCATCCTTTTCACTTTCGAGCACATAAATTACCACCATGTCCAAACAAAAAACCCCGTAGATTATTCTTCTACAGGGTTTAATAAAATTGATTCAGTAGCCCGTACGGGATTCGAACCCGTGTTTCCTCCGTGAAAGGGAGGCGTCCTAGGCCTCTATACGAACGGGCCATATTAATGCAGCGGGTGCAAAAATAATGGAATTTTATTATTATCCTAAAGTTCGGCTCAACTAATGAAATACAGACCGTTGAAGCACTCTCCATGGTGACCTATGCATCTATAAATCAGTACAATATCTTCATTTTCGTTTTTAGGGTGTGGCGATATTGTTCTTTTTTCCAAGCCCCAACAGGGGGGTACCAATCAGGGTTTCTTGTTTGGAACAGAAGTTCCCGAACCCGCACTTCTCAATTCGCCCTGCAGGTAAGCCGTCACCGACTCGGTCAGTTGACCCGGCATCGCCGGGGTAAAAGGCGAAACCGTATTGACCTCGTAGCCTCCGTGCCTCCAGGCATTCTCCGCCGGCAGGTAGCCCAGCCAGCCATTGGTATAGCCGTAAAACAGGGTAAAGGGGAAGGGGGATCTGTCCCTCACCTCATTGGATATTTCACAGAACAATTCCAGAGGGGCCGACCAGATGGCAAGGTCTTCGTTCAACCTGAGGAAGCGGACTGGCAAACGGACCAGAGGGTCTCCGTTCTTTTCAGTCCGGCTATACTTACCGAGGTAAGAAGGCCAGCCCAGCCCGGGTTTACGGGGACTTTCGACGGTCAGGGAACCGGTAAACAATCTCACAGTATCCTGGGTATGCCCGATCATCCGGTTTGCCTCCAGAATCCGGTCGCCGAGCAGGACCCTGAACTGGCTCAAATGCCCCGCCTGGGGGCTTGGGTAAACACTGTAAATGGGAGCGATATTGCCCGCGGCCCCATTGATGAATAGTGTGGTGGCTCCGGTCTGTTCTTCCACATAATCGGATACTACACCGGGTGCGTCCCCGCTGATCACCAGGCTGGTTCCTCCGAGTACGGTGCCGTGGATGGGATAGTTCACGATCAGGGCCAGGGGACTGCGGTCCAATTTTTCGAGCCGGATCAGGCCCAGCCTGCGGTCCACAGGTCCATCGGGATTGAGCCCCAGGGAGGCCCTGCCATCCACATCCACGGCCCTCCGGTTGATATTGGCCTGAGAATAACCCCAACCGATCCCCAATCGGGCTGGTTCCAGCCTGCGGCGCGCTTCCACGATGCCATCGAAAAGGGTTTTTTCCACAAAGGCTGTATATTCTGTATCCACGGGATGTTTATACCGGTCCCCCAGGAAAACTTCGGCCAGTCCGGGCACCCCAACTTCCGGGGCGGAATGAGTGTGTGTGACGGACCACCAGAAATTGACGGGTTCAATACCCAGCTTCTGGTTCAAGTTTGCCGCCACTTCATCGTACAAAGAGGGCGACATGAGGCAGATTTCGGTAGAGACCAGGAAAAATTGGGTACGCCCGTCGTCCAGGGCCACGATCCGGTGATAAATGCTGTCGTGGACCCCGGAAGAGACCCGGGCCCCATAGCCCAGCAATTGTTTCGGCTTGTCGGGAGTGATGTTTATCTTAACCACGGAGGCCCTGAATACGGGGGAGGGGAGCGATTGGGCGATAAGATTGGCCCTGAACCATACCATGCAGGACAAGGTGAGGAATACAGCACTTTTCCATGATGCGCCGGCCAACGCCAGGGATGAATTATTGAATTTCATTGATCTTGGATTATCGGGTCTTCAATATAATGAATATTTTAAGGTCGGAGCTTCGTTCCTCCCAGGCGGTTCCCTCAAAGGTCGCCCACAAAGACACAGCGAAGCGAAGGGCACTAAGAAATTGGAAGTCTCCCGATTACCCTTAGTTAAGTACAAGGTCCCACAACGGCACAGCGAAGCGAAGGGCGCAAAGAAAATAGAGGTGCACCGCATATATATTGATTAAGGTCGGTCGGAGCTAAGCTCCTCCCAAGCAAGCAAGTCCCACAACGGCACAGCGAAGCGAAGGGCACCAAGAAATTGGAAGCCCACTGCATTTATAGTGCTCTTGGATGAATAAAGGTTAAGGTCGGAGCTTCGCTCACCCAAGCAGTTACCACAACGGGGTCCCACAACGACACAGCGAAGCGAAGGACACCAAGAAATTGGAAATCTACCACATTTATAGGGCTAACAGATTGTAATAGTTTAAGGTCGGAACTAAAGCTTTTCCCAAAAATTAATGTTTGAAGAAAATTTAAAAATTCCTCCGTGGCCACCGTGAGCTCCGTGCGGGTTACCGGGAAATTCCACCAAAATATGGTATCAACTCTCATTGGGCTTTAGCCCAATGCTACCGTCTCATTCTCCACTCTCTCCCGGGAAATTCGACGAGGGCGGTTTCCATATTTTTGGTGTCCTGGAGGGTGACGTAAATACGGCGTCCGTCGGCTCCTCCGAAGGCGATATTGCTGGGTTTCTTGCCGGCCAGGACAATTTCTTTGAGGAGTGCTCCCGTAGGGGAGACGATGGCAATGGTCCCTTTACCATGCCGGGTGATGTACAGGTTTCCTTCCTGGTCACAGCGCATGCCGTCCATGCCGAAATCGGGAAATTCAATCAGCAGGCGCTTGTTGGATACCGAACCGCTGTCGGACAGATCATAGGCCCAGACCTTGCGCTGGACGGATTCATTGACATAGAGGGTCTTCTCATCCGGGCTGACTTCGATCCCATTGGTCGTGCCCATGTCCTTTTCCAACAGGGTCACCTTGCCATCCGGATCGATGCGCCAGATATTGCCCGTGCCTGCTGCCCAATTGGGATCGCTGGCATAGATGCGGTCCCGGCTATCGATGGCGATATCGTTGGGCTGGTTCATGGTGGGCTCGTGCGCATGGACTTTCAGTTCTTTTGTGGCCATGGATACTTTCAGCACATTGTGATTGGTGTAGTCTGCGATCAGCATATCCCCGGAGCTGTTAAACCGGATCCCGTTGCCGATGCTGCCATTGGGCAGTTCGATGAAGACGCTGCCTTTGCCATCCGGGGTGATCCTTCCAATCGTGCCCTCACGTTCAAAGTTGACCGCATAAACATTTCCATCCTTGTCCACCGCAGGTCCCTCTGCTCCGGAGGTAAAACTATTGGCCGGCGTAAAGACCACCGGATTCATGCTGGTATCGGGTTTGGAACCATCTTTACATTCGGTCATGGACAAAGTCATTGAGAAAACAAAGAGTATTTTTATTGTCGTCATGTTATATTAAATATATGCAAGATATCTCATTTATACATGATTCTTCAAGCTTCAGCGCTTCAGCGCAGCAGCGCAGCGGTGGTTGTCACCTGGTCTAGCTCCTGCGCGACGCAAAGGTGGCAATCACCTCTAGCGCCGCCTGTGGAATTTCATCCCTGACGGGACGGAATGACCGTTCTTTTGTATCTGCTACCGACATCAAATCCATGACGGGATTGGTGGAGCGCAGCAGGCAGCGGTGGTTGTCACCTGGCCTAGCTCCTGCGCGACGCAAAGGTGGCAATCACCTCTAGCGCCGCCTGTGGAATTTCATCCCTGGCGGGACGGAATGACCGTTCTTCTGGATCTGCTACCGACATCAAATTCCTAACGGGATTGGTCGATCGCAACAGCGCAGCGGTGGTTGTCACCCGGCCCCGCTCCTGCGCGACGCAAAGGTGGCAATCACCTCTAGCGCAGCCTGTGGAATTTCATCCCTGACGGGACGGAATGGCCGTTCTTTTGGATCTGCTACCGACATCAAATCCCTGACGGGATTGGAAGAGCGCAGCAGCGCAGCGGTGGTTGTCACCTGGCCTAGCTCCTGCGCGACGCAAAGGTGGCAATCACCCCTAGCGCCGCCTGTGGAATTTCATCCCTGACGGGACGGAATGACCGTTCTTCTGGATCTGCTACCGACATCAAATCCCTGATGGGATTGGAAGAGCGTGGCAGCGCAGCAGCGCAGCGGTGGTTGTCACCTGGCCTAGCTCCTGTGCGACGCAAAGGTGGCAATCACCTTTAGCGCTGCCTGTGGAATTTCATCCCTGACGGGACGGAATGACCGTTCTTCTGGATCTACTACCCGCATCACTTCCCTGACGGGATTGGAAGAGCGCAGCAGCGCAGCAGCGTAGCGGTGGTTGTCACCCGGCCCCGCTCCTGCGCGACGCAAAGGTGGCAATCACCCAGCTCCGCCTGTGGAATTTCATCCCTGGCGGGGTTGGTGGAGATGGGACGGAATAGCCGCTATTTTTAATCGGCTCCCCATTTTATATCCCGGATGGGGCTATCCGTCCGCTGAATTCAATTTTTACCTGAACCTAAAAAATACTACTTTGTCCTGACTCATGAAAGGAGCTTATAAAACCAAATGAATAGCCGCTTCCTGATTTTAGTCCAGCTTATCCTTATCATAAGTTGTAAGCCTTCAGAAAATATCGGGAAAGGCCCGGTAGAACCAGGAGAGGCCCTGGCCACCTTCGAACTGGAACCGGGCTACAAAATTGAATGTATTGCCTCAGAACCGCTTATCTCCGATCCCGTGGACATGGAGATCGATGAATATGGCCGCCTTTATGTGGTTGAACTCCACGGCTACCCCCTTGACCTCGGAGGAAGCGGGGTCATAAAACTCCTGGCAGATACTGACGGGGATGGCAGGATGGACCAGGGTACCGTCTTTGCCGACAAACTGGTCATGCCCTTTGGAATCATGCGGTGGAAAAAAGGCGTCTTGGTGGCCGATGCCCCCAATATCCTTTACATGGAGGATACCGATGGGGACGGTAAAGCGGATGTGCGGGATACCCTGCTCACCGGCTTCGCGGTCTCCAACGCCCAGATGAACGTGAGCAACCCGGTCTATGGCCTGGACAATTGGATCTACGTCACCTCCGAATCCGGCTCCACCTACCAGATTTATAAAAAAGAGTTTGGGGACCTGGGCAGCGATATCCTCTACCCGGACCAACCGGACGGGCCCCGACTGCCCTTGAAAGGAAGCGGCCGCACGGTGCGCTTTCGACCCGACTGGCGAGCCCTGGAGCTGACTTCAGGCAAAACCCAGTTTGGCCATGATTTTGACAGCCGGGGACATCATATCCTGGGAAACAACTCCAATCACATCTATCATGAGGTCATTGCAGACTCTTATCTCAAACGCAATCCGGATTTACTGGTTTCCAATGCCACTCAGAACATGACCGATCATGGCGAAGAAGTATTTCCCATCACGCAAAATCCGGAGCACCAGTTGTTGACCAATATCGGCATATTCACTTCCGCCTGTGGAAACATCGCATATTCGGGAGCCGCCTTTACCGAAGCCTTTAATAAAAATGTCTTTTTTGTATGCGAACCGGTAAGCAATATGGTCCATGCCGATCTCCTGGTCGATACCGGGACCAGTTTTAAGGCCCGGAGGATAGGACGTCCAAATAAGGAATTCCTGGCGTCGACGGATTTTTGGTTCCGTCCGGTCAATTTGTACTCTGGACCGGATGGCGCACTCTATGTGGTAGATTATTACCGGCAAATCATCGAACACCCTGAATGGATGTCGGAAGAAGCGATCCAATCCGGTCAGCTTTACAATGGATCAGACCGGGGCAGGATCTACCGTATTTCCAAAACGGATGCCCAGCCGGCAGCATGGATGAATGGCCTGAAACTGGGCGACGCCGCCGATGGGGCCCTGGTCGAAGAGCTCTCCAATCCGAATGGCTGGTGGAGGCTGAATGCCCAGCGTTTACTGATCGACCGGGGCGGAAAAGAAGCGGTACCTGCATTGAAACAGCAAGTGCAAAACCAGTCCTCCTCGCTGGCCCGATTGCATGCTTTATGGACACTGGAAGGTCTTGGCGCCCTTACTCCCGATTTGATTGAAATGTCGCTGCAGGACAGGGATGCAGGCATCCGGGAAAATGCCATAAGGCTGGCGGAATCTTTTTTAAAAACATCCCCTTCCATGTTCCAGGCCCTCCTGGCCCTGCAAAACGATGAAGATTCCAAAGTGAGATTTCAATTGCTCTGCACCCTTGGATTTTTGGATAGTCCGGCATCCGCCGAAACCAGAAGGAATTTGCTGTTCAGGGACCTGGATGACCAGTGGGTGCAGATTGCGGCTTTGTCCGCCAACCGTTCCCAGACCTATCCTTTATTAAAAGAAGTGCTCGGTCATTATCAGCCGGATCGGACAGCTTATGCTTCCCTTGCCCAGCGCTTAACTTCAATGATCGGCACGGGCGGCGATTTGACCAGGATCCGCTCACTCATTCACCAGGCTTTAGGCGATGGAGATAAAAACTATCGAGGATGGGAGGCCCCCGTTGCAGAAGGATTGGCCCGTGGAATGGAAAGGAAGTCGTTTAAAGGATCCGATTTCAAAAACGAACTGCCTGCGCTCATCAAGGCTTGTTTTGAAGCTCCCTCCGAGCCCCTTCGAAATGCTGCCCTTCATCTGTTATCGGTGATTAAGATTGAAGATAAATCAGAATTAAAAAAAGGGGTGGAGCAGGCAGTAGGCATTTCCCGGGACAATACTTTACCTGACGGGCAAAGGGCCGAAGCGATCCGATTCCTGGCGCTGGATGAGTTGGAACCACACGCTTCTTTATTAAAATCATTGATCAACCCCCGGGAACGACAAGCCGTTCAGAGAGCGGCTTTAAAAAACCTCGGCCTCATCCCGGGCCATGCCTTTACAAACCTGGTATTGCAGGAATGGGCCACTCTGACTCCGGAGCTGAGGACAGAAGCGGTAGCCGCTTTTATGGGCAAGCCGGAACGAATAAACCACCTGTTAAATGCCATTGATTCAGGCAGGATTCAGAAATCAAGCATTGTATTTTATCAACGGGTGCAGTTGATGACCCAACCGGATGAAAAAATCCGTACCCGGGCCCGCGCCCTTTTTGCGGAAAACCAGGAGGACCAGGTCACCAGGGCCTACAGGCCGGCCCTTCAAATCAAAGGGGACGCTTCCAAAGGTAAAGCCGTCTATGTTCAAAACTGCGTGATTTGTCACCAGGTGAGGGGCGCCCTGGGTGTTTCCTTTGGCCCCGACCTGGGTACCATTCACAGCTGGCCACCGGAAGGGATCATGGCAAATATTCTTTCACCCAATCTCTCCATTGCTGCCGGATTTGATCTTTGGGAAGTTGAACTGGACCAGGGAGAAATGGTACAGGGCCTGATCACCAGTGAAACCCCGGGTGCAATCACCTTGAAAAATGCCGAGGGCAAACAAACGACGATCAATCGCCAGGATATAATATCTTTAAAAACACTCAATATTTCCGCTATGCCCGCGGGCTGGGAAAAAACCATCAATCACCAACAGATGGCTGACTTATTGGCTTTTCTGAGGCAATTGAACTGATTCATCCCATATCCCGTAATGTCATTGAATAAATTCGATGCTTTGTAATTTCGTTATTATGAAACCAAACCAAATATCCCGGTCAAAAAATCAAAAGGGGACGTTCACTCTGATCTCCGGTCTTCTTTTAATTGTCCTCATTCTTTTCATCCTTCCTGGCACAGCACAAACCTCTGCTAAGCCTCCAGGGACCATGCAGGTTGGCTTAGCCCGGGTGGATATTACTCCGGAAACCAGCATTCGGCTGGCAGGTTATGCCGCCCGTTCGAAGGGAGAATCGGAAGGCGTGCTTCAAAAACTGGAAGCCAAGGCCCTGGCTTTCGGAAGTGACGCCCAGCGACCTTCCATCCTGATTACCGTGGACCTGGTGGGCATCCCGGGACATATCACCACAAAATTGGCAGAGAAACTTTCCGCCAAACTGGGGATAGACCCTGCGCAATTGGTAATCTGCGCCTCCCACACCCACAGCGGGCCAGAAGTTGGAAACCTCCTCAACATACTCCAATACCGGGGCGCAACGGCCTATAGCGATTCCCTGCTTGAATTGGGTCAACTAAAACATATTGCCCAATACATCGACCATCTGTCCATGAAACTCGAAGAACTCAGCCAGGCGGCCCTGAAGGACAGGAAACCGGCGCTGGTTTCCTGGATCCAGGGACAGGCCCTGTTTGCCAAAAACAGGCGAGCCCAGGGCGGGCCCGAGGATGTAGCCCTTCCCATCATGCGGATTGCCTCACCGGATGGAAAACTGCGGGCCATCCTGGTGAATTATGCCTGCCACGGGACCACTCTTCCCGGCGATGTCAATCATTTGCACGGGGATTGGATGGGTGAAACACAAAAACAGATCGAAACCCGATACCCCGGGGTCCTTGCCCTGGTCGCAATTGGCGCCGGAGGCGATTCCAATCCTCAGCCACGCGGTAAAATGGAACATGTGGAGATGCACGCGAGGGAGATCACAGACCAGGTGGAGAAATTGCTGACCTCTTCCCAATGGCAAGCTCTGGCCAGTCCTCCCGCCGGCCGGATGAAATGGGTCAACCTGCCTTTTGCCAAAGTCCCTACGATTGCCGACCTGATCCAGCAAACCGGGGATAAAACGGTGAAAGGATATTATGCCCGCCTTGCCCTGGACCGCATTGCCAGGGGGCAGGCTGTACCTGCGGACTTGAAATATCCGGTTCAGGTCTGGGATTTCGGCGGCGATATGCTGATGATCAACCTGGCGGGGGAAGTGGTTGTGGACTATTCCATCCGGCTCAAGGAAGAAATCGGTGCGGAGCACGTGTGGCTGAACGCTTATTCCAATGATGTGCCCTGTTATATCCCCTCAAAAAGGATCCTCCAAGAAGGCGGCTATGAGGCGGATTTGAGCATGTATTATTACGACAAGCCTTCCCCCTTTTCGGAGGCAGTGGAAGACCTCATCATAAGCGCGGTACACGATCTTTTACCCAACGCCTTTAAAAACGTCAGGGTTTCGAATAACAGTCCGGTTGTGTTGAAGGCAGACCCCGGCAAGACCATCGAGCTTCGGGCGGAACTGGCCAGATCGACGGGGCCGGAAATCAAATACATGCCAGAATGGAGAGCCTTTGGATGGTTTACCGAATTGGAACAGGTGGAATGGGAGCTGTCGTTAAAAAAAGGAGGGACCTATGAAGTGTATCTCGACTGGTCGGTTTCAGACGAAGAAGCGGGAAAGCCTTATGTTTTTGAATCGGGCAATCAGCGGATCAACGGTATCGTTGGCAAGACCGGGTCCTGGTTTACCTACAAGTATGAAAAGATCGGCACCATCAAATTGGCTGCTGGCAAGAGTGGCTTGGTTTTTAAAGCAGGGGCAGATTCCCCGAAGGGAGCATTGCTTGATCTGCGCAGTATGAAACTGGTTCCGGTGAAATAGGGAACAGCTGGGTAAAGGGCTTAATTTTTCCATTCTATACAGGGTTAACAATGGATTAAGTACTATTCCCCATTTCCGAATCGTATTTAATACAGGCTATTCAACATCTTCACTATTTTATCCACAATGATCCTGCCGATACCCGGCATCGTCCGGGATACCATCGGTTCATACCCGCCTTCCCGGTAAGCGGCGTCGGTGCACAGATATCCGCTGTTGCCGTTACAATGGGTGATGACCTGGGTTTGCCGGAACGGAGAATTATTCTTGATCTCCATACCTATTTCGGTCATCAATTCGCCCGAGATGCCCGTGAGGGCCAGGGTTCCGATTTTTATCACCGACAGCCTCAGTTTTACAGAGTCCCCGGGTAGTAAGGATTCATTGGGCATCATCCGGCCGGTTGAACGCTGTTTTCCTGGAAGGGTAAGTTCCTGGCTCAGCACGGCCAGTTTACCGGCTGGTTGAGGAGAAAGGGCCGAAGTGATTTTGACAATCTCTTCACCAAGGATAAGGCCGATGGCATCCATTTCCCCGAAATTTTTATGCGGGCCGTAGACCGGGTTGATGTCGCCGGAGGCTCCGGCAAACATGCCGATGGGAATACCGGCTTTGTAATTTTTCTCAAGATACCGGACGGTCGATCCCGGCCAGTCACCGGTAACGAGGCTGTTTTCCTGGCCATTCACTGTGGCATGGCAGGGCCAGTTGACCAGCAAAGCGATCGTTTCGCCGTTCATATTGTCCAGGCGCAGGACTCCCACAGTATGATCGCAGGGCCCATCCGGATTTCTTCCAAGCCAGATCCCGCCTTCGCTATGCCTTGCCCGGCGGTTGATATTCATGCGGCAGGACCCTTCTCCATAAGCGGTGTTCACCGGAACCCGGCTTCCCCATGCCCGGACCGCAGCATCCACCAATTTGGATTTTAATTCCGACAAGTAAAGGGCAAGGTTTTCCGTGGCGCTTTCCCCGTAAGCGCGGGTCGAGGGGGCGCCGTGATTGTGCGCGGCCACCAGGAAACTGTTTTGTTTGGGAATGCCTGTATTTTTCTCCACTTCCTGGTTGATCTCCTCGGCGAATTCGAAGGAAAAGCCAATCAGATCGGCCTGGATCAGGCAGGCCCTGGTTTGGCCATCGTCAAAGACAAAAGCACGCGCATAAATCGAATCGTGAACACCGGTCGAGGGTTGTGCCCGGCCGGCATACCCGCTAAGGGGAACAGGCCTGGAAGGAGTGATGTTTACCGCAAAAGCCCCGGCCTTCAGCATTTGAGACTGCGCGTAAAAGTGGTTTGAAATAAAAAAAAGGAAAGCGGTCCAGGTGATGATTTTCATACGATTAAAGGATTGGTAAAAGAATTCAGCATAAACCCAAACCATGCAATAGATTTTCTATTACAAACCGGAATGCCTGCAAATACTGGCACTTCCTCCCATTTTTATCCTCACCATAGGAGTGCCTATGTTTGCGGTAAAAATAGTGCGGGAGCGCCAGTCTTTATTGGCCTTCCGATTTTCATTACGAAACTCTATTGCATGATTTGGGTTAAACTTGAATTGAATGTAACCATTCTTAAGGATCTGAACGGTTTGCCTGCTTTAGGTGGATCGGGTATTGCAATCCTCAGGACCGGGCTTTCCTTCCCGTCCAGAAGTATTTAATCCGATCTGATCACCTTCAGTACTTCATCCGCTTTCCCGGGGGAGATCAGCCGGAAGATATAGGTGCCGGAAGGAAGGCCCGGATCTATTTGAAAGGCAGGCAAAAATTTAGGCCAGGTCAGGGTGAGCATTTTCGTACCCAGTACCGAGATCACTTCCACTTTCCGGTCGAACGGTTTTTCAGGTCCGCTCAGGGTGATCCGGTGGCTGAAAGGGGATGGGAATGCTTTCCAGTCTAACGGCTGCGGTTGTTCAGGACGGACCGGCGTGCTGTTGTTTTCCAAAACCAAAAAACCATCCAGGCCAAACTCCAGGATATTCCTCGAATCCACCACGACCGGTTCACTCGCTTCGAAAATGAGGCGGCAGGGTTTGTTTTTTACCAGTGACGGGTTCAGGTCAATCCGGTATTTCGTCCAAGCCGGCATATTCGGTTCCAGGGTCAGCAGGAGTATGGTATCCTGTCCCGCAGCGAGATAAACCTTGTGACTGCCCACACCAGGCACTGACTCCGTGAGATTTCTCCGGACGGTCCAGGCATAAAACTCAATGACCGGAGCCTTGTAAGCGGAAAGGTCCATGGCCGGCGATATCAGCCTCGTCATTCCATTGTCCACATCATCTCCTGTGGCTGAAGTGGAACCGTTTCCGGTGATCATGCATTGGTCCCCAAAATCGTCCGTCAAATCGTATTCCGGATTGATGACCTCTTCCCGGATATAAGCGCCCCGGGGTTCGGCCCTGCCCCATACTCCACGGAACAAATCACTTTGCGCGGTCCAGTTCAGGTTGAAAAGGAAATTATCTTCATAACCCCGGGTCAGCGGAATGTCGATTTCGCCGGTTTGGCCATTCAGTATCAGTGAACGGGTTTTGAAACGGAATCCCCAAATGGCTACTCCAAGAGTCCACTTGCCCTCATACATCAGTTGACTGGTTCGTCCCGCTCCATCGGTTTCCACATCGAAACTGCTTTCTTCCGAAACGAAACGGATGGAAGCTCCGGGAATGCTCTGGCCGGTAATGGAATCGATGACCCGGATGTTGAGTATATGGGTATTCAAGGGCATGAGCACCAGATCGGTTTGGGTCAACTGGCCTGTTTGCAGGTCTACTTCCACCTCTTTAGTCAAATAACCTTCCTTGCTCAACCGTATGGTCACCTTTCCGGTATAGGGACCGCCGGTTTTAAAGCTCCCGTCCGGTGCACTCAGAACTTCATTGAACGGAGCGAGGCCCATCCTGATTTTTACGTTCGCAAGCGGGCCGCCGCTTATGGAATCGCGCACCGTGCCTCTCAGGTAAGAAGCTCTTTTATAGGTTGGTTTCACCACGTAAAGTCCGAATTCGATGTCTGAAGCCAGGATATTGCCCGATGGCAGGTAGGGATATACACCCCAGCAGCCATGGAAATCCCCTTCCCCTGCAGGGTAGGTATCAAAGGCTCCCACTTCCACCAGGTGGCTGGGATCGGTGGCGTCCACGATCGTGAAGCCGTCGGTATAGTAGGAAGTGACCAGGTATCCCATGTGGTAATGGGTATTGTGGGGAATGGTGCCGCGGATCTGGGTCGTCCTGCTGCGGTAGCGGTCCGTCCGGACGATATTGGAAAGATCATCGACCCGGTAGGCTTCTACAAAGGCATTGGCCCGCTCATCCGTGGTGAAGGCATATTTCCCGTCGTCGGAAAGCCAAATATTATGGGTGAAGGCACTGCCTGTCCTCTGCTGGCCCAATTTTTTCGGTTTGGTCCGGTCCTTGAGGTCCCAGATGGTAAACTCTCCGGCCAGGATATCCGCGGACCAGAGCGTATCGTTCCGCGCATAACTGTCATGGCAATAATTGTTGTTGATGACGCCCATGTATTCCGGGGTCTGCAGGCCCGGATTGAGTTTAAAAATGACGATCCCCGGGTGCAGATTGCTTCCATTGATATAACAAAATCCCTTTTCGTCAATAAAGAGGCTGTGGGCGCGATGGAGAAAATCGGTTTTATTGATGTTCAGGGTTTCATCTACGACCTGGAACTGCCTGCGGTCAAACCTCCAGTTGATGGCATGAGGAGCTTCGGTCATGTCAATGATCAGGAGACCATCCTGCCCCTGGTCTGCCACCACATATACCTGGTTTTGCCAGCTTTTGATTTCTCTCCATTGGCCTTGGGCTCCCGGGATATGAACCAGGAACTCTGGTTTTGCGCCGTCGGTCACGTCAAAAATGGAGGTCCCGGAAGTCCGGCCGATGATGGCGTATTCCCTTCCTGACTGGTCCACGAATCCCCAGATGTTGGCGCAATTCTCAGTAAACCGGACATTGGACAATAAACGGGTGTTGTAATCCTGGGCCTGCATGGATCCAAACCAAAACAAGCAAATCAATAAAAGATATCTCATCCGGCAGGCTCAGGGTTTGGTGACCATCATTACGGTTAAACGGCTTACACAGGTCAATTCGTGTTTATCATTCCGGATTTCGATATTCCAGACATGGATATTCCGTCCGATCTTCACCGGGCTCGCCTTACCGGTCACTTTACCGGAAGTCACGCTTTTGAGGTGATTGGCATTGATCTCGATCCCGACCGGGTGAGCATGAGGATGATCGGAACAAAGCAGGGAGCCGATGCTTCCGAGGGTTTCCGCAAGGGCCGCGGAGGCCCCGCCGTGCAGCAGTCCCATGGGCTGATGGGTGCGGTGGTCCACGGGCATGGTGGCCCGGATAAAATCCTCCCCGAGCTCGATGATCTCTATGCCCAGGGTTTGGGCAAGGGTGTTTTCAAATCTTTCGTTGAGTTGCTCCAGGGTAGGGCGGTACTTAAAGAGGTCGGGCATAAGGGTGCAAGTTACGGAGAAAGGTAAAGGGGGAAAGGTAAAAGGTGAAGGGCGAAAGGAGAAAGGAGAAAGGGAGAAAGGGAGAAAGGGACTACTTCTTGATCATAGTGTCGAGGTAGGCAATGATTTTCGAGGATTCTTCGGCCCTGAATTCGGGCCAGCCGGTGCGACGAAACCAGGTCCATTGCCTTTTAGCATAATTTCTGGTGTGCTGCTTTATTTTATCGATAGCTTCCGCTTCGGTAAGTTTGCCTTCAAAATGATCGAACCATTCCTGATAGCCTACCGTCTGCAGGCTGTTGAGGTGGCGGAACGGGTACAGCGACAGTGCTTCGTCCTTGAGTCCCAGTTTCACCATCTCATCCACTCTTTGATTGATCCTTTGGTAAATCCGGCTTCGTTCAGCGGTGAGCAGGATGGGGACAGGAATGAAGGGCCTGGTTTTTTTCCTTTTTTGCCTGAGTTGAGAATAGGGCAGTCCGGCGCTTTCAATGACCTCCAGGGCGCGGATCAGCCGATGCGTATTGTGAATGTCGACCCGGGCGTAATACTCCGGGTCCTTTTGTTTTAATTCTTCCTGCAGGGCTTCCGGGCCATTTTCCTCCAGCGTTTTTTTCAGCCGGAGGCTAATCCCGGGGCTGATCTCGGGAAACACGTCAAATCCTTCAAGCACCGCGTTGATGTACAAGCCGGTGCCTCCCACGAGAATGGCGAGGTCCATACGGGTATAGAGCTCCTCCAATATCCTGAGGGCCTCTTTTTCATAGATGCCGGCATTGTAAGTTTCGTGAATGGAGACCTGGCCGATTAAATGGTGGGGTACAGCGGCCATTTGCCGGGGGGTGGGTTTGTCCACTCCGATGTTTAATTCCCGGTAAACCTGGCGGCTGTCGGCGGACAGGATCTCACATCGGTAATGCAGGGCCAGATCCACCGCAAGTTTTGATTTGCCCGCGGCAGTGGGGCCTGCGATGACGATGAGGTACTTCCTGATCAAAAGATTGCGCAGAATTTGCGTGAAAGTAATATTTTTGATCGCTTTCTAGCCAACCTTACATGCTGTATTACCTTCTCCGGCCCCTGGTCAGGATCACCCTGAGGATTTTTTTTAGCAAAATCTACCTGCATCACCTGGACCGGATCCCCCTCAACCGGCCTGTCCTGATCGCAAGCAACCATCCCTCCGCTTTCCTGGAAGCCTGCCTCCTGGCCACCCATTTCCCCAAATCGCTGCATTTCCTGGTCCGCGGGGACATTTTTATCAACCGGTTTGTGGTTGCCCTCCTGGAACAATTGCACCTGACCCCCATTTATCGATTTGTCGATGGATTTAAAAACCTGAGGTCCAATGATGCAACCTTCAATGCCTGCTACGACCGATTAAGCAACAAGGAGATCATTGTGGTCTATGCGGAAGGAAATACCACCCAGGAAAAGCGCCTCCGGCCCATCCAGAAGGGCCTGGCCCGGATTGCTTTCGGGGCAATGGATAAATATCCGGATATGGACCTGTGCGTGGTGCCTCTCGGGGTGAATTACACCCACCCGAATGATTTTCGGAGCGAGGTATTTGTGGAAACCGGATTGCCTATCGAGCTTAAAGAATATTACCTGAGATACAAGGAAGATAACAATAAGGCGGTCCAGGAACTGACCCAGGCCGTCGAAGAAAGCATGAAACCCCTGGTCATCCATGTAGAGAAAAACGAAGACCTGGAGCTCGCAGAAAAATTGTGGCGTATCAGTAAAGCACAGGCAAACCCGCCCTATTTACCGGTGGTGGAATTGGCCGGAGAGCGTTTTGCAAAAGACAAAATGATCAGTGAACGGGTAAATCATTTAACGGAAGAAGAAAAATCCAGCTTGAATCAAACGCTTGATCCTGCCGCTGCAAAGCCTGTCCGCCATGCCGAATCGCGATCGTTTGCCATACCGGCCCTGCTGGGCAAATACATCAACTATCCTCCGTTTATGATCGCCATGGGCATCGCGGCAAGCAAGGTAAAAAGAATTGAATTTTATGCCTCCGTGCTCATAGGCCTGGGCATGTTTCTGTATTTGTTTTATATGCTGGCGGTTTTTATTTTGTTCCGGGCCATCGGATGGTCTGGTCTCCTGGGATTGGCCATCCTGTGGGTCTCCGGGATTTGTTACCTGTATTACCTGTACCTGAAAGACCGGGAGGTCAATCTGGCATTGCGGGAAACTTATCCGGAATTGCCCGTTTGATCATTCCACCATCATCTCATCACAAAATATCCAGCTCGGTTTGCCCCGCTGGGGATGCCAGGAAGGATTTTTTCCCTGGTTGCGCAAAATGACTTTGACATATTTCGCCTGGGCGGGCGGGAAAGCAACTTCTATCAGCTTGGTCGTACCCTTGTCCGCTCTCTGCGGTGAACCATAATTGTTTTTGGCCACCGGTTGAAAGGTTTGGCCATCGGCGGACAGTTCCACTTCAATGGATTTGGGATAAAAAACCCATAATCCGTGGTTTTGAATGGTGTTTATCTTGACTTTGGATACGGGGCGCAGCGCCTCCAGTTGAAGGGTTGCAATAAAATCCTCTCCCTGGTAAGCCAGCCATTTTCCATCCCCGGGATCCGAACCCAGGTTGAGATCGGCCAGGGTACCCGGCCCATCGGCCTGGTAGCGTTTGGCAGGATCTTTTAGCAGGCTCACCTCTTTGATTTTCAGGCCAGCCTTCCGGACTTGAAGGGTTGCGGTATCGCTGGATTCCCATCCGTCTTTAAAGGCGATCAGCCGGATATCCGCTCCTTCCTTCAGTACAAGGGGCTGCATATATCTGGGACTTTGGAGCCCCGGATCGGAACCATCCAGGGTATAATGCAAGGCGGCATCTTTAAAAAAGCAGGTCATTTCCACCACAATACTGTCGTTGAACAGGTTGGTTTCAGTACGGATACCCGGCAAGGGAAGTTTCATTTTTACCAGGGTGTCCATATTGATTCCCTGGACGATTTCCACACCTGGCATGGCGGATTGAAGGGCTTCGATTCCCTCCGGGGTGGTTTTTGTTTTCCAGAGATATAACTGCTTCAGGGAAGCCAGGGATTTTAATTTTTCAAGCCCGGCATCCCCGACATTGGTCTGGAACAGGTTCAGCTTCTTCAGCCGCGGAAAACGGTCCAGCTCATCCAGGGAGGCATCACCGATGGCGGTATTCCCTAGGTTAAGGTGTTCCAGGTAAGGCAGGTCCGGAATGCCGGACGCCAGGTCATCCGTCAGCCCGGTATGGGAGAGGTCCAGTTTATACACCTGGCCCTGGACCCGTTTCAACTGGCCAAGGGTTTTCCTATCCATTTTTTTATTGAAAGCCAGGGAAACATCCAGCAGGGGAATGTCCTGGGCAAGGGAAAATATTTTATAACCGTCTTCCTGCAGGTTCCGGATGATTTTCTGATCCGCGGGGCGAATGGCGGCCAGGTCAAAATCAAACTGATTTTGACCCGGGCTGGAGGAGATGATGGCGAGCTTGCCTTCAAAGGCCGGGAAATCGGCAACTTTATCATCAAAGCTGGTATGGTTTTTTATCCACCAGGCGATGAGTTCTTTTTCTGTTTCGGTGAGCTGCCGTTTGCCATCGGGGGGCATATGGGTATCGTCTTCCAATGGTTTTTGAAGGTTGGTGTACAGGGCGGATGATTCCGGATCGCCCATTTTGACCACCGGCCCGTTTTTCCCGCCCGCAAGAAGTCCCTTGGAATCGGTGAGGATCAGATCTCCCTTCTTTTTATCCGGGTTATGGCAGGAGGTGCACTTGTCCTTCAGGATGGGTTGAATGATTTCCTCATACACTTTTCGTTGACCAATATCGGGTTGACTGAGCGTGGAAGGATCGATGGGAGGGCTGTTTACCGCACGGGCTTCTGTTTTAAACAGGTAACCTCTGCCATGGGTTAGGCTGCCGCCGAGGTGACCGCCAACCACCAGTGCGATCATACATAAATTAAACAGCCACCGGAAGGCGGTCGAGGTGAAGGTCTTGTCCCGTTTGTAAATATCCTGGTGGATGTACCAAAGGATCAGGCTGAAGCCGACGACCACGAACCCGAGGTATTTATGCCAGGAGAGGAGGTCTTCGTCATATCCTCCCTGCCTGGCCAGCAAGAGCCCGCAGATCGCCGAGAGGACCGCGGCTCCGGTAGAAATAAAAAGGCCGGTGCTGATGGCGTGCCGCATATTCCGACGGTTTCCGTGACCATTAAACCGGTACAGAATATAGGTGAGAACCAGTGTGCCGATCGGGATGTGGACCAGGAGGGGATGAAAATGCCCCAGGATCTGCAAAAATTTTTCAAACATAAGTCGATAGCGGTTAAAGGGAAGTCAAGCCAGGATTTTATCCAATACTTTTCCGCCTGTGTCGGTCAGCCGGAAGGGTCTTCCCTGGAAAGAGTAAGTTAGTTTTTCATGATCGATGCCCAGGCAATGCAGCATGGTCGCGTGTAAATCGTTGACATGGACCCGGTCCTGGATGCCGAAATATCCCAGGTCATCGGTTTCCCCGTAGGTCATACCCCCGCGTATGCCGCCTCCGGCCATCCAGATGGAAAAACATTCAGTGTGATGGTCCCTTCCAATCCAGGTCATTACTTTTCCATCCCGGTTCTCGCGCATTGGGGTACGGCCGAATTCACCGCCCCAGACCACCAGGGTTTCTTCAAGCAAACCTCTTTGTTTGAGGTCGAGGATCAAGGCAGACATGGCCCGATCCACTTCTTTGCACCGGTCTTTGAATCCCATATTGAGGGCTTCCTCCCTCCCTGCGCCGTGAGCATCCCAGCCCCAGTGAAACAACTGGATAAAACGGACGCCCCTTTCGGCCAATCTGCGGGCCAGGAGGGCGTTGTTGGCAAAAGTGGACTGGCCTGGAGTGGTGCCGTACAAAGCGTGCATGGAGGCGGGTTCCCTGGTAATGTCCATGGCTTCGGGCACAGAGGCCTGCATCCGGTATGCCAGTTCAAACTGTTCTATCCGGGTAAGGGTTTCCGGGTCTCCAAACGTTTTATAACTTTCTTCATTTATTTTATTTATGGCCTCAATGATCTTTCCTTTTTGGTCCCGGCTCATCCCTTTTGGATCATTCAGGTAGAGTACCGGTTCCCCGTCGCTGCGGCACTGCACCCCCTGATAAACAGAAGGTAAAAATCCGCTGCCCCAAACGCTTTTACCCGCATCCGGTGTTTTGCCCCCTGAGACGAGTACGATAAAACCCGGAAGGTCCTGGTTTTCGGTCCCCAGACCATAGGATACCCAGGATCCCATGCTGGGCCTTCCCAGTCTTCCGTGCCCAGTATGCATAAACAACTGAGCAGGGGCATGATTAAATTCGTCGGTATGCATGGACTTGATTACACAGGCGTCGTCCACTACATTGGAAAAATGGGGCAACAGTTCAGACAGGTAGGTGCCGGACTGGCCGCAAGGCTTAAACCGGTATTGGGGGCCCAGCATTTTGGGTACCCCCTGGATAAAGGCAAACCGACGTCCTTCCAGCAGGGAGCCGGGGCAGGGTTTCCCATCCAGTTTGGCCAGTTCGGGTTTATAATCAAACAGTTCAAGCTGGGAAGGCGCTCCGGCCATATGGAGATAAATGACCCGCTTGGCTTTGGCAAAACCGGGAGGGCTTTTTGTGGCGAAGGGATTTTTTCCATGACCGGGTACGTTCCGGTTCATGCATCCGGTCAAAGAACCCAGGGCGAGGGCCCCCAGGCCGGTGGTGCATTTCTGCAGAAAGTGGCGACGGGTCTGCATTTGCAGTTGCCGGATCCTCAGTTCGGTGAATAATTCCGTTCCTTTCATTGATCAGCTTTTGGTAAGAAATTGGTCAAGGTTCAAAATGGCGATGGCGACCTGGCTCATGGGGGTTATCGATCCCCCGGCTTCCGGAGAAGGCTCATTATAAAGCTTCACTAATGTCCGCAAGGCTTCGGAGGAAATTTTATGAAAAACGGCTTTTTCAAATCCAAAACCGATTTTGTCCTCCAGGCTGCCCGGATGTTGATCCATCAGGTCCGCAAGGTGGTTGGCCGCTTCGACATAAACCGGGTCATTCAGGGTGACCATGGCCTGCAGGGGGGTGTTGGTGGCGATCCTGCGGTTGACGCAAAATTCCCGGCTGGGAGCGTCAAAGGTAATCATGGATGGATAGGGGCTCGTCCTCCGGATATAGGTGTATATAGCCCTCCGGTACCTGTCTTCACCTTTGCTTTCAATCCATTTTGCATTGCTGTACACCGTTTTCCAGATCCCTTCCGGTTGATAGGGCATCACGCTGGGACCATACATTTTCTCCGATAAAAGGCCGGATACCGCGAGGGCCTGGTCCCGGATGACTTCAGCGCTGAGCCTGGGCCGGGGAGCATGGGACAGCCAGATATTGCCCGGATCTTTTTGAAGTTGATCTGCGCTCACTGCGGCGGATTGCATATAGGTGTGGGAACGGACCAAATAACGGATCAGTTTTTTTAAGGACCAATGCATGTCCCGGCTAAAACGCATCGCCAGGTGGTCGAGCAATTCCGGGTGACTGGGTTTATTGCCTTGCGAACCAAAATCTTCGAGGGTGGTGACCAAACCCTGGTCAAACAGCTGGGCCCAGATCCGGTTTACCATCACCCTGGCGGTAAGTGGATTTGAGGGAGAGACCAGCCATTGGGCAAATTGAAGCCGGTCGTTGATCTCGATGGCTTTGCCGGCTTGAAGGATTTCCGGCGCCCCGGCTTTTACCACTTCTCCCTTTAAAAGAAAATTGCCCCGTTCAAAAACCCGGGTGACCCTCTTTTGGGCGCCTTGCAGTTCCTGCATGATGGGCAGTTCGTAGGCCTGCATCTGATCCAGGTTTTCCTTTGGTAACAAGGGCCGGGGCCTTGTTTTGACCCCGGTCAAGTAAGCTTTTAAAGAATCGGCTTTGGGTTGATCGAGATGCGTGTAGACCTTCATCGTGGGCGCCTGGTCATCCCGGTCCGCATCGGCGGTATTGTTGAAAATGGCGAAGGACTTGTAATATTCTTCGTGGAGGATTGGATCATAAGGATGGCTGTGGCATTGGACACAACCCATGGTAACCCCCTGCCAAACTTCATAGGTGGTGTTCACCCGATCGATGACCGCGGCGATCCGGAATTCTTCATTATCCGTACCGCCTTCATCATTATTCATGGTGTTGCGGTGGAAGGCAGTGGCTATGAGGTCGGAGGGGCCGGCTCCGGGCAGCAAGTCTCCTGCAAGCTGGCGAAGGGTGAAACTGTCGAACGGCATGTCCGCATTAAAGGCGTCGATCAGCCAATCCCTGTATTTCCACATGTCCCGGTGCGCATCCTTTTCGTAACCCCGCGTATCTGCGTATCGGGCCAGGTCGAGCCACATGGCCGTCCATCTTTCTCCAAAGCGGGGAGATTGAAGCAGCCGGTCCACCAGGGTATCGTAGGACAGGGATCCGGATACAAAAGCCTGCACGTCCGAAATCGAGGGTGGCAATCCGGTGAGGTCAAGGCTCAGCCTGCGGATCAGGTCTTCCTTTTTGGCAACCGGATTTGCCCGAAGTCCCTGGGTTTGCAGACGGGCACGGATAAAATGGTCGATCGGGTTGCCAATATTCTCCTTGTCGTCCACATCCGGGATGGCGGGGTGTTGAGGGGGAATGAAGGCCCAATGCGTTTCCCAATGCGCCCCCTGGTCGACCCATTTTCTGATCAGGTCGATTTCATGGCTTGAAAGCGGATCCGCTTTCTGGGGCATCCTTTCTTCGGGATCGTGATGAAGGATCCTCTGCATGATTTTGCTGTTTTCCGCATCGCCCCGGATAATGGCCGGGATACTGTCTTCAAGGGGCAGAAACATTTCTTCAGGGAATAAAAAACTCAAGCCCCCTTTTTTCCGGACACCCCCATGGCAACTGATGCATTTTTGATTGATGATTGGCCGGATATGGGTATTGTAACCCACCAATTCGGGCAATTCCCCGGCCGGTTTTTCCTGCCTTGCACAAGCCAAAAGCAATAAAAAAATCAACAGTGTAAGGACTGGTTTCATCTCCGCATGAAATTACAAAAACAGGATAAAATTTGAGTCATCCCTTCACTTAAGTGATCCTCTCACTTAAGTCATCCCCTCACTTTAACATATATTTAAATTATCCGTCAAGCGTAATCCACAGGCTGTTAACGGTTATTTTTAGTTAATTTTGCGCTTTAATTTTCTAAACAATAAACTCATTCAAAATGAAAAGTTCGATCATCCTGTTTTTTGTGTTTACCGCCTGCATGGCCAGCCTGGACGCCCAGATCCGTACGCCGGCTGCCAGCCCCGGTGCGAAACTCGAGCAAGCGGTGGGCTTGTCCACCATCACGGTTGACTATAGCCGTCCAAGCGCCAAAGGCCGTAAAGTATTCGGCGACCTCGTTCCTTATGGCCAATTTTGGAGGACCGGCGCGAATGCAGGTTCAAAAATCACTTTTAGCGATGATGTGAAAATCAGCGGTAAAGAAGTTAAAAAAGGCAAGTATTCCTTGTTTACCATCCCCGGCGAAATGGAATGGACCATCGTCCTTCACAAAAACGCCGACCTGAACGTACCGGGTGGAGACGGCTATAAAATGGAAGACGAGGCACTCCGCTTTACAGCTAAAGCCGAGAAAATGGCCAAAATGAAAGAAACCTTTACCATCGAGTTTGACAACCTGAAAGATGAAAGCGTTGACCTGTTCATTGCCTGGGAATATACCCGTGTGGCCTTCAACATCGATGTCAATACGGATACCAAAGTCGTGGCCAGCATCAATGCGGTCATGAGCGGGCCTTCTGCCAATGATTACATGGCCGCCGCCAATTATTATATGAACAGCGGCAAAGACATCAATAAAGCCGTAGAATGGGCTGCCAAAGGGGTAAGCATGGGTGCCAACCAATTCTGGAACCTGAGGGCATACAGCCTTATCCTGGCCAAGGCCGGAAAGACTTCTGAAGCCATCGCCGCTGCCAAACAATCCCTGGCCAAAGCCAAGGAAGCCAATAATAACGACTATGTCAAAATGAATGAAAAATCCATCGCGGATTGGAGCGCTATGAAAAAATAAGCCTTCAGACAAACTTACTGAAAAGGCCGTTGTCCCCGACAGCGGCCTTTTTTATTGCATTAAGCTTTGTGAGCATCGAACTCACAGCTCCTCACTCAAAACCTTTCCGGTCATTTCTTCCGGAATTTCCAATCCCATCAGTTGCAGGATGGTTGGAGCGATGTCTCCCAGCTTGCCGGGCGCCAGGTGCAAGGAACGGTCGCCGATATAGATCAGGGGCACTGGATTTTTGGTATGGGCGGTATTCGGGGAACCATCGGGATTGACCATGCAGTCAGCATTGCCGTGATCGGCCAGTACCAGAAACTGGTATCCTTTTTTGAGGCCGGCCTCCACCAGTTGGGCAAGGCAGTGGTCCACCGTTTCTGCGGCGATCATGCCCGCGCTGAAAACACCGGTATGGCCCACCATATCGGTATTTGCAAAATTGAGGCAGATAAAACCGGGACTGAACGATTCCCAATGTTTGAGCAGGGCGGCCGTAAGCTCCGGAGCCGACATCTGGGGCAGCAGGTCGTAAGTGGGGACCTTGGGAGAAGGAATGAGGATACGCTGCTCCAGATCAAACGGATGTTCCCGGCCACCGGAAAAGAAAAAAGTGACATGGGGATATTTTTCAGTCTCCGCCATCCGGAGTTGGGATATGCCCAGCCGGGATATTACTTCCCCAAGCGTGTTGTTGAGATTGTCCGTCTTAAAAAGGATATGTACGTCCCTGTAGCTGGCATCGTATTCCGTCATCGTCACATAATCGAGGTCCAGTTTGTGCATGCCCTGTTCAGGAAAATCCTTTTGATGCAGGGCTTCCGTGATTTGCCTGGGGCGGTCGGTCCGGAAATTGAAAAATAAAACAGCGTCCCCGTCCCGGATGGTGGAGTTGGGTAGGCCGCTGACCGCGATGGGCTCAATGAATTCATCCGTGACGCCGTTTTTATAGGCGTTTTCCATGGCGGTCAAGGGATCGGAAACCAATTCCCCCTTGCCATGAACCAGGAGATCATAGGCTTTTTTGACCCGTTCCCACCTTTTGTCACGGTCCATAGCATAATACCTTCCCACCATGGAGGCCAGCGCCGCATTTTTTCCACGGAGGTGGTCCAGGAGCTTTGAGACATAGGTTTTGCCCATTTTAGGGTCGGTATCGCGTCCATCGGTGAAGGCATGGATCCGGACGGCTTTGAGCTGCCAGGGCTCAATGATATCGCAAAGGGCAAGCAAATGGTCGATATGGGAATGTACGCCTCCATCGGAAAGCAGGCCAATCAGGTGAAGGGTATTGCCTTTTTCCTTACAGCGGCGGAGCAGGGCCTGGAGTTCGGAATTTATTTTGAGTTCTCCGGTACGGATGGCGCGGTTGATCCGGGCCAATTCCTGGTATACGATTCGCCCTGCACCGAGGTTGAGATGTCCTACTTCTGAATTTCCCATCTGGCCCTCTGGGAGGCCGACTTCTTCACCAAAAGTGATCAGGGTGCTGTGGGGATGATTTTGCCAGGCCTGGTCAAAAAACGGGGTATTGGCCCGGGCGATGGCATCCGCATTATAATCCGGGCCCAGGCCCCAGCCATCGAGAATGATCAGGGCCAGTTTATTCACTTCCATTCTGAAAATTTTTGCAAAATTAGGGTTTGCCGTTCATTGGTAACTTTATATTTTAACTATTAATTAGCTAAATATTTGAACAAAGAAGCGTCTGTTAAAGGTTTTAAATAAAATGATGAAAATGAGAGCAATCTCTTTAATATTCCTGCTTGCCTTCGGTATTCCTCTAGGGGCCCAATCCATCCGGACGACGGTGGATGCCCTCGTCAGAGGGGACAGGGAATATTTCAATAAAAACTTTACGCCGGAAGTTTCGCTCACCATTGAAGACCAGGAGCAAGTGGTGTCCAAACCGGAAGCCATTCAAAAAATAATGGATTTTGTACAATCCATGTCCATCCGGTCCGGGAAGACTATTCATGAAGGGGTCAGCAAAGGGAAGGATTCCAGCATGGGCATCGGAAGCCTGTTGGCTGATAAATCCAAATACCGGGTATACGTTTCATTCAAAACCGTGGAAGGAGCAAAATTGATCCATGAGCTCCGTTTTGAAAAAGACATCCTTTAAAAAATCATCTCCCCGGTCAGAAAGGCTGTTTCAACTGGCCCAGGTTAAAAAGGGCAAAATCATACTTGACCGGATCGTCGGGTTCGAGTTCCTTGAGCATCCCGGTTAGTTCCAGAACTGTTTTCCAGTTTTTGTTTTTGTCATCGATCAGTCCCAACCGGGCGGCAACCCGGTGGACATGGACATCCAGGGGGATGAGCAGGTCCCGGGGGCGAATGGACCGCCAGAGGCCGAAATCCACACCCCGGTCGGCTGGCCTGACCATCCAGCGCAGATACATCAATAGCCTTTTGCAGGTCGATCCCGAGCCGGGGTGGGGGATGTGCTTCCGGGTCCGCTTCGGGGCCTCCTCCAGGCTGAAAAAATAATGATGGAAGTATTCAAGGCTGGTTTCCATATCGGTAAATTTTCCTCCCGGCAGGAAGGCGGATTCCAGGGAAGGAAAGTGCTGGAAGTGAAAGTTCAGGAACCGGATGAAATAAAGCAAATCCTCATATTGGAAGGTACGGTGCCTGAAATCTTTAAATTTATCAAGATCCGATTCGTGGTGGTGCAGTATAAAATCCAGAGGGGCCCGGTCCATAAGGTCCATGAGCCTGTTGCTCTTCATGAGGATGGTTTTTCGCAGGCCCCATGAAAAAACGGCGGCAAACAGGCCGCTGATCTCGATCTCGGCGGGATGTTGAAAAGCATGGGGTACGGATACCGGATCCTGCGGGATGAATCCGGGCGATTCAAATTGATCCACCCAGGCATCCATCCTGGATTTTAAAGTTCCGGGGTCCGGAGATTGCCCGATCAGTTTAATTTGGCTTTGATTTCACTGATTTCATACCCTTCAATGACATCCCCTACCTTGATATCGCTGAAATTTTCAATGGATATCCCGCATTCCATCCCGCTTTTAACCTCTTTGACATCTTCTTTGAACCGTTTGAGGGCCGCGATCTTGGCGGTATTGCTTTCACGGGCTGGATAAACCACGATGCCGTCCCGGATGAGGCGGATCGGGGTATTTTTCATGATCTTCCCTTCCGTAACAAAACAACCGGCTACGGTGCCCACTTTGGAAATTTTGAAGACTTCCCGGACTTCAACCATCGCGATCACTTTTTCCTCGCGGGTGGGTTCCATCATGCCCTCCATGGCTGATTTGATTTCATTGATGACTTCGTAGATGATGGAGTAAGTCTTGATCTCGACCCCTTCCTTTTCAGCCAGTTTCCGGGCGGCCGCCGAAGGCCTCACCTGGAAACCGATGATGATGGCATCCGAAGCGGAAGCCAGGAGTACATCGGATTCCGTGATTCCGCCCACTGCCTTGTGGATCACCGATACCTGTATTTTTTCTATGGAAAGTTTGATCAGGGAGTCAGACAAAGCTTCCACGGAACCATCCACGTCGCCTTTGACGATGACTTTGAGTTCCTTGAAAGTACCCAGGGCCAGACGTCTTCCGATTTCATCCAGGGAGATCCGTTTATTGGTACGGGTTGCCAGTTCCCGGTTGATCTGTGCCCGGCGCAGACCCAGTTCTTTGGCTTCGGCTTCATCTTCGTAGACTTTAAATTTTTCTCCTGCCTGGGGAGCGCCGGCCATTCCTAGTACGAGCACCGGGCTGGAAGGATCCGCGGCGGACGTTTTCTGGCCCCATTCATTAAACATGGCCTTGACCCGTCCGAAATGTTCTCCGGCCAGTAAGGCATCGCCCACATGCAGCGTCCCGTTCTGAACGAGTAATTTGGTCACATAGCCCCTGCCTTTGTCCAGCGAAGCCTCGATGACGACCCCCGTCGCGAGCCGGTTGGGATTGGCTTTCAGATCGAGCACTTCGGCTTCCAGCAGGATCTTTTCCATGAGTTTGTCTACGTTCAGGCCGGTTTTTGCAGAGATGTCCTGGGACTGGATCTTACCGCCCCATTCTTCCACCAGGAGGTTCATGGATGCGAGTTCCTGTTTTATTTTATCGGGGTTGGCCCCGGGTTTATCTATTTTGTTGATGGCGAAGACAATGGGCACATTAGCAGCCTGGGCGTGCGAAATGGCTTCCTTGGTCTGGGGCATGACGTTGTCGTCCGCAGCCACTATAATAATGGCTACGTCGGTCATCTTGGTTCCCCTGGCCCGCATAGCGGTAAACGCCTCGTGGCCGGGGGTATCCAGGAAGGTAATCTGTTTGTCTCCGACTTTTACCTCATAGGCACCGATGTGCTGGGTGATGCCGCCGGCTTCCCCGGAAACCACGTTAGCACTCCGGATATAGTCGAGGAGGGAAGTTTTCCCGTGATCGACGTGGCCCATGACCGTGACTATGGGCGCCCGGGGAACCAGATCCTCCGTTGCATCTTCTTCCTCCTCTTCCGAATCGGTGGATTCTTCCGCAGAAATAAAGATGACCTTGTGTCCAAATTCTTCGGCCACGAGTTCAATGATCTCGGCATCCAGGCGCTGATTGATGGATACGATCACTCCCAGGTTCATGCAGGTCATGATCACCTGGGCGGGTTTTACATTAAGCAGGGAGGCAAGTTCTGAAACGGTCATGAACTCGGTGACCTGGATATCGGCATCCGTTTGGGCCTGCTCTTCCATTTCGATTTTTTCCCTGATCCGCGAACGATTGTCCCTCCTGATTTTCTGGCGTTTGCTTCGGGCGCCTCCGCCCAGGCGGGCCATGGTCGCCCGGATCTGGTCGTCAATCTCTTTTTGGGAGATTTCTTTATTCTCGTCCCTTCCGGTTCTGCCTGGCCGGGCCCCTGCAGCCGCTCCTCTTTGATCGGTTTCTCCCGGGGTACCCGTTTCGATCTTTTTACGTTTGCGTTTCCTTTTCTTTCTTAATTCCTCATCAGAGGAGGCCACCAGTTTTTTCTTGGCGGCATCGGCGGGAGTGGTTGCAGCGGGTTCTTCCTTCTTTTTCTTAGCCTTATCAAATTTGTCGGTATCGATCTTGCCCAGGATCTTAAGTCCTTTCAATTGCGGGGTTTCGGCCCGGTGCATTTCTTCCGTGGCGGCTTCTTCCACGGCGGGTTCTTCCGGTGCGGCGGTCCTGGGTTTTTCTTCAGCCTGGGGTGCTACCGGCTCTGCAGGGACCGGTTCTTCCGCTTCCGCCGGCTTTTTCTTTTTACGCGCTTCCAGGTCAATTTTATCCACCACCTTCAACCTGGGTGTTTCGGGGACCGCGCGGCTGATTTCCTCTTCTTTCTTCGGGGCCTTAATCTCGGCAGGGGCTTCCTGGACGGGTTTGGCCGGCCTGGGGGCTGCAGGGGGTGGGGGGGGCGGTGGGGGAGCGGCCTCTTTACGCGAAGGCCCGTGGGCGCTGCCTGATTTCCCTATGACTAATGCCTCTGCTTTTTCTTTTACAGCCATGGATGAACTGAACTCTTTGATGAGTTCGTCATACATTTCATCAGAAATTTTGGCGTTGGGTTTGTTGTCAATGGCAAAGCCCTTTTTTTGCAGGTGCTCTACGATGGAACTGGTCCCGACGTTAAACTCTGAAGCTGCTTTTACTAAATTTTTAGCCATATATTTTTATTCAAATACCAAATTCGATCCACCCGGATGCCGCTCAGCTTCCACTTTCCTCCTCCATTTCACTGGATAATATCCTCAATACTTCATCGACGGTTTCGTCTTCCAGGTCCGACCTGCGGATCAGTTCCTCCCTGCTGAGGGCAAGGACGCTTCTGGCGGTATCGCAACCGATGCCCTTGAGGGTATCAATGATCCAGGCCTCGATCTCGTCTGCAAATTCATCGAGGTCGACATCGTCAATCTCCGCACCCTCTTCGGTATCGCGGTAGACATCGATCTCAAAGCCGGTCAGTTTGCTGGCAAGGCGGATATTGGAACCCCCTTTGCCGATGGCCAGGGATACCTGGTCGGGTTTAAGAAATACAGAGGCCCTTTTATTCTGTTCGTCGATTTCAATTTTGGTGACTTTGGCAGGGGTCAGGGCCCTTTGGATATACAGGGTCAGGTTATTGGTATAATTAACGATGTCGATGTTTTCATTGCGCAGTTCGCGGACGATCCCGTGGATGCGGGATCCTTTCATCCCGACACAGGCGCCTACGGGGTCGATCCGGTCATCGTAAGACTCCACGGCGACCTTGGCCCGTTCTCCCGGGATGCGCACGATGTTTTTGATGGTGATCAGGCCATCCTCGATTTCGGGTACCTCATGTTCCATCAGTTTTTCCAGGAAGGCGTTGTCGGTGCGGGAAATGATGATGGAAGGAAGGTTGTTTTTCATCACCACGTCCTTGATGACCCCGCGGACCATATCGCCTTTGCGGAAGTGGTCGGCTTTGATCATCTCACTTTTGGGTAAAACCAGTTCGTTGCCGGTGGTGTCGTCGATGACCAGGATTTCACGGGGCAGGACCTGGTTGACCTCCCCGAGGATGATCTCCCCTTTCCGTTCGGCATACTTCTGGAATACTTCATCCTTTTCCAATTCAAGGATCCTGGATATGAGGGTCTGCCGGGCGGCCATGATGGACCGGCGGCCAAAATCCTCCAATTCGAGCTTGGCATAACATTCTTCCCCGATGTCGTAATCCGGATCGATTTCCCTGGCTTCGGAAACGGAAATTTCCTTGTTGGGATCGGATACTTCGCCATCCGGGACGATCTGGCGCACATGCCAGAGTTCGAGGTCCCCCTTCTGGGTATTCACGATCACATCAAAGTTTTCATCCGTACCGTATTTTTTCTTGATCAGGGTACGGAAGACATCCTCCATCACCCGCATCAGGGTTGGCCGGTCAATATTTTTGCCCGCTTTGAATTCGGAAAAGGTTTCCACTAAATTGATCATGGATCAAAATTTTATTTGAATGAATGTTTTTTTGACATCGGATAAATGAATCAGGGTTTCAACGTTTTTTTTAATTTTCTTATTCTTTTCTTTTTCCACCACTTCACTGGTCAATACGATCAGGCCATCGCGGACCTCGGTCAGTTTTCCTTCCAGCGTCTTCCCGGACTCCAGGTGTACCGTGACTTCCCGTCCGATATTTTTCAGGTACTGCCTGTATTGCTGAAGCGGTCGGTCAAGACCTGTGGAAGAAACTTCCAGGGTATAGGCATCCGGGATCAGGTCAATCTCCTCAATTTTATGACCCAGCCACCGGCTGATGGCCGCACAACGGTCAAGGTTCAGGCCCTTGTCGCTGTCCAGGTAAACGGCCAGACGACGTTGTTTGAACTGAACTTCGACTATAAAACAATCCCTGAAGCTTTCTTCAGTAAACTTTTCATTGAGCCAGGCCGTCACCGTTTCTTCAATCAATCGGGTTGGTTTAAATGAAGAAGGGAACTTTTCGTTCCCTTCCAAAACTCTAAATCAGCACGGCGCAAAGATAAGGAAAATATTCCGAATAAAGAGGTTTCCTTCCGAATGGTTCTGTACACCAATTTTCCTTAAAACGGGCCGGACCATTACCTTTGCACGATGACCGTGGACCGCCTGATCGATAAAGCCCTGCGCAGGGAATTCCTGAGTATTGGGGAAGGAGCCTTTCTTTACCGGTCTGCCTCCCTTGGCATCCTGATGGCTGCCGCCCACCGCTTGCGCCGGGAGCTCGTGCCGGGCGATGCCGTCACCTGGATCATCGACCGGAACAGCAATACCACCAATGTCTGCGTGGCCAACTGCAAATTTTGCAATTTTTACCGTGTGCCCGGGCATGAAGAAGCCTATATTACCAGCCTGGATGAATACCGGGTAAAGATCGAAGAACTGTTCCGGTATGGGGGTGAACAACTCCTGCTCCAGGGGGGCCACCACCCTGATCTCGGGCTGGATTATTATTGTAATTTATTCCGGGAGCTCAAACGGATGTATCCCAGGTTGAAACTGCATGCCCTGGGCCCTCCCGAAATAGCTCATATTTCCAAAATTTCCGGCACCACTCATCTGGAGACCCTGACCGCCCTGAAAGAGGCCGGACTGGATTCTTTCCCCGGGGCAGGAGCTGAAATCCTGGTCGACCGGGTGAGAAACCTGATCGCCCGGGGAAAATGCCTCAGCCAGGAGTGGCTGGATGTCATGCGGGCGGCCCACCAGCTCAACCTGACCACTTCCGCGACCATGATGTTTGGTACGGTGGAGACGATTGAAGAAAGGATGGAGCACCTGGTCCGCATCCGGGAGGTTCAGGCAGAAAAACCTGAAGGGGCCACCGGTTTCCTGGCCTTTATTCCTTGGCCTTTCCAGGATGAAGGAACCCTGCTTCAGCGTTTAAAAAGGGCCGAAAATAATACCACCGCGGAAGAGTATATCCGGATGATCGCCCTGAGCAGGCTCATGCTCCCCAACATCACCAATATCCAGGCTTCCTGGCTGACGGTTGGGAAATCGGTAGCACAGATCTGCCTCCATGCAGGGGCCAACGATATGGGGAGCATCATGATCGAAGAAAATGTGGTGTCCGCCGCAGGGGCCCCCCACCGGTTCACCGCCAAGGGAATCCAACAGGCTATCCGGGAGGCCGGCTTCGAACCCCAGCTCCGGAATCAGCATTATCAAAAAAGGGAGATGCCCGAAAATATGGAAGAACAGAGGATAGAGCCCGTGGGGCTCAGGGTAAACTGAAGTTTTTTCAGGACGCTGCTCTGCCTTTCTTTTAATATTTATCTCTGCTTTCTTTTATGGATACAAATTATTGAAAATCAATAATAAAAGAGCCTGGAATCAAAAGTTGGTTGGAAGTGCTATCCGAATAAATCGCTTAAAAGATCATTGACCTTGCCGAGGGCGGTCACCTGAATTTTATTTTTAGTTTTAGAGAGACCCTTCAGATTGTTGGAAGAAATATAGATGCGGTTAAAACCCAGCCTTTCCGCTTCCTGGATCCGCTGTTCGACCCTGCTGACCGCCCTGATCTCCCCGCTGAGACCGACCTCCCCGGCGAAGGCGATATGCTTATCAATGGCCATATCCTGAAGGGAGGAAACCAGGGCCGCCACTACCGCCAGATCAAGGGCGGGATCATTGATTTTCAGTCCTCCGGCGATATTGAGAAATACATCATAGCTTGAGAACCGCAGGCCCACCCTTTTCTCCAGTACGGCCAGGAGCATGCTGAGGCGCCGGAGGTCAAAGGTGGTGGCCGAGCGCTGGGCGGTTCCGTATAACGCGGTGCTGACGAGGGCCTGGACCTCCAGCAGGACGGGCCGCTGGCCTTCCACGGTGGCGCAGACCGCGCTTCCGCTCAGGTTTTCCTGGGTCTGGGACAAGAGGAGTTCGGAAGGGTTGTGGATCTGGCGTAGGCCGTTGGCCTGCATTTCATACAAACCCATTTCGTCCGTGGATCCAAACCGGTTTTTACGGGTTCGCAAGATCCTGTAGGCGTGGAAGGTATCCCCTTCGAACTGAAGCACTACATCCACGATATGTTCGAGCACTTTTGGGCCGGCGATCATGCCTTCTTTATTGATATGCCCGATCAGGATAAAAGGAATTCCGCTTTGTTTTGCATAACGCTGGATTTCTGCGGTACATTCCCTGACCTGGGTAATGCTTCCCTGGATGGATTCCACTGTTGGCAGGGTCAGGGTCTGAATGGAGTCGATGATCACCAAATCGGGCTGGAGGGCCTGGATTTCATCGAGGACCCGGCTGAGTTCCGTCTCGGTTAGAATATAACAGTGGTTGGGGGTAAGGCCCATGCGGTCGGCCCTCATTTTAATTTGTTCTTCACTTTCCTCGCCGGAGACATAGAGGATTTTAGCTTTCAGGTTGAGGGCAAGCTGCATCATGAGGGTAGACTTCCCGATCCCGGGCTGGCCTCCGATGAGGATGAGGGAACCTTGCACGATTCCTCCTCCCAGGGCCCGGTTGAGTTCATGGTCCGGGGTGATCAGTCGCTTTGCGGCTGATTTTTGGATTTCAGAAAGTAAAACCGGTTTTGCTCCCGGTTTTTGGGAACGTAGGGACTTTTGAAGGGCGTCGCCGGGTTTGGACACGTCCACGATCTCCTCGACATAAGTATTCCATTGATCGCAAGAAGGGCAATGACCGATCCATTTCGGGCTTTTGGCCGCGCAATTTGAACAATAGTATACTTTTTTCAGTTTCATATAACAATGATCATTGCCGGGTCTAATTTAAATCATCCCTAAGGCTAATCCGGGTCAAAATTATTTTATTTTATCGAGGGGATCTTTGAAAGAGAAATTGATTAAAAAGAGATTAAAAAAAACAGGGATAAAGATCCTGCCGGATTTAATCAAAATATTGATCAAAACAGGCAACTGTTGAGATCGACAATTGGTTTTTTGGGGTTTATACAGGGTGCTTTGCTGTTCTGCAGTCAAGGTGCCCTGTTTTATTTTAAACCGTTTTACTCCCTGATTACAAATATTGAGCGGCAATTTTAAGGCCTTCCAGGGTCAGATGAGGGGCATACAGATTGACACGGTCTTCAAGGGTATGGATCATTTTACTCAAACCCCCGGTAGCGATCAAAAATAAATCGAGCCCCAGTTCCTTTTCCTGGGCGGAAACTATGCCCCTGACCAGGCCATCGTAACCATATAGAATGCCCGTCTGGATGGCCTGTTCCGTGCTTTTCCCCAAGGCGGACTCCGGCATTTGAAGCGGAACCGTACGCAATTGGGCGGTATGGGTGGTGAGGGCCTGGAGGGCCGTCCGGAGGCCGGGAGCAATGCTCACCCCCAGAATAGTCCCGGTGGCATCGATCGTGGTGAAACTGAGGGCGGTCCCAAAATCCACCACAATGCTGGCTCCTTTGGATAAGTTATGAGCGGCCAAGGCGTTGGCAACCAGGTCGGTGCCAATTTCATCCGGCCGAAGGATCACAAGCGGTAATTTTTCAAACTGGCTTTTTTCCAGCACTTTAATATCTTGTTTGCTCCACTGAGCCAAAGCCTTGGTGACCTGTTGGGTTGCTGCGGGAACCACGCTGCTCACCACTACCCGTTCCGGAGGGCGAAAGCCGCCGAATCCCTTTTGAAGGAATTGGCTGAGAAGGGAAGGATCATTGATCAGCGAAGCGGTCTCGAGGCGGTAAACCAGGGGAGATTCATCCCCGGAATGCCAGATGCCAAAAACGGTATCCGAATTTCCAACGTCTGTGACCAGGAGGTTCATAAATGCAAAATATGCCAGGTGAAGTGAAATTAGGTTAATTTTATGCTTTTAAATACTGCATCTGTGGAATTACTTGAACTTCAGATAGAAAGCCTGATTTTTATTTCATCCGAACCCCTGAAACCGGAGGATCTGATCGCCTGCCTGGAGGCCTATCATAAAGAGAAAATCGAACCAACCCTGGTGATGGAATGCCTTGAAAAAATAAAAACGAAATACGCTTCCGATGATTTTGCCTTTGAACTCAATGAAATCGCCGAAGGCTTCCAGTTTTTGACCAAGGCCGCCTATCATCCCATCGTCCGCACCTTTCTGAACCAGATGAGCCAGAAACGGCTTAGCCGCACGGCCCTGGAGACCCTGGCCATTATTGCCTACAAACAACCCGTTTCAAAACCCGAGGTCGAACGGATCCGCGGGGTCAATTGCGATCATACCATCCAAAAACTGCTGGAAAAAGAATTGATCACCATGGAAGGTCGGGCTGAAGGCCCCGGGAAACCCATACTCTATGTGACAAGTGAAAAGTTTATGAACTATTTCGGCCTCAAAAGCATTGATCAATTGCCGAATATCAAGGAATTTAACCATGGATTCAATGAAGTCGGGGAGGAGATCCCGATCGAACGAATGGTCATGGACCTGGAGCAGGATATATCGGCCAATAAAAACAACGAATGAACACGGAATCCACTTTAGTCAACCGGGTAGCGGAAAGCGAACTTCAAACCATCGCCCTGGATGATATGATCCGGGATGCGGCGGTGGTTTCCTTTGACCTGAAAGATTATTTGTTTCAGGGACTCATCCTCAAGGAGAAAGATTTCCGGGAATCCCTGAAAGCCACCGATTGGTCCAAATACCGGGACCAGATCCTCGCTGTGCATTGCAGTACGGATGCCATCATTCCGATGTGGGCGTATATGCTGATCGCTGCTTATGCCGCACCGGTGGCCAAAGCCATTTATTATGGCGGAAAACAGGAGGTCCTGGAGCAGGTCCTTCTCGAACGGATAAACCAAAAAGACTGGGAGTACCTGCGCGGCAAGCGGGTGGTGATCAAAGGATGCAGCGACCAGGAACTTCCGGCCTCGGCATATTTGCAAATCGTGCGTCAGCTGCAACCCCTGGCTCAAAGCATTATGTACGGGGAACCCTGCAGCACCGTCCCGATTTTCAAAAGGCCGAGGGTGGTTTAAACCCAAACCTTATCATTGACCTCCTCATGGGGGATTTGGGTTAAACCCTGTTAAATTTTATATTCCCGGATATTCTGGTTTAAATTTGTCTTGCACAGGGCCTGATGAAACAATAGGTTTTATCAGGAGAGTTTCTTTGGTTTTCTATTTATCCAAAAATTCAGACGGTATGAATAAGTTGATGCATGTGTATTCTTTTGTGCTGGCCGGTTTGTTGTCAGGCCTGTTGTTTACTTCTTATGTAAAGCCCGAAAAAGGCGGCGCCTCCGGGACCGGGGAGGATAAGGAAACGAAAATTCCACAGGCGATTCATGCCGTCCCCATCCGGGAAAAATACAGCTTCGGCGGAGAAAATGTTCCCATACAGAATTTCGATGTCCGGGAGCGGCTGGACCGGGAATTGCTGGTCAATACTTATTGGCATTCCAATTCCATCCTTTGCATTAAAGCCGCTCAGCGGTACTTCCCCGTCATAGAGGAGGTCCTGGCCAAATACAGGATCCCGGATGACTTCAAATACATCCCCGTGATCGAAACCTCCCTGCGAAACGAAACGTCACCGGCCGGGGCCAAGGGGATCTGGCAATTTATGAAGTCCGTTGCCGAATCCTACGACCTTGAGGTGAATGAGGAAGTGGACGAACGATATCATTTTGAAAAAGCCACCGAGGCCGCCTGCCGCCACATCCTGAGATACAAACAACGCTTCGGAAGCTGGACCCTGGCCGCGGCCGCGTACAATGCAGGAGAAGGCAATCTGGCCAAAGAACTCGGCCGCCAGGGTGAACGCTCCTATTATGACCTCAATATCAATGATGAATCTTCAAGGTATATTTTCCGCCTCCTGGCCATGAAGGACATCATGGAGCACCCGGATGACTATGGATTTTTTATCCAGCCGGAAGAAAAATACAGCCGCAACAACACCAAAAAAATAGAAGTGAAGACCGCTGTTCCCAACCTTGGGGACTGGGCCAGGGAAAATGGGACCACTTACCGGATGCTCAAATTGATGAACCCCTGGCTGAGAACTTCAAGCCTTACCAATAAGCTGAAAAAAACCTATTATATCGAAGTACCGAAATAAATCAACGGCGCCCGAGCAATCCCGACTGCTTGGATTTGAAGGCTTCATAAGCGCAATCCAGGAATTGCTGATACCCCTTGACACTGCTTCGATAGCCCCTGGCCGGGATAAGCACCTCCTGATCGTTGGGATCCACCGGCACATACAACGGCTGGGAATTTTGCTGGAAATTGACAATCTGGAAGTCTTCCCATTTATTGCCGATGTTCCGGATCTTTTTGTCCCTGCTTTTTGAATAGATCACCTCATCCAGCGGCGTTTCATCATCACAATACAGGCTAACCAGTACAAAATCACCCGCCAGCCTGCTCCAGATTTCGTCCTCGACCCATATGTGTTCTTCGGTCTTGCGGCAGTTAACGCAACCGTAACCCGTAAAATCCAGCAAGATGGGTTTTTGAACTTCCTTGGCGTAAACCAGGCCTTCCTGGTAATCTTTAAAACAATCCAGGTTGTTGGCGCATTTGGAAAAGGAGGAAAACCTCGCTTTCAGGTCCGGATCCGCCTCTGGAAGCGGTGAAAAATAATTGTAATAAGCCGGAGGGGCCAGCCCGCTGAGCAGGGAGAGCGACTGGTAGGTCTTTGTTTTTTCATTAAAAAGGAAACCGGTAGCCAGGTACAGGGTCCAGACGGCCGAGAGGGCGGCAAAAGCGGTCCTCAGGGTGCTTCTTTTTTTCATGGGGCTGTCGTGAGGGAATTGGAACCAACCCATCAGATAGGCGGTCATCGCAGCAAAAATGAGTATCCAGAGTCCCATAAACAATTCATATTTCAGGATTCCCCAGTGCGAGGTCATGTCGGAAACCGAAAGGAATTTCAGGGCCAGCGCCAGTTCCAGGAAGCCAAGCACCACTTTCACGCTGTTCATCCAGCTGCCCGACCGGGGTAAGGATTGCAACCAGGCGGGAAAAGCGGCAAATAATCCAAAGGGCAAGGCCAGGGCCAGGGAAAATCCAAACATGACGACGGCGGGGCCGACTTTGCTGGTGGCCGAAGAAACCAGGGCTGTTCCTATGATGGGGCCGGTGCAGGAAAAGGAAACGATGGCCAGGGTGAATGCCATAAAAAAGATGCCGAGGAGGTTGCCGCTGCGTCCAAGGGCATCGGTCTTGGTGCTCCAGCTGCTGGGCAGGGTGATCTCGTAATACCCGAAAAAGGAAAAAGCAAAGACCACAAAAATGATGAAAAAGAGCAGATTGGCCAGCCAGTTGGTCGAGAGGTCATTGAGGGCGGTTTCCCCGAAGAACGAGGTGATCAGCAGGCCGAGCCCCACATAGATCACGATGATCGCCAGCCCGTACAACACCCCGTTGCGTATGCCTGTTGCACGGTTATGGCTGCTCTTGGTAAAAAAACTGACCGTCAGCGGCAACAAAGGGAAGACACAAGGGGTCAGTAAGGCAAGCAATCCCCCCAGGAATCCGAAAATAAAAGTCAGGAGCAGGGAGACGTCTATTTTTTTTTCTTCGACGGCACAGTCGCTGGTCACGGTTTGGTAGCTGGACTGAAGGCTGCTGACGGACTGGTCCAACAGCTTTTTTTCCGGGCTTCCTTCCTGTGCTGTTTTTTCCGCCGGTTGGGCAAGTCCCGGTACCGTGAATGAAAAATCATAATCAAACGGTATGCATTGTACGTCGTCGCATACGATCCCGTCCACATAGCCCGTGATCGCCTCCCCCGGGCGGAGAATCTCGACAACCTGTACAAATTGGGCTTCTTCGGTTATTTTGACCACCTCTTCTTCAAAGACTTTGTCGAAACTTTTTTTGATATGGCCCGATTCTTCATTTTTCCCCAGGAAACGCAGGGCTGATGAATCTTCAAAATGGAATTCGATGGGTTTCACCGAGGTTTCTGCACTTTCCTGATATTGACTGTAAGTGCCCCAGCCTTTGATTATTTTTAATTCAAAGATCAACCGGTACCGCGACGAGTCCAGTTGTTCAATCCGGTGTGACCATTCTACGGGTTTGGAGTCGCCGATGCCGATTTGCAGAAAACTCCAGAGCAGGGTAAGCAACAATACCATGAAAATTATTTTACCGAAGTCAGGTCAATGGTGAAAGGGACCTCTTTGGGAGGCAGGCATTGCAGTTCGTTGCAACACATGTACTCTATGATCCCTGTGATGGGTTTTGAAGGGTCCAGGACTTTAACTTTTTGGGTAAAGGTGCCTTTTTTGCTGATTTTGATGACTTCCATGTCAAACATTTCATCGTGCCCTTTTTTTATAGTTCCCGATTCCTCATTTTTACCAACCAGGGCAAAATGGGGCCCGGCATCAAAGGTGAAGGAGGTCCTGACCGGCCCGTCATCGGAGGCGAGGTACTGGGAGTAAATGTTCCAGCCCTCTTCGATGGCCGCCGTGAATATGATTTTATATTCCTGCGCACCTGTCTTTTCCACTGAATGACTCCAGGACACGGGAACCTTGCCGGAGTTAAAAAACAAACTCAGAAGGATCAGGACAGTCATGGTCAAAATTTTCTGCGAAATTAAGACTTGTGCAGCCGGCCTATTTCCGATTAAGAAATAATTAACTCCCGGCCACGGGATTAGCGGCCACCAGGTTATGGATCATGGAGCGGAAGAGGCCCAGGCCGTCCTCGTTGCCTAGCATGGCTTCAGAAGCCCTTTCGGGATGAGGCATCATGCCGTAAACATTCCGGTGAATATTACAGATGCCGGCGATATTCAACAAGGAACCGTTGACATTAGCGGCTTCGCTTGGGTTTCCCTCCGCATCACAATATTTAAAGAGGATCTGGTCGTTTTGGATCAATTGGTCGAGTACCTCCTGGTCTGCATAATAGCGACCGTCGGCGTGTGCGATGGGCATTCGCAGAACGGTCCCTTTCGGCAGGGCGGAGGTGATCATTGAATTTGAAGTCTGTACCCTCAGGTGCACGTTGTCGCTGATGAATTTCTGGTCCCGGTTGGCCAGGAGTACACCGGGCAGCATTCCCGCTTCGCAAAGGATCTGAAAACCGTTGCAGATCCCCCAGACAAAACCGCCCTGATCGGCGAAATCTTTGATGGCGGGCATGATGTTGGCATAACGGGCTATGGCTCCGGATCTCAGGTAATCCCCATAGGAGAACCCCCCCGGCAACAATATCCCGTCCAGGTCCGGGAGCTTATGGTCTTTGTGCCAGATTTTGAGGGTATGCACCTTGCAGACTTCCCCAACGACATGGACCAGGTCGTCATCACAATTGGAACCCGGGAAGACGACGACGCCGAATTTGAGGTCATGCATATCAGGCCAAAGTTACAAAATAAAAGAGCTGGAAAAGGATGACCCCGAGAAAAAGGATAAAGTGGATGGTTTCCGCCAGGGTTTGGTTTTTCAGGTGGGAGATGGCCAGGCCGGCGAATATGCCGAGCATGGGGGCTCCCAGCAGCAATACGTTCCAGCCAAAGGGTTGATGAAACAGCCCTACCAGGACAGAGTGAAAAAGGGCGAAATAGAGGATATCCATTTTTTTCTGTGCCTGGATGTGTTTTTTCTTCCTGAATTCATTGTAAAGAAGAATGGAAAAAATCAGGAGGAAAAGGAAAAAGCCCCCTTTGAGCATGTCCGCGGTGGTGGAGCCGATTTCCAGTACATTCAGCCCCATGTGATTGCCAAAAGAAGGAAACACTTCCAGGCCGTGTCCCCGCCAAAATTTCCAGGTGAACCATAAAAACCAGGGCAAGGCCCCGCCAATGAGGATCTGGATCGGGTGTACCAACTCCATTTTTTTGAGATTGTTCACCCCGATGAATATCAGGAACAGGTAAAGGATCGTTGGCGGACAGAAGATGGAGGCAATGCCTATCAGGAAAGAAGCATTAAAGATCTCAACGGCCGGACTGGAGGTTTTATAGATCTGGAAAAGCTCATGCAGGGCCCAGATGACCATAAAATTGGCCAGGTGGAGGTGGGAAAACGACCAGAATTCAGGCAGGATGGAACTGTACAGGATAAAAAACACGCCCGGGTAAAGCATAATGTCCCGGTGCAGTCTGTTTTCTATGACCATGCGGTTGATGAATATGGCCTGGATAAAAAGCATCAGGATATGAAGCAGGGAAGCCAGAAACGGCGAACGGACGATGTCCGAAGGAGGGATTCTGCCCTGTCCCAGCGCTGCGGGAATGATCTGCAGTAAAAAGGTATAAGCCAACAGCAGCAGACTGTTTATAAAACCATTTTTCCTGAAGAGGGACAGCATGAAGTGCACAAAATTAAAACAATAAACACGTACTTGGTCTTTTGGGCCCTCCGGAATTGTCCCGGGGCCCCGGCCGGGCGGCCAACAAAAAACTCAGCCTATAAACGGGCCAAACCACAATATTGGTATCTTGTGCGCGAGGTGAAATTATGGAAAAGGATCTCCTGGCAATTCAAAGACCGATTGAAAAAGAACTGGGTCTTTTCGAGGTTTACTTCCGAAATGCCATGAAGAGCCAGGTTTCCCTGCTTGACCGGATCACCTATTATATTGTCAAAAGAAAGGGGAAACAAATCCGCCCGATGTTTGTCTTCTTCAGTGCAAAACTGGTGGACGAAATCCAACCGGCAACCTATACCGCGGCGGCTTTGGTGGAAATCATCCACACCGCGACCCTGGTCCACGATGACGTCGTGGATGATTCCATGCAAAGGAGGGGTTTTTTCTCCATCAACGCCCTTTGGAAAAATAAGATCGCGGTACTGGTCGGGGATTACCTGTTTGCCAAGGGGCTGGATATTTCAATCCATGAGAAACAATATGAAATCCTGGCCATCCTCAACAATGCCATTAAGGAGTTGAGTGAAGGAGAACTCCTGCAGATCGAAAAAGCCAGGAAACTCGATATCAATGAACAGGTTTATTACGAGATCATCCGGCAGAAAACCGCCTCCCTGATTGCCGCCAGTTGTGCGGCGGGGGTGGCTTCCGTCACGAAAGATCCCGGGATCATTGCCCGGGTCAAACAAATCGGGGAGTGGATCGGGATGGCCTTCCAGATCAAGGATGACCTCTTTGATTACGGCGAAGCCTCCATCGGCAAGCCCACCGGCATAGACATTAAGGAAAAAAAGATGACCCTGCCCCTCATTTATACCCTCCAGCATGCCGGCGGGGGCTTGAAACGGGAGATCATGAACACGATGCGCCATCACAGCGAGGACCGCAGGAAAGTAAAAGAAGTGATCGAGGCGGTACGGTCCAACGGGGGACTGGAATACAGCACCCGGATCATGCACGAATACGCCGATAAGGCAAAAAAGGAATTGTTGACTTTCCCCGATTCCACGGCCAGGGCCAGCCTCGCTTCCCTGATTGATTTCACCATCAACCGGAAATCATAACCTGCGGATGCGGGCCCCAATGGCATTCAAACGGCCATCGATATTCTGATAACCGCGGTCGATCTGGTTTACGTTGTGGATCAGGCTTGTTCCTTTGGCGCTCAGCGCCGCCAGCAACAGCGCCACCCCTGCCCGGATGTCCGGGGAGCTCATTTCGATCCCGCGGAGAAAATGTTTCCGGTTTAATCCGATCACGGTGGCCCGGTGCGGATCACAGAGGATGATCTGGGCCCCCATCTCAATGAGTTTATCCACAAAAAATAGGCGGCTCTCGAACATTTTCTGGTGGATCAGCACCGATCCCTTGCTCTGGATGGCCATTACCAGGATCACGCTCATAAGGTCAGGTGTGAAACCCGGCCAGGGCGAGTCATAGACTGTAAGGATGGAGCCATCCATAAAGGTGGAGATCTCGTATTCGTCCAGCGCCGGGATATAGAGGTCATCACCCTTTTCAATCAGCGTGACCCCCATCTTACGGAATACGTTCGGGATGATGCCCAGGTTTTGGATCCCGGCCTGCTGGATGGTGATTTCAGAACGGGTCATGGCAGCGAGTCCTATAAAACTGCCGACTTCAATCATGTCGGGCAACATCCGGTGTTCGGTACCCTTCAAAACCGGCACCCCCGTGATGGTCAGAAGATTTGAACCGATCCCTTCAATATGGGCCCCCATCCGGACCAGCATCCTGCACAATTGTTGCACATAAGGCTCACAGGCGGCGTTGTAAACCGTCGTGGTGCCCTGGGCCAGTACGGCGGCCATAACCACGTTGGCCGTACCGGTCACTGAAATTTCTTCCATGTGGATATAGGCCCCGTTCAGGTTTTTCGCTTCGATAAAATACTGGGCTTTGGCCGGATCGTATTCCACTTTCGCCCCGAGCTGGGTTAATCCTTCAAAATGGGTATCCAGCCTGCGCCTGCCGATTTTATCGCCCCCCGGTTTTGGCAGGTACATCTTGCCCAGCCTGGCAAGCAGGGGCCCGATAAGCATGACGGATCCGCGGATGGCTTTGGCTTTTTTGTCAAATTCATCGCTGGCCATATATTCCCGGTCCAGGTCCGCCGCCGTAAAGGCATACGTCCCTTCCGCCAGTTTTTCCACCTTCACACCCAGGCCTCCCAGCAATTCAATCAGCCGGGTCACATCCAGGATCCCCGGAATGTTTGACACCGTCACCTTTTCGCGGGTGAGCAGGACGGCGCACAAAATCTGCAAAGCTTCGTTTTTGGCTCCCTGGGGCACCAGGGTTCCTTTCAACTGACAATTTCCCTGGACTTCAAATGCATCTGTGATCATGGCCTGGATTCGATTCGGCTCAAATGTATTAAAAATAGTTGTAATATGAAATTTCTCAGATACGAGCTACGAGCTACGAGCAACGAGCTTCCAACTTCCAGCTACGAGCTTCGAGCTACGAGCTTCCAGCTTCCAGCTTCCAGCTACTACCCCCTTCTCCTCTGCTGTTGATTATTCCGGCTGTGCCGGTCATTGAACCTGCGGTTCCGGTTATGCCTGAATTTGCCGGTTTTGACCGGGCGGTTTTCTGAACTGGCGGGCTGGAGGTTTTGGGGACCTCCTTTGGTTCTGCGGCTGAGGACATCCAGGGAAGTCTCGTCTTCCACATGCACTTTACCCTTGCTCAGGGCTTTGAGGTCTTTGAGAATGCCTTCATCGCTCACAAAATGGTCTTTGTTCCAGGTTTTGTAAGCCATTTTCATATAGGATCCGATGAGGGAGATCAGGTAGCTTTTTTTAGGCCCGTCTTCCATCTGGCTGGCTTTTTCAATCAGTCTGCGCACATGATTGCCATAATGGCGGTAGGTTTCGCAGGTGGGCGGATAATCCACCGGCACCGGTTTGATATTGCTCTCTTCCGCTTCGTAGCGGATGCCCTCAAAGGATACGACATCGATTTGATATTCGGCTATGGCAAAAAAATGTTTCCACAGTTTCGGCCGGATATCGCTGCCGTTTTTCGGGCCTGGGGCGAGATGCCCCATCAGGCTGACGATGGCATTGGCCATGGCTTGTCTTTTGCGGGGATCTTCCTCATTCCGGATCGAACGGATCATCTCCTGGACGTTGCGTCCGTATTCGGGGTAAAGGAGCAGGGAGCGGGTCGAATTGTAATTCATGCCTTTTAATAATTATTGGGTGGTATAACTGATGCGCAATTTCATGGGATATTGGGGATGCTGAGGTCCCCCCAGGACCACCCTGGACAGTTTTTCCGATCTGGGAAAAATAGCCAGGTAACATTCGGGAGCTTGTTTTCCAAGGATGATTTCCTGGATGTGGTTGGAAACATTCATGGTGTAAGTACTGAGGCTGGCCCCATTTACTGTTTTTGTAGTGAGGGTACCGCCCAGGAGGGTAAAATCATCCAGGGCGCCCTGGTCTGAAATAAACACCTCGTTGCCGGCATCATCAAAGCGGAGCAGGCCGAGCTGGCCAGGCGGGGTAAAGACCGCGGGATCATCGCCGGGTAAAGTTAAGGCCGTTACTTCCAATTCCGCCTTGTTGATGATCACCCCGGGCGGAAGTTTCAGGGTCGGAAACTCAATTTTCGCTTTCAAACCCGAAAGCGACTGGAGAAAGATCATCTGGTCTCCCGTTTCCGGGGTGTTCAGGGCTTCCTGGATGATCGGGCTGTAATCGTGCTGCCAGTAAGGGATCCTGGGTCCGCCCTGAAAAGGGAAACGGTAAATCCTGGCCTGGGTCCCGACCTTATAAAATATTTGCAAGCGGGAATAGGTGGAATTGATCCAGTAATGCACCATGCGCTGATTGGCATTGGCCTGCCTGAACATGAGTCCATGCACATTGGCCAGGAAAATCGAGTCGCTGTTGTACCAGAGCGAGTCCAGTCCCAGGATATAATTGCCGTACGCGTTGTCCAGGCGGAAAGCTACGTTCGGGTCATAGCTGAAGGTGTCTTCGGGCTCCAGGACCATCGGCCGAAACTTAGGGTCCGGGAAATAATTATAAAGTTTTGCAGCGGCCATGGCTTCGTTCATAAAACTGTAGTAGCCGGACCGGTAACGCTTAGTGGTCGATATGGACTCGAGCATGGGATAGACCTCCAGGTCATGTTTTTGTTCGGCAGCCTTTCCATAGGGGGCCGTGACGGTGTCGAGGGCAAGGTAAACCATCGCTGAATCCAGGACCGCATTTTTAAAATCCGGCGGGAGCTCGAAAAAGGATTTAATGAACTGGGCATAGATCCTGGCCTCCACCGTGCCAAATATCGGATCGTCGAAACGGCCCATGGGAAGCTGGTTGAAAGAAATGGAGATGGACCGGTCATAAGTAATCACCCCCGTATCCAGCAGGGTCCTGGCCTTAAGTCGGAAGGTGTCGACGTAGTTCAGGTCGATTTCATCTTCCTTGAGCAGGTCGGATCCGAGGATGGCCGGGTCGTTGCACCTGATAAAAATCAGGCTAAAAAACAGGGTGAACAGGGAAATTATTGAATTTCTCATTCTGAATGCTTCTTGACCCCGGAAGTAATTATTTGAGCAGGGTTTCGTAGAAGTGAAGATAGGCCTGGTTACGTCCTTCCTCAGGGAGATAGTCCAGTTGTGGTTTTTTGCCAAGCGATTTTTTTGCAGTTATAACCTCTTTATCCAGTTTTTCGCTGCCCGAGATCAAGGCATCCGCATATTTCATTGCGCCCTGGTGGAGCCGGTAGTGTTTTCCCGAATAAAAATCATCCAGTTTTTTGGGATCCAGGTTATTGATGGATGCCTTGGTGATGAATTTTTTGTCAAAAGGCATGTCCAGGCTGTCATTGTAAACCGAATACACGATTTTGGCATTCCTGAAAATCGGTTCATCCTTATAAGTGGTGCGCAGATACAGGGGGATGAGGGAGGTCATCCACCCGTGGCAATGGATGATGTCCGGTACCCAGCCGAATTTTTTAACGGTTTCGATGGATCCTTTGCTGTAAAAAACCATGCGGTCGAGGTTGTCGTCAAACTGGGCTTCCGCGGCATCCTTGAAAATATATTTGCGTTTAAAAAACTCCTCATTGTCCAAAAAATAAACCTGCATCCGGGAACCCGGCAGGGAGGCCACCTTGATAATCAGGGGAAAATCATCATCGTCGACGATGATGTTCATGCCGGAAAGGCGAACCACTTCATGCAACCGGTGCCTTCTTTCATTGATCGTGCCGAACCTGGGCATTAAGACCCGGATTTCATATCCATTGGCAGAAACGTACTGGGTGATCTGGTTGACAATGTCTGACATTTCACCCAGTTCGGTATAAGGCTTCATTTCCTGGGTGACAAAAAGGATTCTTTTTTTCTCCATATAAAGACGAAAACGAGATACTTATTCTTTTTCGGATGGCAAAGGTACGGATTTTATGGTAATCCGGGGGCTGAAAAAGCCCATTTGCCGGGATATCTGATTGTTTTACAGCAGTCTATCCCCCGGTCAGGCAAATTTTATCCTGCAATGCCCTGCATGAGGTAAGCCACGACCAGGCCGCCATAGGTACCGATGGCATAACCCAGCACGGCCAGGAGCACACCGACCGGCGCCAAGCCGGGCCCAAATGCGGCCGCGACCACGGGGGCAGAGGCGGCCCCCCCAATATTTGCCATACTTCCAACCGCCACATAAAAAAACGGGGCGTGCAGCAAGCGGGCAACCAAAAGGATGACGGCCACATGAAATAGCATCCAAAGCACGCCGATGGTGATCAGTCCCAGGTTCTGGGCTACTTCCCCCAGGTTCATTTGCATCCCAATGGTGGCCACAAGGAGGTATAGGAATATGGATGCCCAGGTCGAAGCCCCGACGCCTTCCAGGTTCCGGGCACGGGTAAAGGAAAGGGCGATCCCGATGGAAGTGGACAGGACCACGATCCAGAAAAAGGAAGAGTTGATGGCCCCGAGTTTGTATCGGTCGAGCCATTCCTGCCGTTCATTCATAAACGGAATGATGCCATCCGTGAGCCAATGCGCCAGGCCGACCCCTGCAAAAGTCAGTCCCATGAGGATCATCAACTGGGTCAGGTCCGGTTTTCGAGCGACGCTTGCACTGAAGGCTTCCATTTTGACCCTCAGGGCATCGATCTGGGAAAAATCAGCCTTCAGCCAGCGGTTGATCCGGTGATGAATGCCGGCTCCGTACAATAGAATGGCCATCCAAAGGCTTGCCACCGCGATATCCACCACCACTACGGTGCCAAACAGGGAATCCGGGACCTGGAAAATCTCCTTGACGGCCGTTTGATTGGCGCCGCCTCCAATCCAGCTTCCCCCGATGGTGGCCAGGCCGGCCCACAATTCCGAAGGGGGCGCCGGCAGGAATCCCGGGAAAAACCTGACCATGACCAGGAAGGCCAGGGGCCCGCCGATCATGACTCCCACTGTTCCGGCCAGGAATACCAGGAGGGCTTTAGGGCCGAGCCTGGCTATAGCCTTAAGGTCCAGGCTGATGCAAAACAACAACAAACTGGCCGGCAAGAGGTAACGGGAAACGAATGGATAGAGTTTTGAGTTTTCATTGGTGATGATACCCAGGGGCCAGTTGAGCAGCGCCGGAATAAAATAGCACAACAGCAGGGCCGGCACATAAGTGTAAAACTTCTTCCAGAACGGCCTTTGGCTTTGGGTAGTCCAAAAAATCAGGGCCAGGACTGATATCAACACCCCGAAAGTGGCCGCGTCATTCTTCAATGGAAAGATGGAAAGCATCATGGTCGCCACAAGGTAATTATGTATTGGGAATTAAGATCATCTCCCAGAATCCAGATACGAGATACGAGAAGCGAGATACGAGAAGCGAGATACGAGAAGCGAGAAGCGAGATACGAGAAGCGAGATAGACTCTTGACTCTTGACTCTTGACTATTGACTCACCTTTCCCACAAAAGCCATTTGCACCCTTTTGGATGAAAGCTCCGCCGATTCAATCCTGACTTTTATCCGGTCACCCATGGACAAGACGGTCCCACTCCTTCTTCCTATGACTTTTAAGCGGCTGGCCGCCAGGATAAAGGGCTCATCCATTTCCTCAAAAGCGATAAATCCTTCCACGTGGTTGTCATCCAGTTCGGTAAAAATACCGCGTTCGATCAGGCCGGAGATCTTCCCGGTGAATTCCTGCCCGACGTGGTCGGCGATGTACAGCAACTGGAAAAATTTCACCGAGTCGCGTTCCGCTTCCATGGCTTTACGTTCCTGGTTTGAAATGTATTTACATTGTTCCTCCAGCCTTTTTTTATCGGTCCGGAAGGTTTGGTTCAGGTTTTTAGCAAGGATGCGATGGGCCAGGATATCGGAATACCGCCTGATCGGGGAAGTAAAGTGAGAGTACAAATCAAAAGCAAGTCCGTAGTGGCCGATGTTATTTGTAGAATATTCGGCTTTGGCCATGGTGCGAATGGCCAGGGGCTGCAGGATTTTCAGGGAATCATTGGTCGCGCTGGCCTCGTACAGGGCGTTGAGTGAACGCGTAATTTCCTTCGGGGTATTCATCCGGAGTTCGAATCCCATTTCTTTGGCAAACAAGGCCAGGTCGGACAATTTATCCAGGTCAGGCAAGTCGTGCACCCGGTATACAAAGGGTATGGAGTCCTGGGATTTTTCTTTATTGTTAATAAACTCTGCCACGGCCCGGTTGGCCATCAGCATATATTCTTCCACCAGAATATGGGTGTCGATCCGGGTTTTTTCGCGGACCGAAACCGGCTTTCCGCTCACCGGGTCAAGGTCAAAGCGGTATTCAGGCGATTCGAAACCAATGCTGCCTTCGGCAAACCTTTTTTTCCTGAAGTGGACCGCTATTTTATTCAGGAGGTTCAGCTCTTCATGGAAAATTCCGTCCCCCCGGTCCAGAACCTCCTGGGCGTCTTCATAGACAAACCGGTGGTTGGAGTGAATCACCGACTTCCCGATCCAGGTGCCTGTGATTTTATAATGGGAAGGATCCAGGGTAAAAACGACCGAAAAAGTGAGCCGGTCGCAGAGCGGATTCAGGGAACAAATGTCTGAGGACAATACTTCAGGCAACATGGGCAGGGCCCGGTCAACCAGATAGACCGAAGTGCTTTTAGCATAGGCCTCTTTGTCCAGAACGGTTCCTTCTTCCAGGTAATGCGAGGCATCTGCAATGTGAATGCCGATTTCCAGATGGCCGTTATCCAGCCGTTGAAAGGAAATGGCGTCGTCAAAGTCCTTGGCGGTCAATGGATCAATGGTAAAGGTGGTCACCTGGCGGAAGTCTCTCCGGTCGGGCCAGGCCAGGCCGTCCTGCATCCCTTCGGCCGCTTTCCGGGCAATCTCAAGGGCCTCGTCGCTGAAAACCAGCGGAAAGCCATGATTGATCAAGGTCCCCATCATCTCGTTGTCGATCAGGGCGTCCGCACGCAGGACCTGGGTGACCTTGCCGGTGGGGAACCGGTGTGCCTCATCCCTCCAGGCCAGGATGTGGACGATGACTTTATCTCCGTCGCGGGCATCCATGCTGTCCTGGTTCCTGACATGGATTTCCAGGCGGTGGTGTTCGCTGTCCGGATAGACGATATGGATATTCCGGCGGTGATGGAAGGTCCCGACAAAATAGTGCGTTTCCCTTTTGAGAATTTGAACCACCCTGCCTTCCGGCCTTTTTTTGCGGCCTCCCTCCACCTGCACTTTCACAATATCGCCGTGTATCGCGCCCTGGAGGTATTTGGCGGGGATATAAACATCCTGCGCACTCTGGTCCGAGAGGAGATAGGCGGCGCCGCTGCGGATGACTTCCAGCCTTCCTTCGATGGCGATGTCCCCGTTTCCGGATGTTTTGCCCCTGGACGACCGGTTTCCGGAACCCTGGCCGTATTGAAACTGGCCTTTACGGACTTCGGTCACCCTCCGGGTCTGAACCAGCCGGCTGAGTACCTGTTCTATGTCGCTCTTGTCATTGCCGGCCTGGATGGCTTTGAGCAGCTGGCGCGCGGAATACGATTTTCTGGGATTTTTTTTAAGATGACCGGCTGTTAATTCTTTAAGGGCGTCAAAGTGGTGCTTCTTGCCCGGTTTGTTTTTTTCGTTATTGGTTTTCATTTAATAATGCAATAAAGCCGTTCGGCATCAACTCGTAATTCAGTTCCTGGGTCTGACTGGGATCAAAGGGGATGTGGTCCGCTTCCTGGTGGGAAGCAATGACATCAATACTGTCGTCGGGTTGAAGGGTGGCTACTTTTTTTACTATGGTTTTTCCGTCGCTGGAGGTTCCAGCTATGACCTGCCTGGAGATCGGGATGCCCGACTTGGTATAGGTGGCTATGATAAAATCGTGGCGAAGCAGGGTCGCTTTCCAATAGACCAGGGATATAAATTCCTGATCCCCCGGCAAGCGGAAGCAGGGCAGGTATTCCGTAAATTCCTCCCCCGGCATTTCTTCTTCACTGGAAATAAAGGCGGCGGACATGGCTGCGGGAAGCAAGACGTTCACTTCTTCAAAGTCCCGGTGGCTGTCCAGGGTAAGGGTGACCGGAAGCTCAACCGTTGGAAAATAATCAATAAATTGTTGAAATAAGGGACTGCTCATTCATCTGCAAAGTTAATTTTAAAATATTTAACCGGCTGCGGACCCGGACTTCCTCTAAACAAAGCAAAGTCAAGGATAGTTTTTAGTTTAGACCATTTCTAAATATATTTACCGCGAGCCGGATAAAGCAGACGAGGAACGGCTTTGTTATTTTTGACCTCGGAAAAAAGCGTCACAGACAGAATTATGAATTGGATGGTTCCCTTTTTAAAATCCTCCCTGGGCAGGAAACTGATTATGAGCCTTACGGGGTTGTTTTTATGTTTATTCCTGGTGGTCCACCTTGCCGGCAATTTTCAATTGCTGAAATCGGATGGGGGAGAAGCTTTTAATACCTATACCTACTTCATGACCCACAACCCCCTGATCAAGCTGATCAGCTACTTCACCTATTTTTTTATATTGTTGCACACCTTCCAGGGCCTGGTCCTGTATTTTCACAACCGGTCGGCGAGAGGCGCCGCTTACCTGGACAAACACCCTTCCAAAACCACTTTCGCATCAAGGAACATGGCCTTGCTGGGCAGTGTGATCTTCCTTTTCCTGATCGTCCATATGGGGGATTTCTGGTTTAAGATGAAGCGGGGCATTCTGGCCAAGGTCAGTTATGAGGGTTACGATCAAATCGATGATTTGTACACCCGGGTCACCGCAGCTTTCGACCAGTGGTGGATCGTGCTGTTCTATGTCGCCGGCATGGGTTTCCTGGGCTTCCACCTGCAACACGGATTTCAGAGCGCTTTCCAGTCCCTGGGTTTGAACCATCCCAAATACACTCCATGGATCAAAAACACGGGTATCGTCTTCTGCATCCTCATTTCGGCAGGTTTTGCCATCATCCCGATTATACAATATTTCTCTAAATAAAAAATATATGGAATTGGATTCCAAAATTCCCCCCGGGCCCATCGCGGAAAAATGGACCCGGTTCAGATCGACCGTGCCCCTGGTGGCTCCCCAGAACAAGAGGAGGCTGGAAGTGATAGTCGTCGGTACCGGCCTGGCAGGCGCTTCGGCGGCAGCCAGCCTTGGAGAGCTGGGCTATCACGTAAAATGTTTCACTTTCCACGACAGCCCCAGGCGGGCGCACAGCATTGCGGCGCAGGGCGGGATCAATGCGGCAAAAAATTATGCCAACGACGGGGACAGCATCTTCCGTTTGTTTTACGATACCATCAAGGGCGGCGACTACCGGGCCAGGGAAGCCAATGTCCACCGTATGGCGGAAGTGAGTGTCAACATCATTGACCAGTGTGTCGCCCAGGGGGTGCCCTTTGCACGGGAATACGGCGGTTTGCTCGAAAACCGGTCCTTCGGCGGCGTGCAGGTATCGCGGACTTTTTACGCGAGGGGGCAGACCGGGCAACAATTGCTCCTCGGCGCCTACAGCGCGCTTTCGCGCCAGATTTCACTGGGTAGCGTGAAGATGTACAACCGCCACGAAATGATGGACCTCGTCCTCGTGGACGGAAAAGCAAGGGGCATCATCGTGCGCAACCTGGTTACCGGCAAATTGGAACGTTTCGGCGCCCATGCCGTGATCCTGGCCACCGGGGGCTACGGCAACGTCTATTATCTTTCGACCAATGCCATGGGCTCCAATGTGAGCGCGGCCTGGAAAGCGGTAAAGCGGGGAGCCCTGATGGCCAATCCCTGTTTTACCCAGATCCACCCCACCTGTATTCCGGTGAGCGGGGATTACCAGTCCAAGCTGACCCTGATGTCCGAATCCCTACGCAACGACGGCCGGGTATGGGTGCCTAAAAAAATGGAAGATGTGCACGCGATCCGGGAAAAGAAGAAAAAAGCGACGGATATTCCCGAAGAAGACCGGGATTATTACCTCGAACGGATGTATCCCTCCTTCGGCAACCTGGTGCCCCGGGACGTAGCTTCCCGGGCAGCCAAAAAAGTATGCGACGAAGGCCGCGGGGTCAATGCCACCGGCCTGGCGGTTTACCTCGATTTTGCTTCGGCCATCGAACGTTTCGGGAAATCACAGGCAAACGTGAAAGGCATTCAAAACCCCGATGCCGCCACGATCCGTAAACTGGGGGAAGCCGTGATCAGTGAAAAATACGGCAACCTGTTTGAGATGTATGAGAAAATCGTAGGGGAGGATCCTTATAAAACACCCATGATGATTTACCCGGCCATACACTATACCATGGGAGGCCTTTGGGTGGATTATAACCTGGAGACCAATATCCCGGGATTGTTTGCCCTGGGAGAATGTAATTTCAGTGATCACGGAGCCAACCGGCTGGGGGCCTCGGCCCTGATGCAGGGACTGGCTGACGGTTATTTCGTGATCCCCTATACCATCGGGACCTTTTTATCGAAGGAAATACGCACTCCGGCAACCGATACGGCCAGCCCGGAATTCGATAAGGTGGAAAAGGATGTCCGTGACCGCATCGACCATTTACTGAGTGTCCAGGGCAAACAGTCCGTGGAGAGCCTGCACCGACAACTCGGTAAAATCATGTGGGATCATTGCGGAATGGCCCGCAACCGGGAAGGCCTGGAACAGGCGCGTATTCAGATCCGCCAGCTGCGTGACACGTTCTGGAAAGAGGTCTATGTACCCGGCAAAGCCCTGGAATTTAATCCCGAACTGGACAAAGCCAACCGGGTGGCAGATTTTATGGAACTGGGCGAAATGCTCGTGGTGGACGCCCTGGACCGCAATGAGAGTTGCGGTGGCCATTTCCGGGAGGAATACCAGGACAGTGAAGGGGAGGCCCTGCGCCGCGACGATCTGTACGCCTATGTTTCAGCCTGGGCCTGGAACGACAGCAATATGGAATTGACCAAAGAAGCCCTGAAATTTGAAAATGTGGAATTAAAATCTAGAAGTTATAAATAGGAACAGCTATCAGCTGTCAGCTGTCAGACCTCAGCCGGCAAACAGGATATTTCCCGAAATGCAAGCTGCAAGCTGAAAGCTGATTGCTGAAATCTGAAAGCTGATCGCTGAAATCTGTTTTTTATGAAATTAACATTAAAAGTCTGGAGACAGGCAGACCCTCAGGCAAAGGGAAGATTTGAAACCTTTTCGGTGAATGCCAATGAACACATGTCTTTCCTCGAAATGTTTGACGTGCTCAATGAAGAATTGCTGGCTGAAAAAAAGGAACCCATCGCCTTTGATCACGATTGCAGGGAAGGGATTTGCGGGGCCTGTTCTATGGTCATCAATGGCCAGGCCCATGGCCCCCTGGGCGGGACAACTACCTGCCAGCTCCATATGCGTCATTTCAAGGACGGGGACATCATCGTGGTCGAACCTTTCCGGGCCAGCGCTTTTCCGGTGATCAAGGACCTGGTGGTGGACCGTTCGTCCTTCGACCGGATCATCCAGGCCGGAGGATTCATATCTGTGAATACGGGCCAGGCGCCGGACGGAAATGCCATTCCGGTGGAAAGGGACAAGGCCGGAGCCGCTTTCGATGCCGCCGCCTGCATCGGATGCGGGGCCTGTGTCGCCGCCTGCCCCAACGCCTCCGCCATGCTCTTTACCGCGGCCAAGGTCTCTCACCTTGCCCTGCTCCCCCAGGGACAGATCGAAAGGAAGACCCGGGTAAAAAACATGGTAAACCAGATGGATATCGAAGGTTTTGGCAAATGCAGCAATACCTATGCCTGCGAGGCGGAGTGCCCGAAGGAAATCTCGGTGGATTATATAGCGCGGATGAACAGGGAGTATTTTGCGGCGGTAATTGCGGGGGAGTAGTTAGTCAATAGTCAATAGTCAATAGTCAATAGTCAGTAGTCAATAGTCAGTAGTCAGTAGTCAGTAGTCGGTGGTCATTTGGTAATTTTGGTCCTTTAACCTTTAACCCTTAACCCTTTACCGTTTACACTTATTTATTCAGATTAGTTGGCCAGTTAGCCAGTTAACCAGTTTGCCAGTCAGCCAGTTTAGTAAAGTGCTTATGCAATTCTATACTGCTTATTCTGTAGTCCGTGCGGGAGCTCCCCTTCAGGGGAAACAGGGGTGTGCGTAGGTGGGCAGAAATTTAAGTTAGCAAGTTGGCAAGTTGGCAAGTTGGTCGGATGACTGTCAGATTAAATCATGACTACTTCAACGAAGCCACTCCACTTTATGTTGTCAAACAAGATTTACTTTTTGGTTAAGCAACTCCACATTGAAATTAATCTTTGCGTTTAACGCTTTAAATACCTTAATAATGGTCTCAAACCTGGCATCCGTCAGGCTGTTTTCAAGTTTTGAAATTTGGGCCTTTTGAACTCCAACAAGTCGTCCAAGTTCTTCCTGTGTCAGGTTTCGTTCCAAGCGCGCTTGTCTTATTGCTTCTCCGAGCAAGTCAAGTCGTAACTCCTTTTCAAAAGCCTCCCGCTTTGGAGTCCCGCGTTTACCGATATGTTTGTCGGTAATTTCATCTAAGCTGTAAGTTTTTAATCCTCGCTTTTTCATTTTTTCTTGTTTTTAAGTTCAAAATATTTTTTTCTTAAACGTTCCGCTTTGTCCAAGTCACCTTGTGGAGTTTTGTTAGTTTTCTTGATCAGTCCGTGCGTTGCAATTACCACGGTGTCGATTTTCTCTGATTTGTCCCAAAATGCAAACAGTCGGTATTGAGTCCTTTTAAACAATGTTCTAAACTCCCAAATTTCGTCTGTTGGTTTTTTAATGTAGATTCCTGACCATGTTGACCCACCATTCTTTTTTAAACTGACCCACCATTCCTGCATGTTGACCCACCCATTTTTGAGGTCAGATCGGGGGCCTTTAAGGTTGATTCCTGGCATGTTGACCCACCCCATTTTGAGGTCAGATCCGGGGCCTTTAAGGTTGATTCCTGCATGTTGACCCACCCCATTTTGAGGTCAGATCCGGGGCCTCCAAGGGTGATTCCTGTCCGGATAGCCATCGGTCCAGGAAATTTTGGGAGACCCGACTGTTTTCGGCAATTGGGAAAGGGCTTTTGCAGTCATTTGCTTCTAAAAACATAGGAGCATGGCACAAAAACCGATACCAATGGAAAAATTGAAACAAGTTTTTCAACTTCAACGCGATGGCATCTCCATCCGCGAGATAGCCCGCCGGGTAGGAATCAGCCGGAATAGCGTACGAAAGTATCTTTCGTTGCTGGCGGAATGTAAAGGGGTAGATGATGTAGAATTGGCTTCGAAGGCTTATTCCAACGATTTATTGGAGTTGGAAGCGGAACGGTTGCGGCAGGTCACGATTCATTTCAGCACAGCTGGCACTGAACTGTCAAAGACCGGAGTTACGCGGCATTTGTTGTGGCGGGAATACAGGGCTGAGCATCCGGACGGATACAGTTACAGTCGATACTGTTACCATTTGAAGAAATACCTGAAAAACCGTGACCTGTCCATGCATCTGGAATATACGCCAGGTGACATAACCATGATTGATTTTGCCGGAAAAAAACTATACTATACTAACCTTGAGACCGGAGAACTAATTAAGTGTCAAGTATTTATATCGATTTTCCCTTTCAGTGGCTATATTTTCTGTCAAGCGGTTCACACACAACAAACGGCAGACTTTACGCACTTGACCAACTCAATGTCTAAGTTCTATGGTGGAGTCAGCGCCACTATTCTCTGTGACAATATGAGTACTGCGGTAAAGCGATCCGACCGATATGAGCCGGAGTTTACCGATATCTGCCTCCAACTCAGCGAACATTACGGAACCACTTTTAGTGCTACACGCCCCTATAGCCCGAGGGATAAAGCAATGGTAGAACGAGCTGTAAATATTGTGTACAATTATATCTACGGACCATTGCGCAACCGTACATTTTTCAGCTTGCAGGAACTCAACGCTGCCATGCGTGAGCAACTGGAATTGCTCAACGACAAGCCATATAAAAACACGCCTTATAGTCGCCGGTATTTTTTTGAACAACAGGAACGGCACCTGCTCAAACCTCTGCCCGCCTTACCTTTTTTGCAAAAAAAAGTAGTTCGGCTGACCGTCCAGCGAAATTACCATGTGCAACTCACTGAGGACCATCAATACTATAGTGTTCCTTATCGGTATGTAGGGAAAAAGGTAAAAGTGCTTTACGATGCAACCACTGTGGAAATATATTTGGATCAGGACCGAATCGCTTTACATGTCCGGAATCATCGAAACAAGTCCTATACCACCTTGACCGAACATATGCCTCCACATCACCAGCGCATGCATCAGATCAGAGGCTGGACCCGGGATGATTTGCTGGAACAGGCTTCCCGGATCGGATGCTCAACCCATCAGGCCGCAAGCCTAATGATGGAAAACAGCATCTATATGGAACAAAACTATAAAGCCTGCTTCGGTATGCTTATGCTTCAGAAAAAGTATGGTTCCGATCGCCTGGAAGCAGCCTGCCAGAGAGCCATACAGGGCTCACGGGTCAACTATACCATGATAAAAAATATCCTGGAACGGGGGCTCGACAAAGTAGCAAACATGTTCGCCACCCCCCTCATCATTGACCATGACAACATCCGCGGAAAGGAACAATATCTATAAACTATTTAACCTAAATTCAAATCACAATGAATACAAATCAAACTTTACAACAAATGCAGCAACTTCGCCTCCAGGGCATGTATCTCGCTTATCGCTCCCAGTTGGAACTACCTATGGACCAACAACTCGAAGGACATGATTTGGTAGCCCACTTATTGCAATCCGAAGAACTTAACCGTGCAAATGAAAAAACAGCGTACTATCTTAAGCTTGCCAAGTTCCGAATGCCTGCTTCCGTAGACCAAATCGAATGCAGCGCTGCCCGCAATCTTACCCGGCAACAATTGGCAGTCCTCGCAGAAGGCCGTTATCTGTTTATTCCAGCGAAGCTGACCCCCCATTCCGGCAAACTGACCCCCTATCGTTGGGTACCGACAAGCCTTTATTCCGGTATATTGACCCTTCTGATATCAAACGAGGAGACGGAGTGTAATGTCAAAGAACGATTATAAAGTTATTTTCTTTTTCTTAAAGATTCTCCGGTAAGTTCTATTCGGTGGGCATTTGATACAATACGATCCAGGATGGCATCTGCAATGGTAGGTTCTGCAATAATTTCATACCAGATGCTGATGGGCAATTGAGAGGCAATGATTATCGATTTTCGACCATGCCGGTCCTCTACCATTTCCAATAGATCAAGTCGCGCCAATTCATCAGGTCGTTGTAAGCCAAAGTCATCCAGGATTAGTAGATCTGCCCGAGCGAGTTGTTGCATTTGTCTTTTATGGGTTCCATCAAGTCGGGCCAAACGAAGAGCCTGATAAAGCTTTTGGGTGTTGTGGTATGCCACCTTCAAGCCCAATTGACAACATTGATGTCCAATAGCTGAGGCCAGATGACTTTTCCCCACACCGGTAGGCCCTGTAATCATCAGGTTTTCGGCTTTGTTGACCCAATCACAGGTGCTGATTAAGGCAAGTTGTTCTCCGGATAGATTCCTTTTAGAATCGGCTTTAATCTCCTGGAGGGATGCGCTGTACCTGAACCGGGCCGAACGCGTCAGTCGGTGGATTTTGCGGTTGTTACGTTCATCCCATTCCTGTTGAAGCAACAAGGCCAGCAGCTGGTCTGCATTGATGCTGCCCAATTTTTTACTTTGGACCAGGCCTTGCATCGCATCGTACATGCCATGCAGGCGCATGTCGCGCATTAATTCAAGTGTTTTTTGATGATTCATTTTACATGTATTTATAAGATTATAGATTAAAATGTGAGGCACCCCGGACATTGGGGTGATCTGGTAGCGGCGTGTATTTGGCTGGACATTGTGACTCCCGATTGGCATATTGGCCCAAGGCAAGCCGCTCAATATTCCGGTAAGTACAAACCTGATATTCCAATGCGATGGCGCAGCTTTCAATCAGGATTTCTTTGGAGGTTTTTTTAGCCAATGACAGGATGCCCTGACAGGACTTATAGGCTTGTTCCGGGTGAATGCTTCGCTGCAAAACAACTTCAATAACCGCCAGCACCGGAGGACCAACAGAAGCAGCTCTTTCTTTCAATATATTTTCATTCATTCCTGCCAAGACCTCACGGTGATGAGAAGGCATATGATCAGGGATTGTGTGGTATTTACCGGGTTTATCTGCGGTATGAGTGGCAATGCAATCTCCCTGGTAATATATTCTTACCAGGGCAGTAGTAATGATTACATGGACTTTAAAGCCTATGTAACGATAAGGTGCACTGAAGTATCTTTTGGTCTTGGAGAGGTATACATGGCCATTCTGCTGGACGGTTAAAATCAGGTGTTGTTTAATTTGATACCGTTCGGGGGGCAATGACTTGAGCACAGGCTTTTCATCGCGCTCCAGCAAAACTTCCCGTGAACAATCATATTGTTGCATTATCCGTTTGTTGAGTAGTGCAGCTTGTTCCAGTAAAGCCGTATTTAGCTCCTGCAGGCTGTAAAAGGTTTGTTTGCGCAGGGGAGCGAATATTCGCTGATAGGAGATGGTTACCGAACGTTCCACTTTGGCCTTGTCCTTAGGTTTCCTGGCTCTGGTGGGAAGCACCGCCATTCCATAGTGATTGGCCATATCCAGAAAAGCTTCATTGATCTTTGGCTCATACAGGTGCGCCTGGTTAACCGCAGATTTAAAATTGTCGGGGACGATAGCACGGGGGCTTCCTCCGATATATTCCAATGATAAGGCTGTGGCAGCAACAGCTTCTTCGACCTTCTGAGAATGGGTTGCCAACACAACCGTATAGTTACTGTATCCCAGCGTGGCTACAAAGACTTCACAAGGAATGATTTCCCCACCATTGCGGTTTACATAGTGCAATTTGTCACCGGTAAAATCGATGAAAATCTTATCTCCCGGCTCATGCTCCCGGATCAAAGTGGCATGCTGGCTTCGATCATAGAGCTGTAGATAATGGCAAAACCGGGAGTACTGATACCCCCCGGGATATTCTCTTTTATATTCTTCCCACAACAGCTGTTTGGTAAGGTGAGGGTGCTTCAGTTCCTCATAAAGCTTATCCAGGCGAAGCATAAAATCCCGATGCCTCTCTTTTTCCGTTTTTAAGGGCGCTCGTAAGACGTGCTCAATGCGGAGGTCCTCCAGACCTAAAAGATCCTCCAGATTTAACTCACGGCTTTTAATCGTCCGGAAATACCCTTTGATGGTGTTCCGGGAAATGCCTGTTTCCCGGGCGATTCCCTTGATCGGAACACCCTGTGAAAACAAGCGTAAGATTTGTTTGAGTTGACTCATACGGATTGAATTTCCTGCCATATCGTTGTGCTTTGATTTTATGCAAAGCACGCTTGACACGGTTACAATCCGAACTCACCTAAGAAATCAGAGGGGTCAGCATCCCGGAATGACCCCAATTTGAGGGGGTCAGTATCCTGGAATGGGGGGTCAGTATCCCGGAATACCCTCTTTTTACCCAGGGGTCAGTATCCCGGAATGGGGGGTCAATATCCCCCGGAACAGGGGGTCAGTATGGCCCGGAATATACAGTTATCTGCAACAAGGAGAAAATATCCTGATCACCGGGTCTACAGGATGTGGTAAATCCTTCCTCGCTTGCGCATTAGGCCATCAGGCCTGCCTGCAAGGATATAAAACCACTTATTTGAACATGAACCGTCTCATTGAAAAGGTAACCCTGTCAAAACTTGATGGCTCTTATATTAAACTGCTCAATCACCTGGAAAGACAAACCCTTATTATCCTCGATGATTTTGGTTTGCAGCCTCTCTCCCAGGAAATCAGACTCACCCTTTTGCAATTATTGGAAGATCGTTATGGTAAAAAAAGCATCCTGGTCACCTCTCAACTCCCTGTATCAAAATGGTATGAATACATAAACGAGCCTACCCTGGCAGATGCCATCATGGATAGATTGACAGCTACTGCCTGCCGTATAGAATTAAAAGGAGAATCGCTAAGGAGGAAAAAATTGAAATCAGCTGAATAACCAAGTGTATCTTTAAACTCAAATTAAAGTTCTTTCTCCTATTGCCGAACTCAGGGTGGGTCAACACCCAGGAATCCTGGGTCAACATGACAAGAATTTACACTTTTCCTTTTATTTGTCATTAGGACGATAAACTCGCTGTAAATCCAGATATTGCTCGCCCATCTGTGAAAATCGAAAAAGTCAGGTGAAAGCGTCATCAGATATTGCGAACGCTGTACCCAGCTTATACTCATGTATGTTTCGTCATCAGCCCGCAACATAATAGTGGTCATCCAAATGCTGCTCAATATTGTTAATGCCAACATCACACTATGCCGTAAGAAGGCTTCAGTCCATCCGATGGAATCTCCATCCAAGCGAATGATTTTTATGCCTGCGACCAGTTTACCCGGCGTTCCTCCATATTTTTTTGGCAGGTAAATATGATACCAGATTCCAAAAGCAAGATTTGGAATGATGGTATAGAAATAAAAATTTTTCCCAAGTCCATTACCATACAATATCAAAATAATGAAAGGAAGCAGAAAGAGTGAATCTAAAAGCACAGAGCCGACCCTGATCCAAAAGCCTGCGTACAAGCTGTCTGAAATGCCTTCAATTTCTAATGGAGTCTTTTTTTTGTCCATAAGTCTGTGTTAGATGTTTTCAGGTTGTGCATACTCTGGTTGGCTTTCAGCTACCTTGTTTAGTGTTTACTATATAAAGTATTGGTCGCAGGCTTGCAGCTGACGTTTTGGCGCCTGGCAAAGGAGCGGATTTCGATGTACATATAGTCGACACGTAGTTAGTTGACAAGTTTACAAGTTAGAAAGTTGGCTAGTTGTTGGGATGCTGTCGGATCAGAGTGTGACTTTTAAATTTTTCTTGCGTCTTAATTCAGCATGGGGTCCTTGGTCGAAGTTTTGGATATCAGCGGTTGGCCGGAAAAAGCGATGGCCTGTAAAACCAGGAAAATGATTATGGTAATGGCAAAAGCAAATCTTGAAGAGGCTTTAATGGAGGCATATTCCGATTCCGCCCTTTTCATGATTAGCTTCGATTCATCCAGTTGGACCGCTGCCAGCTGTTGCAATGAAATAAGTGCTTTGTTGGAATATATTTTATAATCATCCTGGTTGTTCATTAAGTGGCTCTCCATACGATTTATATAATCATTAAATTCATTGGCAACGGTTTCTTCAGTGGGCGTAAATTTTGTTTTTTCAAAGGCTTCAAGGGTTCCTCTAAGATCAGCCATCAGGCTTCGTAAGGTGTCGCTATTGGAGAGGGCATTGGAATCCTTATGTAAAACTTCCCGGATTTGATAAATACGAACGGTCATTTTTAAAATGTAATCATCCGCGATCAGCCGGTCCTCATATAAGGTGGTTATGGCGCTTTTGACATTTTGGGCATGTATTCTGTCCAGATAATTGCTTAAAAGCACCAAGAGGCAGAGCACAAACAGGATCCCGGATGTTAAAAGTTTGTTCTTTATGCTGAAGGTCCATTTCATTTTTGGGGCTGTTTGATTTTATTCTATTGGATAGTTCAAAAATAGTTGATCTTTGTTAACCTTTTCAGTCACTTCGTGTTTGAAAAACGTATTACTTCTGGCATTTTATAAATGAGTTACCGCCAACGTTGAGTTTTATAAATGAGTTACCGCTAACGGTTTGCGGCTTGGCGTAGTGGCGGATTTTTAGCACAAAAGTTCAATCGAAGAACTGCACTAGAACCTACCACAAAACAGTCATACGAAGCACTAAACCCGCCATTACGCCAAACCGCTGTTACCGGCTGGTGTTCTTTCGTCCGTCCTTGCAAACCATTGTCAATACTACGTTTCATTGTCTTTGTCGTGTCGGGTTGTGCGGTTGCGTATTTTTTATTTTTAGAAGGGAGGGAAGATTTTTTTATTTCAATTTTGTCAGGGTGGGACAGACACACTCTTTGCCAAGCTTTGGTCTGTGCGTTCGCTTGTGCGGCTTGGCAATGTGTGTGGCTGTTGGGCTGGCTATTCATTTTTCTTCCTTTGTCATTATTTATAGTTGTCCTCCAACTCCTTTAAACTTCTCCACAAACGAAACTAACTTTTGAAAAACACTTTGCTTTTTTGTCAAGTATTGAGGATTTAAAGGACTCATTTTCGGCAATAACGCATTCAATTCTGTTCCGTTTTCGCTTGCATATTCTCGCTTCAAGGAATTTGTTATGTAACGCTTCGCTGCTTCTTCATTTAGATTTTCTTCTGTGATTAATTCCAAGGCTTCCGCTTTCTGCTTGTTTTGTGCAAATACGAAAAATGAATCAATAACATTTGCTTTGTCTTGTAGCGTGTCAAGGTCGGTCTCATTGATGAAGTCAACAACCAAACTTTCTTTTGCTCTATTTCCAACACTTGCACGGATTACTCTACGTATTTCAGTAATTAAAGTGTCTTTGTCTTTGGTTTTCTTGTTATGCTCAAAAATCAATTCAAGAATGTAATCAAGGTTTATCTCTTGTGATTTTAACAAGTCAACTTCAAACACAACATCGTCCCAGTCGATTGTAGATTCTTCTGCTTCTTTGCCGCTTTTCTCACGTCTTAACCACTCACGAATATCATTGTAGGTTGAACGGTAATCCTGAACTGTCCTTTCTTTAAGCAATTCAATTTTTTGCATTGCGGCAATGTCCTCATCTGTTACGAAATGAGCTTTTTTAAACTCTTCAACTGCCTCTGGATTATTGAGGTCAATTGTTTGCAATGCTTTAAGGTGGTTAAATTCATCGTAGTTCTGGAGTATGTTTTCTACTCTCAAATATTCTCCGAAAAGCTTTGCGAATTCCTTTTTGTCTTTCTCTTTTACTATTTCGTCAGGGTTAGGGAATTTCTCATTTAACTCTTTTACTACTTCAACATAACCTCTTCGTGCTTCACCTGTAACAATGTCTGTAAAGCCTTCTAAATATTCTTTGTAGCTCTTTTCAAGAACCACATTTTTCGTGTTACTGTCACCGAACAGCGTAATAGCGTCAATCGTTGCTTTTTCTAAATCTCGGAATGTTACAATGTTGCCAAAGGTTTTTGTCGCATCATAAATCCTGTTTGTTCGTGAAAAGGCTTGAATTAAACCGTGATAACGCAAATTCTTATCAACAAACAATGTATTGAGTGTTGGAGCATCAAAGCCAGTTAAGAACATACCGACCACAATGATTAGGTCAATTTCTTTGTTCTTTACTCGTTTGGCAAGGTCACGGTAATAATTTTGAAACTCATTGCTGTCAACGCCATAACTGGTTCTGAACATGGAGTTATAGTCATTGATAGCTTTGGTTAAAAACTCTTTGGCTGTAACATCCATTGCAGAAGGCTCAAAAGTCTCGTCAACAATTTCACCAATTGCACTTTGTTCTTCGTTTGCGGCAAAAGAGAAGATTGTAGCAATCTTTAATGGCTTGTCGCTCTCTTTTTGCAGGTTGTTTAGTTCCTCATAATAACATTTGGCAGCATCAACACTGCTTACGGCAAACATGGCGTTAAAGCCTTTGTTGCTTCCTTGATTTCTATGGGTTTTTATCCTGAAATTCTGTAAAATGTATTGAGATATTTCTTTGATGCGTTCAGGGTGAAGCAAAGCTTTTTTGTTTTCTGCCGCACTTAGTTTTTTCTCGTCTATTTCAGTTTCTATGCTCTTAAACTGTGGTCTAACATCATTATAGTCAACTTTAAATTTTAGTACTTTTTCATCTCTAATAGCATCGGTAATTACATACGAGTGCAGTTCACGACCGAAAACACTTGCTGTAGTTTCTGCACCTAAAGCATTTTGTACGAATATTGGTGTTCCTGTAAATCCAAACTGATAGAACTTTTTAAACTTCTTATTTAGGTTCTTTTGTGCTTCACCAAACTGAGAACGGTGGCATTCGTCAAAGATGAAAACAACTTGCTTTTGATAAATAGCTAAATCACCCTCAGTCTTCATGAGATTGTTTAGTTTTTGGATTGTAGTTACAATTATCTTGTTGTCGTCCTTTTCAATATTTCGCTTTAAACCTGCTGTACTATCAGAACCATTCACACTGTCGGGAGAAAACCGCTGATATTCTTTCATGGTCTGAAAGTCCAAGTCTTTACGGTCAACTACAAAAAATACTTTGTCTATAAAATCCAATTGAGTTGCTAAACGTGCCGCTTTAAAACTGGTAAGCGTTTTACCTGAACCTGTTGTGTGCCAAATGTAGCCGCCACTGTCGGGTTTCGACCAATTTTTAGCTTGGTAGGAACTTTCAATTTTCCACAACATTCTTTCGGTGGCTGCAATTTGATAAGGTCGCATAATCAAAAGTGTATCGCTTGTATCAAAAACCGAATAGGTTAGCAACACATTTAACAATACTCTTTTTTCAAAAAATGTTGTTGTAAAATCTTTGAGGTCTTTAATAAGTGTATTGTCAGCTTTTGCCCAATTCATGGTAAAATCAAAGCTGTTCTTATCACGCTTTATGGTGTTAGCAAAGTAACGGGTATCCGTACCATTGGATATAACAAAAACCTGTACGTATCTAAAGAGGGAGTTATTACTGTTATAGCTTTCTTTTGAATATCTGTGAACTTGGTTAAACGCTTCACGGATAGCAACTCCTCGTTTTTTTAATTCAACCTGAACTAATGGTAGACCATTTACTAAAATGGTTACATCATAGCGATTAGCATGAGAGCCTTTCTGTTCAAATTGAGAAATTACCTGTACTTTATTTCGGGTGATATTCTTTTTGTCTAATAAGTAGATGTTTTGAATATGACCATCATCAAAAACGAAATCGTAGATATAGTTGTCGTGTATTTTTCTGGTTTTCTCAACAAGGTTATCGCTCGGCTTGTCCAAATATTCTTCCACAAAACGAGACCATTCTCCATCTGAAAATTCCATGCTGTTAAGCGATTGCAGTTGTGTTCTTACATTCGCTAACATTGATTCAAGCGTATTTAAGTTTTTCGGATTTTCATACCCTTGGTTGACTAGGTCTTGAATAAATTCCTTTTCCAGTGCTGCCTCTGTTTGATAAACAGCAGGTGCGTCATTCACCTCAAAATGTTTGGTGAATTTATCCAACACGATAAAGTTGTTTGATTCTGCTATGGTTTTATACTGTGACATTTTGTGCTTCTTTCCAATAATTAAAATTAGTAGTCAGGTGGTCTAACAAAAACTTCACAGTTTGCTTTTCAGGTTCTGTTGGTTCTGCGACTACCTCATTTGATAAGGTGGAATGACTTGTAAACTGAATTACACGATTGTAATATGTTTGCTTGTCATCGGGTAATAATTCTGACCATCTTGGATAACCTAAGAAATTTGCTGTTTTCTCATATAGATTTCTCAGAAGTGTAAAGTGGTACTTCTGTATTGCATTATTGTCTATGGCTTCCTGAATGGTTTGTTTTAGAAAAAGATGGTAGGAGAAACTTTTATTCGAATCACCTTTCTTTTCAATTAGGTTAAAAGTTCCGTCATTGAGTTTATTTAGAATATACCCTGACTTTAGCCCTAATTCATTGTAGAGAACATTGTAGAAAAGTGGGCTATGTGTTGAAATGATAAATTTCAATCCCGTAGATTTCTTTATGATTAGAGCCAAGTTAACAGCCAGCTCAATCAAATGATTATCGTCCAATGAACTTACAGGGTCGTCAATAAAAACATACTTTAAATCATTGAACTTATCTGTTGAACGATTCTCTGGTTCGGGAATATTTAATTGCTCAACCACTTGTTCAAGCAAACTATAAAATACACACCAAATCAAGTTGCTTTCCTCTGCCTTTGAAATTTTAATATTAGGGATGCTTTCCTGATTGCCACCTTCTATTGAGAACGTAATTTCAGAATAAGCCTTTACAGTAATGTCTCTGTCATTCTCATCCTTGATTGTATATTCCTCATTAAAACGAGGCGTTACTTTATCACTAGTAAAGTGCTGAAAATTTGAAATAATGTTACCGTCAAGTCCTTGGTCTTTCAAAAACTCAAGTACCATATTTGTAAATCCGTTGGGGCGAATCAATAGTTTTCTGTTTACATCAGCATCCAAATCATTGTCCCAATAAAAAAGGTCTTCCGTAAATGCGTTGTAATAGAGAACTTTTATGCCTGTTTCTTCTTCAACTTCTTCATCTTTAGGAGCAACTAAAAGTCTGAACTCACGAGACAGCCTTGTTTTGCCTGTGCCGTTAAATGCATAGATTAACTGAGCTTTATTAACAGCATCTCTAAGCGTTTCAGATATTTGTGTTAACGACTGTCCCATGTTATGATTCTATATTATTCTTAGGAAAGGTTAGTAATAAATCACGGTAGTATTCGTATTGCTTTTTCCTTAACTCAATTTCTTTGGGCAGACCTTCGCTGATTGAAGTAGTGAGTATGTCGAATTTATCAAGGATGCTAACAATACGTTCCTGTTCCTCTGGTGATGGGACAGGAATTAAAACCTTTTCCAAACCTTTGGCGTTGATGGCTGATATTTTCCCTGATGAAATATGCTTTTTTATTTGGTCGTGGAATTGTTTAGTACGTGTAAAGTAGGCTACAAATTTTGGGTTTAGTGGACTTCTGAAAGAAAAGCAAGCATCGTGAATTACAACACCTTCATCGCCTAACCAAGCCGTTCCTAATCCAATGTCCTCAATGGTTTCTCCAGCTGCAACAATAACAACATCACCATTTTCAGCAATTCGTAGATTTTTCCTTTCTACCAAATCTAAACTTAGAAATGACTTGCTTTTATCTGCCCAAGTGCCATAATGAGTGTACATCTCACCATAATGAATGCAGGGTACACCTTCTGCAATCATATCTTCTCTTACAAATCTTTTTCCTCTTTGAAACTCACCAATTACGCCAAGTGGTTCTCTGTTAATACCCACTTCATTTAAACTATACAACTGCTCTCGATAGAAGGTATACTGCTTTTTACGAGCTGTAAGCTCCGCTGTAAGCTCCGCTGTAAGCTCCGCAAATCTGTCAAGAATATGAACAATTTTATTTTGTATATCCAGTGATTTCTTTGGATTATCTGGACATGGAATAGGTATTTCTAATTTTTCCTTTAAATTATTTGAACTTAAATTAGGCTGTGCTCCGCCTCCAGCAAGAACATATAAAAAATCAGATTTAGTTAGTAGATAATGATATAAAAAGCGATTATTAAGTATCTCTTCGTCAGGTATAAATTTGCCTACACGTTGATTTAAGTAGGCTTTTTCGTTAAAGTTGTAATACCCAATTTTACCAGTGGTAGCACCTGACATGGCTATAAGTATATCTCCCTTTTCAACAACGTAATTTAGTGGGTTACCTGAACTATAGTCAACGGGGTCAAAGTACTTTACATTCGACAAGTCAACATTAGTACCATTAATATTTGTAATTCTAATAATTGGCAAACCTGATTCTTTAAACAAACTACTCTTAAATGCAAAGCCGTTTTGAAAATCGCATACTTCACCCAAGGCTTTCCATTCAACTTCGATTCCTTCTATTAACTTATCAAAGTAACTCATGCCTCAATTTCTTTTATTATTTTATCAATGTCAGCACGAAGTATATTTATCCTTGCCACAGTTTTTGAAACCTTGCTGTTCAATTCAACTATATCAAATTTTTCTCTGTGGTCTTTTGTTTCCACATAAGAGCTTACCGAGAGGTTATAATCATTTACTGCAATTTTCGAATTTTCTATAGTCTTAGCTACATATTCAATATCCTCTTTGCTATCAAAAATTTCCATAATTCTTTCAATGTGTTTATCAGTAAGCACATTGTTATTGGTTACTTTCTTAAAGAAGTCTTCACCACTGGCATCTATAAACTGCGTTTTGTTTTCGGTTTTGTGTTTTGAAAGAACAAGAATTGTAACTGCTATTGGAGTACCATAGAATAAGTTTGGGGCAAGAGAGATAATGGTTTCAACAAAATTATTTTCTACCAAGTACTTTCTGATTTTCTGTTCTGCACCTCCACGGTAAAAGATGCCAGGGAAACAAACAATTGCTGCTCTGCCTTTACTGGATAGATAACTCAAAGCATGAAGCACAAAAGCAAAATCGGCTTTCGATTTAGGAGCCAACACACCGGCAGGAGCAAAACGGTCATCATTAATCAGCGTTGGGTCATCGTCACCAATCCATTTGATAGAGTACGGAGGATTTGAAACTATTGCATCAAATGGTTTTTCATCTCCATAATGTGGGTCGATGAGTGTATTGCCAAGAGCAATATTAAACTTATCGTAATTGATATTGTGCAAAAACATATTCATACGAGCAAGGTTGTAAGTGGTGTGGTTCACTTCCTGCCCATAAAAACCTTCTTCAATAATATGGTTGTCGAAATGCTTTTTGGCTTGCAACAATAAAGAGCCTGAACCTGCCGCAGGGTCGTAAATTTTGTTTACCTTGTCTTGCTTGTGCATTGCCAATTGAGCAATGAGTTTTGAAACGTGTTGTGGCGTAAAAAACTCACCTCCTGATTTTCCTGCGTTGGCTGCATAGTTGGAAATCAAAAACTCATAGGCATCACCAAAAAGGTCAATTTGATTGTCTTCAAAATTTCCAAAGTCAAGTTCTTCAATTCCCTTTAAGACTTTAGCCAAAGTGCTGTTCTTGCTTTCAACGGTATTTCCTAATCGTGTGCTTGTTGTGTCAAAGTCGGCAAACAAACCTTTAATGTCTGGTTCAGACGGATAACCGTTTGCAGAACTTTCAATAGCGTCAAAAATCGCTTTTAAGTCCGTGTTCAGATTAGGGTTGGTGTTGGCTTTTTTAGCAACATTCACAAAAAGTTGGCTCGGATAAATGAAGTAACCTTTTGTTTTTATCGCATCGTCTTTTATTTCGGGTGTAATGTCTTTGTCAGGATAGTTTGCATAGTTTACGCTTTCATCACCACCTTCAATGTAATTGGCGAAGTTTTCACTGATAAAGCGATAGAACAGCGTACCTAAGACAAACTGTTTAAAGTCCCATCCATCTACTGAGCCACGAACCTCATTGGCTATTTTCCATATTTTGGCTTGCAATTCTTGTCGTTGTGCTATGCTTGTCATTTTTTCTCTTTTAATAAGTCTTGTGGTTTAACTCCTAGTATTTTGGCAATTTCAAAAAGCACTTCAAGTCTTGGCTGTTGTCGGTTTTGCACATAGCCGTTGACCATGTTATAACTTTTACCCAGTTGTTCAGCCAACCAAGTCTGTTTAACTCCTTTTTCTTCCAACACTTCTTTTATTCTGTTCATGTCATTTTGAAATGTGTCCGCAAAGATAGATTTATTATTTTGTCTATCTCGTATTTCAATATAAAAAATGTTTGAATTATTGTCAGTCTGTTTGTCGGCGCATTGGCAAAAAATGGCTCTTTTGGTTTTGCGAAGGTTGGCTTGTGTGTAGGGCAAAACCAAATGTGCCATTTATGCGGTGGCAATAAATTTGAATTAAAAAAATGTGCGGTGGGGAAAATAAAAAATACAGAATGGTCGGCAATGAGTGTCGGCTTACTCGCTGTCCGTTTGAAATATGGTCTGTATGTTGGTCACCTGTCAAAATGGTTTGTCTTTGTTAATTCGTTTAATTTTTAGTCGTCTGTTTAGTGTTGTTGTGTCGTCTTTTAGGCTTACTGGTAACGTTTTGCGGCTTGGCGATGGTGGCGATTTAACCACAAATGTTCATACGAAGCACACACTTCAAATTTACGAAAAACTGTCATACGAAGCACTGAACCGCCACTTTTGCCAAACCGCTGTTAGTGGCTGGGCTTCTTTGTTTTCCGTCTGTCAGCAACATTTTTTGTCCTGCTGAATTGGTGGACAAGCAACACTTCCGTAGCTACAATAAACACAGCAGTCGCCTTGTTTTGGTTTTAGAACTTGTTTGCATTTTTCACATTCGTAAAAATATTGGCAAGCGTCTGTCGGCATTGTTTCTTCTTTCTTATGTCCGCAGTTGGGGCAAGTTATTGTTGATTGTAATTTGATTTCCATTTTAATTTTCTTTTTTGTCGGTTACAGAATATCCTGTTGAGTTTATTGCTTTTTCGATTTCAGAAATATTTGTTTTTGAGTTGTCAAATTCTATGATTGCATTTCCATTTTCATATGAAGCGTTTGAACTTATTATTCCTGTCAATTTATTTACTTCGTGATTTACGTGTTCTTCGCAACTCGCACAAGTCATTCCGCTAATCGTAAATTTTACTTTTTGAATATTGGATTTGTCCACTACTATGATTTGCTTTTCTTTCTTTGGGTAGAAAATGCTTGAATAGTATGGAAAGGCAAGCATAACGATTGCAAATGCTGTTACAATTCCTAAAAACATTTTTGACTGAATGAATTTTGGTTTTTCTTCTGTCTCACAGTTGCAGTCAATTTGCTTTTTAGGTTTCAACTTTTGATACCAAGCAAAACCAAGAACCAAAATTGTCAAACCGATAAAATACGGTCTGAAAGGTTCGAGCCAAGAAAAAGTAGAAGCAAGTCCGCTTGTTCCTGCAATGAGAGCCAAGACAGGTGTAATGCAACACAATGAAGCTGCAATTGCTGTTAAAAGTCCTGCTCCGATTAGTTTTTTGTCTGCTTTCATAATGTTTCTAATATTTTGTTTTCGTCAAGTATTTTGAAAAACGGTTTCAGCATTTTTTCATACTCTTTTGTCAATGAGTAAAAAATGGTTTGAGCTTCTCGTTCGGTTTCAATTAGTTTTCGGTCTTTGAGTTTTCGCAAGTGTTGTGAAATTGCCGAAATTGTCATACCAAGAATGTCGCTCATATCACAAACACAGAGTCGTTTTTCTTCATATAATAGAAAGAGAATTTTCAGTCTTACGTTGTTTCCCGCTAATTCAAGTCCGTTCGATAAATAGTCAAACGAGCCGTTGAGTTCTGAAACTCGGTTTTTACAGCGATTTATTTGTTTAATGTCCGCTTGTTGTCGTATGCAAGAATTGTTGTCCATATTGCAAAGATAGTTAATTTGTTTATTTAAGCAATTACTAAAATACAAAATATCAAAAAGAACCCGATTTGTCTGTCGGGTTGTGTCGTCATAGCCTTGCCACTAACGTTTTGCGTGTTGCCGCAGTTGGCGATTTCGGAGCACTACACTGT
>JAKQHS010000131.1 GCA_029557915.1 Bacteroidota bacterium | reverse complement strand
GTAGGCCTACACAATACATTCGAATCGACATCGGTATAAAGCACACCGTCAGTCGACCCTCGCCGATCCAAAGGTATCGACGAATTCAATTGATTTCTTAACTTAGATAATTATTGTCTGAATAATAGGGGGCTGAACCAGCCCCCAAGTACTAATTTTCAAATATCACAGTTGGGGCTGGCCCCCGAGTACTAATTTTCAAATATCACAGTTGGGGCAGGCCCTCGAGTACTATTTTTCAAATATCACTATTGGGGCAGGCCCACGGGGGAAATAAGGATCCTGGCAGTAATACCTGATCTGTACGCTATGAGCACTCAGCAGTCCGTTCTCAATGATATATCGGGAGATCAGGTAAGCCGTGCGCTCCACCTTAATCCCCGCTCATCCAGGCTACCTTTTGTTCACCCTGGTGTTCCTGCCCCAGGATATCCCGGTAAAGTTCGGGTCTTCTGGCCTTGATATAACGGCTGCCGCCGGACTGCCCCAGTTTTTCGGACACCAGGGTGGCTGTGACCAGGCTGTCCTCAAAACTGCGGCATTCCGCCAGGATATCGGCGAAAGGATCCAGGATCATGGAACACCCGTTTTTCAACTGGTCGTCGTCCATGCCGATGGGGTTGGAAAAGACGACATAGATCCCGTTGTCATAGGCCCTCGCCGGCAACCACTTCATGAGCCAGGCTCTGCCTTTCATGCCGTCGAATTCGAGACGCAGGCTGGTTGGATCCGCTTCCCGGTTGTGCCAAAGCGCCGGGTCCACAAAACCCGCCCCGGGCCGGGGAGAGGGAGTACACATGGTCACATGGGGCATAAAAAGAACCTGTGCGCCAAGCAAGGCAGTGGCCCTTACGTTTTCTACAATATTGTTGTCGTAACAAATCAGTACGCCGCAGGTCCAGCCATGCAGTTTGAACACACAATACGAATCCCCCGGTTTCAGCCAGGGATTGATAAAGGGATGGAGTTTGCGGTGTTTGGCCACCAGGCCTTGTTCATTGACGCATACATAAGCCTTGTATAAATTTTTATCCCTGTCTTTCTCAAAAAGCCCGGCGAGGAGGGTGACTCCGGTATCCCTGGCAATGGCCGTCAGTTGCCGGATACTGGGGCCGTCGGGAATAAATTCAGCCAGGTCCAGCATCTGTTCCCGGTCAAGGCGGCGGGCAAAGGTGTAGCCGGTAACCGAACATTCATGAAAAGCAATCGCCGAGGCCCCCTGGTCCCTGGCCTGGTATGCCAGTTTTTCAATGACACCCAGGTTATACGCTTTGTCCCCGCTCCGGTGCTCAAACTGGGCGGTGGCGATTTTTATTTTTTCCATATGGCATTGTAATAACGGACATTGAAGAATTTTCGGGATCAGTGGGCGGCTACAAAATCATTGACCAGTTTTAACACGCTGTCCTGCGAGGCGAATAATACGGAGGCATGCCCTCCCATACTCAGTTCATGGATGTGTACCTCTTTTAAAGCCTTTTTGAGCTTTTCTTTATTGGATTCCCTCCAGGGACTGATGATCTTGTTTTCCAGGTCTTCATAGGCCTTTTGGAGATTTGGGTCCGCGGAATGGTGTTTAAAAAAAACAGGGGTGTATAGGGCTAGTACCGGAGCGGTGATTTTGGAATAATCCCTGGGATAAGCGGTGAGGGACCGGACCAATAGGTTTGTTATCTTTTCTCCTGGGATAATTTCAACCGCGCCGTTTTCCAGTACCCGTGTGCAGGCTTTTAAATTGGATTCCAGGACTTCGTTCCAATCCAGGTCCGGATACCAGAACCGGTGATACCATTGCCGGTATGCATCCAGGGATACCAGGTCTGAGGGTCCGGGGGAGAGGGCTTCCGGAAACTGATCAAGGATGGAGGCAAAAGCAGGCTCGCTGTAATCGTAACCGGCTTCCAGATAAATCAAACCCGCAGTCCGTTCCGGGTAACGGATAGCGAATTCCGTGATCTCATTGCCCCCCATGGACCAGCCTAATAAGAAAACACGGTCCAGTTGCAGGTGGTCCACCAGGGATTTCAGGTCGTTGGTCAGCATTTGATTATCGTATCCGCTATCCGGGCTGCCGGACCTTCCATGACCGCGGCGCGCAAAGGCATTGACTTTGAAACGGGATGACCACTCCCGGGCCAGGTGTGAAAAAATATATGGCGAATCTCCCAGTCCATGCAAGATCACAAGGGCTTTGCCGCCCTCACCCCATTGCAAATAATGAAGGGAGGTGCCCTGAACCGGGATCATCCCCTCCTTGGTATAGTCCGTTTCCATTTTTAATGGTTTGTATCTGCGACAGTTCAGGTTTGGGAAAATCAGGATGGCTTCAAGAAACAGGAATAACAAAGACAGGTTTTTCATGGTGGCGGATCCGGTCAGGTTTCGGCGACCTTTTGAATAAATTCATCTTCAGTCCAGATTTCGACGGTACCTAATGACCTGGCCTTTTCAAGTTTGGATCCTGCATTTTCGCCTACGACGAGGATGTTGAGTTTGGAGCTCACTCCGCTCAGGTTCCTGGCACCAGCGTCCTCCGCCTTTTTTTCCGCTTCCTCACGGCTGAGTTGCGAAAGAGAACCCGTGAATAAAATGGTTTTTCCGGCCAGGGGGGCGTGGGCATCAACTTTTTTGGGTTTGTCTTCCCTGGTCTGGTACATGTTCACCCCCAAGGCTTCCATCTCTTTCAATACTTCCAGGTTTTTCGGGTTACCGAACCAATCCATGACATTTTTGGTGACTACCGGCCCGATTTCGGGGATGTTGGTAAAATCATTTTCTGTCCAGTTGGCCAGGTCGGGCACATAACCGACCCGTTCGGCGATCAGGGAGGAGGCTTTTTTGCCCAGATGGTGAATACTCAGACTGTGGAGCAGACGCTGAATAGGATTAGACTTGGCTTTTTCAATCGCGCTTTTCAGTTTGCCTGCGCTTTTTTCACCGAATCCTTCCAGTTTTTCAATCTGCTCAAAGTCAAGCCGGTAGATGTCCGCCAAACTTTTAATCCATCCCAATTGTACAAATTTCTCCATGATGGATGGGCCGAATCCTTCTATATCCATGGCCGCCTTGGACACATGGAAAATATATTTTTCCAGGTTTTGGGCCCCGCATTTACAATCCGGACAGATCCAGAAAGCCTGGCCCGGTTCGCGTACCAGCTTGACATGGAATTCAGCCCCGATCGGGCAATAGACGGGAAATTTTATTTTTTTCTCATACCCCTTGCGGTATTCCGGCAAGGCTTTTACGATATAAGGGATCACATCCCCGGACCGCTCTACGATGACCATATCCCCGATGTGAAGGTCTTTGGCATTGATAAAATCCTCGTTGTGGAGGGAAACGGAGGAGACCGTGACCCCGCCCACCTGTACCGGTTCCAGTTTGGCCACGGGAGTGATCGTACCTACTTTTCCCACCTGGTACTCCACACCGATGAGGCGGCTCGTAGCCTGTTTGGCTTTGAATTTAAAAGCTATGGCCCACCGGGGATGATGAGAAGTGTAGCCCAGGCTGGCTTGCAGGCCGAGGTCATTCACCTTCACGACCATGCCATCGATTTCAAAATAAAAATCATCCCGTCTTTCCTGCCAGGCGTGGCAAAATTCGATCACTTCATGGATCCCATGGCAGACTTTAAATTCCACCTTGGGCACCTTGAAACCCATGGCTGCCAGGGCGTGAATGCCGCCGGCGTGGTCCTTGTAGGGGTTGATTTCCCTTCCTTTTTCATCTTCCAGGTAACCCACCTGGTAAATCACGGCTTCAATGCCGCGTTTTGCCGTTTCACTGGCATCCTTGGTCCGAAGGCCCCCGGTGGCGGCGTTCCTGGGATTGGCAAAGAGCACCAGTCCTTCCTCTTCGCGCTGCTTATTGATTTTCCGGAAGGTGTCCTTGCGGATCAGCGCTTCCCCCCGGAGTTCCGCCCTGGCAATGCCATCTTTTTTGAATGGGACTTTCAGGGGGATGGTTTTGATGGTGCGCGCATTAGCGGTGATCAGTTCACCCTGGAAACCATTACCCCGGGTGGCCGCGCGCACCAGCTGGTCATTTTCATAGACCAGGGAAATACTGCCTCCGTCGTATTTAGGCTCGACACAGTAAGTCACCTTGTCGGTCGCCGGTAATTGGGCCAGCTTTTTAACCTGCTTGTCAAAATCCAACAGGTCTTTTTCATCATAAGAATTGGCCAGGGACAACATGGGTTTAAGGTGATCTACCGTCTCGAATGCCTGGGTGAGGTCGGTGGACACCCTTTGGGTAGGGGAGTCCCTGCTAATCCATTCCGGATGTTTTTCCTCCAGAAATTCCAGTTTCTTATAGAGCTGGTCGTATTCATAGTCGCTGATCAACGGATCGTTCAGGATATAATACCTGTGCTCGTGAAACCGGATCACGGACTTAAGCTGGTCGTAATGCTCAGGTCCCTGTTTCAGCAATTGATCAGGGGACATTTCCATGAGTTCTGTGGTCCACCTGATGTTTTGGTCCAGTTGATCGGATTTTGACATATCGCAAAGATAGGCGGGAGCGGCGAGCTATCAGCCATCAGCGTTCAGCTATCAGCTTTCAGCGTTGTCGGTCACTTATGCTCCGTTGCCCCTTAACCCTTAACCGTTCCCCCTCGACCTTTCTCCTTTAATTCCTTCCCATCTGGCTGCGCCGGATGATTTCTTCATTAAAGGCGCGTTCGACCTTTGAAAGGAGGGCGATTTTTCGTGCGGGGAGGATGGGTTTGAGGTCCCGGGCCAGGTTTTTAAAGAGCAGGAGTTCCTTCTCCATCCGGTCGATGGTCACCTGGATGGCTTTTTCGGCGTCCGCGTCGCTCATGGCTTCGAGGTTGGTGTCGATGAAGGATTGTCGCCTGAGCTCGGCCACCTCCCGGCGATAAATATTATAGACGGGCCAGAATTTTTCGGATTCCGCGGCGGTGAGCGAAAGCTTATTGGTGATGAAGGCTATGCGGAGGGCTTCTATCTTTTCACCGCGCTGGCTGTATCCGTGAATGGAATAAATCAGCAGGGTGGAGTAGAGCAGGAAGTTGCGAATGGTTTTCATGTTCGGATCATTTTATTGTGTACAGTATAAGTGGTTTAGTTCATTTCCATATCTGAGGCTTGCTGGTAGAGATATTCTTCGATCACGGCATCCAGTTCTTCGTCGGAGAGGGGCATAAAATCATCTCCTTCAACCTGGCTGACCAGGAGAGCTAAATGACTTTCATCCAGGTCCTCGGCGCAGGTCAGGAGGTAAGACCTGGCTTCTCCGCGATCGACGCTTGCAAAATCGGCTTCGGGCAGGTTTGGGGTCGACCCCGGCCAAAGGCCAATGACCAGGATGGCGGTCAGGAGGGAAGCCATAGCCAGTACCATATATTTTTTAGGGAGCCATTCCTGCAGGATACGGTCCAGCCAGCCGGGTTTGGACCGGGCGGTCAGGGTTTCCTCCTGCAATTTCCGGAGCACCTGGTCCGGCAATTTTTCAAAATAGCGGAAAGGCAGGTCTTCCTTATTCTTTGTCAAAGGCAGTTTATTCAGGCCCGGGGCGAGACCCCGAAGCTCATCCTGTATTTCTTTGCGTTTTGCAGACTCTTCCATTTTTTTCTTTATTAGTGTGTACTGGTTTCCACCAGGAATTGTTCTATTTTTTTTGCCGCGTGGTGATAGGAAGCTTTCAGGGCTCCCTCCGACAGATTCAGCATCTGTCCCATCTCCTCGTAGCTGAGTTCATCGTAATACCTCATTTCAAATACCTGCCGTTGCCGTTCGGGCAGGGTCCTCAGCGCCGCATCCAGTTTTTCCAGGACCTGGTCTTCCGTGGCGCCGTTGGATGCCGAGCCGCCCGCCAGGACCATTCCCGATTCCGGCAGGGTCTGTACGGCTTTTCGTATCCTGCTCTTTTTGAAGCTGAGGGCCTCATTCGTGGCTATCCGGTACAGCCAGGTAAACAAAGAAGACCGGGCTTCGAACCGGCCGATGTTCTTAAACGCCTTGATAAAGGTGTTTTGCAGGACATCGTCGGTATCTTCGTGGCTTTCCACGATCCGGCGGATCACCCAGTACAACCTCTCCTGATAGGAGGCCATGAGTTGACGCAGACCCGTGTTTTGGTGCCTTTCATCCAGCATCAACTGCACGATTTCTGTATCCGTCATGATTTTATCTGTTTATTCCTATCGGACCTGTCCAATAGACGATTAATATAAGGAAAGGTTTAAAGCCCGTTTTAGGTAAAATAGAGCCGGCGGCTAACGGCACAGCCATTCACTCCGTACCTGCCGAATCCGCTTGCCGGGTTTCAAGGCAGGATGCACCACGGGATCGCATCCCCTGCTTTTATCATGCAAATTCCGGCTAAATTTGAACCATCGTATGAACCGGTGGATGTGGAATCTGATCAGGAAAGGCTTTGGCTGGACCATAGAAGGATTTGATATTAATTCCATCCCCAAAGTCCTGATTGTGGTGGGGCCTCATACCTCAGGTTGGGATGTCCTGGTCGGGCTCATGACCCGGGGCAGCCTGGGATGCCGGATCGGTTTTATGGGAAAACACACTTTATTCAAGCCCCCCTTCGGTTTTATTTTCCGCTGGCTGGGTGGGGTGCCTGTCGACCGCACCCAAAAGTCCAACCTGGTGGATATCATGGCCAGTTATTTTAAAAGCAATAACGAATTCCGGATCGCCATGTCGCCGGAAGGGACCCGCCAAAAGGTGGACAGATTAAAAACCGGTTTTTATTATATCGCTCGCAAGGCGGAAATCCCCATCATCATGACTACCCTGGATTATGAACATAAGCGGGTGGTATTCAGCGAGCCATTCTATCCCTCCGATGACGTGGAAAAGGAATTGCAGAGGGTATGGAATTATTTTAAGGGGATTAATGGGTATCATCCGGAGTTGAGTATTCAGTAGTCAGGAATCAGTAGTCAGGAGTCAATAGTCAATAGTCAATAGTCAATAGTCAATAGTCAATAGTCAGTAGTCAGTAGTCAGCAATCAATAGTCAATAGTAAACAGTCAATAGTCACTGGTCGGTAATCTGGGATCAGGGATCAGGGATCAGGGAACAGCAGGTGCTGAAGGTGTCCCGAAACGTCTGGATTTGAGTGCACACCTCATTTCTTACGAAATTAAATATGTGTTAGTATTAGACCTTTAAGGGGTTAATATTAAATTATTGTTAAGGGCAATATGTAACGGCTTATATAATAGTGGCTTGTAACATTCATTTTCCTCATAATGTGTTCATTATGAGATAGTTTTGAAAAATTTTTTTTCAAAAAAGTTTTGCAGATTGTTTGATTTCTCTATTTTTCATCCCTGAAACACTTTTACAATTATCTCCATAATCCCATTGCATGGAAAATAAGTACCAGCATGATCATAATCTGACCCAGTGGGTGAATGAGTTTGAAATATTGTCTCAGCAGGGTGAAAAGACCGCTTTTGATCTGAGAATTTACCAAAAGCTGATTGATTACTACAAACAGGAGGGGGATCTGAAAAAAGCGACGGAGGTGGCCGAGTCCGCCATCGAACAGTACGGATACCGGGTGGAATTTTACCTGATCAAATCCAGGCTCCTTTTGTCACAACGTGAACCGCTGGAAGCTATGGACAGCCTCCTCCAGGCCGAAAGGCTGAGTCCCCGGGACACCGAAGTGCTGATGACCAAGGCCCTGATCCTGGCCGAACTCCGCGATACCCGGGCCGCCCTCAGTCTGCTTCAGCGGATGAAGTCCTATGTCGGCCAAACCGATCTGATTGAGGTCCTGATCTGTGAGACTGAAATTTATTTCCGGGCGGAAGAAAATGAACGGGCCTTTATAACGCTGAAAGAGGCATTGTTGGCAAATCCCTACCACGAAAAAGGCCAGCAATTGTTATCGGACTATATTTCGGTATCCCGCCGTTACCTGCCGGTATCCCGGTTCTTACAGGAAATGCTTGAAGAAGCGCCCTATTCCCATTTTGCCTGGTACAACCTGGGGCATTGTTACTCCAATCTGGGAGAATATGATAAAGCCATCGACGCCCTTGAATACGCTTTCCTGATCCGGCCTGAATTTGAGCAGGCCTATACGGATTGCGCGGAGATCTGCATGATGAAACAGCAATGGGATAAGGCCCTGTCCATTTACCAGGAAGTGCTGACCTCCTTTGGAGAGGAATACGACCTGCTGGTGTCCCTTGCCGAATGTTGCCTTCACCTGAAAAATTTCGTGCAGGCAAAAAAATACCTGTCCCAAAGCCTTCATGCGGACCCATATGGTGAAGAGGCCCATTTTCTCACCGGACAGTGTTATGCACAGGAAGGCAAGTGGCATAAAGCCATTCAATTTTACCGCCGCGCCATTGCCATCGATGAGACCAGCGATACCTACCTGTTTGCACTGGCCAAGGCCTATGCCAAGGTGGGGGAAATGGATAAAGCCAATAAACATTTCCGTAAAGCCACCACCTGTGCCCCGGAACAGAATGCCTATTGGTTTGAATATGCCGCTTTCCTTCTGAACCAGGGAAAGCTCCAGCAGGCCCTTGAAGTCCTGGACCAGGGTGAAATATCCTCCGTCGGAAGTGACCTCTTGTATTGCCGGGCTGCAGTCCATTATCTGATCGGGGATAAAACCAAAGCCATCGACATCCTCGCGGAAGTGCTGGAGGATGATTTTGAATCTCATCCCTGCATTTTCGGCCTGGTGCCCGGCATGGGTGAAGACCGGGACATCATGTCGATCATCAATTATTACCGCGGCGAAATTTTCGAGTAATATATTTTAAAACTTTAAATGAGAAAGGCCGGATGCAGCAATGCACCGGCTTTTTTTATTAATTAAAAATTAAGAGAATTAAGGAATTAAGGAATTAAGGGAATTAATGGGTCACTAAAGTGCCCAGGCTTTCTTCTCCCTGTAAAATGCGCAGCAAATGGCCCGGGGTGGTAATGTCGAAGACGATGATGGGAAGTTTGTTTTCATGACAGATGGTAAAGGCCGTCATATCCATTACGGCCAGGGATTTTTGCATGACTTCCGCGAAGGTGATCCGGGAATACCGGACGGCGTCCGGGTCCTTTTCCGGGTCCGAGGTATAAATTCCATCCACTTTAGTGCCTTTTAAGAGGACTTCCGCGTTGATCTCGTTGCCTCTCAGGGCGGCTGCTGAATCCGTCGTGAAATAAGGATTGCCCGTCCCCCCGGAAAATATAACCACCCTTCTTTTTTCCAGGTGGCGGATGGCGCGACGGCGTATATAGGGCTCTGCGATTTCCGCCATGGAAATGGCTGAAACCAGGCGGGTGTACAGCCCGATGTCTTCCATGGTGCTTTGCAAGGCCATGCCGTTGATCACGGTGGCCAGCATCCCCATATAGTCCCCCTGGACCCGCTCCACTCCTGATTTTTCCGCGCTTAGTCCCCGGTAAATATTTCCGCCGCCAATGACCACGGCCACTTCCACCCCCGCGTCCACGGCTGTTTTAATTTCTCTTGCATAGTGCTGCAACCGGTCCGACTGAATACCAAAAGGCTGGTCACCCATCAGCGCTTCCCCACTCAATTTCAACAAAACCCTTTTGTATTTCACCGGCATGATGGCTTGGTTTAGATTCCGGCGCAAAAGTACTAAATGCTTGACATAAACTTGCCAAATGGATAACTTGCAAGCATTTATCTTATGTCCTCATGCGCCCCGGTTTTGTCATTGGTCTGCTTTTGTGCTGCCCATCCCTGTGGGCCCAGCAACAAAACCTGGTGCCCAATCCCGGTTTTGAAATAATCATTGGTCAGCCGGAAAGATGGTTTTATACCGGCAGCGACTTCAATAAAGTATTCAACGACTGGCAAAGCCCGACGGCCGCTTCGCCGGATGTCTACCATGAGGCCATCCCGGTGCCCGCTTACTGGAAGGAGAAAGGTTTTTTCAGGCTTAGGCCGGTATCCGGTAAATCCATGGTCGGTCTGACCCTTTATGGATGCAATCAAGGCAAACTGCATTGCAGGGAATATATCTCCGTTCCCCTCCGGGACTCGCTGGTTGTTGGGCAGGAATACCGGCTGAGCCTTTGGCTTGCCCCCATGAAAGCCGGGATCCCGGTTGACTACATCCACGCGGCCTTTGACCGCGAGATCTCCCACGCCATGGATGACCGGCTGCTTGAGCTCAAACCGATTTATGAACTGAAGGTGGACCATACCAAGACCTGGCAATTCCTGGAAATACGTTTTTATGCGGAGACGGAAGCCCGCTTTCTGACCCTGGGGAATTTTAAAGACGACGCCAATACCCAGACCGGGGAGGGAACAGTCGAAAACGGCCAGCCTTTCGGTTATTATTACCTTGACGAAATTTCCCTCACCAAGATCCCCCCGATCCTTGACCGGGAACCGATCGAATCCTATAATATCAACGACTGGAACGCCGGGAGCAGCGTGACGATCGAAAATATCTATTTTGATTTTGACCAAAGCAAACTCTTGCCCGCCTCTTTCCAGGAACTCAATAAACTTCTTCTCCTGCTTCGTCAGAATCCTGCTTTAAGGATCCGGGTTTGCGGTCATACCGACCAGGTCGGATCGGCGGCATACAATCAATCCCTTTCCCTTCGCCGGGCTCAGGCCGTTGCAGATTTTCTGATCCGGCACTATATCGAACCCGACCGCCTTCAGGTGAAAGGATTCAGCTTTGACCAGCCCATCGCTTCCAATGAAGATGAAGCGGGAAGACAAAGAAACAGGAGGGTGGTATTCGAAATCCTCAGGTAAAAGGGAAGGGAGCCCCAATCGCCCTGGGATCTTGCCGTCCTTTCGAAGTTTCTGCCCCGAAAAAACAATTGCGCTTTTGCGGTATCTTTCCGTTTCAATGGACGTGCTGAAGGGATTTTACAGGGAATTGCTGAGGCCCCGGCAGATCGAGGAAAAAATGCTGAACCTGCTGCGCCAGGGCAGGATTTCAAAATGGTTTTCCGGCATAGGCCAGGAAGCGATCTCGGTGGGCGCCGCGCTGGCCCTGCAGCCTGAAGAATTTATTTTTACCATGCACCGCAACCTCGGTGTTTTCACTGCGCGCAAGGTGCCCCTGGGCCGGCTGTTCAGCCAATGGCAGGGGAAGGCGGGTGGATTTACCAAAGGTCGTGACCGGTCCTTTCATTTCGGCAGCATGGAGCACCGCATCATCGGCATGATCTCCCACCTCGGCCCCCAGATGGCCCTGGCCGACGGGGTGGCGCTGGCCTGTAAAATCAATCGTGAAGCGGCCTGCACCCTGGTGTTTACCGGGGAAGGCGCCACCAGTGAAGGGGATTTCCACGAAGCCCTCAATGTAGCCGCGGTCTGGCAACTTCCGGTCATCTTTTTAATCGAAAACAATGGCTATGGCCTATCCACTCCCATCCACGAACAATACCGTTGTGAAAAACTGGTGGACCGGGCCATCGGATACGGCATGAGGGGTTATCGCATCGATGGCAACGACCTTCTGGAAGTCCATTCGACCATCCGGAAGCTGGCCGAAGAGATCCGACAACACCCCGAACCCATCCTTCTCGAATGTATGACTTTCCGGATGCGCGGCCATGAAGAAGCCTCCGGAACCAAATATGTACCCAAAGCCCTGCTTGAAGAATGGGAAGCCAGGGACCCCTTGCTGCGCATGGAACATAAACTGCTTAGTGAAGGTGTTTTTTCACAGGCAGAACTTGATGAAATCAAACTGCAGGGAAAACAGGCGATCGAGGCAGAACTGGCCCCCGTATTGGAAGAAGCTGAAATCGAAGCGGAAGAGGAAACCGAAATCCGGGATGTCTACCGACCGGTGATCTCCAGGCCCCTGGAAACGCAAGCCGGAGAAAAGCGGGCCCCCACCAGGTATATCGATGCCATTTCTCAAGGCCTGGACCAGGCCATGCAGTTACACCCCAACCTGGTCCTTATGGGGCAGGATATTGCTGAATACGGCGGGGTCTTTAAAATCACGGAAGGCCTCCTGGAAAAATACGGCAAAGACCGGGTGAGGAATACCCCTTTGTGCGAGAGCGCGATCCTTGGCACAGCACTCGGCCTTTCGCTGAAAGGGTTTAAGAGCATGGTCGAGATGCAATTCGCCGATTTTGTCACCTGCGGTTTTAACCAGATCGTCAACAACCTGGCCAAACAACATTACCGTTGGGGCCAGCATGCGGATGTGGTCATCCGGATGCCGGCCGGAGGAGGTACCGGCGCCGGCCCCTTTCACTCCCAGAGCAACGAAGCCTGGTTTTTCCATACGCCCGGCCTCAAAGTGGTCTATCCATCCAATCCATACGATGCTAAAGGACTGCTGCTGGCCGCTTTTGAAGACCCAAACCCGGTGCTTTATTTTGAACATAAAGCCTTATACAGGCGGGCCACACAGGAAATACCCCAGGGCCCTTATACGCTGCCCATTGGCAAAGCCAGCCTGGTGCGGCGCGGCGAGGCCGCCTGCATCATCACCTACGGCATGGGGGTCCCGGAAGCCCTGCAAGCCTGTGAAGACCACCAATGGGATATCGCGGTGCTTGATCTGCGCAGCCTGCTCCCCCTGGATTACGAAGCGGTCGAAGAGGTGGTCAGGGCTTGCCATAAAGTCATGATCCTGCATGAAGACAGCCTTACCGGAGGGATCGGTGCTGAAATCAGCGCCTATATTTCCCAATACCTCTTTCAATACCTGGATGCCCCGGTCATCAGGGTGGCCGGTATGGATACCCCCATCCCTTTTGCTTCGAATCTTGAAAAACAATACCTTCCCTGGCATCGAATCGAATCCGAGATGAAAAATTTACTGGCTTATTAATGGCAGTGCGGCTATTTAACATACCCATCACCCCCTGGCGCTGGCTGGCCATACTTGTATCCGTCGTCTTTCATCCCCTGTGGTGGCCAAGCCTGGGATTGTACCTCCTGCTGGTGCTTAATCCTTTTTTATTTGGGGTCAACGAAGCCTCTGCCCGGACCAGCCTTCTGCTCCAGGTTTTTGCCCTGACCTTCGTTTTACCCGTTTTCAGCATTTTTCTGATGAGAAAACTGGCCCTGATCAACAGCTATCAGTTGACTGAACGCCTCGACCGGATCGGGCCTTATATGGTGACCATGATCTTTTACCTGTGGTTGTACCTGAGTATCCGTCATGACGCCGCCGTTCCCCTGGTTTACAATATTTTTATTTTCGGAGCGCTGATTACCCTCGGGCTGGTGTTCGTCAGCAACCTTTTCTTCAAGATCAGCGCCCATACCTCGGTCATGGGAGGGGTGGTGGCCATGACCTGGCTTACCTTTAATTTTTTCAGTCATGAAACGTTTACCGTGGATCTCCCGGGAGAAGGCCTTGCCTCTTTGAGCTGGTACTCCGCCCTGGTTTGGGTTTTGCTGCTTGCCGGCCTGGTGGGTACCTGCAGGATGTTTCTCCGCGCCCATACCCTGCGTGAAATCTACCTGGGTTATTTGGCCGGATTTGTATCCCAATGGATTGCGTTTAAAATTCTATTCTGATGCGTATCCTGATCTTCCTGCTTTGTATAATGAGCCTGCCTGTCCGGGCGCAATCCCTTCTCAGGGAGGAGATAGGAAAATTGATGCAGCGGGAATGGGACCAGTTCGACTTCAGCGGGGTCCTGCTGGTCGCCAGGGAAGGTAAGCCGGTGTATTACAAGGCAAAAGGCTACCGTCGCTTTAATGGGGAACATAAACTCCGGAAAACCGATCTGTTTGAATGGGCTTCCATATCCAAATCCTTCACTTCGATGGTGATCCTGCAACTGAAAGAAGTCGGCAAACTGAACTACGAAGACAGCCTCGGAAAATTTATTCCCGGGCTTCCTTATCACGGCATCACCATCCGGCATTTGCTCACGCATACCAGCGGGATCCCGGATTACCAGGAGATCATGGACCAATACTGGGACAAATCCAGGATTGCAGGAAATGAGGAGGTGATCCGTTATCTCAAACAATACCCCAGGCCCATGCTATTCCCGCCCGGTTCAAAATATGCTTACAGCAATACGGGTTACCTGCTGTTGGCCAGCATCGCCGAAGCCGTCTCCGGCCGCAGTTTCACAGAGTGGGTCAATGAACGGATCTTTGATCCTTTGAAAATGCACGGGGCGGGCTTCCGCAATCCGGGCAGCCGAAGCCGGATCAAAAACTTTGCCTGGGGTCATATCTATGAAGAAGATAAAAAACGCTATACCCACGCGGATTCCTTTCCTGCCTTCAACTATACCATTTGGCTGGGCGAACGCATGGGGCCGGGAAGGATCAGCGGATCCGCCCTGGACCTGTTGAAATGGGACCGGGCTCTGTACACCGGAAAACCGGTGAGTCAGAAAATCCTGGAAGAAGCATTTCAACCCTATAGGTTATCGGATGGAGGCATCTCCAATTATGGTTTTGGCTGGGCGCTCAGGACCCATCCTACCCTCGGAAGGGTGGTTCACCACAGCGGGGATAATCCCGGATACCGGACCCATATAGTAAGGTATATTGATAAAAAATATACGGTGATCCTGTTAAATAATACATCGAGCGGCAGGATGGAGGATATCCTTAAGGAATTGGAGGAAATGCTTGTGAGGAATTAATAATTAAAGAATTAATTTAATTAAATAAGGCCATTCGATTGCAATCACTATTTGCATACCAACTCATAACCGTGCAGCCTCATCAGGTTCTCGGAGTCGGGCTTATCTAAAGGAAAATATATGGCATTGTTATATAGAATGCCTTTGAATGGATCTAATTTCGAAAGGATTAATAGTTCTTCTGCTGATTTATGCGAATCCGCCAAATGAATGGCCCGGAGGAACATTTCATTAATGACTTTTCGGCCGGTTTTGGGACTTTCCTTCCCGGGTTTATTAAATATTGCCTGCAGGGTGCCGCCTGGTGTGATCTTTAATTCATGATAAGTATAATAATTCATGATATTAAATACGGGATAATCCATGGATCCGTCTCTTTTCGACGGCGGATTCTCCCCGATATCGCTTAAATAAACCGGTTGAAATATTTTGGAATTTAAATCATAACGGTATATATCCGGAGAATAACGAAATCCGAAATACAAAAAGGAGTCAAAGAGAGAATAATTTACCTGGTCAAGGATGCCATACCAGGTGTCCGGGCCTTTTATTTCTTCCGGGATATCTATCATTTCAGCTGAGCCGGAAGGAATGTCGTATTTGCAGCAGAGTGGTTTTAAGCCGGCTTCGGTTTTTTCATCCAGCTTTATGCAGGGAAGGTAAACAGATCCTTTAAAATAAAAAGGATTGACCCCACGAAGCCCCCAGTGTATATAATACCTTTCAGGGTTGAAGCCGGAAACAGGGTTTGTTTCCCCGGGAAGAGGTATGGCAGAGCAGTGATCAAACGAAGTATCGCAGATAAAAACTTTATTTTCAGAAAATATAAAAATGCTGTCTGTTGAATAAAAATGAAGCTTTCGTATAATACCTAATCCAAAGGGCCCGTCGGACTCAAGCTTATGAGAAGCGATAAAAGATTTATCACTAATGTTAAACAGATCTAAGGAATGATTCATGCCATTATAAGCGACAACCAAATTTAAGAACGTGGACGATGTTTTATATGAATTCAGGGCGTCCTTGACATCTATATTGATCGTAGAACCCGTATCCATATGACAGTTTTCTTCATTTCTATACCCTTGGTCACCCCATTTGCATGAAAAAAACGTGCACATCCATACACTGGTAGTAATCATTATGAAAGTTCTATAAAACAATACCATTGCAGTATGTTTTGTTTTATTGACCCTTTGTTCTCAAAACTTGAAAGTTCCTGGCGCCAGATTGTAGTGTATCTAAGAACATGTAATAAATTTAGTCATTTGACTGTTGCCTTTAAATTATTAACTGGAAATAACTGGAAATAACTGGAAATAACTGGATTAACATAAATTACTCTCCAATTCTTCAATAGGCATAAAAAGAATCAGTCAATGTGGGAATTTATTTTGGAAAACTTTCTGAATGGTTCCAGATCAATACCGGAAGCGCGATAAAAACGGCAAACATAGAAAAGCTCAATCCACCCAGGACCCCAACAGCCAATGAAAACCAGAATACCTCATTCTGACCTTCCCAGATAAAAGGCAACAAACTGCTGGCAGCCGCAATGGTCGTAAGCAGAATGGTGCGCGACCGGTTGGCTATTACGAGAATCAACAATGAGTTGCCAGGCAGTCCCGGATTTTGTTTTACAGCCTGTTGATAGTCGTGTACAATAAATATGGCTGCATTCACCACGAGCCCGGTCAGCATCACAAAAGCCGCATAACCTCCCTGGTCAAAATAAAAATCACCCCAGGCAAAGGTCAGGAACAAACCGGTGAAGGAAACGGGGATCATCAGGATGATATAAAACGGCAAGACCAGGTGCTCGAACAATAAAGCACAAATAAAAAAATTGGCCAGGATTATGAGCAGGAGAATTCCATAAGGTTTAGCCTGGCTGCCGTACCCCCATCGTCCCCGTTTCCTGCTGGCCTCGTAACCCGGAGGAAGAAGTGATTTCATTTCGACCAATACCTGGTCAAGATATTTTGATCCGAAATACTCGCTGCCCAGGTATTCAAAAGCGACCAGCCGGATATACTGCCTGTCTTCTTTGTGCACCGCACTGGCAGTGGGCACCAGTGCCAGCCCGGACAATTTTCCAAGCTTAAAAGCCCTGGCTGTGTCCCCCTGCAGGGCCTTGTTTTTCAGATCCCAGAGATCATACTCCTGCGTGCCGGCTTCACGCATGACCAGGGGATAGGACTTGTCTCCAAGCTCAATCACCTGGCCGGTAGATATGGGCTGACTGAGGTTTCGCAAGGAGCTAAACAAGCTTTGTTTATCCATTCGCCCGGCCGCCATAGCCTGCTCATCCAGGGTCAGGAGGTATTCCAGGCTGGCTTTCTCATTCCAGTTTAACCGTTCATTGGTGTTCACTTTTTGAATTCTCGGGTGGGCAAGCAAGCGCTCCTTCAGGAGCTGGGCCTGATGCTCCAATTCCCTGTTGTTATAACCTTTCATCAATACCCGGAATAACGGGATCTGATCCTGCCGCATGGTGCTGAAACCCTGGCCTACCCCAAAAATTCCCCACTCCACCGCACTCCAGTCCGTGGCTTTGGAGGTCAACTGGCTCTTCAGCCGCCAGGGCAGGATGCCGTGTTCAAATTCCGGTAAGAAACTGATTTCTATAAAGCCATATTGTCCGGAAATTATGGAGGTCACATAACGATCAATGCCCTCCACCTCTTTCAGGTATATTTCAAACTGACTCAGGATGACATTCAACTGGTCAAGGGTGTTTCCTGGGCCAAGCTGGGCGCTGATATATAACCGGGTCCTTTGGGGATCCCGGTACCCTGACCTTTCGTATACTTCGCGGACAAACAACCGGAGGGCCCCTCCGGTGATCCGGTCGATAGTAGGCCGGAGGTGTTCCTGGTACCATGTGTTCCCTATCGTTTTATTATACCATTCCTTACCCGGCCAGGAAGAAGGCAGCATAAACAAAGGAAGCCCAAACATCAATACCACCGATACGAGGAAGGTTTTCCTGAACCTGGCCAACAAGCGAATACTGTTGAAATAAAATAAGGTCACCCCGGACAAACCGGTGCCCTCCATGCCGGACCTCCGGTCTGCCTGCCGGCTTTCCGGATAGAACAATTGGTAGAGTCCCGGGGTAAACCAAAGGGATACTGCGAGTGAAACGACCAGCGCGATGCTTACCATGGCCGAGAAATCAACGAGGTTGCGTTTCATTTCTTCGGGAAGCAGGAATACAAACAACAGGGCTGCGACCGTGGTGAGGGTGGCTCCCAACACGGCGAGGAATACGTGCCGGCTCCGGTATTGATGAAAATAGTCCAGGGTAAGGATGCTGTTGTCAATCATGATCCCAAAGGATATGGCCAGGCCGGCAATCGAATACAAATGGACAGGGATGGACAAGATCCGGCACGCCAGCGCGGTCAGGGCCAGGTTGATGACCAGGGTAAGGATCAATATGACCAGGTGCCTCCAGCTTCTGTAACCCAGGATTAAAAAAACGATCAGTACCGCCAGGGCGGCCAGGCTCCTTTTGTAGTTTTTATTCAATTCTTCGGAAAGAAATACGGTCTCGTCCTTCACCAGGTCAGCCCGGTACCCGGAAGGCAGAAGATCAGCCATGGAGGCCATTTTTTCACGGATTTCTCGGGCCAGCAGGATCCGGTTGCTTCCTTCCTGTGCAAAAAACATCAGGTTGACGCTGTTTTGCCCATTCACCCGGTAATGTCCCTGCACAGGTTGTTCTTCGATGAATACCTCTGCAATATCCCTGAGCTTGATGGATTGATCACCTGCGGGCAGGATCAGGTTCTCAAGCCCGGACAGGCCTGTTTCCGCCCGGCCCACCTTGAGAAAATATGCGCTCCCATCCTGATCGGTATAAACGCCCGGATAACTTACCCGGTATTGTTTGCCTACTGCGTTCAAAATCTCTCCCGGACTGATTCCATAGGCCCCGCATTGTTTCAAATCATACCGGATGACCAGCTGAAGGTCTTCCGTGCCGGTAATCTTTACCTCTTTCAGGCCGGGGACGCCTGCAAATTCCTTCCTGAATAATTTATCTGCCTCGTTCCGGATCGAAAAAGGCTGGGCCGGCGCCCGAATGGAGTAGATCAAAAACGGCGCTTCAAATCTGTTGACAGCATCGGTATTCCCGCCATGGGCCAAAATTTCAGGATAAGAGGCGCCGGCCGGCAAGCCTGGAAATACCCTCCTGAGCATGGCGGCCAATTCAAACCGGGCCAAATCCAAATCCCGGCCTTTATTATAAATCAGCTCGATGTCCGCCCGGTCATAATAGGATACCGAATTCAGCGATTTTAATCCGGGAAGGCCTGAAAAGGCGTTTTCAAGTGCCTGGGTGACCATGGATTCTACCAGTTCAGGGGGATGACCCGGCAAAGCCACCTGTACTTTCAGCCGGTCGGAAGCCTCCTTCGGAAATAAATCAATGCTGAGATATGGAATGCTGAAGCCTCCCAGTATTCCAAGGATGATAAATATAAATACGGTCCTGAAAGGGCTGACCATAGGTGTCCGTCATTTCCAAAATTTAATCAGGGTTTACCGTTTTATTTAACCAGTCGGCAGGCCCGGTGGAATCCCTGATTTTTATTATTTTAACCTTATGAATATACGGCACCGTAACCTCTTTATCCTGCTTTATTTTTTAAACTTTTTGGGAGCCTGCAAGACCCCTGCAGATCCGTCCGAGCCTCCTCTGGTAAACTCAACGAGGGATACCACCGCCACTCCGGTCAGGACGGCGCTATGCACGGAAGGATGGTTTGAATACCGGGTCGAAGCCAATGGGATCTTTAAAGCGGAAAAAGCCTTAAAGTTGACAGCTGAAACCAATGGCCGCGTACTCAATACCAGAGCGACCAATGGCGAAGTTATTCAGGCCGGTGAAGTCATCCTTCAACTGGATACCATTGACCTTGCATCCAGGAGGGCCGCCCTCGAAATCAAACGGTATCTGGCGGAAAAGGAATTTGAGAGCCAGCTCCTGGGCTATGAAAAACTCTTCCTCGGGATGGATGAAGCGGAGAAACTGACTGTCCGGAAAAAACTGCATATTTCCAGCGGCCTGGCTTTGGCAGAACTGGAACTGAAGGACCTTGAACAGACCATCCGCAAAGCCGTGATCCTTGCCCCTTTCAGTGGGAAAGTGGCTGATACTAAACACCTGGCCGGTCAATATGTGCAAGCCGGAAACGAATTGTTCACCTTGCTCAGCCACAGCCTCCTGATCGAATGCCAGGTGCTTGAAGCGGATCTTCCTCAAATCCGGATTGGCCAAAGCGCGGATATCTTGCCGGTTGCAGATCCTGGTTCAACCGTAAAAGGAATGGTTCATAGAATCAATCCCCAGGTGGACCAAAACGGGATGTCCCTGGTGGCCGTAAAAGTCCAGGGAAGCTGGAACAATAAACTATACCCGGGCATGCATGGACTGGCGGTCATTAAAATACCCGTTCGAAAATCCCTCCAGGTGCCCAAAGAGGCCCTGGTGGTACGTGGAAACCGCCAGGTGGTATTTACTGTGGAAAATAACCAGGCAAAATGGAATTATGTAGAGGCAGGGCGCAATAATGGAATCGTTGTAGAAATACTCAGCGGCCTCAAGCCTGGAGACCGGGTGATCACAACCAATAACCTCCAACTGGCCCATGAAGCAATGGTAATGTATGAGTAAGGAAAATACGCTTTAAGGTACTTGGTAATAATTTACTTGCCAATTATTCCGGTAAAAAGGTAATTTTTGCAAATTGTAAAATATCCTCATTTTCCTTACTTTGAATGACTTTAAATGGAAAAACCAAGCCTTCCGAAGTCATAAAACCGTCTAAAAAGTTAATATCAAGATGTTCATCCTTGTTTATCTTTAATTCATTGATAAATTTAAGCGTAGTAAGATCATGTAAAATTAAAGAGTGGGCCCATTTTGTCCTATCCTCATAATAATTTTCTTCACTCATACCCAATTTGGCTTGTCGTATGATCAAATTGTTAAATGTGTCCACATGCAATTGAGCATAAGATGGATTTTTATGGCCGAATTCCAATATTTCCCGAAAGCTCTGGGCAGGTAAATTACTAAATTCAGAACTTGTAAATTTTTTATAATATGGAGGAACGTTTTTGAACTCATTGGATTTCATAATAAAGTTTGTTTTTTTGTTTAAACCGATTAACGAATAAACTGAAATTTCAGGATTAAAACAATCGGAAATAAATAATTCTACATCCCGGTTATTGGCAATAAAATTTGTTTGACAACAATTTTCTAAATAATATAATTTATCTAATGTATACAGGTTCGACCTTTTAATCTTAAAATTTACGTGGTTTTTATTGAAATCAATGGATAATAAATGAAATAGGTCCAATACATTAAGGTCTTCAACTGTTTCTGGAAATACACCCCAGGGAGCTACTGGATATAAAAATAAATTATTTGCGTAAACCCCTTGAATCATAAAATCAATAAATAAACCATAACTATTGTTTCCAACAACTGGAATATCAAAAGATTTAAGTTTTATGCCTTCTGAATTGATTCTGCTTATTTTACCGGATGGAGCATCGATAATTATTATCGTGTTATCATTAATAATGTGATGATAAACGTTATAACCACCATAAATTGTGGTATTTGGACCTTCAGAATAAAGTTGAATCGTCTTAACTAATTTCCTTTCTTTAAAATCAAATATATAAAGCTTCTTATCTACAATGTTTCCAATAGAAGTAACTTCTGTGTCCATAAAATAATTATTATTAACTATTTTGTATGTTCTCGGATTCACGAATTTTGAGTTTGCTGCTAATAGGAATATCGTATCAATACGGAAATTATTTATTGTTTTAACTTCTATAACCTCATTATTTAAAGGTTTTTTACAGCCAAACAGCGTTAATATAGCCACCATGAATAATGAAAAAAATAAAAAATTAATTAAAGTGACTTTTTTTATTTTTTGAACTGGATCATTGCAATTCAGGAAACTAAAAAAATTCAAAACAAATAATATTAAGTACTTCATAAACCCATTATTTCATTCTATAAAACGCAAGCACCGGCTTATCTTCAATCTTTATTTTATTGCACAATGCGATCAGGTCGGGCGACTTCCTTTTATTTCCGGATTTGTCCTGGCACAGGTGGTATACATATTCCGCATCATAAACAAATACCATTTCTCCAAAATCAGTATATCCCAAAGGAGGCAGATCGGGCAAAGGTCCGCCATCCAGGGTATTTCGTTTAAACTCAAACTGATCTGTCCGATAGCCGCTGTCCCGGATAGCAACCCTGACAAATCGCATATGGTTATTTAAATAATACGTGAAGAAAAGGGTGCTGTTAAAATCCATAAAGCTAAACATGGTGGTGAATCTTCTCCCTTCATCCATCAAGTCATTCAACATCGTCAGCTTGGTATTTATATTGGGAGGGATATCTGATTCCAGGATCAGCCTGGTGCCAAAATCAAAACGATAGAGGGTATCCGAGCCGGACTCTTTAATTTGGTATACGTTGGGATCGTGGGCCGTGTAAAACAAAAGATCTGAATTGGATTTGCGGAAGAATCTTTCCCAGGCCATCCCGCTTTGGACTTTTCCATTGTGACGGAGCGGCATGGACTTTCCATTTTGAGTGTTAAAATACAATAGCCTGGTCCCCGAGGCTGTCGGCGCCTCATCGGAATCGAGGATTAAAACATGTTCATTCAATACAGCGAACTTACGATACTCATCCGGGACGGATAATCCGGTAAGTCGGACTCCCTGTTCGTCATATACAAAAATCCTCGATTGTAACGGATCCATGACATAGAGCCGGTTCTTGTAAATATCAATACAACTTATGAACCTTATATCATAGGGTCCTGAAAATCCTCCCTTTATTGAACGAAAATAATGACCGTCATCCCGCCCAAAGATCATCACTTCAGACTGACCCTCTCCCGCCTGGCTGATCAATAGGTAGATCCAGTCTGCCGATATTCTCAGTTGGTCAATGCTGTGAAATGGGTTCGGCGATTTCGACAGCGGCAAATATTCCACGGATAAAAACAAGTCTGCGATATCCGTCCCCAGGCTGGAATCCACTCTTATACTGAATTTTTGTGGAATTTGTTCGTAACGACAAGCTTCTGAAAACAGAACGATAAAAGTGATCGACAATAGCTTAAACAGAGGGTATCCCTTTCTTTCCGGCAACCGAGCAAGATGAGCCTTAATCATCTCCGTACAAGTTACAAATCCATTTTGACCCGGAGCAACAAAATATAGTTATGGCTGAGTCGCTATCTTCGTCTGAATTATCCCTGTGTTCCAGGGTGACGGCAGTCTCCATTCAATACACCGGGCCCAAAATAAATGCAATGTTTAAATCGCCCAAATTTTGGGTCCTTTGGTGGTAAGTGGTCATAAAAGCTCCCGGGATCACAGAATATAAAAATTCGTCATCATGCAATGCTCCCTGAATAGACCAATCAAGGACCGCCAGATATTCAAAATCCGGATCCACTATTGGCAAAATTCCATTTAATGTGACCTCTCCGGAGAAAATAGATCCAATGATCCAATTCAATGAAATACCGCTTTTACCAGATAGATATGATCATCCTCATTTTGTTGGATATCAATAAAAGGGAAACAAAGTCCTTCTGAGGTTATAAATCCGTTAAAAAAAGCTACTTTTTCTATCATACCCCCTTTTACCAGAGCCTCTCCCTTTATTTTATTGGTATCATAGTCTATAAAAATAAATGAACTGGTATATTGTGTCCGGTCTCTATAGTATGGTTCATCAGACATGCCCAGTTTTGCTTGCCGTATTATGGAATGATTTATAGTATCTATGTACATCTGGTAATATGAAGGATGCACAAATCCCCACCTTTCCATTGATCTATAAGTTTCTGCTGGGGGAAATAAATATTCCTGTTCAGAGAGATGTTCATCATATGAAGGAGCTGAATAAAAATAACCGGAATGTGCCGGAATGGAATACAAATATTTGTATGACCGGGCATCATAACATTTTATATCGGGCTGATAGCAATCAGAGACAAAAATTTTATTGTTTACAGAAGTTACAAAATTCGCATAACAGCATTGAGCGGTATTGTATATTAAATCTAAAGTGTAATAATTGTTTCTATTGATCTTAGGCAACTGAAATCCCGTATTTGTATTATAATGTATCAAATGTTTTAGCTTGTCATATAATTTATCTTTATTGGAAAGCGGGGCATAATGTGCCGGAATGGCTGGATAGTAAAAATCATCTCCATGTAATACTCCCTGAATGGAATATTCCATGGCGGCAGCATACTCAAAATTTGGATCCGGTGGAATTCTTTGAGATGTGATCTTGTGTCCATTCAGGTCAATCACACTAAATGTATAGGATAAAGGGTCTAAAACAAGAATCTTATTTCCGGGAATTATTTGATGAGTAAATCCAAACTGTCCGGTGAGGGTGCGGTCAGGTCCGTCCTTGTGCAATTGAATGGTTTTATAGATCTTTCTTTTTTTAAAATCATAAATCTGGATGGTATTATTAATAAAATTGGAAATGGACATTACTTCAATGTCATTTAAAATGCTATTATTTACCACTTTAAAAAGACTAGCGCTGGAATAATGGATGGCGGGTGACAGAAATTTTAATGTATCAAAAGAAACTTCATATTTTTTAATTGGATCATTATTTATTTTCTCTTTTTTATCCAGTTTGCAGGTCAGAAGGGAGAAAAAAAATACCGAAATAATAAATTTATTCATTATTTTAGAATTAAATTAGACAGGCAAATTTTATAAAATGCCTGTCTATTATATTTGTTTACCACTGCTCACACTGTTCTGTGGATGAACAATTAGCATCACATCCACCAGTATGAACGCACCATGCACAAGTATCATTGCCAAAGGGATCGCAATTGCATATACCTTGCGGAGTCCCTTCAAGTGCGCAGTAAGTGCAAATACTGGCATTTGCCGTAAATTGTTGGCCGAATAATACCATTAGTAGAATGACCAAAACGCTTAATGTTTTTTTTATTTTCATAATAAAGAAATTAATAATAACCTCTACTCTAGACCGTTTTCGGGTACCCGTACCTTTTAATTGGGTATAACTAAAAGTGCATCTCAAAATTAAATTATGAAAAACACATGTCAAAATATATAACTGGAAATAACTGGAAATAACTGGAAATAACTGGAATGACAGCTTGGAATCGGATCCAAAATAAATTCCTGAACAATATGGAAGCGAACTCATTTCTCTTGTTTGCAATCGCATGGCAGGTTCCGCTTTGAGGGCATATAATGTGGACTAAGGCTTCCATCACAAAATACGGAAACCGTATGGTTCAGGGGTTTTAACCAATGGACATACACCTGTTTCATCCCCTGGGAAATCTTACATTCGGGTCCCGGGCTTTTTTTTAAGCCAAAGTCGTATTCAACGAAAAATGGTAAAAACAGGACCAGGAGGCCCGAAAGGAGAATTAAACCAATCCTCTTAATCCATTTCATATTTTACCAATGGTTTATCTTCCTTTCCGCCTTCCTGGATACAATAGATGCAATTCCCTGTAAAATCGATGGCACAGGTATTGACCAGCCGGTCAAGCCTGAAGCGGCGAAGCGTATCCCCTTTAAGATCATATAAATGCAATTCAGACCGGATATGGGAAATTATTTTATTCAGGAACTGACCGTTTAAGTCAAATCCTCCATAAAGGGCATATACCCAATCCCCGGATGTTTTTCCATCGTAATAATATATTTTATTCCGATGAATTTGGTTGTCATCGAGATTCTGATTGGCGCCAAACTGGTAGTCCTTCAAATTATATCCGTTCGTGCTATTGACGCTCAATGTGTTTGACACGATGCTCCAGGTCAACAATAGCCTATGCTTAGTATTAAAGGCAAGATCTTTCGGATACCATTGCATCCTTTCTTCCGGAGTCAGCGTCCGCCGGAAGGGCAATTCCAGGCTTGCCGGGATGGATTTATCTGATTTTAAGTCCAGGATGCGGATCGGGTCCCCGGCAGGATCTGCCAGGGCAAGGATGGAATCCCCTAGCCAGATGCCGGATTGGGCCGCACCCTCTTCCCTGCTTAAAGTATAAAGCGGCGCCAGCGTATTGTCCATCAAAGAGAGCCTGTAAATCTTCTTCGTTAAGAAATCAAAGATCATCACCGATCCTCCCTCCTCTACATGCACCAGCTTGCAGAATTCAGGGTTGGGAATTTTGCCCGGCCCTTCTCCAATGCTGCCATATCCTGTATAGGTACCCTCCTTCAAAGAATAAACGGTAAGGATATGGCTCCCATTACTCTCCTTAATAATGAGCTTATCCTTATAAATATTAATACTTTGAATTTTTCCGGACTTCAGGGGCAATTCCAGACCCGTGAGTGGTATATCCAATATGATCAGGGATGAGGAAACGCCATCTTCGATAAGCACCGCGGATGAATTAGCTTCCCTTGAGCAGGAGATAGCCCATGCCAAATAAAAAAATAGTATGATTATCCTGTTAATATTTATTTGTATCTGGTTATTCAAAATTAAGATAAAGTAAAAACCGGAAAGATTGTTTTCATATATATTCACTTTATGTCATTTTGCACAAAATCCTCTAAAGTAAATACTCCCAAAAGAGGTCGCATTGCTTTTAATATCCATATAGGATATCAAAGGCTATCCCCGAGTTTTTGACTATTCCGGCCCTCCACACGATCCTGAAGCCGAATATCCTTTAACAGCCTGGCAACCACACAAGGTGAACCATGTATCGTTATTTGGTGGCCACCATGATGTCTGGACGGTCGTCACTCCTGTAGGACAGGGTGCATCTGCATTTGCAATAGATAAAATTGAAATGGTAAATCCAATCAAAAGAATTAGCCTGTTCATAAGACAAAAAATTAACATTAAATATCCTACTCTGGTCCGTTTTCGGAAAACCGGTCTCGTCCATCGCAAAACAGGGGGGATAAGTGATCCAAATTTCCTGAACTGCATTGGAATAGAAAAGTATTAACTGGAAATAACTGGAAATAACTGGAAATAACTGGAAATAACTGGAAGGGTCCATATTTACCGGTTAGAGGGTACATGATCCAGGAGGCTTTTCAGAATAATTTTGCGTTCGGCCGGTGAAAAAAGACGCTTCTCCCTGTAAAGCTCTTTCACCACCCCGTTTTCCAGTTTTTTGATACGCTGGCCCATCGTTTTCAGAGATATGCCCAACTCAAAAGCCAGGTCATGCTTAGAGTAAAATTTTTCGTGTTCCATAGTACGCCATTTCAGGGCTACATTGGGTAGGGGGTATCTCCAATATATGGTTTAAAGTTATAAAAATTTTCCATTTTTAAGGCCATTTCCCTCCGCATTCAATGTTGAAAAGGTAATTTTATTGTAAATCCTTTAACCCTATCACCCTAACAATCCTACAATCCTACAATCCTATAAATCCTACAATCCTGTAATCCTATAAATCCTAACAATCCTATAATCCTATAAATCCTATAAATCCTATAAATCCTAACAATCCTATCATCCTATAAAATCCTACTATTGATACGCTATCTTATCCGACGCCCTGTAGCCGTATTTTTAAGTTTTGGCCTTCTGCTGGTGCTGGGCCTTTATTATTTCAGGTCCATCCCTGTCTCCTTGCTGCCCCCGATCGATGTACCCCGCATCATCATTACCCTCAGCTACCCCGGGCATACGGCCAGCCAGGTAGAATCCTCCGCCCTCCGGTCCCTCCGGGAAGGTCTATTGACTACCAGCCACCTGGTGGATATTCAATCCAGGGCTTCCAATCATCGCGGAAGCCTGTACCTCCAGTTTGAGCACGGCACCCGCATGGACCTGGCTTATGTGGAGGTCAATGAGAAAATAGACCGCCTCAGCCAATCCCTGCCACGCGATCTGCCCAGGCCCCAGGTAAACCGGGTCAATACTTCGGACATCCCCGTCGTCCGGCTTCATGTCCTGCCGGATTCCTCCGGTCCTGAGCTGGCCACACTGACCGATCTGGCTGAAAAAATATTGAAAAAGCGCCTGGAACAACTTGAAGGGGTCGGCACCGTCGATATCAATGGCCAGGTAGAAAATATCATCGTCGTGCAGCCCGACCAGCAAGCCCTGCAGGCTGCCGGGCTGCAAACTGCCGACATCGGGACTGCCATCCGGAACGCCAACCAGGAATTGGGAAGCCTGAGTATCCGGGATGGCCAGTACCGGTATTTTGTGAGGCTGGCCCAGACCCTGCATGACCCGGAAACGATCCGGAAAATTCCGGTGCAGGCACGCCAGGGCTCCATTCCGCTCGACCGGCTCTGCCGGGTAGACCTGGTCCCCGAACCCAGGCTTGGATACCATGTATACCAGGATGAAGAAGGACTTGTGCTGACCATCAAAAAACAGGCCGGAGCCCGTATGCACGAACTGATGCCCCGGCTTTACGATGCCATAGGCCTTTTGCGGAAAGACTATCCGGGCGTACGTTTTGAAATCAGCCAGGACCAAAGCTTTTTGCTGGTCGCCGGCATTGACAATTTAAAACAGGATATCCTCTATGGGGGCATCCTGACCATTGCCCTGCTGTTTTTATTTCTCGGACATTGGTCGGCGCCCAGCCTGATGAGCATCAGCATCCCCCTGTCCCTGGTGATCGGAGTGGTTTTTTTCTATTTATTCGGGCTGTCTTTTAATATCATTTCGCTGTCCGGGCTTGCCCTGGGAATCGGCATGCTGATCGACAACAGCATTGTGGTCATTGACCACATTTCAAGAAAAAGGAAATCGGGATTGAGCCTGGAAGAAAGCGCGGTCAGCGGCACGGTCGAGATGGCGCCCCCGGTGATCAGCCAGGTATTGACTACGGTAGTGGTGTACGCGCCCCTGGTCTTGCTCCATGGCATGGCCGGTGACCTGATCGGTGACCAGGCCAAAGCCCTGACTATTTCCCTTTTCGTATCCCTCCTGATCGCCTTTGGCCTGGCCCCCCTGCTCTATAAAGTACTTCTCAGCCGGCTGAGCCGGGGAGAGATCCGTGAAGACACGGTTTTTTACCGCTGGGTCGAAAAGGGGTACCACCGCATGATCCGTCATATCCTCCGCTACCGGCCTATTTATTTTGTATTGACCCTGCTGATGATGCCGGCCGGATTCTGGATCGCCAGGTTCCTGCCGGTCAGGGCCTTGCCGGAAACTCAAAAGACGGAGAGCCTGATCCGGATCGACTGGAATGAGCCCATTGATGCGGGGGAAAACCGCCGGCGGCATGGCCTGCTCACGGAGCAAATCCGTCCGTTTATCCTTGCCTCCGAAGCGGATATCGGGATTACCCAGTACCTCCTTCAGGATAGCCGTCAAACGGTGCAGCAGGGATCGCTTTATTATGCATGCAGTTCGGATGCCGACCGCTCGAAGGCCGATGAGGCGGCCCTCGCCTGGGTCCGTACACATTTTCCCGCTGCAAGCCTGGAACTGGAAGAAGCGCCCAACGCATTTACCCAGTTATTCAGCTCATCAGTGCCTTATTTCGAAGCCAGGTTTACCAATGTCACGCGCGGCCAGGATTCATTGATATCGGGCCTGGCGGAGAAAATGGCAAATACTGGGGCCTTGCCGGGAGAAGGCCTGGCCTCTGAGACCCACCTGGAAATCCTGCCGGACTATCCGAAGATGGCTTTATACGGGATCGACCGGCAGACCCTGGACCAGGTTCTTGAACAACACTATGGCTCTTATAAACTGACCGAACTGCAAAACGCGTCGGACCGGGTCAGGGTGAACCTGGTTTCAGAACGAAACGAAAACCAGGCACCATGGCTGCGTTCCTCCAACGGCCAGTCTTACCCCCTGTCCCTTTTTGTGCAATTCCGTTATCGAAGCCAGCCAAAACAGATCCTGGCTGATCGCAGCGGGCAATACCATAATTTAATATGGCCGGACGGAACCGGTTCTACGGTTGAGGAGTTGAAGGGGCGGCTGTCGGTCTTTGCCCTTGACCAGGGTATCCCGGTACACTTCTCCGGGAGGTATTTTGAAGACCAGAAACAATTAGGGCAGTTGGTCTTAATCTTCCTGCTCGTGGTCCTGCTGATGTATGTCATACTCGCTATTCAATACGAAAGCCTGGTACAGCCCATCCTGGTGATGCTCACCATCCCCCTGGGCATTACCGGATCCATGTTGCTCCTCTGGGCCACTGGAAGTTCGCTGGATACGATGGCGGCTATCGGTTTTATTGTCATCCTGGGATTGATCGTAGACGATCCCATCCTGAAAATCGAGACCCTCAACCGCTTATCCAAAGCCTATAAGTCCCAGGGGCTTCCATTGAATGAAGAAACCCTGTCCCGGATGATCCACGAAGCCGGCGGCATCTGCCTGAAGCCTTTGCTCATGGTCTCCCTGACCACCTCTCTCGCCCTGGTGCCTGTTTTATTCATCCCCGGTCTGGGAAACGAATTACAAAAACCCCTGGTCTGGGTCATCATAGGGGGTCTGACCATCGGGACTTTTTTCACCACCTGGTTTATCCCGCTGGCTTACTGGTATTGGATAAGGATGAAGGGGAAATTTATGAATTGATGTAAAGGATCCCTTCAGGCAAAATTACCAATGCGGCAGACACCAAAGCGACCAGGTCTGAGCAACTGGGGAAGTAAAATAGGGTGAGTAAAAATAACCGTTTAGGACATGCACGAAAAGCCAAAGGAAAATTAGCGGAATCAGGTTCAATTGAACCTGTTAAAAGGCTTCTATTCAAACAGAAAAATATAATTTAAATTTGATAAATCCAAAATGCACTTCTTATAACCTATAGGCAAATTTATTTGCTCCTTATTTATAAAAAAGTAAGCTATACCACAAATATGAGCTTCGGTAAAAAATTTTTGGCGAGGATGATCTTCTTTTAAATAATATACTTTCATTTCATTGGACCTGATTTTTATATTTGGTCCGTCAATTAAAGCGCTGTCAGAAAACAAAAAATAATTTGATTCAACGTATTCTGAAATAGCCCCGGCGCTAAAACTAATCGAATCTAAAGTCGTAGGGTCCCTTGTTAATGAATTAATATTAAAATTATTAATCTGACCATTGCAAATATAGAAACTATAACAACTCAATACAAAAGATATTATATGCTTCATGGAACGATGGTTAGTTGGATGAAATGGGTAAGGTATAAATTTAAAACAAGTTATATTTCCATTTTGATACGGATCCACAAAAAAAGTATGGCTGAATCATATCTTCGCTGGCGTTCCTGGGTGACTGGCGGTCTTATTCAATAAACCGGGCCCTCAGGAAATACAAATGATCTTCCTCCATACCCTGTGGATCAAAAAACGGGAAATATAATCCTTCGGAGGTCATAGCGCCATTGAGGAACGATATATTCTTATAATCGCCTCTTTTAACGATCGCTTCTCCGCGATATTGAAAATGGTCCGTGTCCGAAAGGATAAAAGAATGCGACCAATAGAACCGGTTGTCCATATATTCTTCATCAGTCATGCCCAGTTTGGCCTGCCGGATGATCAGATGATGAGTGGTATCCACGTGCAACTGGTAATAGGAAGGGTGGGTATGCCCGAATTCCAAAATTTCCCTGTATAAATTGGCCGGCATGTGCTGATATTCACCGGCCGTAACAGGTTGATCGTAGGCGGGCACTTGGTCAAACTCCCGGGACTTCATCTCTATGGAATCTTTAAGCCGGCCCGTGCCATATTCATATATCCGAACAAATGGGTTTACGCAATCGGAAATGAGCAGATCGTTCTTTAAGAAGCTAAGAAAATTGGTCATGCAGCACTCATCGAAGTTGTAAAATCGTTCATGAGTATAAAAGTTGTTGCGGCCTATGATCATCGACCGGAATCCTTCGCCTACACGGTATTGTAACAAATGTTTGAGCCGTTTGTATTGGGGATCCTGTATCGTAAGGGGCATAAATCCGCCTGGGATTACGGGATAAAAAAAATCGTCGCCATACAGTACTCCCTGGATCGACCAATCCACTACCGCCAGATATTCAAAATCCGGATCCGGCGGTATGGTATGGGACTCTAAGCGGGTTCCCCGGATATCTACCCTGCTGAGCCTTTTTGTAGGAGGATCCAGGATTAAAACGGTTTGATCAGGCAATAATTGATGATAAAACCCGTATTTCCCACTTATCGTAGTGTTCGGACCCTCTGTATAAAGCTGAATGGCAAGCAGGTGATTCCTGGCTCTAAAATCAAAAATATGGATGGATTGGTCAGCGTAATTGGATATAGAAAATGCTTCCCTTCCGCCGAATATGGCGGTATTTGGGATTTTTAATGCGTTCATATTCCCAAATTTTAACAAGGGAATTTTGAACTTTATGGTGTCAAAATGAACTTTGGTAATATGCTGTCCCCGTTGTCCTTTTAACTTAAAGGTTCCCATCCTTTCCGGGTCCTTACAGGAAACATTCAAACATCCTATTAAAATTAGATATTTAAACATACACCCTGAGGACGATTTCCAAATTAACATTTCAGAACTCCAAATAAATAAAAGTAGACTTTAAAATATTAATCATGTAGTGATTTTTGAAAAAATAACTATAGAATGATTTCAATTTCATCAATGATTAAATGATCTTCTCCGGTATTAATCCAGTTTCTGATAAGGAACAGATGTCCATCTTGAACCTGAGACTTTGTATATATATATTTACTTTTAATGTCCACCGTTCCCATTTCTTCCAGTTTGTCGTTCAATACCTGAATGGTGATGGGTTTGTTAAAGATATTTAAATAGAGAGGACGAATTAATGCATCTTGAGTACGAGATTTTAAAACGAACCTGTAGTACACTTTATTTACGGCATCATAAAGTATAGACCCAAACATTACAGATTTTAATGCTACATTAATTTCCGGCTCTTCTGTAACTGGTAAGTTTGAAGGTGCAATACTGGGGTTTATAATTTTATTGTTGACTATGGTTTCATTGGAAAGGTTATAGGATGTTATTATATTTGATGAAGGCCAACTATATACAAAAATATTTAAATCTTTGTTAAATGCCCGGAATGGGATTAAATTATAATTGTGCAAATTTATATTCCTATATGTTTCAGGTTGGATTATTGGAATAGAATATAGTTTTGATTCAACTATAGAATATTTTCTCTCATATAGGTATCTTTTTCTGGTTTCCCAGTCAGATTTTGGATCAATAAATGGCAAGTTAAGAAAATATATGTTATTATTTTTAATCACAGGACCTCCCCATGCCCCATTATCTATATTAATTATACTGTTAACATCATCTGTAAACGCATAGGCATTGGAAATAATTTTATCCTTAATAAGATTGCACGAATCATCAACAATAAATGAATTATCTAAATTTGGTTTTGTTAGAAACATAAATCCATTTGACCTTTGGATTCCATTTGCTATTTTATTATATTTATTTTCTTTTTTTAAGATTTGGCATCTAAATAATAAATTGCCTTTTTTCAGATCGTAATAGTCCAGGCTTTGATTTATAAAATTAATGATTGAAATTAAATTTTCTTTTTTATTAATAAAGATTCTTATTTCTTCAATGGGCGTCAATGAATCTAGATTTATAATATATGTATTTAATATTTTGTGGTTTAAATTGATACCATTGGTTATTGTTTTTGGTTCGATGGATTGAATTATTTGTCGATTGTCTTCGTTTGAACATTTGATAAAAAATAAAATCGATACCCAAAAAAGATACCGACTTATCCTTAGGTAAAATGTTGTATTCTTTGAATTTTGCTTGCTGAACATCATATCATTGTTGGTTACAAGCACTATAGTCTCTATAAAAGGTACCCGTAGTACAATGTTCAACAGTTCCTATCCAAAAGTCGCATTTATCCCCACTGCCGCTGCAAGCGCCATTAATATAGCACCCTTCTGCAATGCGATCATAAATGTTGCAAGTATAGCCCATAAATGATTGAGTACTTGAATACATTTCATGCACATAAGCATTTGAGGTAACTGCAAATAATAAAAACAATAACAAAAAGGCGCACTTAGAAAGTTTAAACATAAACAAATCATTTAATTTTACCTCCTGCTCTGACCCGTTTTCTGAATCCCGGACCTGGTCAGCCGCTAAAGTGATGGATAGGTGCTTCAAATTTCTTAATGGAATTTGGTATTAAAAAATAGTAACTGGAAATAACTGGAAATAATTGGAAATTACTTAGACATGGAAAGCCATTCAATTTTGCATGTGAATGAGTTGAGATTTTGGAAACCATTGAATTTTTAACTTTAATTCCAAGCCGATTGGGTCATTTTTCACTTATCTAATATTTGAATTTCCCTTTCTGCCTCAAAATCATACAAGGTCAATTGACGCAGTTCGTAATAGCCCGACCACCAGTTTCTCAGGGCCTGTATGTGTTGCACCCTGGCTTCATCCTTTTCCTGACGGGCAATATTGAGCTCGGTGAGGCCGAGCCGTCCGGTCTGGTATTGCCTGAGGGATACCTCGAATCGCTCCCTGGCAATGGACTCCGTCTCCCTGGCCACCTGTATATTGGAGTGTAATAATTCCAGGGTACTCACTGAAGTGATGATCTCCTGCGTATAATTCTGTTCGTTCAATTCATTGTTGAACTGCGTCAGGCGTTGTAAAGCTTTTGCTGCCTGGACCCTGGCATCCCTTCTCCCCCAATCCACCAGGGGCAGATCGATGCCGACCGACAGCCTTTGTTGGTTCAGGGCGCCGTTGAGCAGGTCGCCGAATTCATCCGCGGCATTATTATAGCCGAAACTCGCACTGAGGTTAACCGATTTCCGGGCGGCATCGGCCCTTTTCACCTCCCTCTCCGCCTCCAGGCTGCTGCGTTGAAAGGCCAGGAATTCGGGCCGTAATTTCCTCGCATAATAAACCGCCGTATCCGCCGATAATTTCACGACAGGCAGCTCCTCCGGCAGCATCAAGGCGGCGGTTTCCCCATTTTGCAGACCCGCCTCCGCATTCAGTCGCAATAAAGCGACCTGCACCTGGTACCTGGCCTGGTCGGCTTGCTGCCTGGACTGAATGAGTTGCAGCCTCAATTGTAAAATCTTTTCTTCCGAAGTCGTACCCAGGGGTATGCGTTTTTCTTCCAGTTCCAGCAATTCAAGGATATTCGTCCTGTTGGCTTCTGCCATTTGACCCCTCAGCTGGGCCTCAGCCACCTCGAAATAAGAGCGGCAAATGTCCACAGCTATTTTCTGCAATTCCAGCAATTCCGATTTTCCTGATTCTTCCAGTTTCAGGGGCTCTATTTTTTTATTCCATTTTAATTCGTTGAAGCCAAAAAGCGGCTGGTCAAAACGAAGGTAGAGGGGGGTGCTGTTGTAGGATTTGGTTTTTAAATTAAAATCATCGAAGCGGCTAAGGTCTGTGCGCAGGGACAATATTCCCCCGGTAGCCAATATTTGCTGGCTCAGGGAAAACCCAATATTTGAAAAATTCTGGCTCCTCGGCAGGAATTTTATGGTGCCGTCCGGCTGGCGGACATCGAAATAATCGCGGCTGTAAGCAGGAAGGCTCCCGTAAAAACTGATCTGTGGCCTCAGATCGCTGAGAAAGGACTGGTATTGGTACCTGCTGATCTCCGTCCTGGTCTGGGCCAGTTTGCTTTTAAGCGATCGGGATTGCGCCGTCCGGATATAGTCAGCCAAAGTAAGTGGGGATTGTGCTGACAGATGGACGAAAAGAAAAAGCAAGGCAATGGGCGATAGTGTTGTTTTCATGAAAATAAAATTAATGAAAATCGTACTGAATCGCCATTTGTCCGGAATTGCGATTCTCCGGTTAACCATAATCCGGAATGCAGGGCCTCTATGTTCCCGGATCTCAAATTTTACTATTGGGGCTTACCTGTTTTCTTTTCGAAATGGAATTAAGGGTGGAGGATTTTCAGAGTTTTCGTTTCGCCATTGTTTTCCTGCAACCTCAAAAAATAAATACCCGGCCCTTCATTCCACTGAATTTTTTCATGGTACTCCAGCCCTGGTCTTACCTGTATCGTTTTGTTCCATAAAAACCTTCCACCCAGGTCCGTCAAACCAAGGGTCAGTTTTTGAGTTTTTGGTGAACTGAATTTTAGGGTCAACACTTCTTTTACAGGATTTGGAAATGCTTCGAAAACAAGCGGGTCGGGCGAGGTTTCTTCCTGGCTTACGGGCAATTCGAGGGTATAGGTATAAATGCCGCGTCCGTAACTGGCAGCCGCAAGGGTACGGGTCGGAGCATGAAAGGCAAGGCTGGTGTACACGGTAAGGGGAAGATCCCTGCCCGGCATCTCCCATTGGTTGCCATCGTTGTAAGAGCGCCATACGCCGGCATCCGTCGCGACGACCAGATGCCCCGATAAGGCGGGGTCCACCAGGACCTGGTTGCAGGGCACGGGTGGCAGGCCCCGGGAGATATCGGTCCACGTGGTTCCATAATCGGAGGAACGAAATATGTGGGGCATGGATTCATCGTACCGGTAACCGGAGAGGCTGATATACACTTTTGATTTAATATTGTGATCAGCGGCCACCGAGGTGATCCAGCGCTGGGGCAGGCCCGTTGAGATCTGGTCCCAGCTTTGTCCGCCGTTTTTGGTGACCCAGGCCTGGCCGTTATCCGTACCGCAGTAAATCAGTTGGCTGTCCAGGGGGGAGACGGAAATCGTGGTGATGGTTCCATAATTCCTTGAACTGGAAATTCCGCCCAGGTTTGGCGAGATGACCTGCCAGGAAAGGGCCCTGTCCGTGGATTTATAGAGCCGGTTGGTGCCAAGATAGAGTGAAGCCGGGTTTTTAGGATTGAAGACAACAGGGGTATTCCAGTTTTTCCGGTCGTTGCCGTCGATCCCGTTGAGTGCGGTGGAAAAGTTTTTACCCCCATCGGTACTGCGTACAAAAACCCCGTATTGGGATTCGGTGTAAACGTAACGGTTGTCGGAGGGGTCGACGAGGCAGACAAAACCATCCCCTTCCCAAATGATTTCCCACTGGTCCTGGCTTCCCGGCAGGCGGCGCATGCTGCTGTTGTCCTGGGTGCCCCCGTAAATTCGTTGCGGCTGGCTATAATCGATATGGCAGGTATAGAACTGGGTGATGGGCAGGTTATTGATCTTCGACCATTGGTTGCCCGCATTCTGGCTGAGGTAAAGCCCGCCGTCATTACCGAGCAGGAGCCGGTTGGGGTTTTTCTCATCGATGAAAAGGGAATGCTGGTCCACATGAACGTCTTCGTTGAAATTTTCCGTCATGGGTAAAAACTGTTGTCCCCCGTTTACGGATTTGGTTCCGGACAAGCCCAGGGCATAGACCACGTCCGGATTTTCCGGCGATACATAGATCTTGCCAAACCACCATCCGAAATTGGCCACATTGACCCGGCCATTGGTTTTGGTCCAGGTATTGCCATGGTTGTCGGAGCGGTAAATACCCAGGAAATCCCCGCTCTCATCCATATAATAGGCGTAAACTACCTGCGGTGAGGAGGCGCAAAGGGCAATTCCAATACGGCCAAGGTTGGCCCCGGCAGGGAGTCCCTGGCTCAGCGGAGTCCAGACCTTACCCCCGTCGAAGCTGCGGTATATCCCGCAGGCGGGGCCTCCATAGTCGATGCCGGATGGCCGGCGGGACCTTTCCCACAATGCGGCATACAGGGTATCGGGATGGAGCGGATCCAGGATGAGGTCTATGGCGCCCACGGAGTCCGAATGGAAAAGGACCTGCTCCCAGGTATCCCCCCCATTGATGGATTTGAATACGCCCCGCTGTTTGTTTTTGCCAAACATCCTGCCCATGGCGGCCACATAGATGATTTTATCGTCGAACGGGTGGATCAGTATTTTCGGAATGCTGCCGGATTGCTCCAGTCCGAGGTAGATCCAGGAGTTACCCCCATCCGTGGTTTTAAAGATGCCATTGCCTTCATAGGATACGGATCCGCCGCCTCCGTTTGCTTCCCCCGTACCGACCCAGAGGATATTCGGATTGGATGGATGAATGGCCATATCCCCGATGGACAAGACCGGATTCTGGTCGAAAATGGCTTGCCAGGCTTGCCCCCCATTGGTCGTTTTAAATACCCCTCCCGAAGCCGCCCCGACATAGATGATGTTGGCATTGCCGTTCACGCCTTCCACATCGGTGATCCTGCCTCCGATATTCATGGGTCCGGCGAAGGTCCAGGCCTGATTGTATTCACGATAGCTGGCTCTGGCTTTTAGCATGGCCTCGCCGACCGCCTTCTGGTAGAACTGTTGTGGAATGGAATCCAAAGGCCAGGCTCTTTGCCGGTAAAACCAGTCGGATGGTCTTTCTCCGGGCTCCAGGGTGAAAAAAAGCGCAATCAAATAGCTTATCCAGTAAGGATGGATCATGATTTGTTTTTTGAACGGGCCAGTTGTCGCATCATAGCCAGTTGTTTATAGGCAATGTTGGCCGGTTCGGCGGGTATTCCGTAATACGTAACGCCTCCCGGCAGGTCCTTGGATACCCCGGTTTTGGCGAGCAATACGGCGTGATCGCCGATTTTGAGGTTCTGGGCCACACCCACCTGCCCATACATGGTCACATGGTCCCCGATCAGGGTCTTCCCTCCGATGGCCACCTGGGCTGCCATCAGACAGTGTTTTCCGACCCTTACCCCATGACCGATGTGGACCTGGCAATCCAGTTTGGATCCATAACCCAGCACGGTATCCCCGCTTACCCCCCTGGCGATGGTGCAGTTCGATCCGATTTCGACTTCATCTTCGACCACCACCCGTCCGATGGACCTCCATTTGGTATAAACCAGGTTGGTTTTGTGATAATAAAAAGCATCGCTTCCAATGACGCAAGCCGGGTGGATGATGACCTTTTCACCGATCTCGGTATACGGTCCGATATAAGCATTGGCCTGGATATAGGTTCCGGCTCCAATGCGGGCGAAGGCGCCGATCACGACCCCGGATTCGATCGTGGCAGAAGGATCGATCATCGCCAGCGGGTTGATGGCTTCCCGGGTGTGCATAAAAGGGCGGAAATGCCAGGCCAGCGCATTGTAAGCATCAAAGGGTTGGGGATGATAAAGGAGGACTTTGCCCGCGGGAACGGGTATTTTCTGGTTGATCAATATGGCCGAAGCCTCCGATTCCAGGCTTTTTCGAAAATATTTTTCATTGTCCACAAACATCAGGTCCCCGGGCTGCACTTTGTGGATTTCATTCATGCCTTGGAGTGGGGTGGAGGGATCCCCCAATACCTCTGCTTCACACAGCGCAGCCAGCTCCCCGGCGGAAAACACTTTAGGAAATTTCATTACAAGGAGTCAAAGATAGGAGGAAGCTGAATTTGAAATCATGGAGAATGGACTATTCACCATAAATTTCCTCTCCCGGTTATTAAATTTGAGCAGGTGCTCCCAAAGGAAAGCCAGATAAATGGGTAAAGGGGGGGAAAGAATTGCTGATGGTTTTATGCCAAGAAGCAACTGGTGCAAAACCTGAAAACATTACCTTGCATTGGTTTAAACAAATCTGGTGAAACGATTGATTTATCTCCTGTTTTGCCCCTTTATTTTTTCCTGCGTGGAAAAATCAAATAAAGCAAGGCCCGGCCCAGATACCGCTTCCGTAACCGTGAATGAACAAACCTTCCTCGAACTCGGCGGTGAAAAACAATATGTTGAAATCACCGGGACCACTCCGGACAAACCGGTGTTGCTTTTCCTTCACGGCGGACCCGGCTGGCCCCAGACCCCGCATCTGCGGTATTTTAATGCCGGGATCAGCGATTCCATGACTTTGGTCGCCTGGGAGCAAAGAGGTTGCGGAAAATCATATATGCAGAATCCTGCAGCCCAAAACATGAGTTTGGAAAGGATCGTGGAGGATGGTCATGAACTGACTCTTTGGTTGAAGGAAAAATTCTGGAAAGACCGGATCTATTTGGCCGGCTTTTCCTGGGGAAGTGTGGTCGGGCTCAAACTGATCGAAAAATACCCGGAAGACTATGCCGCCTATTTCGGCATTGCCCAGGTGCTGAATATCCGGCAGAGCATTAAAAGGTCCCGAATTTGGATAGCGGAACAAGCCAGGGGAAAGGACGACATCCAAACCCTGCGGGTCCTGGATCAATTGGAAAAAGGCGACACTTCCCTATGTAAAGGGGAACTGAATTGTTTTTTAAAACAGCATGAATTATTGAGTAAATACGGGGGGGCGATATTCAGCAAAGAGGCCGAAAAGGAAATTCAAAAAGCGGAAACACAATATGAGGATTATAAAAATTACGATTGGTTTGCGGCTTTCAAATATTCCGCCGAACACCTGGAGAAGGATATGTTTGAAGTCGACCTGACCGGGATAAGATCTTTAAAAATCCCGGTGTACTTTTTATTGGGCAGGCACGACTGGAATCTCGTATCGGCAATCACTGAAGAATTTGCGAAACAATTGAATGCCCCTCATAAGGAAATCATCTGGTTTGAACAATCCGGACACGAACCCCTGGAGGAAGAAGCGGGTAAATTCAACACAACGATCATTCACCTGGTGGGGAAATGATCAGGATGCGGAAGTTTTGGATTCAGCGTGACTTGGGCTGGGTTCAGGACCAAATCGCATCGACCCGGCACTCCATCTTCATTCGGGTTTTTACTGAACCAGGATGCGGATTTTAACCCCATAGGTATGATTTAAATCATTGGGATTCAATTGCCTTCCCCTTTCCTTTGCAAATAAGGCCTATGGAAACGCAATCGGTGTCGCTGGAAAAAAAGAGCGGGACTTTAATCGTGACTCTGCTTAAATGCGGTGTCCTTTCATCCATGCTGTATATAGCGATGAATGTTTTTATTCCAATGTTTCATCCGGGTTACAGCTCCTTCTCCCAGACGGTAAGCGAACTCTCCGCGGTAGACAGTCCCACCAGGACTTTATGGATGGTGTTGATCAGCTTGTATTCTTTGCTGGTTTTTGTTTTTGGTTGGGCCGTCAGGTCGGTGGCCCAGGGCGACCGTCGTCTGCGGATCGCGGGCATCCTGATGATGGTCTATGTAATCGTAGGTCTGGTCTGGCCGCCCATGCATCAACGGGAAGTCCTCGCGGCAGGTGGAGGAACCCTTACGGACACCCTCCATATTGCTTTTACCATGTTTACGGTGCCGCTCATGTTGCTCATCATGGGTTTTGGGTCGGCAGTTTTCGGAAAACGGTTCCGTTTCTATTCATTGGTATCCATCCTGATTATGATCGTTTTTGGGGTGCTTACCGGACTGCAGTCCGCCCGGATGGAAGCCAACCTGCCGACGCCCTGGATGGGAGTCTGGGAACGGATCTCCATTGCCGCTTATATGGTCTGGATCATGGTGTTTGTAGTGATGCTTTTAAAAAGAGCGAGGACCGGTTGATCTTACAGGCCTGAATGCAGCCCACTGATTTTATTTATCTACCTTTATTTGCAATCCCCCGACCTCAAACCGGTAATTTCCTGAACTGCCTGAACTATTAACCCCCTGATCAACCAAAAGAAAAGCATGAATCCGAGAATAGAAACCATCGGCCCTAAAAAACTGGTGGGCAAGCGGCTGACCATGAGCTTGTCCGGAAATCAAACCGCAGAGTTGTGGAAAAGTTTTATGCCAAGGAGGGGAGATCTTGTCAATGCCATGAATAAGGAGGTCATCTCCCTGAGCATTTACCCTCCCGCTTACTTTGTAAATTTCAGCCCGGACCAGGAGTTTGAAAAATGGGCGGCCATGGAGGTTTCGGACTTTGACCGGGTGCCCGGGGATATGGAAGCCTTTAGCCTCGAAGGCGGGCTGTACGCGGTTTTCGAGTATAAGGGGTCCAGCAGGGACAACCGTATTTTTCAAGAAATTTTTGGAACCTGGTTGCCCGGATCGGCTTATGAATTGGACCAACGGCCGCATTTTGAGCTCCTGGGCCCTAAATACAAAAACAATGATCCGTCTTCTGAGGAGGAAATCTGGATACCGGTCAGGCCTAAAGGCACCTGATCCTTTGATCCGGGCAATAAGTACTTGATGAATTCCCTGGAATAGGCCCCGGGAATGGCTCAACCCACGAAGGACGCGAAGAGGATATTCCCTATTTTTGCAGTCCTTATTCCATTCTTCCCTTGGAATCATTTTCAAAAAGCATGACCCATTCCCTTTCCCTGAGTGTATTCATTGTCCTCGTCTCGGCTTGTTCTGCGTCCCGGCAAATGACGAAGGAAAGCGCCATCGGGGTCCTTTATTATCAAAATTATGATTTAAAAATATCCAGGGCCGGTGCCATGGATACCGCTTATTACGTCATCACCAATGCAAAGGAATTTGAGGATGTTTTCACCAGGGTGAGGGAGGTCGATGCAAAGGCCCCAAATTTTACCGGGCAAACCCTGGTGGCCATATCCGCACCGGCAGCGACCAGGCTCAGGGTGATCCGCGCCGCCATAGCCTCTTCCGATATGAATGTGTACGCGGGGACTTGTGATGCCAATGAGGCAGGGTGCCCGGAAAACGGCCTGGCTGTGTCCACGGTCCCCAAGAGCTTTAGTGTGAAGAGGGTCGTGTTTTATATAAACAGCAGACTGGTAAAACAACTGCCGGTGAGCTATTGATTGATCTTTTTTCTCGCGAAGGCGTGTAGGGGTAACAGATTGTTTTTCTCGCAAAGACGCGGAGGCGCAAAGAGGGTTATTTCTCGCAAAGACGCAAAGGCGCGAAGCATATCGATGGGAACTTCTAACTTTCAGCCGCCAGCTCCCAGCTCCCAGCTTCTAACTTCCAGCTTCCATCCTCAATGCGCATCCAGCCAATTATTTCCTGTGCCCATTTCCACGACTATGGGTACCGGTAAATTGGGAATGGCGTTTTTCATCTCCTCTTCGATCAGCGGTTTGATCCCTTCCACTTCGTTGCGCAAGGCATCGAAGACCAGTTCGTCGTGGACCTGAAGGGTCATGACGGAGTGGAAGTTTTCTTTTTTAAGCCGCTGATGGATCCGGATCATGGCCACCTTGATCATATCCGCAGCGGATCCCTGGATAGGGCTGTTGATGGCGTTGCGTTCCGCCTGGGCCCGGACGGTAAAATTCCGTTCATGGATTTCAGGCAGATACCGCCTTCTGCCCAGGAGGGTCTGGATATAACCGTGTTCCTTGGCAAAGGATATGGTATCCTGCATATATTGTTTGATGCCCGGGAACTGCGTAAAATAACTGTCGATGATCTCTTTGGCTTCGCTGCGGGCGATATTGAGGGTCTGGCTCAGGCCGAAGGCCGATTGCCCGTAGGCTATTCCGAAATTGACGGCTTTGGCCTTCCGCCTCATTTCTTTGGTTACTTCTCCGCTGGCCACGTTAAAAACTTTCGAGGCGGTGGCGGTATGGATGTCTTCTCCCCGGCGGAAAGCCTCGAGCATATTTTCATCCTTGCTGATCGCCGCGATGATGCGCAACTCGATCTGCGAATAATCCGCAGACAGGATCACATGTTCGGCGTCCCGGGGGATAAAGGCTTTCCGGATCTCTTTTCCCCGGTCGGTGCGGATCGGTATGTTTTGAAGGTTGGGATTGATGGAACTCAACCGGCCGGTGGCGGCGATGGTTTGGTTGAAGGTCGTGTGCAGCCTTCCCGTTTTTGGATTGATCAGTTCGGGAATGGCATCCACATAGGTCGATTTCAGTTTTGCCAGTTCGCGGTAATTGACAATGGATTCGATGATGGGATGGGTCTCCGCCAGTTTGGTCAGGGTATCTTCATTGGTTTGATACTGCCCGGTTTTGGTTTTAGGTCCCGTATATGGGATTTTCATCCGGTCAAAAAGGATTTCACCCATTTGTTTTGGCGAATCGAGATTAAATTCCGCTCCCGCCTGCTGGTAAATTTTTTCTTTGATTTCGGAAAGTTCTTTCCCCAGCGACTTGGAATATTCGCCGAGAAAAGCGGCATCCACCTGCACGCCATGCCATTCCATATCCTGGAGGGTTTCGACCAGGGGCAATTCAACCTCTTCAAAAAGCCGGGTCAGTTCTTTTTGTTTTAACAGCGGATCAAACACTTTTTTGAACCGGAAGGTGACATCCGCATCTTCGGCCGCATATTCGGCCAGCTCGGCCAGCGGCACCTCCGACATGGATTTTTGTTTTTTACCTGCCTTGCCGATAAGGGCTTCGATGGGTACGGGGCTGTATTGCAGATAGGTCTCCGCCAGGTAATCCATTTTGTGGCGCTGATTGGCATCGATGAGGTAATGGGCCACCATGGTATCGTAAAACGGACTTTTAATCTCCACCCCATATTGGCGGATCACCTGCCAGTCAAATTTAATGTTATGCCCGATTTTGATGATCGAGGGGTTCTCCAAAACCGGCTGGAATGCCCGGACCAGGGCGCGGGCCTCTTCAAAGGATTCGGGCACCGGGACAAACCAGGCTTTGTGTTCTTCAAAACTGAAGGACATGCCGATGAGGCGGGTGTTGAGGGAGTCCAGGCCGGTGGTCTCGGTATCGAAGGCCACTTCCTTCTGTTTCATCAGGACGGAGATCAATTCTGCCCGGAGTGCCGGAGTGCCGGCAATCTGATATTCATGGGCGGTGTTCCGGATGGTGTATGCAGCCGAAACCCCGTGATCCGGGGGGCTGTCCTCTTCCTGAACGTCTTCAAACAGGGTAGGGGCGGAAGGGCTTGTGGTTTTTCGGGTGACACTGAATTCATCTCCGAACAAACGTTTGCCTATGGTGCGGAATTCAAGTTCGGAAAAGATCGGAGCCAGCACTTCCCGGTTGGGGGCGCCGATCGAGAGTTCTTCCTCATTAAATTCCACCGGGACATCGCTGACCACCGTGGCCAGCCGCTTGGACAGAAAGGCGTTTTCTTTTCCTTCAATGAGTTTGTCTTTGATCTTGCCCTTGACCTCATCGATTCGTTCATAGAGTGTTTCAATGGAACCGAATTCTTCGATCAGTTTCACCGCTGTTTTTTCTCCCACCCCGTTAACCCCGGGAATATTGTCTACGGCATCGCCCATCAGGCCCAGCAGGTCGATGACCTGAAGGGGTGTTTTGATCTGGAATTTCTGTTTCACTTCCTCGATGCCGAGAACTTCCGCCGGGCCACCTTGTTTGCCGGGGCGGTAAATTTTTACCTGGTCCGTTACACATTGGGCCAGGTCCTTGTCCCCGGTCATGATGTAAACTTCATGGCCGGCGGCGGCTCCTTTTTTGGCAAGGGTGGCGATTACGTCGTCTGCTTCATATCCTTCGTAATCGTAAATGGGGATATTCATGCCGCGTATGATATCCCGGATCCAGGGGCCCGCGTCCTTGATGGGTTGGGGCGTTTCGTCCCGGTTGGCTTTATAGTGGTTGTATTCCTGTTCCCTCAGGGTTTGGGAGGGGTGGTCAAACACCACGGCGATATGGCTGGGTTTCTGTTTTTCCAGGATTTCCAGCAAGGTGTTGGTAAACCCGAAGATGGCGGAGGTATTGACCCCTTTGGAATTGATGATGGGGTTCCGGATAAAGGCGTAATAGGCCCGGAAGATCAGGGCATAAGCATCCAAAAGAAATAATTTTTGAGGCATGGGGCAAAGTTAGTTAGTCAGTTGGCAAGTTAGCAAGTTAGTCAGTAGTCAGTAGTCAGTAGTCAGTAGTCAGTAGTCAGTAGTCAATAGTCAATAGTCAATAGTCAATAGTCAGTTGGACAGTTGGACAGTTGGAAAGCTCGGCAGCTGGACAATCATCTTATTTGCTGCCCATCTCAAGAATATTCGAAAAATTTTCTGGGTGGACCTTATACTCTTTGCATTTTTTCATATAGATCTCCGTGGCATAATCGTCTTTTTTCAACTGGTTACATTGGGCAAACAGGTCATAAGACTCATCGAACTTATAGTCATGGAAAGCCTGGAGCGCTTGTTCCCAGAGGCTGATATGCGGTTCATATTTTGCGCGGTTTGCCTTATAATCCACCAGTTCAAACATGCCGACGGTCTCGGCTTTGCCGGCAACTTTGGTACAGGGCAGGGCCCTGAACAGGAATTGACCGCTCTTACAATAATCCTTCGTATACTCCGTGACCAGTACACTGACATTAAAATATTTGGTCAGGCCTTCGGTGCGTGAACCGAGATTCACGGCATCGCCGATGGCCGTATAATCAAACCGTTTGGAGGACCCGATATTTCCGATCGTCATTTCCCCGGTATTGATCCCGATGCCGATCTTGAGGGGTTCAAATTTGTTGGAGACAATCCATTCGTTGACTTCATCCAGTTTGTGAAACATTTCCAGGGCGACTTCGCAGGCTTCGTCGGCATGGTCCGAAAATTCAAGCGGGGCGCCGAAGATGGCAAAAATCGCATCCCCGATAAATTTATCTATGGTGCCTTCATGGGAAAGGATGGGCTCCGACATGGCGGACAGGTATCGGTTGAGGATGGTCACCACCAGTTGCGGGTCCATTTTTTCGGAATAATTGGTAAAGCCCCGGATATCGGAAAAGAGGACGGACAAGACCTTTTTGGTACCCCCGAGCATCAGGCTCTTGGGATCCTCCAGTATTTTATTGACCACGGTTGCGGACACATAGGTGCCAAAGGCGTTCTTCAGTTGTCTTTTTTGTTTTTGTTCGGTAAAATAACTGTAGGTGGTGGTGAGGATACTGACCAGCAAAGTGGATCCCAACAGGGTGCCCAGGGGGATCATGACGCCCCATTGCTGAAAAAGAAAAACTACGGCAACCAGGATCTCCAGGAGCATGGCCCCGGCGAGGAAAAGCAATCCAAACATGGGTTCCATATTGCTCAGCGCAATGGAAATCAGGAAGGTGATGAGCAGGAGGACCAGGTAAAACCAGATGGAATTGAAATTGGTGAAAAAGGCCTGGTTAATCATATTGAGAAAAGCCACGGCGTGGATCTTCACTCCCGGTACGCGGTCATCCGCATCCGGAGTGGTTTTGATGTCTTCCAGGCCCGAAGCGCTGGCGCCGATAAATACCACCTTGTCCTTGAAATATTCTGCCGGCACGATGTCGTTGAGGACCTTGTAAAAGGAGATCATCCGGATATCTTCATTGGTACCCAGCCAGTTTATTTTAAATGAACCTTTTCGGTTTAAAGGGATTTTAAAACTGTCCGTGAGACAAAGGGTGCTGCCTTCAAATCGGACCTCCGATTCCGGGACCCCCAGGAGATCGGCAAGCATGTAATAAGGGAAATTGGCGAGATAACGCACTTGCCCGTCTTTTTCATCCCCAACCTGCTGGACCAGCTGGTAATCCCGGACCACCCCATCCAGATCGGACGGCATATTGATGCTGCCCACGGCCCTTGCTCCGCGGGTGAACGAGGCTAAGGGCAACTGGGGATAGATCATCCGGGAGAACTTCCTTTCCGGGCTGACCGGCGCCGTCAAAAGCCGGAGAGGCCGTATCACTGAATCACTTACCGCCCTGGAGGAATCGGCATCGTTGTCAAAAAGGGAGAGGTAAACGTTGCCTGCTTTTTCAATGGCCCGGGACAGATCCTGGTCCGTACTGAGGGCAGAAATGACTTTTGCGGAATCCATGATTCCGGCCTGGGACAACATCCGGGTGTAGATTGCAGGGAGCGTGTCCGTTTCGGTGTACAGCATGTCGACCCCGATGGCAATAGCCCCAGCTGCCGCTATTTTTTCCATGACCAGGCCATCGTACAAACGGGGCCAGAGTTGTACCCTGCCCAGTTCATCGATGCTTGCGTTGTCCACAGCCACGATGGCGATATCCTCCGGGCGGATCAGTTTGTGGGCCTTATTGACACTTCTGCCCTTGAATCCCAGGTCATAGAGGGTATTTTCAAGTTGTTTTACCGGGGAGGTGACCAGCTTGTTATTGCTCAGCCAGACTACCCCTGCGGTAAGGGCTATGCTTATCAGGGAAAGAATAAAGGCCCGCGGAAAGAAGCGGGAGATCTTTTTAAATTTCAATTGCTGGCCGGAAATTTCGTCAATACCAATTCAGCCTGGTTCTTAAGCTCGTCATTGGAATATTTCAGGATGAATTTTTCAAAAATTTCCCGCGCTTTCACCTGGTTGTTGGCCAGGAGGTAAGAATGGCCGAGAGCGAAGGTGGCGTATTTGGCCATGGAATCCATCGGTTTCTGGTCCAGGAAGGTCCGGAAAGCCCAGATGGCTTTGGGATAATCTCCTTTTTCGTAATAGGCGGAAGCTTCTTCGAAGCTGACTTCCCGGTCTTCTTTCCAATAGAGCTGGTCGGGTTTAGGTAAGGTATCGGCATTGACCTTGGACCTGCGGATCCCTCCCTCTTCGGCCTTGCGGGATTCGTTGGCAGCCCGGAAGACCTTTTTGAAGCCAGAAAACACGGATTCAGACTGGGCCAGCGCCTTGGAATTGCTTTGATCGTACAAGTCTTTGATGAGATAAGTGCTGGAAGGCTCCACCGTAGTTTTAGATCCGTTGGTCCAACTGATTTCGGCCACCGATTTAGCCGCCGTTTTAATAGTTTGCAGGTAAAGGACGGGGGTATTGATGCCAACATTGACCGCTTGGGTGCCGGCAGTCAGGGTGGCCTGGCCTTCGAGATAGGTGATTTTTCCCACCTGGTAATTGGCGGTATTCTGGCCATGTACCAGATTGCTGCCCAGGACCAGGAGGAAGCAGATCAGTGTGATTTTAGGGATCATTGGAGTTGATTTAGTAGTAAAGAATAATGTTTGGCAATGTTTGGATTGATTGAGGCTGCCCGATCGAACCACTTCCTGGCTGCAGCTTTGTCCAGGATGGCCAGGTTCGCCTTGGTCAGATTGATCAGCGTCTGAATATCCGAATCATCAAAAGTATAGCTTTTTTCATAGAATTGGATGGCCTCTGCAAACTGATTTTGCTGGAAGGCGATATTTCCAAGGTTGTTGTAGACGGATGGGTTTTCCGGGGCCAGCTTCAGGGCTTCCTCCAGGATCCGCCGGGCTTCATCCCACTGACCGGTCTGGGCCAGCAATACCGCGAGTTTGTTTTTGATATAGACATTGTTGGGCTCGTTGAGGTATTGATTTTTCATGACCGTCAGGCTGGTGGCATTGAGTTTTTGGAAAATCCACTGCATCTGCTGGGTAAATTCCCTGAACACCGGCTGCTGATCGCGGGGCAGCGAAGGGAGGGCCTCCGGGGCAAAATCAGAAGGCCGGTAAACTTTACGGGCGTCCACCAGCGGGACGATCTCCGGGAAATTGCCTTTTGAAATTTCCTGGTAGTAGCGCGATGCGCCTTTTTCCCAGGCCTGGGAGAAGGGGGCGCTTCCGATCAGCGTGGTTTCTACCGGCAGCCAGGTTTTTCCCTGGTAAACAATGATGTCGGTGGACTGAAAGCCTTGTTCGTTGGCCTCATCCGGGGTCAGTTTCAGGTCCAGGGCCATAAAAATGTGGCCCGGTACGTCGATATAGGCAGTGGATACCCCGGCATTTTCAAGCAGGGCGCAATAAAGGGTGACCAGGTCGTCGCAGTCCCCGGTCTTGCGGATAAGGGTTTCGGACGGATACTGAAGAAAATCCAGGAGGTTGGTGTTGATCGAAACCGTTGTGTAATTCAATTCGGGGTCCGGTAAGTAGGACAATCTCATGCTGCCCAGAGTGGAATAAAGCTTTAAGGCGGAAGCCAGGTTTTCATTCAGGGTATTGGAGGGTACCGGGCTGAAGTATTCAAGCGCTTTGCGGCTGAAATCGGTCACCGGCCCGGATCCCTGGGAAATGAAGGAGGCCAGTTTCCGTTTGTCCGACCAGTTGATGGCATTCCTGGAATGAACGGTTACCGGGATAGTCTTTGAAGTGGTTTTGGGGGCATTTTCATATGTGTATTGGATCGACACGGTGGCCTGCAGGGTCTGGCTTTGGGTCTGGTTGAGGATGGCCGGAGAGAAAATGGCCCGGAGGCTGAGCGTGGAATTTGAGAAGCCCACCAGGATGCCTTCATTTTGAATAGTGGGTTGAGGCATCAGGTCCGGAATATCCAAAGTCATGGCACTGTATTTCAGAGGCAGTTTGGTATTGTTGGCCACGATGAGGTCCCCAATAGGAAGCAGGCTCAGGTCCGCATAATTGTTGAAGAGGGACGGGTAGATTTCAGGGATCCTGACCTCGGCAATAGTCAGCGGTTCTTCATTGGCAGACACCTTTTCGCGCAGGTCGATGGCATTTTGAAGCGCGGTCCTGATTTTCGTATCCCCGGGATTGAGTCCCTGTGCGGTTTGCAGCGCATTCACGGCATCAAAAACCAGGCCGGCGGAAAGGCTGGAGGTGCCGAGATTATACCAGTTGACGGCTTCATCCGGATTCTGATTGGCCAGTTTTTTATACACGTCCACGGCATGGGCGTGATCGCTCATCCTTGAATATAAGGCAGCGGTCTTGTTCCGGTAATATTTGAGTTTTTCCCGGGCTTCTTCCAGGTTTGGTTTTCCGGTTTCATAATACTGAATGGCCAGTTTATAATTTTCAAGGGCTTTTTGGTTGCTGGAGGTTTTCTCAAACGCTTCGCCCAGGGGCCCGTAAAAGGATTTGTTTGAAGGGTCCATCTGGCTCGCTTTTTCCAGCTGAAACGAAGCTTCTGCAAAATTTCCCAACAAGAGTTCGATCATGCCCGCCTTGCCGATAATCTGAGGATTGTTGCGGTCATTCAGCAACAATTGTTTGTAGAGGGCCAGGGCTTCCGGGTGGTTTCCTGCCTGAACTTGGGTTTCTGCCAGGCCGGTCAGGTACCCGGTATGATTGGGTTTTTGGCCGAGCAAAAACTCGTATTCCGCGATCGCTTCGTCATACCTTTTTAAGCCGTTGAGGGCATAAGCCATATATTCCCGGATCGTTATGGTTTGTTCGCTGCTGAACCGGGCCCCATAAACGGTGATCGATTCCTTTGCCCTTTTCTCCAGATCCGCATACTTATTGCTCAACTTCAGTACCTCGAGATGCTGGAGGTATTCCTGCTGGAATGGTTTTTTAGCCGCAATAAGCAGGTCAATGGTTTTTTTGATATTTCTTTCACATTCGCCCAGCAAGGCCTGCAATTCATATTCGGGGGCGCCGGATCTGAATTTGAGTTCGTAGAGGCGCATGCCCGTCTGGTAAGCGGCGGTGTGATAATGCGGTACAACCGGGGCCCATTCGATCAGTTTGATGCGCATGAGCCGGGCATTGGTCAGGGTATTGACATTGGGCAGGTTTTCCAGCACGCCCGCCACCGAATCCACGCCGGCCAGGATAAAGGGTTTGAGAAAGGTCTGGCTGACCACCTTTCCCGCTTCTTCAAGAATGGTTGTATAATTTTCCTGAGCCGCCAGTTTCCAGAACAGGGTCTGATAACCCGAAGCCAGTCCTTCCTGGATCGCCGGACTTCTCGGATTTAGGTTATAGGCCGACTTCAGCATGTTGAGTCCCTTGATCAGTTCAGGGCTGCTGGCCAATTGGGCTTTCCCCATATCCAGCATGGCCTGGGCCACAAAGGCAACCATTTTCTGGGGCCGGCCCATGTACCGGATGGCGTTTTGATAGGCCAACATGGCGTCTTCGTAATTCCCCGCTTTGTTCAGATAATTGCCCAGCCCGAAAAAATTGTCAAAACCGGTGGTAGGCGCGCTCATGGCCGAAGGGTTCATACTGACCAGCTTATACCTGCGGCTTTTTCCCTTGAAAATCGTGGATTCATCGATGACAAATTGATTCCCGAAAGTCATATAAGCCAGGGAGTCGGATCCGTCGGAGGCATAGGTCAGCAATCCATAACGGTCAGCCAAGTTGGCGTTGAGGGGTTTGAAAGTCACCAAAAGCCGGTTTTGGTCAATGTCAAATCCATAAATGTTTTCAGGCATCGGAGGGATGACCTGGATTTCGTAAGTGGCTTGCCTGGAATTGGATTCCTTTCCAATCAGCCGGTAAGTGGACGGGTCCACCGTCATGGTTTCCAGGTTGCCCGCCACCTGGGTGATTTTCATTGGTTTTTCTTTCCAATCGTATACTTCGATCTGTTTGGTCGTCCCGTTTTGAATCAAAAGGTAACCCAACGGGTCAACCGTAAAACACTCGATCTTTTCAGGCCTGCTGGTCCCTAGGCGAAGGTATCCGGATGGGGAAGGCTTTACGTTTGCATCAAATTTGAGGATGGCGTTCAGTTTGTCATCCAGGACATAAAAGGCATCCCTTTGGTTGGTATACACCTCTGCCGGGGATTGTACCCCGTTGAGTAGGACGGTTTTTATAAACTTCCCTTCGAGGTCGAAAAAATGAACGTTGTTTTTCCCTTCGTCAAAAAGCAAAAGTTGCCCTTGTATCAAACCCAGGGAACTTGGTTTTCTCAACCTTTCCTCGGCCTGATCCCCGAAGCGGTTTTGCAGTTTGCCGGTATTGGCATCAAAACGGAAAACCAGTTTTTCCTTTTGATCCAGGACATAAACGGATTGTTCCGTGGCTACCAGCCCGGCGGCCTGTTCAAATTCCCCCGAAACGGAAAACAGGGACTGTCCATCCTGATTCAGGGCTTTGAGCTGATCTTTCCGGTCCCCGGTAAGGCCATAGACTTTCCCTTTGGGGTTGATCACCACCTTATGAAAAGCAAAAGGCTGGTTGGAAGAGGATAAGGCGATCCGGTAAGGCTGGTCCGGGGCGGCCTGGTTTGGTCCCGGGCTGGTCTGGGCCGCAATCGTGCAAGCCAGGCCCATGGACAACCATGACGAAAGCAAGTACCTCACATTATATTTCATTGGGTAATTGAGCCTTCAAAGTTAGCGACTTATGTCGAAAACGATTGCACAATATTGGGGAACCCGGTTTTAGAAACGGAGAAGGGGGGATGCCTTTAGTTACCGTTTTTTTAAAAACGGGAAAGGGCTGTAATTTTGAGTAATTTTAATGATTCAATTAAATCAGTCCAGCAAGATTATGCCCCTTATAAAACCGGCCAGAACCGTATTCCAGATCGTGAAAACAAAAATTTTCCTGTTTTTTGGATTATTGGCGGTTGGCCTTAGCGGGCAGGGGGACCCTCTGGTCCTGTATAACAAAGGTGCGGAACTGGCGATCGCCCGGGACTTTAAAGGCGCCATTGAGGCCTTTGATGAAGCGATCAGGCTGGACCCCAACCTTTATTATGCATATGCCGGCCGCGCCGCAGTGAAGGCGGAGCAGGGAAATTACAAAGCAGCCCTCGCCGATTACCAGGCTTATGAAAAAATTGTCACGGAACTGAACCTCCTCGGTGATCCAGAAATCCTCGCGAAAAAGGCAAAGGTCGAAGAATTGATGCAGGCCGTGCAGGAAGATGGCAAGTCCAAGAACGGAAACGGAGGGAAACCGGACGAAGAGATCAGCCAGGCCAAAACCATGACCAAGCTCAATGAGGCGATTGAAGCCAACGACGAGCCCAGGGTTTATTATTACCGGGGCAAACTCAAATTGGAAACCAATGAGATCACCGCTGCCATCTTTGATTTCAGCCAGTCCCTGCTGCTGGATTCCGGTTTTGTGGATGCCTGGGTGGCGCGGGGTTATGCCCGGCTCAAATTGCTAGACCTGGCCCCGGCCCTCAATGACTTCAGCAGGGCGATCTCCCTGGACCCCACCAATTACGAAGCCCTCATCGGCAGGGGGGAGGTCAAAGACAAACAAAAAATCTACCTCTCGGCCATCGATGATTTTTCCGCGGCAGCTTTGGCGGTTCCCTCCAACCACGTGGCTTATTTCGACCGTGGCCTGACCTGGTTCCATCTTAAGAATTTTGAAAAGGCCAATGATGATTTCAGCATGGCCATCCAACTGAACTCATCGCATACGCGCGCCTACTTCAACCGCGCCATTACCCGTATCAACCTCAGAAAAAGGACAGAGGCCTGCATCGACCTCAAAACCGCCAGTGATCTGGGGCACCCGCAGGCGGCAGAGTATATAAACCGGTTCTGCAATTAAATGAATTGCATCATCTGGGATGTGGTCCTTGCGGGAAACTTTCCGGATCTAAAAGGATATGGCCAGAGATGTAGTGATGCTGGCATTGGTCTTCGAGGGTGGCCCGCCGCGATTAAATAAAGGATCTTTGCTTTTGAAACCCCTGCCTTCCACCCGCCAGAGGACCTGGTCATAGAGGGGGAAATCAAGATTGAGTGAATATCCCCAGGTTTTAAACCCATGTGGGGCGCCGGTAGCAATAATGACTCCATTCGCATCGCTGTAATATTCAAGCCTGGCGGCCAGGTTCCACTTGGGGCCAGGGCTCCACTTCAGGAGGAGAACGGGTGCATACCAGGTGTTGTATTCTCCGTTTCCGATGGCGCTTTCTTCTGCTCCAAAGTCAAAACCGGTAGTGAAGGCCATGCGGTCATTCACCTGGAAGATTCCGTAAAAATTGTGAAAAAAACGCAGCTGTCTTACCTGATCCGGTTTGTCGCTCCCAATAAAGGAACTGCTGTTGAGAGTGATTGCCGGGCTGGGTTTGAACGAAAGCTGATGACCGAAAGCGGGGGTATTGTTCCCATCCACCCTGTAAATGCGCTGCCAGCCGTTTACCACCAGGCCACTCAGAACCCATTTTGCGTCGCCGGAAATGTAAGTAACCTTCAATCCGCTCAGATAATAGGGACTGTTTTCGGCCAAAAGGCTCCGGCTCAGATTCCAGCAATCTTTCCCGATGGCGCTTTCGAAGCCGAGGTGTGAGGAAAAAATACCCGCATCCAGCCACAGGTTTTTACTCCCGGAGATTTTTATTCCGGCATTGGCTTCAAAGACGTTTTTCATTACCCCGGGTTCGGCAGAAAGATTGTCGTTGGGGTAGGTGCCCGCCATCAGGGCAAGGTTGCCTCTGACCTTTGTGGTTTGGTATGCCAGTTTGATCAGGCCCAGATTAAGGTTGAATTCATTGTGCCGGTTGAAATTGTACAGAAAAGGCTGCCGGACATGCGTTCCGGGATGGTCGAAATCATAACTGTAATACGTTTCCATATACCCTGAGAGGCTAAGGGCTTTTGCGCTGTCTTCCTGCGCCGTGGTGACCTGGAAACGGAATATGGTTAAGACAAGCAACAGAACGGGTATGGTGAGCGATTTGCTTTCCATATTCCGAAGGCCATTCCCTTATTTACCGGACAATAATTGATAACTTCCTTACCGGGCTGTTCAAGGCTTGGTAAACCACATTTCCTTCGTGTGGTAATCCAGGTCGGCCGCCCCGAGTTTATTCAGGGTTTCCAGATTCCACACATACTCGGAATTGTACCTCGGCCTTACCCGGTAAGCCGGTTTGTCGTTGTTGCCGGCCGCGAGAGGGCTGGGCAGGGTAAAGCCCGTATAAATGGCCGGATCGTAATGGTAGCGCCGCATATCCACCCAGGTTTCGATCGTCCCTGCCACCCACATGGAAATGTATTTCTGAAGCATGATCTGGGAGAGGGTAAGCGCGTCGGAACTCTGAGGCAGGGCCGCACTGCTCAGGTAAGCTTCTTTATTTGCCGTGGTCACCTTGCAAAAATCCATATGCGCCGAGATGCCTTTTCGGAAGGCATCGAAGGCAAGGGTTTTATCCCCTTTTTTAAAGGCGGCTTCGGCTTTGATGAATTGCATCTCCCAATAGGTCATGATCAGGTGGTCCGCTTTGTCCGTGAAAATATACTTCCCGGGCTGGGCAGAGGCCGCAAGGGCGGGAGAACCGCCCCAGAGGGTGGGGATGCGGCGGGGATCGTTGGTGACATTGGTGGAATCGACCTTACCCGGAGTCACGCCCCTGAAAACACCGTCCGGGCTTGCAGTCATCATCAGGCCGATCCTGGGATCCACGACGCCATTAAAAACGGTGCCGTCCAGCAGGCTGACGATAAATTTGGTCGGCCTGAAATTGGCCAGGTTGTTTCTCGTGGGGCCATAAAAATTTCCATCGGAGGAATTGGTGCCCGCATGGGGGATGGCAAAATTGTCAGCATTGGATGCGAAAGATTTATCCACGAATCCGATGACCTTGTCCGGGGAATACGAGGCTTTGTTGGAGAGATGATTGGCATTGCGGGCCAGCACTCCGTTCACGAATTTTATCCACTTTTCACGGTTGCCTTTGTAGACCAGGTCGCCCCTGCCCAGGGAACTTTCGGCCACGCCCCCCCCGGTCTTGTTCAGGTTTTCCAATGCCATTTCAGCCACACGTACCACTTCCGCATAGACCTCCTCCTGGCTATCGTAATCAAAAACGTAGCGGTTGGGTTCCCAGGCTTGTTTGAGGATGATCTCTCCGTGATAATCGGTGGTGGATTGCCAGCTCCAGGCCCGGATGCCGTAAGCGGCGCCCACATAGTCCCATTGTTCTTTAGCCGTAGCGTCATCGACGATCAGGTCTATGTTTTTACCTATGGACCAGTAATTGGAGCGCCACAACTCCCCGGCAGCGTCACTGCCGGCTACATAACCGTGAAGGTCCCAGACGTTATTGGCCAGCCGGGTACACCAATTTTGGGTATAGGCTCCGATATAACGGGTATCAAAGGATTCTCCCCTGGCCATCTGGGACAGGATGGGGGGCAGAATGGCAAAACCCTGGGCAACCTGGGGATTGCGGGGATCAAAGTTGACATCGAGAAAGTCTTCGCAGGAAGCAAAGACCAGGAAGAGGGCGAGTAGACTGAATTTATATTTGGAATTTGTTTTCATGACTTTCAGAATTGATTTTCAATGAATGAAATGCGATTACAGGCCGATAGTCAGGCCACAGGAAAAAGTTTTGGGCAAGGAAAGCTTTCCGTAATCAAATCCGAACCCCCCCGCGCCTCCTGTGGCAGGGGTGGTGCTGCTGACATAAGGATCGGCCCCCGAATAATTGGTGATCAGCAATAAATCGGTGCCATTGACAAATATCCCCAGGGATTTAAACACCCTGGAACGCTGCAGGAAGGAGGAAGGGAAATCATACTTAAGGGTAATGTCGCGGAGCCGCAGCCAATTGATGTCCTTCTCCACGAAATCTTCCGGTTGAACATAGGTGGTATAATACAGGGAGGAGCTAAAACGGCTGATCTCGCGGGCATTGACCGTGGGATTTTCTGATTCTTCCTTACCGTCTTTGAGCACGCCTTTGACTACAAAGGGTTTTTCCCGGTCAAGGGTATTCACACTCAGGCCGGTTTGGGTAAGATACATTTCATTGCCGTTAAAAATATCCCCGCCTTTGCGAATATCAACCAGGAAGGACAGGCTCAGGTTTTTACGGAAGCTCAACTTGTTGACCAGCCCTACGGTGAAATCGGGGTTGCGGTCCCCGATCGGTAAAAAATTGTTATTGGAAAGCGGGAAGCCCGTATTGGGATCCACCAGGATGTCCCCTTTGCTGTTCCTCAGGTAGCTGTATCCTCCGATGGCCGTAGCTGTGCCCGCTCCGCGATCGTTGACGGGGGCATAATAACGGTTGTTCGCGGAGGTAAACCTGGAGGCGAGTATGGCACTGGGTGAAAACGCGCTCGCCCTGGCATTTCCGTAGACCCAGGTATCCGAACTGTAATATTCGTTTACGTTGGCCGGCAGGCTGATGACTTTGGTGGAGTATTTTGTGAAATTGGCGTTGATCTCCCAGTCTATGGTATTGTTTCGGAAAGGTTTGCCTCCCAGCTGGATTTCCCATCCCTTGGTATTCAATTCTCCTCCGTTGAGCAAACCGAATATAAAACCGGTGCCGTAGCTCAGACGCTGGGTGATGATCTGGTCCTCTATGCTTTTTGAAAACCAGGCCAGGTCGGCATTGAGACGTCCTTTGAAGAAGGAAAAGTCGCCCCCGATTTCATAACTGTTTACCTTTTCCGGTTTGAGGGCCGGGTTGTCTCCGTAAAAATCAAACAGGAATCCGCCGCCCGTAGAGGGTTGGGGGGCAAGCCTTGCCTGGATCAGATAAGCCGGTGCGGGATTTCCTACTTCAGCATAGGAGGCCCTGAGTTTGGCAAAAGACAAGACCCGGTCGTTTTCTTTAAACATGGGCAGGCTGGTCAGCAAAAAAGTGACCCCCGCAGAAGGATAGAAGTACGAGCGGTTTGATTTTGGGAGGGTGGACGACCAGTCGTTCCTTCCGGTCAGGTTAAAGATGAGGATATCGTTGAGACTGATCTCCGCTTTTGCAAAAGCGCCCAGGAGGCGGGTCCGGCGGAGATTGCTGCGGTCCCGCTGGGTGGTGGGGTCGGTATTGTTGAGGCTGTTGAATTCAGGAAGGTAAAACTTTTCGCCGTAAGAAGCATTGATGTCCGCCTGGCGGTCATCCACGGAAGATCCGACCAGCAAAGACCCGTTGAGCGTGGAAATTTTCTTTTTGAAGGTGGCGAAAATATTGCCGTTGAGGATGCGACCGTCATCGGAATAATTTTCAATCCAGCCCCTCCGGGCGTTGCCGATCACGGATTCCGGGTGATAAAAGCGGTTGCCGAGGGTGCTGTAAATATCGGCTCCCATGCGGGCCGTGAGAGAAAACCAGTTCAGGGGTTCATAAGTAAAGGAAATATTGGTGAGGGTCCGGTTGGTATGGTCGGTCCTTTTATTCTTATTGACCAGAAAGAGCGGATTGTCGAGTTCCGATGCCGGGCTCAGCGAAGTGGTTTGCCTGCGGGTGCCGTCCGGATTGAGGTATTGGGTGATATCGTCCGTCCGGGGATAAGCCAAAACGCTCAGAAGATAACCCAGGGCTCCTGCCGGCGGGATTTTGGAATCATTGCTGATGTAGTTGATCCGGGCAGAGCCTCTCAGGTTTTTCAACAGGTTGGCATCCAGGTTCAGGGCGACATTGAGTTGCTTCTGGTTGTTTTCAGGGATGACCCCATTGGCGTTAAAATAGGAGCCCGAAAGACGGTAAGTCAGGTTGGTGGCCCCGCCTTCAAAACTGAGGTCATGGCGCATATTGGACCCGTTTTGATAAAAAGCCCCGATATTATCATATAAAGGAGTGCCGGAAGGGATTTTGGCTCCAAAATAATTGGCGGTATTGGGGTCCGCGGCGCCATTGAGCCCTCTGCCGTAGGCGGTTTGGGTTTCAGGAAAGAGGTTGAGGCTGGATACGGTGAAGCGGTTGTTATAATTTAATCTCCCGACGCCGGCCTTGCCTTTTTTGGTGGTGATGAGGATGACTCCGTTGGCGCCTTCATTTCCATACAGGGCGGCTGCCTCCGGTCCTTTCAAAACCGTGATGTTTTCGATATCGGCCGGGTTGAGATCGGTCACCCGGTTGGCTATGTCGTCACGGTTGTTGTTGACATTGCCGCTGACCCCCGCCGCATCGGAATAAAGATTGTGCTGGTCAAAGGTGCCGCTGTTGATAGGCAGGCCATCCACCACAAACAAAGGCTGATTGCTGTTGCCGATGGAATTGACCCCCCTCAGGGTAATGTTTACTGCCGATCCCGGGATGCCGCTGGTGGGCGTGAGCGAAAGGCCGGCTACCCGACCTTGCAAACCCATTACGGCATTGTCGCGCTGGGTTTCCTGCAATTCCTGTCCACCGATGCTCTGGGCAGAATAACTCAGTTTTTTGCGGTCTTCTTTTATACCGAGGGCCGTGACGATCACTTCTGAAAGAATTTCCACATCCGCGGTCATGGTCACGTCGATCTGGCTTTGCCCGTTGACATTGACCTCATGGGGCTGCATGCCTACATAGGTGAAGATGAGAATGTCCTGCGGCTGGGCGGAAATCCGGTACATCCCATCGATATCCGTGACCGTACCGGTAGAGGTTCCCTTTACCTGGATGGCTACCCCGGGGAGGGCTTCCCCATTTTCATCCTTCACCGTCCCGGTCACATTGATCTGGGCGAACGCGGTGCCCATGAATAGGAATGAAAGGACGAGTACCCAAAGGCATTGGTGGATCCCTATCCTGTTACGGCTAATACTTAGCATTTTCATAAGGTTTAATCTGGTTTTGAAAAGGTGTTTTTCCCAGCTTATCTTTATAAACTGGTGGTTTTAGACCACTTAAAGCTAAAAAAATTCTATTTTCCGGATGACCTGATTAAAATCATATGAAATCTGCCTTCCCCAACCATTCCTAATACGGTTATTGGAAAACTGCTAAACTGATAAACTGCTAAACTGTTAAACCTCAAAACCCATCCATATCCGTGACCGTATCCGGGGAGACCGGAAGGGGCCATTCGGCTTTGATCATCGACTCACCGGGTAAAGACCTGGTGCCCGGCGAAAGGTGCATGCAAAAAGCACAGAAAATGAAACAGATCCCATAGTGTAGTTGGAAGAACCTGATTTTCAATTTCATATCAAAAAGCGTTAAGGAATTACTAAGAATAACGATGGGCAGCCGGCTAAAATTATACTTAATCCAGATAAATTTAAACAATTAATTCTGGGCAGAAAGGCCGGTTACAGGGAAAAGACCAAACATGAACACGTCAAGGGAAGGCATGCAATTTTTATGGGTTATGTGTCGGAAAACGAATTAAGGATTTCACCGGGAATCCATAAGAAGGGCAGGATTGGCGTGAATGCTTGGGTTGACAACGTCCAAAGATTTGGGTTTAAACCGACTTGCTATTCATCAGGCTGTTGCGCCTGGATTGTGGTATAGCGATCCCCTGCTGTTTTCATTTTTGAAATGTTTTCTCCGAAGGACTTTAGTTCTTCAGGCCTGTCCAGGACATCCATATCCAGGCTCAGGATTTATTCTTATTTTACGGAATGATCAACCCTGCAGCATGAACTTCCACCACAAGAATCTTTATTCCTGTCTGTTTCTGCTTTTGGCCAGTGCTTTATTAACCTTGTCCCAATGCGGCAAAAGTCCTGATGCAGCAACCCGTGACATTGAAGTTCCGGAGGGATTTACCATCGAAGTGGCCGCAGGGCCGGACCTGGTGGACTACCCCATGTTTGCTTTTGTTGATGAAACCGGGCGCCTTTTTGTGTATGAGTCCACCGGCAATGTATACAACAAAACCGAAGATGCTTTAAAGAATCCTCAATTCCGGATAAAACTCCTGGTGGATGAAGATGGGGACGGCTTCTATGATAAGTATACGGTCTTTGCAGATAAAGTCGGTTTTCCGCAAGGCGGGGTGTTTTATAAAGGTAGTCTTTACGCCTCTTCCGCACCTGAATTGCTAAAACTTACGGACACCGACGGAGATGGCGTTGCGGACCAACGGGAAGTGCTGCTGTCCGGATGGGAGTTGAACGTCAATGCCAACAGCCTCATCGGTCCCTTTATGGCGCCCGACGGCTGGCTTTATCTGACCAGCGCCATTGAAGGTTTTGACATCATGACCCGCGAAGGCGAGCACCTTAAAGGGGAAACGGCAAGGGTCTGGAGATTAAAGCCGGATGGTTCAGGGCTTCAGTGGATATCCGCCGGTGGCATGAACAATCCGGTCGGACTTGCTTTTACGGCCGCATCGGAAGTGTTGGGGACTCAAACCTATTTCACCGAGCCTAAGGCCGGCCTCCGGGATGCCCTGATGTATTGGACAGAAGGCGGGGTCTATCCCAAGCCCAACAACAACATCACGCGCGACAGGCTGCCTTTGACCGGGGATTTGTTGCCCGTGGTGACCAAATATTCCAGGGTGGCCCCTGCCGGGATCATTCGTTACCGTGGCAGCGTCCTGGATGAAAGCTACCGGGATAATTTATTCAGCGCCCAGTTTAATACACACCGGGTTCTTCGTCATCAATTGATCCGGGAAGGGGCCTCCTTCCGGACGGAGGACGAAGTTTTCTTTTCTTCCGAAAACGAAGACTTTCATCCGACCGACGTATTGGAAGACGGGGACGGTAGCCTGCTGGTCGTGGAAACCGGCGGATGGTTTATCAAAGGCTGTCCCCTTTCACAGGTATCGAAACCGGAATTAAAGGGATCGATCTATCGCGTGAGAAAAAAAGACGCCGCCAAAATGGAAGATCCTTTTGGAAACCATATTGAATGGGCCGGCCTCGATGTTGCGACGATTGCCAGGTATATTGAAGACGCCCGGCCTTTTGTGGCGGACCGGGCCGTAAATCAACTGGTTGATCGCAGTCAGGAGTCGGTGGCCTCGCTGGCCGCATTGTTGACCAATTCCCCGGACGCCCATGCCCGCACCCGCATCGTGTATGCCCTTTACAGGATCCATTCCAGTGAATCCATCGCCGCATTAAGGGAAGGACTAAAGGATAAGGATCTGCAAGTGCGGGTAGCCGCGGCAAAAGCCCTGGGCCTGGCGAAAGACCAGGGTTCGGTGGATCAACTCATTCAAGCGATTCAAACCGATCTGCCGGCAGTCCGGCGCCAGGCGGCAACGGCGATTGGGCAGATCGGCGAACCGCGTGCGATTCCCGCATTGCTGCAGTCCGCCGATGGAGTGAAGGACCGGTTTGTTGAACATGCCATCATCTATTCACTGCTCTCGATGAACCGGCCGGACCTGGTTAAGGCGGGTCTCACCCATCCTTCGGACGAGGTCAAGAGGGCTGCTTTGATCGCACTGGACCAAATGCAGAACCAATCATTAAAACTGGAGCAGGTGACTCCTTTTTTAGCCAGCGCGGACAGCATGCTGGAAAGCGCGGCCCGTTGGGTGATCAGTCACCATCCCGAATGGGCGCCCGACTTCATTGTATACCTGCAAAAACAACTGAACAAACCCGAGTGGAGCGAGGCCGACAAAACTCAATTGAAAGATATTCTGGTTTCCTTTTGCGGGGATGGCACCATGCAGCGATTCATGGCTGATCAGATGGCAGCGCCGCAAATTGAAAAAAAGCTCTTTGTCCTTGAGTCCATGAGCGGCTGTAATATTAAAGAATTCCCTGCCGCCTGGATCGGCCCTCTTGGAAAGGAACTCACCTCCAATGCGGAGGTCGAAGTAAAACTTAAGGTATTAAAGTTAATCCGGCTGTACGGGGTCTCTTCATTGGACCATACCCTTAAACAAGTGGCCGGGAATAAGCAAAATCCTGCCATACTCAGAATCCATGCGATCGGGACCTCCTTGAGGGACAGCGCCCTGCTTACCAGTCCGCATTTCGATTACCTCTATACCCAGATTCAGCCGGATATTGAAGCCAGCATACGTCAGCAGGCCGCGGGGGTCCTGGGACAAGCCAAACTGTCGGATGACCAACTCCTTAAAATTGCCAAAGAATTTCTCGGAAAGGCGGATGCCTTTATCCTGCCGAGGCTGATGCCCGTCTTTCAGGGTGCGAAAAATTTAGAAATAGGAACCGCCCTTGCAGGAGCGCTGGAGCGTTCGCCCGGTCTTGACAATTTCACGGAAGAGTACCTCCATGGCCTGTTTTCAAACTATCCCCCGGAATTGAACGAAGCAAAGGACCAATTGATGGCCAAATTATCGGCGGTACAGGGTGAACGCCTGTCACTCATCCATGCCATCGAGAATTCCATTGTAAAAGGAGACATTGTTCGCGGAAGGGAACTGTTCCTTGGCAAAGCCATTTGTTATACCTGTCACGTCATCGGAAATGAAGGGGCTGGCTTTGGCCCGGACCTTACTTCCATTCAGCGCGACCGGTCTGCTCACGATTTGGTTGAGGCGATCGTATACCCGGGGGTGAGTTTTGTCAGGGAATACGAAACCTACCGGATCAGCACCAAGGAAGGCACCTTTACCGGAATCATTCAAGAACAAACCGGGGACATGATCCGGCTGGGCATTTCTCCCCAGGAATCGGTGCAGATTCAGCGCAGCGATATTCTGTCCACGGAGATTCTGGAACATTCCATGATGCCTGCGGGACTGGATAAGTTGCTCACGGAACAGGAAATGGCGGACCTCCTGGCCTTTCTGATAGGACAGGACCAGGACCCCGAAACCGACGCCAGACTGCTCCGCTAAACCGAAGCCCGGGATTTGCCATATTCAATAAATGTTTTATATGAAGCGACGGAACTTTTTAAAGAGCGGAATACTTGCTTCAGGTATTTTGCCTTCATTCCACAGCAACGCCATTCCTGGTATTGCCGATCCTGTTTTTAAAATGAAATTTTCCCCGGATTTTGGGCTCTTCGGAGACCTGGCGGGCGACAATCCCGTGGACCAGATCAAATGGGGACATGATCAGGGATTTCGCGCCTGGGAAAATACCATGCTGAAGAACAGGCCCGTCGAAGAGCAGGAAAGGATCAGCAAAACCGTTCAGGGACTGGGCATGGAGTGGGGGCAGTTCGTAGGTACTTTGACGTTTAAGGACGTCACCTTTGCGGGCCGTGACGGCGGCTTAAGAGAGAAGGTCATGGAGGATGTCCGGGCATCGGTGGACATTGCCAAAAGGATGAATACGCGGTTTATTCACAATGTATTAGGCATGGCGGACCCAAAACTTCCCTGGGATTTTCAGATGGCAAATGCAGTCGAGCTGTTAAAACGAATCGCCGGCGTATACGAACCTCACGGGCTCATCATGGTGATGGAATCCATGAATCATAAGATCGATCACCCGGGCATGTTCCTGCATACCATACCCCAGGCCTATGCCCTGGCTAAAGCGGTTGGGAGCCCAAGCGTGAAGGTGCTATTTGATTTTTATCATGTGCAGATTCAGGAGGGAAATCTCCTGCCTACCCTGGATTATGCCTGGGACGAAATTGCCTATATTCAGATCGGGGACACCCCGGGACGCAAAGAGCCCACGACCGGAGAGATCAATTACCCAAAAGTTCTGCAACATGTTTACGACAAAGGATACCGCGGTTTTGTCGGCCTGGAACACGGGTCAAGCAAACCCGGGAAAGAAGGTGAAGTGGCCGTATTGGCGGCCTATCGCGCGGTGGATCCGAAGTGATCATAAAAAGGGTTGGTTTCCTTCAACAAAATTCCATGTATAGGAGCATGGCAATCCCGCGCCTGCGGGAGCTTTATACATCCTCAAATAAACAAGTCCTTGGAAGCCTGCCTGGCGGCAGACAGGTCCGCCCGGTATTCACCGAGAGAAGTGAGGGATTTCCTGGATAAAATAAAAAAAGTATATTTGCCCCGCCTTATAAACAAGTTCCTTGTTTATGGGCGATGGTGCCTTAGCTCAGTTGGTAGAGCACAGGACTGAAAATCCTGGTGTCCCTGGTTCAATTCCTGGAGGCACCACCGAAGTAAAGGAGGTTGTCGTTTGGCAACCTCTTTTTGTTTATTTGAACACATGATGCATTTTGTTTACATCCTTTACAGTCCGTCCCTGGATAAATATTATATCGTGGAAACTCAGAATCTTGAGGAGCGTCTAGCCCAACATCGGTCTCATTCGTTTAAATCCTCCTTTACTATGATCGCTTCTGATTGGTGGATTGCCAGGTCCGCCAACCTTTTTTCCAGGATCAGAGCAAGAAAAATGGAAGCCTTCCTTAAAAGGCAAAAAAGCAAGGATTTAATTTAATTATTCGTTTTATCCATGATGAGGCACTCAGGCTTTCTATTTTATCCAGACATTAGAATATCCTGGTGTCCTTGTCCCGAGGTCGCGGGACAATTCCTGGAGGCACCACCACGATTTTGATCATAAGTTACTTAAAATGAGAGTTTTAAGTGACATTTTTTTTAAAATTTATTAATAAGAGGGCATATAAAGATGCAATTTATCATTCCCGTCCTTGGTTGTAGAACCCACAACTGTCGGAATAAATCCCTTTTCAGCCTTCCGGCCCAATTCCTGTCTGTTAACCTTTTTATACACCTCATGCCAGTATTGCAATCGGTGATGAGTTATATCGTCATGTCTCGTTCCTCGCAAAATTCGGTGCTGGACTTTTCGCTTGATTTCCAGGCGGAAATAAGCTCCAGGCCATCCGGCCTGGTCATTTGATCACTTTTCATCCTTTTTTCAGGTAAATCTATTGAAACAGCCCCCTAAATTTTCAGACATAGTTACAAAAAAATTTTAGTAATTATGGACATGAAAACCACATCAAATGGAGTCCGGAAATTTACCCGGGAAGAAAAACTTCGAATTCTTAAGGAAGCGAAACACCAGGGAGT
>JAKQHS010000018.1 GCA_029557915.1 Bacteroidota bacterium | reverse complement strand
CGGCTGTAAATCCCAGGGAGGGCAATTTTAATTTCGAGCTCGGTAAAATTTATGTGGCCTCGGATCAACCCACTTTGGCCATGAGCCAGTTTCAGCAAGCGGAAAACAAAGGGGTCAAATCCGAATTCCTGTTTCATGAGATGGCCGCTCTGTATTTCAAGCAAGGCGAATTCCAGAAAGCGATCGATCAATATCTCAAAGCGGTGGAGACCAATCCGGAGGATGTCTTTGCACTGAGCCAGATCACTAAAATCTACCGGGACCAGCTTCAGGACATCGACAATGCCTTGAAATATGACGGGTTGTTGAGGGAGAGGATGAAGAAGTAGGAAGTTAGTTAGCAAGTTAGCAAGTTAGCAAGTTCGTAAGTAAGCAAGATTATCTCGTTTCTCGTTTCTCGCTTCTCATCCCTTGATCAGTGCGGCAGGCCCCTTTCAGGGGTCAGGGGTGTGCGGATGAAGTAGTAGTCAGGAGTCAGGAGTCAGGAGTCAGTAATCAGTAGTCAGTAGCGAGTTGTCTCGCATCTCGTATCTCGTATCTCGCATCTCGCATCTCGTATCTCGTATCTCGCTTGGTGCCGGATCAGGGCCGGTCGAGGAGCCTCAGGACCTGGTTGATATCGATCCGTGAACTGATGATGGCAGCCACTTCATGAACGGGTACCCGGTCCTGTTTCAGTGAGTCGCGGTCCCGGATGGTAACGGTATCGTTTTCCAGGGTTTCATGGTCGATGGTCACGCAATAGGGCGTCCCGATGGCATCCTGTCTCCGGTAGCGCCGGCCGATCGCGTCTTTTTCATCGTATTGACAGTTAAACGAAAATTTAAGCTGGTTAAATATGTCTTCGGCTTTTTGAGTGAGCCTTTCATCGTTTTTAACCAGGGGCAGCACCGCGCATTTGACCGGGGCGAGCGCAGGGTGCAACCTCAAAACCAAGCGGCTGGTTTCTTTACCATCGGCATCCGGTACCAGGTCTTCCTGGAAAGCCTGGGACATGACGGCCAGAAACATGCGGTCCAGCCCTATGGAAGTTTCCACTACATAAGGGACGTAGGATTCATTGGCCTCAGGATCGAAATACTGCATTTTTTTGCCGCTGTATTTCTGGTGCTGGCTGAGGTCGAAGTCGGTCCGGCTGTGGATGCCCTCGATTTCCTTAAAGCCGAAAGGGAAATCAAACTGGATATCGACGGCCGCGTTGGCATAATGAGCCAGGTTTTCGTGATCGTGAAAACGGAGTTTTTCAGCCGGGGTGCCGATGGCCTGGTGCCAGGACAGGCGCATGGCTTTCCAATAGTGGTACCATTTCATTTCTTCGCCCGGTTTTACAAAAAACTGCATTTCCATTTGTTCGAATTCCCTCATACGGAAAATGAACTGGCGGGCCACGATTTCATTGCGGAAAGCTTTTCCAATCTGGGCAATTCCGAAAGGAAGTTTCTGGCGGGTGGTCTTTTGTACGTTGAGGAAGTTGACAAAGATACCTTGGGCGGTTTCCGGGCGCAGATATAATTTCCCTTCTTCACCTGCGATGTTTCCCAATTGGGTGCTGAACATCAGATTGAACTGCCGGACTTCGGTCCAGTTGCGGCTGCCGCTCTCCGGATCTGCGATGGCGCAGTCTTCGATGATCTGTTTCAGCGCGGCCATGTCTTTTTCCCGCATGGCGGCCTGCAGGCGGTCGTTGACCTGGATGGCCTCGGTATTCCATTTGGAGGCCTGGGGATGGGTTTTCCGGAACTTGGCTTCGTCAAAAGCCTCCCCGAATTTTTTCCGACCTTTTTCCGCTTCCTTGTTGATTTTCTCTTCCAGTTTGGAAATGTAGTCCTCGATCAGCACATCCGCACGGTATCGTTTTTTGGAGTCTTTATTGTCGATGAGGGGATCGTTGAAGGCGTCCACATGGCCGGAAGCCTTCCAGGTCGTCGGGTGCATGAAGATGGCGGCGTCTATGCCTACGATGTTTTCATGCATCTGCACCATGGCTTTCCACCAGTATTCCTTGATATGGTTGCGAAGCTGGGCGCCATAAGGCCCATAGTCGTAAACGGCTCCGGGGCCGTCGTAAATCTCGGAAGCGGGGAATACAAAGCCGTATTCTTTGCAGTGGGAAACCAGTTTTTTAAAGACGTCGTCCTGGGCGGCCATAATCAGTTAGTTAATAGGAGGGGCCAAAGATAGGGAATAGTCAATAGTCAATGGTCAATAGTCAATAGTCAATAGTCAATAGTCAATAGTCAATAGTCAGTGGTCAGTAATCAGCAGTCAGCGGTCAGCAGTCAGTCCTCAACCTTCAATCCTCAATCCTCAATCCTCAATCTTCACCCCTCACTCCTCCCGGCTTGGCCTCAGGGGAGCGGTACCGATCCTCATCGCCACTTATGGTTCATCGCAGGCATTGATAAAACGTCCATGAAAGAACCCCAAATCAATCTATATTTACCGGATCGGCATGAATATAGACCCTTTGGCAGCCTCCCGGCTTGAAATTATAGGAAAAAACTCGGCATATCATTTCATCCGGTGGCCGCCCCGGATGTTGCTGGCCTTGTTTATTGCCGTCACCCTTGGCGCCGGGCTATATTGGCCCTATACATTCGGGGTTTTTTTATTTGCATTGGCCATGCTCAACTACCTTGTATTATTGAGTTTCAGGCTGGGCAATATCGAAAAGCCCCCGGAACTAAAAGAACGGATCGACCTGGACCCGGACCTGGATTTTTCCATTCTGTTGCCTTTGAAAAACGAAGGACCGGTGATTGGGGAGACCATCCGATGCATCGAGCGCCTGGACTATCCGCCCGGGAAAATGGAATTGTTGATCATCGTGGAAACCAACGATTTGTACACGAGGGAGCATCTCCGCAATCTCCGTCTTCCCGCTTATGCCCGCATCATCGATATCCCTACCCTGATGCCTTTCACCAAAGGACGTGCCTTATTGTATGGCCTGGAGCAGGCAAAAAACAGGATGATCACGGTTTTTGACGCGGAAAGCCGCCCGGAGCCCCTGCAGTTGAGAAAGGCGGCCTCCCTCCTTCGCGAAGATCCCGACCAATGGTGCATACAATCCAAAGTACGTATATCGAATAAAGATCAAAACTGGATCACCCGCAATTTTGCCACCGAGTATTTTGAATGGTTTGACCAATACCTTACGGAATTGTCCAACCGGAACCTGAATTTTGGCTTGGGCGGCAATTCGTTTTACATTTCAAAGGCCAGCCTGCTCCGTTGCGGAGCCTGGGACCCATTCAATGTAACGGAAGACGCGGAACTGAGCGTGAGGTTGATCCGATCGGGGATCAGCATGAAAATGATGGATAGCCATACCGACGAAACCTGTCCCCACAGTATCGGAAATTGGATCCTTCAGCGGACCCGTTGGAACAAGGGATTATTGATTACGCAGATGGTCCACCTGGTCCCTTCGCTGGGTAAAGCCGGTTTTTCACCGAAGGTCTGGATTTCCTTCTGGTTGCGCATGGTGGCCGGGAGCGCCTTGCCTTTTTTTAATCTATTTGTGTTTCTTTATTTCCTGATCACCTGGTTTTCTCCCCGGACCGTCTGGTACGCCGACCTGGGTATGTGGACGCTGATGATGGTAAGCCTGGCATTTATGTGGTTGGTCAATACGGTAAATTTTGGGCGGCTTCAGCTTGCCAGGAATCCCATATTCATTTTAACCGGGGTCACGGCTTATATATTGTTGCACATCCTGGCCGGGTTTATTGCCTATTATGAGTATCTCGTCAAACCATTGAAGTGGAACAATACAAAACATGAGAAGTAATAAAGTCGGAAGGGTATTTATACATTGATATTATTATAATTTGTATTTATATGTTTTTCACTGTAATACATTAAGGAACTCCTGGTTAATCTTGTTTTCGGGAGGCAGAGATATTTTAAGATCTATAAATTGTTGAATTAGAACGGTTCAGATGAAGGTCAGGTCGGAGGAACTTGCTACATTCACCCCGGATTAACCAACTCCGTTGCTATGAAGATTAAGTATTTTTTCATCACGGTCTCCGTGATGGTGGTCTCCTTTTATTCTGCTGTTTTATTTTTTTCTCCAGGTACATTGAGATGGACGGGCGCTGCGGATACGGATTGGACCAATCCTTCCAATTGGATGACCGAGAGTGGATCACCGACCATCCCGCCGAATAAATACAGTACGGGGGATCACGTGATCATCGATGGTGCAGCTTCCAATTTTCCGGAAATTACAGTAGCAGCCGGGGCTCGCTCATTAACGGTGGATGCCAATGCGAAAATCACGATTAAAGCAGGGGGTAGCCTCGAGGTGATAGGCAGCGATGCCGATGGGGTAACCAACAGCGGACAAATCATAGTGGAATCCATGGCGAGCATGGTCATTGACTCCGCATTTGACGACGGATTGATTAACCTGGCGGGGGCCAAGGTAACCAATGCGGGCACATTCACCATTACCAATGGATTTGGGAGCCGGATCAAGAACCAGGATTCCATCATCAATACTGGAAATTTCATCGTCCAACAAGGAGTAGATACCGCAGTGATCAATTATGGAACGGGGACTATAAAAAATCCTGGAATATTTAATATAAGCGGAGGAAGCACCAGTCAATTGTCCAATTACGGAAAGTTTTTGAATGAATCCGGTTCATTGGGAGTAATAGGCGGATTGTCAGGTATACTTGTACTAAACCGCAACGGCGCGCTCATTCAGAATGCTGGCAATTTTACGGTGGGCTCCGGATTCGGCAGAAGAATTGACAATGAGGGTACCATTAACAATGCCTCCACTTTTACAATTTATGGTGCCGACGGCGGTGAAGGGATAGTCAATCGCGCTAATGGAATCCTGAACAATACGGCCGGTTACCTCTCCATTTCAGGAGGTCACGCCACCCAGTTGGACAATTCGGGGACCGTCAATAATTATTCCAGCTTTTCCATTACGGGAGGCGGTGGGACCGGTCATGGTTTGGTAAATGATACCAGCGGGATTTTTAATCATTATGCGGGGACCTTGCTATCTACCTCCGGTAACGGGACCAAGGTTATCAACTCAGGATTCATTTCGATAAACGGGACTTCAACCTTCGGTGCGGGTCCCGGGAAGGCTTTGATCAATAATTCAGCCGGGCGGATTGAACATTTCGGATCGCTCCTGACCGTTCAGGCTTATTCGATAACCGGTTTCCAAAATGAGGGTACTTACCATGGCGGGGCGGCATCCTCCCTAAGTATTGCATCAGGTTATGGGTCGGGCATTGTGAACAGCGGAACTTTTACTGATACAGCAGGGTGTAATATCGACATTCACGGGTTAAGTGGTGACCTGATCCAAAATTCAGGTTTGATGCTATTGGATTGTGCGACCATGTTGTATAGCACTCCAGCGCGTGCAATATTCAATACTTCCACCGGGACTTATCGCCAAGCCCAGGGTTCCATTTCATATTATAGCCTGGGTTCCCATTTTATAGAAAACGACAATTATTTCTATTCCGATGTGGCCATGAATCTTACCCCTTTTATAGGAGGGGTTGGAAATTATTTGATTTACAACAAAGACAGCATCATCCTTGGTCCCAGCCATTCAATGCAAGCAACGGGAACCACCCGGTTTGTATACAATGGGCCCGGCGGATACCTGGATAATGCCGGAGACTGGGAATTTCGGAATGGAGGAGGTGGTTACCCGGTTATGCAAAATGAAGGAACGGTGTTTTTCAGGAATACGTCATCTTTGGAGGGAGCCCAAATCACTTCGGAAGTCATTATCAATACAGGGGTATTTTTCCAGGAAGGCACCATTGAATTCAGGGAATTTCAATCCAGTTTGTTGAACAACTCCAATTTCTTCAATAACAGCGGCACTATGATTGGGAGAAAGCTGGGCTCTTCGGTTAACGCGATAGTCAATTCAGATACGCTGATCAACTCCGGAATCCTGGAGGTGGATACCACGTTAAACAATGGTCTGAGCAATACCGGGTTTTTTCTCAATGACAGCTCAGGAATATTTTATGCTGATTTTCTGGGCATGAACGGGATCCTCAACGGGGGTTCAGGCATTGTGAAAAACAACGGAGAACTCTGGATGGCCAGGGATACCGGCATAGGCCTGGCAGGTATTCTGAATCAAGGCCTTTTTGAAAATTGCAAACTGATTAATATCGGGCAAAAGGGACCCTTGTTTGGAGGAGGTATCCTCAACCCTGGAAATTTCAGAAACCTTCCGGGGGGTGAAATTTTTATTTATCATGTGGACACCTTCGGCATCCTGAATTCAAACCAGTTTCTGAATTCCTGCGCTTACATCGAGACCGAGGGCATCATTCAGGACAACAACACCTTTATCAATGACGGGGTGATCCTCAAAGTCATAGATACCAATAGCCTGCCTAGTAATATTCTGACCAACAACAATGCTGTTTTTAACGCTGATCCGGACCCCTTTAATGCAGCCAACAACAACGGGCAAATCGGCACTCCTGCCAACCCGAGCCATCATATATATGTCGACGCCTCCAACTCGCCTTTCAACGGTTGCGCGACCAGTCTGAGTTCGATCTATGCTGCAATACAAGCCATCTTCGTGGTGAATGATCAGGGTCAGACCGGGGCATCCTGGGAATTTGCCTTATCCGACCTCCAGGTTGCTCTTGCCATTGCGGAACCCGGAGATACCATCCATGTTGCACAGGGCACCTATTATCCCGATACGGTTGGAGGTCTCAGTTTAAACAGGGAGTTGAGTTTTAACATTCCTGATTCCGTTATCGTCCTGGGCGGTTACCCAAGCGGTGGAGGTACACCGGAAGAACGGGATTGGGTCTGTAACAAAACCATCCTCTGTGGGGATATCGATCAGGACGGCACATTGTCCGGTAACAGTTTTCATGTAGTGACCACTTTTGGGGTGGATTCGGTCACCATCGTCGACGGATTTTGTATACAAGGCGGGAATGCGGACTCATCGGACCAAATGGGGAATGGGGTATACCCCTATTCTTCCGGGGGCGGCTGGTTTAATGAAGGGAGAGGAGTGGATGTTTCCTCCTCCCCTACGATCCGAAACTGTATTTTCACAGGCAACCAGGCTTTTTATGGCGCCGGGATGTTGAATGACGGCGGGGGATTCGGGTCTTGCCTGACGACTTATTTCAATTGCATTTTCAATAATAATCACTCCCTGGAAACGGGTGGGGGGGTATACAATACCGGGGAGTATGGATTCTGTATGCCGACTTTCGTCAATACTATTATCAGTGGTAACGCCGCCGATCGTCATGGCGGGGGAATGTTTAATATCGGAACAGGCGGTACATGCACCCCGCAGTTGATCAATTGTGTTCTCAACGGGAATATCGTCGAAGGCGCCGGAGGTGCCCTGTATAATTATGATGCCCATCCTTTTATGATCAATTGCATCACCTGGAACCATGATGAGGATGATGTATTCGAAGGGCAGGGTACATTCAGTACGTTAATTCGTTTTTCCATAACCCAGTCTGGGGCAACCTATAGCGGAAGTGATAATAAGATAGACGGAACGGATCCCTTATTTATTGATGCGCCCTCATATTCCGATGCCCCGACCGCTGCCGGTAATTTCCACGTCATGAGCGGCTCCATGGCTATAAACATGGGTGACAATTTCTCAAACACTTACCCAACGGATCTGGACGGTCTGAACCGGATAGCCGAAGCAGTCATTGATATCGGGGCCTATGAAAAACTGATTTATTGTGACGAGGACACCATATATGTCACGGGATCAGGCAGTATACCTTCCTTTTCATTGGATTCCATTCTGAGCGATGCCATTCCGGAGGGATTCACCCTTCTGGTCAATGGAGTGCCGACGGTTGAATCGGATAGCCTCAGTTTTGATTGTTCCAACCTTGGATTGCATATTTACGAAGTCCTCCTGGTTCGCAATTGTGATACCCTCGATGGTTGTACGCAGTTCCTCCTGGTATTGGACACTTTCCCCAGGAACCTGGTCTGCAATGACCTGGTGAATGTGTCTTTAGGAACAAGTTGTATAAAAGCGGTGAGTCTGGATGACGTGCTCGAAAATAACGTTGGTTGCCGGGAAGGAGTGTACGACATTCAGGTGATCTACCCCCTGGGCACGCACCGTTTTCCGGGAGAAGACCAGGTGGACCTGAGCCATATTGGTTACACGATGGTGTACAATGTATATGAAGTGGGGACGGGCAATAAGTGCTGGGGCTATCTTAAAGTGGAGGACAAACAGCCACCTTTACTGAACTGTTCGGTGGACACCATCACCTGTTATGAACTGCCGGACCTGCCGCTGCTGGCGGAGGGGGCCGACAGTTGTTCCGGTGCGAAGGTCAAACTGGTGTCGGAGCAGTGGTTTGATTACGGCTGCGACCAGGATCCGGTATTGTCGGGCTATGTGGTGCGGACCATCCAGGGCTCGGATAACTGGGGCAATTTTGCGCGGTGCACGGACACGATCTTCATCCGCAAGACGGTGCTGGACAGCCTGGCCTGCCCGGAGATGATCGAACTGCCCTGCGAGATCACCTACCAGTTGGGCGGATATATCCATCCCAAGACATTGAAG
>JAKQHS010000106.1 GCA_029557915.1 Bacteroidota bacterium | reverse complement strand
GGCCAGATAAAACAAATGTCCTTTTTCATCCGGTAAAAAGGAACATTAAAGGAAAGCCTTTCCTCAATGCCGGGTAAGGTGTCGAGGATGAGCTTTCTCAACACATCCACTATGACTCTTTCTTCAGCCGGTAAATATTCCAGGAATTCTCCCACCGAACGAAAGGAGACGTTCTGCATCTTATTTTTCCTTTCCATGGGGACTGTAAAAATAAAAGAAAGGAAAAATAAGGGGTAGTAAAATAAATTTTCCATCAATGGATAAAAAACCATCATTCGGGAGATAAGGATCCGTAAGCTAAGCAGGAAAAGGGCGGAGGTAACCTTTGCATAAGGCAGAATTCAGCATCTACCGTCGGTTGTCAACTGCCAGACATCAGCCTTCGGAATGATCTTCGAAATAATTCAGTAAGGTGAAAGCCCCAGCTTCTCCCAGAATTTGGCTATAAGTGATTGCTGATTGCGATTGCTCAAAAGAATAGAGCATTACTGAACAACAACTTCCCATTCTCCCAGAATCCCCGGAACAGGGGATTGTCCACCATATAAACAATCCGGCCCCTGCCCATTGCCTCCACACTGACTACGGTGGTTTCCTTGAGCTTATCCCTCAGGCGGCTGCCGATGAATCCCGATTGTTTCCAGTCCTTTTCCAGGTAGATCACGTTTTTTCCTCCTTTGATGAGGGGGAATTTTAAGTCCTCCGTCTTCAGGGTGAAATAGGAACGGCCTAAACCAAATGCCATGGGATGGGAGGTATCCAGGCTGGTCTTGAGAATAGCCCCGGGAATAAAATCCATCAGGCCGTCTCGTTCTTCCTGGTCCAATGGAAATTTTCGCCGATCCAGGTCTTGTTTTTCTTTTTCCTTTTCAGCTTCCTTTTTGGCGTCTTCCGATTCATAGGATTTCAGGGCGAACCCTTCTTTATCCGCAAACGCGTTCAGGGCCGAGCCCAAGGCAATGAGGTTGCCCCCTTCCGACACCCAGGACTTGAGCTTTTCCGAAATGGTAAACCGGCCGTCAGGCAGGATAATGGTATTGAATTCACGAAGGTCTACCGAACCCAGTTGCCGGCTGTCCACAAGATCAACCGGATATTGCAGATTTTCTTCAAAAAAATACCAGGTCGCTCCATAGGACAGGGATGAACTTTCCTCCCCACCGAGGACCAGCACTTTGGGGATCCGGGCCAGTTCCATATAGGACGATCCCAGGTCATAGCCCTGGTCTGAAAACCCGGTACTGACCTGGGTGAGGCTTTTATGATGTGTCCTCGCCGCGTCCTGGATGATTTTGTGAAAAGCTTCCGTCTTGCGGTTGTCCGCCGCTGTGACGATCAGGCTGCCTCGCTGAAAGTTTTTGCCTTCCAATTTAAAATCGCGCGTCGCAAACCTTGAACGAATACCCAGATCGGAGAGCGCAGCCAGGAACCGGGCATCCTCAAATGAATTCCAGGTGGCTATATAGGCATAAGCGGACGGCGCATACACGGCTTTACTGCCATTGGGTTCAAACGGCTTGTCCGGATTAATCCTTTCGGCGGTGGCATAGGTTTCCAGGGCATAGGCATGAGGCAGGGACCAGGCGGTGATGTCATAAGTGGCGGAATCCTCCAGGTGACTTTCAGGGTCAAGGAGGACCTGGAGCAGAACGGATTTGGGCTGATGGGTACTGATCAGAAGGTCCGAAGATTCCACCGAAACCGGCTCTTCCTTTCCATTCTCATAATTATAAGCGGTTACTTTTCTCTGGCGGTCCGTCCTCCCGTAACGGATCTGGTTTTTATCCAGGAGGGAACAGAAAGACCGAAGTTTTCCAGGATCGTTGGACCCTTTGACGATATAGGTTTTATAACGGCCCTGTGGGTTGTGGTTGTTCCGGTCAAAATATTCCTGGAACTGATCCAGGAGCTTTGCCGCATTTTTACTGCTCACCTCAATCGTGGAGAGGGAGGCTGTACGGTGATGCTGGATGCGGTCGGACAGGGTGAGGGTATCGCCGTTTTCGGTCAGTATGGCCCTGCCCGCTCCGATACCGCCCTGCTCATAGGTCATGCCGATCGCTCCGGAATAGGTGGGATAAGTATCCCCGTAACTGGGATAAAACAGGTCGAATACCTCACGGGTAAAATAGAGCCAGCCGTTTTGATCAAAATGCCGGGCATTGTTTTTGCCGATTTCGGTCTGGAATGAAGCCTGAAATGGGGTGATGTATTGGTGATAGGGTTTGGCCGCCGGAGCGAAATAATATGGCGAATTGTTGCCCATTTCGTGGATATCGGTGTGGACCTGCGGCATCCATTCATTGTAAATTTTCAGGCGCTGACGGCTTTCCGCCTGGGTTTGCCAGGCCCAGTCGCGGTTGAGGTCAAACAAATAATGATTGGACCGGCCTCCGGGCCAGGGCTCCCGGTGTTCCCGGTTTGCCCGCATGGGGCTGACTCTTTCATTGGCCGCGTTGTAATACCATTGGGTATAACGGCTGTATCCATCCGGATTTACGGAAGGATCGATGACCACCACGGTATTTTTCAACCATTCCCGGGCATCTCCATGGTCCGGATTGACCAGGTCGTAGAGGACCTGCATGCTGCTTTCGGATCCGGCGCTTTCATTGCCGTGCACGGAATAAGAAAACCAGACAAACACCGTTTTATCACTTTTATCGGGATTGCCCGGTAAAAGCCCGGTACGCCTGAGGTTGTTGACCCGGAGGTCTTCGAGGCGCTGGATATTGGCTTCGGAGGATACGAAGGCCAGGAGCAGGGGACGGTGTTCGTAGGTTTCCCCATACTGGACCAGTTTGACTTGTTTGCTTTTTTCCGCTACCATTTTGAAATAATCCACCAGATGGGCATGGTGGGTAAACATTTTGGTATAGGGGGAGGGCAGGAATTCCGAAGGAGAAGGAATTTTTTGAGCAACTGCGGAACATGCCAAAAAAACAAAAAGAAAAAAAAGGACCGGTTTCATGGCTGCAAGATAGTGGATGAAGCCGAATTGAATTCCACGGGGGTGAATTCACGGAAGAATCTTCCCTCCGAATGACATGAGCTGCTTTACGCTTAGCAGTTATGCATCCGGTTGTTTCGTTCCACAGAACAATAGGCGGACAAATACCGTTATGAGGAAGTGAAACATTCGAACATGGGGAAGGCAGGACCGTTCATTTATCTTTTTTTGACCGGGATGTTTATGGTTTCCTGTCGGACCCCACTGGAAAGGGAACCCGGTTCGGAAACAAAAATCATCGAGACCTCAGGCGCGAAGCTTGTCAAATCCGGTCCCCTGTATGGTATCCGGGTATCGCGGGACATTCCCGTCAAGAATTATTTCCGCACCCTGGACAGCATCGTATCGGAATACCGGTCCAGGGTCCCCTATGCCCTGTCTGAACACCTCCTGGTGCATGCCAATCCCTGGATCATCGACAGCCTTCAAACCACCGATTATTATCATCAAAAGCAAAGGGGGATTTTTGTTTACGATCAAAGGCAACTGACGGTGCTCCATGAGGGAGACAGCCTCTTTATCCCGGATTCCGCAACCGCGGCCCTCATCCAGAACCGGCTCAACCAAAATTGGATAGATATCAATATCCCCGAATTCAGCCTTCGGCTGTATGAAAAAGATCAAGTCATTCATTGCATGAATATCCGCGTTGGGCAAAATACCCAACGATATCAGGCGGTCCCCGGGCGGTTTGAAGACCTCAGGACCGTTCCCGGAGAGGGCAGGATCGTACGCATCAACCGCGAGCCAACCGTATTTTTTGACCCGCACACAGGCATTAAACAGACCCATACCACCCGCGACGATGGCAAATCCACCCTGATGCCCCTGATCCCCTGGCTCGAACCCGAAATAAACGGTCAAAGGCCCGGCCAACTGCTACACCCCACCACCAATCCCAAAACCCTGGGAAAAGCCTATTCCAATGGATGCATCGCCTTTTCTGAGGGTGAAGCATGGTTATTATACTACCACGCCCCTGTCGGAACAAGGATAGTGGTGCGGTACGATTTGAAAATCGTCAACGACGGCGGGGACACCGTCATCCTGCCGGATATTTATAATTTTTTCAATTGAGCATCAATCCTCAACCCTCACCCCTCAATCCTCACCCCTCAACCCTCTAACCTGCATACCCCCAATCCTTCATGATCCGGAGATCTTCTTTCATGGAGTCCAGGGGCGCCATGCCCTGATAAGCTTCCTGTTCGATGATCAGGTATTTGGTACCCCCTTTACGGAGGGCATATTTGAGGACCTTCTTTACGTCGATCAAGCCTTTGCCGAGAACGGTACTTTCGTAATGTGCCAGGCCGTCGGTACTTGCTTTGATCACATCCTTGACGTGCATGAGTTCAAACCGGCCGGGATATTGTTTGAGCAATTCCATGGCCCTTCCGCCGCCTCCGTACATGTTACCGATGTCCAGCTGCTGAGCGACCAGGCCGGGGTCGGTGTTTTCCATGATGATATCCATGATCCGCTGGCTGGTGAGTTTGATGCTGAATTCAAAATCATGGTTGTGGTAGCCGTACCGGATGCCCTGGCTTTTGCAATAGGCTCCGGCGGCATTGAAACCTTCCATAAAACGTTTGAGGTCGTCAAAGTTTTTTCTCAGGCTGATGTCCAGCCATGGACTGATGACATATTCCTGGCCCGCGAGTACTGCATCTTCCACGACGGTCTTCCAGGCATCGGTGAGCTGCTTGCTCTCCATATTGTAGTGCATGGAGGCAAAGGTGGTATGGCCGCTTTTCATGGTCAGGCCCGCATCGCCCAGAATTTTTTTCCATTCGGCGGGGGAATACCCGTAATATTTTCGGGTTTGCCCGTTGTAACCGGCGTGCTCGCAGTCACGGTAACCCATTTTGCCAAGCGCCTGGACGGTCGCTACCGGATTGTTTTTCATTTCATCCCTCACCGAATACAATTGAAGGCCAAGGCGGGAGGTCTTTTTTGCGTCTTCCGTCAATCCGTAAGGAAATGCACCCAGTGCCAGGGTTCCTAAAGACGTGTGTTTGAGAAATTCTCGTCTGAACATATAGGATTTTTTTGCTTGAAAAATAAAATTAGTCAATAATCCGGAGTTAAACGCCGGAAGCAGGTAAAACAGCTACCTTTCATTAAGGATATTTCAAAGGCAGATCCGTGTCGTATTTGAATCTTTTTCCCAACTCTTTCTATTTTTAAAGAAAAATATTTTATGGCCAAATCAATAGACAAGGCTGCCGGCGGCGACCCGGTCGCGAACGCTACGGCTACCCAACTTGCCAATATTGAAAAATCCACCGGCAAGAACCTGGAGGAGTGGACCCGGATCATCCTTTCCAGCGGCCTGAGCAAGCATGGTGAACTGGTGAGCCTGCTCAAAGAAAAGCACGGGCTCACCCATGGCAATGCCAATGTGCTGGTCCATGTTGCCAAACAAAGCCATGCTGGCGCCGAAGGGAACGATACCGACTGGATTTCCGAACAATACAAAGGCAAGGAGAACCTCAAACCCTGGTACGATAAAATCATGACCGCCATCGGCCAATTTGGAACGGATATCGAAACCGCCCCTAAAAAAACCTATGTGAGCCTGCGTCGGAAAAAACAGTTTGCCCTGATCCAGCCCTCTACCAAGGACCGGCTCGACGTAGGACTTAATATTAAAGGGATAGCCCCGGCCGGCCTGGCGACGGCGGCGGGAAGCTGGAACAGCATGTGCACCCACCGGATCAAGGTGGAGGATGAAAAAATGATCAATCAGGAGCTTATAGACTGGCTCAAAAAGGCTTATGATCAGGGATGATGAGGAGGCCCCCCTCAATCCTCAATCCTCAATCCTCTCTCCTCACTCCTCAATCCTCTCTTATCCCCGGGACCTCAATCCCTTTTCCCCCTTATCTTTGCAACAACAGGTGCGCTTCTTCAGGTTCATATCATCCATATCCCTGGCCTTTTTACTGGCCCTGCCTCCCGTTTTAAACACGGCGCATGAATGGTTTCATTTGCAGGAAAACCACTGCCACGACACTTCCAGCCTCCACCTGCACAGCGTCCAGCATCATTGTGATCTGTGCGATGCATTCACCGCCCAGGTTTTTATAGCGCCTTCCTGCAAGGTCCAGAAAAATGTTCGGCAGGAATTCCAGGATAAGCTGCCGGAGTATTCGGGTTTAGCGCACAGAAGGACTGTATCTGCCACCCTGCTCAGGGGCCCTCCAGGAATTTGTTGATCGTAGCGCCGGTTTAAGGCATCGATCTGAAAGGTTTCGCACGATGTCTTTATATCAGGCGCGTGATGTGTTCCGGTTTCCCGGGTTTTCTATTTACCCTGATTTTAATTTCATTTTATGTTTAAACTGCTTCCGGCTTATCTTCTCATTTCAGCATTGATTTTTTCTCATTGCCGGCTGGATGACCCCCAGATCCCCAATGAAGAAGAATTGATCACCACCCTGAGATATACCCTCACACCGGTTAACGGAGGAAATAGCGCCGTCTTCACTTTTCAGGATTATGATGGAGAAGGCGGAGAAGATCCCCTGATTTCGGGAGGTGTCCTCACGGCCAATACGGAATACACCGGCTCCCTGGAAATCCTCAATGAAATTTCCTTTCCCCTGGTCGACATCGGACAGGAGATCCAAACCGAGGATACCGAACACCAGTTTTTTCTCGCCACTTCAGGCGGACTGTTGGCAAACGTCGAGTATGCCGATACCGACTCCAACGGCCATCCGGTAGGACTTATCACCAAATTGATCACCCGGTCTGTTTCTTCAGGTAATCTGACCATTACCCTCAGGCATGAGCCCGACAAAACTGCTCCCGGAGTCTCCAAGGGGGACCTTTCGCAGGCGGGAGGAGAGACAGACCTTGAAATTGTATTCGATGTCCAGATACAATGATCTTCGTCGAAAACCGGTTGTCCATATGCTCCGGCAAATCACTTCAATTCTTCTCCTGGTCCTGATTCCGTTAATCGGGCAAAGTCAAGGCTGCCGGTTGGTGATCCAAGGCACTATTGTCGATGAGAGCACCGGAATACCCCTGGAGTACGCGGCCGTTTACCTCCAGGAAACCAGGCAGGGAGTTGCAGCCGACAGCCTCGGTCAATTTATGTTTCAGGGCATTTGTCCCGGATTTTACCATTTGCAGATCAGCCACATCGGGTGTGAGAATCAAAACCTGTATTTGCGGGTGGACCGGGATACCAGTTTATTCATTCACCTGCATCACCATGCAGAACTGCTCAATGAAATCGCGGTTCACGGTTCCCGGGAAGACAATTCCACCCAAATGGCCAACTCGATCGCCAGAACGGAGATCGCCAGGGAATCAAATAAAAACCTCGCGGACCTGCTGGAAAAAATAGCCGGAGTCTCCGTCATCCGGAACGGAAGCGGCATTTCCAAACCGGTGATCCATGGGCTGCATGGCAACCGCATCACCATGATCAACAACGGCCTGGTCCAGGCCGGGCAGCAATGGGGGAACGACCATGCCCCGGAAATCGATCCCTTTCTCACCGATCATCTGACGGTAGTGAAAGGCGTGAGCTCCCTCGCCTACGGTGGAAACGGGCTGGGAGGAGTGGTACTGGCTGAAAGTAACCCCATCGAGGCAGATCCCCATCTTCACGGCCAGTTGAATTATATTTTTCAAAGCAACGGCCGGGGGCATACCGTCAACGCCCGTTTGCAACAAAACCGGCCCTGGGCCGCCTGGATGTTGAGCGGCACTTTTAAAAGGCAGGGGGACCAGCGGGCACCGGATTATTTTTTGACCAATACCGGGAAAAAGGAAAACAATCTGGGCATCCAATTCGAAAAAAAATTCGGGTCCCGCTGGGCCAGCCGTTTGTACTACAGCCTGTTTGATACGGAGATCGGGATACTCCGGGGATCGCATATCGGAAACCTGTCGGACCTGGAAGAGGCCATCACGCGGCCGGTGCCTTTTTATACCCGGGATGCCTTTTCATACGGGATCGGGTCCCCGCGGCAAGCAGTGGTTCACCACCTGCTCAAACTGGAAAACAAATGGTTGATCAACGAAAAAAACATCCTCTCCATTCATTACGGGGGCCAAATCAATCAACGCAGGGAATTTGACGTCCGGCGAAGCGGGCGCTCCGACCTGCCTGCCCTGAGCCTCAGGCAATACAGCCATTTTGTGGAAGGAATCTATCATGTCACTCCCCGTCCGGGCGTACTGATCAAGAGCGGTCTTCAATATCAATATGCCTATAACACCAATCAGCCGGGTACCGGTGTCCTGCCCTTGATCCCGGATTACCAGGCCCTGACCGGATCGGCTTTCGGGATTTATCAGCGCAGCTTCGAAAAAGGGCAGTGGGAAATGGGAGTCCGCTATGACCTCAGGCATCTGGCGGCCGCTACCATTTCCCGGGAGCTTCCCAGGAGGATCGTCCGATTTAATAATAATTTCAACAACATCAATGTTTCCTTTGGCGGAAAATACCAATTGAATGAGGTGCTCAGCCTGACCACCAACCTGGGATATGTCCTTAGGTCCCCAGAGGTAAATGAATTGTACAGCTTCGGATTGCACCAGGGGGTGAGCGGGCTGGAAGAAGGCAATCCCCGGCTTAAACAGGAAAAGTCCTTTAAATGGATCGTCGGGCTTGACGGCGCGGTGAACCATAAATTTTTTATCCAGGCCCTGGGATACCTGCAGCCCATTTGGGATTATATCTATTTGCAACCGCTCAACGAATTCCGGTTGACCATCCGCGGGGCTTTTCCGGTATATCAATACATGCAAACCCACGCCCTCCTCTATGGATCGGACCTGCTGGTTTCCTACGAATGGAACAAAAGTGTCAAATGGACTTCCAGGGCTTCCCTTGTCATTGGCCAGGACCAGAGCCGCGGACTTCCCCTGGTTTACATGCCCGCCCAGAGCCTTCAATCAGACCTGACTTATTCTTTTGGCGATCGCAAAAGATGGTCGGGTACTTATTTGGGCGCCCACGGGAAATTCGTGTTCAGGCAAAACCGGCTGGAACCCGGACAGGACTTCCTGCTGCCTCCGTATGGATATTCCCTGTTTTCATTGGAAGGAGGCAGCAGTTACGCGGTGGGGAAGTCCCGGTTGAAATTTTCACTGCTGGTGGACAATTTATTCAACACCCCATACCGGGATTATCTGAACCGCCTGCGGTATTATGCCGATGAAACCGGATTCAATGCCAGTTTCAGGTTAAATTATTCTTTTTAAAATAAAATTGATTTTAGCGGATTGTCCATACCTCGCGACGCATGACTCGCAGCCATTTTATACCTTTCCCCCATGAAATTAAAGCTCCCGATTATTGTAATCATGAACCTGGTTGTTATTTCCGGAATGTTTTCCCAATCCCTGCCGGCTTACCAGTTGTTTACGGGGAAAGGGAAAAAACTGAAGTATGCCCAACTTCTCAAAAGAACGGCCGGCAAAGACCTTGTCCTTTTTGGAGAAGAACATAATAATCCGATCGCACACTGGCTTCAACTCAGGCTGACCCGGGATTGCAGCAAACAACAGCCCTTGGTGCTGGGAGCGGAAATGATCGAACGGGACAACCAGGATGAACTCGAAGCTTATCTTCAGGGAACGATTACGGCAAAACAACTGGATTCCACCGCCCGGCTCTGGTCCAATTATAAAACGGATTATGCCCCGCTGGTGAATTTTGCCAAACAAAACAAGATCCCATTTATCGGGACCAATATCCCGCGGCGTTTTGCCTCCCTGGTTGCAAAAAACGGATTTGAAGCCCTGGATACCCTGTCGGACCTGGAAAAATCCTGGATCGCCCCGCTTCCCGTCAAATACGATGCCGAACTCCCCGGTTATAAAAACATGCTGACTATAATGGCCGGCCACGGCGGACCCAACCTACCCAAAGCCCAGGCCATCAAAGACGCGACCATGGCTCATTTTATACTTCAAAACCTAAATCCGGAGACTCTTTTCATCCATTATCATGGAAGTTACCATTCGGAAAATTATGAAGGGATCCTTTGGTATCTCCTCCAGGAAAAACCCCAATTAAAATATCTTACCATAGCCACCGTCTCCCAAACTTCACTCCAAAGACTGGATCCCGGCAACCTGGGGAAGGCCGATGTGATCCTGGCCGTAGATGCGGACATGACGAAAACCTATTGACCAAGGCAAGGTTGAGTCGTGAACTGTGAACTTGCTCACTGACTATTGACCATTGACCCTTGACTATTGACTATTGACTATTGCTTACTCAATAGCCGCCGGATTCACGCAATGCGGGATCACCCCCGATTTAATGTATGAAATGATATTTTCCGCAGCCAGCTTCGACATGCCATCCCGGGCTTCGACCGTAGCGGACCCGATATGAGGGAGGATGGCCACGTTTTCCATCTGCAACAAAGGGTTGTCTTTGTCCATGGGCTCCGGATTGGTTACATCCAGGCCGGCTCCCCAGATCACCTTATTTTGCAGGGCTTCGTAAAGATCTTCTTCATGGTGTATTCCTCCCCTGGCGGTATTGATGAAGATGGACGTGGGTTTCATTTTTGAAAAGACCTGCCGGTCGAACAAGCCGCGGGTTTCATCGCTCAGCACACTGTGGACGGACAGGACATCACTTTGGGCCAACAATTCATCGAAACTTACTTTCCGGGCATTGAATTGTTTTTCCGCCAGCTCGTTGGAAGTGCGGTTGTAATAAATGACTTTCATTCCAAAGGCCCCTTGGCAACGTTGGGCCATGACCATGCCAATGGAGCCCAGCCCAAAGATTCCCAGGGTCTTGCCGGCCAGCTCCTGACCCAGATGGGAAGTTGGTTTAAAGGAGCCCCAGCCACCGGCAAGGATCATTTTATGATTAAAAAAGAATTTCCGGGATACCGCGATCATCAGGCCAAAGGCGATATCTGCCGTGGCTTCACTGAGGACATCGGGCGTGTTTCCTACCGGGATGCCCAGGCGGGTGGCTTCGGGGATATGGATATTGTCATAACCCACTGCGAATTGGGAGATCATTTTCAGGTGCCTGCATTCATTCAGAAAATAGGGATCGATCTTATTCTCCCCCAGGCTGAGTAAAATGTCGGCCTGTTTGGCCTCCTGGATCAGCTCGTCCTGTTGCATGGGTCTTTCCTCCGGCCAGATCTTCACTTCAAAGCCTTCCTTCCGAAGGAGGTCAGGACCCAAAGAAGGAATTTTCCTGCTGACAAATACCTTTAGTTTTGAATTCATAAGCCGACTTTCCGGCAATAATAAATATAAATTCAAGGATGACCGGGTATCCGGGGAGAAAAGTTGAAAGGGTATTGGAAAATTACAGAATCGTTCAAACAATCCCTGGTTATCTTTACGATTCAAGTTTTTACAGCATGAGGTCCGGCAATCGATACGAACAGGGTTTGTGGGTATTTTTTTTTGTGGCCCTTGGATTGACCTCCTGCCGGAATAAAGAAACCACGGTCGTCTGGAACCAGGGCTTCCCGGTCATCGGTTCACAGTCCTCACCCCGGGCCGCCGATCTCAACGGAGACGGGACCGACGATCTGGTGCTGGGGGCCTGTAAAAACGAATATCAATCCACGGATTACGGGGTCATCGCCCTGGACGGAAAGTCCGGGGAGATGATTTGGCATACGGACTCCAGGGACCAGGTGTACGGATCAGCCACCCTGGTCGATGTCAACGGCGACAGCACCCTGGACGTGATCATCGGAGGCAGATGGGCCTATCTGCGTGCCCTGAACGGCAGGACGGGCGAAACGTTCTGGAATTACAGTCCGCCGGACACCAACGATCCGGTGCTCAAATATGCCCGATTCAATTTTTTCAACAGCGTCCTCGTGCCCGATCAGAGCGGAGATGGCCTCCGGGATCTCCTCATTCAGAATGGGGGCAACCATGCAGCCAAACCCCAGAGTTTCTCCGACCGTTTTCCAGGAGTCCTGATGCTTATGGACAGCCGCACCGGCACCATTCTGGCCGCCGATACCATGCCCGATGGACAGGAATCCTATATGTCGCCCCTTTATTTCGAGCAACCGGACGGGAATCAGTATATCGTATTTGGTTCAGGGGGAGAAACAGCCAGCGGGTCGTTATACATTGGGCTTTTGTCAGATCTTAAGAATAAAAACCTGGTCCATGCACGTGCAGTAGCGACGGATACCTCCCACCATGGTTTTATTGCTCCACCGGTCCTGGCCGATCTCAACAAGGATGGATTTCTGGATCTGGTCGCCATTTCCCACAGCAGCAGGATTTTTGCCGTGGATGGGAAAACCATGGAACCCTTATGGAACCGGCATATCCCCGGTACAGAATCCAGCAATAGCCTTGCCGTGGGCCAATTCACCGGAGATGCAACACCCGACCTGTTTACCGTTGTTAGCAAAGGGGAATGGCCCAACAGCCGGGGGTCCCTCCAGATCCTGCTTGATGGCAAGGACGGAAGCATTGCTTACCTGGATTCACAGGGATGCGCGGGATTTTCTTCCCCCGTGGTATATGACCTCAACGGAGATGGCGTCGAGGAGGCCATTCTCAGCATTAATCTTTACGATTGCTCCAGGGGTTATACTGCCGTATCCAGGCTGGAAATTCAGAACCGGCTCATCGCTATTGATTTTAAACGGAGGCGCATCATTCCGATCGATCAGGCCCAAAACATGAAAAATATTTTTTCGACCCCCTGGATTGGAGACCTCGACCGCGATGGCTACCTGGATATCGTTCATTCCCAGTTTTTCAGCCCCAATTACGACCTCCTGGTCTTCCTGGGAATGCAGATCAAACGAATATCCACTTCCATCCGGTACAAACAACCGGCAAAATGGGGCGGATATATGGGATCAAATGGGGATGGAATTTATAGGGATCAGGGATCAGTAGTCAATAGTCAATAGTCAATAGTCAATAGTCAGTAGTCAGGAATCACATTCCTCACTCCTCACTCCTCACTCCTCAACCCTCACTCCTCAACCCTCATTCAGGCATAAGCCCTTTCATTGATCTTCTCCATATAATTGGTAAAAGCGCGGTTAGCGACTTTATTGCCACCCGGCGTCGGGTAATTTCCTGAGAAATACCAGTCACCGGTATGGTTCGGGCAGGCCGCATGAAGGCCTTCAAGGCTTTGATAGATGACTTCTATTTCCACGTCCAGGTCGGCCGGCTTGACAATGCGGGCGATTTCTTCGGAGATTTCTTCGGGTGTAAATTCGCGGTAGAGCGCCTGCACTTCATTGACAACTTCTTCCTTGGGCAGTTTTTCCTGCATTTTGCATCTCTGGTAGGTCTCCTCCAGCAGGTATTCTTTTTTATTTTTTTTCAACAGTTCCACCAGCGCCTGGAAGGCAACGAATTCCGACATTTTGGACATATCGATGCCATAACAATCGGGATACCGGATCTGCGGGCAGGAAGAGATGATGATGATTTTTTTCGGTTTCAGCCGGGCCAGGTTACGCAGGATGCTGTTGCGCAGGGTGGTACCCCGGACAATGCTGTCGTCTATCAGCACCAGGGTGTCCACCTGGTTGCGGACGATGCCGTAGGTCACATCGTACACGTAAGAGACCATCTCGGCGCGGATCTCCTCATCGGCAATAAAGGTGCGCAACTTTTCGTCCTTGACCACCAGTTTTTCTATCCTTGGCCGCCAATTCATGATCTCATTGATCTTTTGTTCCGTGAGCCGGTCTTTATGGTCGAGCAGGCTCTTTCTTTTATAGTCGTCGATGTTTTTCTGCAAGCCTTCGATAAATCCGAAAAAAGCGGATTCCGAGGTATTGGGAACATATGAAAAAACGGTATTCTCAAAATCGTAATTGACCGATTTCAAAACCGGTTCGACCAGTTGTTCTCCGAGCTTTTTCCGTTCAAGATAAATATCGCGGTCTGTGCCCCTTGAAAAATAAATGCGCTCAAAGGAACAGGCTTTGCGTTCGGCCGGTTGATCGACAAAGGGAACTTCCGCCACGGTGCCGTTCCTTTTAATGATCAGGGCATGCCCAGGCAGAAGTTCTTTGACGTATTTGACCGATACCGTGAGCGCAGTCTGGATGGCCGGCCTTTCGGATGCCATCGCTACGACCTCATCGTCTTCATACCAGTATGCCGGCCGGATGCCGTTGGGGTCCCGGATTACAAAGGCATCCCCGTGACCAATGAGGCCTCCCATGACATAACCCCCGTCGAATTTTTTACAGGCTCGCTTCAGCAGCCGCTGGATATCCAGATTTTCAAAAATGAACTGGTTGATCTCCTCATTGGTGTACCCGTCCGGTTTGTACCAGTTAAACAGGCGTTGCACCTCATCGTCCAGGAAATGGCCGATTTTCTCCAGGATGGTCACCGTGTCTGATTTTTCCTTGGGGTACTGGCCAAAAGAGATCAGTTCGGCAAACAATTCTTCCACATTGGTCAGGTTGAAATTGCCTGCGAGCACCAGGTTGCGGCTGATCCAGTTGTTTTGACGCAGAAAGGGATGAACCGTTTCGATGGTATTGGCTCCATGGGTGCCGTAACGAAGATGGCCCATGAGCAGTTCACCGGTATAGGGCATGTTTTCCTTGAGCCAATGCGGATCGTCGAGCAGGGAGGGTTTAAGTCCCCGGAAATTGTTGAACACGTCATGGAAAAGGTCGGTCAGGTAGTTGACGCTGTTGCTTCTTTTCCGGCTGATGTATCTTTTTCCGGGTTCGGCATCCAGCTTGATGGTTACGAGGCCTGCCCCATCCTGTCCCCGGTTGCGCATCTTCTGCATGAGAAGCTGTAACCGGTAAAGGCCATACAGGGCCGTACCATACTTTTCATGGTAATATTCGAGTGGTTTTTTGAGTCGAAGGACGGCGAGGCCGCATTCGTGTTTGATCGAGTCACTCATTAGCCCGGGTTGGAGACTGCAAAGTTAAAGATATATATTGGCGATATGCCGACTTTCCGGTTTTATTTTACCCGCTTTCGTTTGCAAAAGATTAACTTAAAAAACGTTTGCCGTAAAACCCCTCTATTAAAATTTTAACCTACTTGATTTCGCATTTAAATACCCGGGTGGTAGTTTGGACTGTTCAAGCGCCTTATAAACAAATGATATTCAAATACATAAAGGCTTATTGGATTCCGGAGGAATCCGGCCATGGCTGCTAGCGGACCCGGCCAGACCCTTTACACATTGTTTAAGGAGATTAAATAATATTCAAACCATCATCACAGGCCATTCAGGCTAAAATCCAAGGGTAAATGCCCTATGCACTCGCCGGTGGTTACTACGCCAGGAATTTTACTTTTTACATGGCACTATAAACCAATATTCAATTTTCACATTATTCTGCTCACAGGTCCAGCTGGCCCCCAGTTCTTCCCAGGGTCTCCTCGAGCAGTCCGGGCCACAACGGGTGGCCAGCCAGATTTTGGTCGCTTCATTTCTCGCCCTTTCCAGGTAAGGACCATAGTTTCCGACCGTCTGGCAGGAAATCACATCATCGATCAGGTTGATCCGGTAGATATATTCTTTGGGGCAGGGTTTGCCGGCTTGATCGGACTTAATCTGTAAAAACAAGTCCTCATGAGGCCGGACCTCGAAAGGCACCGGCAAGCTGTCCAGGAATGCCGTGTCCATCCTGGGAGTCACCAATTCTTCCAATCCATCGGCAGGTAATTCATTGGGCCTGAGACAGTGGACGACGACCCGGAGTTCGACCTGGGCAAATCCATTGACGCACTTTCCACTGTGAAAAACAATATTGGAGTGAACAAAAGGGCAGGCCGTTAAATTACAGGTCAGTTCGTTGATCCTTGCATTGGCCAAGCGCCGGGCCTCCAGGTACAGATAACCGTAATTGTAGTTTTCACACTCGATGAAAATATCATTGGCCTTCACCGTTATATAATATTCTGTACCGCATGCCAGGGTATCAGGGATGGCGGTGTGGATGAACATGGAATAGACGGCATCGGCACCCCCATTGGGGACCTCGTCCCTGACTTCCGGTATTTTTCCCCGGCTGCCTGGTTTTTTCAGGGAATCACAGGAGGAAATGAGAAGATGTAAAAACAGAAGAAGAAACACGATACCAACAGAAGATTTCATAGGGCAATGTTTTAGAAGGTGTCCGACCCCTCGGTCATGAATGCGGCAGAACGGCACTTTGATTCATGACTGCTTCGCCCGGCAAAACGCTTGAGGAAAGATGAATATTTAAATATATATCAAAAAGAGTAATTCCCAAAAACCCCAGCCCGTTTTTATACCGATTCCCTTATCTTTGAAATTACAGCATGGGCCTGATAAAATTCAAACAGATCAAACCAATCCCTTTCACCATGAGGACCCGTTATTGGGACCCGGTGAAAGAGGCCAGGGAACAGCGGCTCAAGGAAATCAAAGCGATGCAGGAGGACAGCATCGAGGGCATGAAAACTCGTTTGTCCAGGCGTTTCCGGGGAGGCTATAACGAATATTACCACGCTAAAAAAATGGCGGTCCGGAAACAAAACCTGATGCTTCTAGCCGCCCTGATCGCTGTTCTATATGCGTCCTATTATATCCTGGTGAATTATCTCCCCAGGATCGAAGCCTGGTTAGACCACGCCCTGACTAAATAGCCGGGCAAGGAACCTTTTCGATTTTTCCGACCATAATATCTATTTTAACCATAAATATGAAAAAGGTTTCCTGGATCTATTGGCTCGGGTTTTTTCTTCTCCTCAAACTGCTGCTGCATCTCCGGGTGAATGGGACGTGGTCCTTCCACCGGGATGAATTATTGTATCTCGCCCTCGGTCGTCACCTCGACTGGGGATATGCTTCGGTGCCTCCTGGGATTGGTTTCTGGGCCTGGTTTTCCTCCGCTGTCCTGGGCGGGTCCGTGGAGGCGGTGCGTTTGATTTCCACTTTATTCTGTTCAGCCACGGTATTGCTTACCGCCTTGATGGCCCGTGAAATGCAGCCCGCCGGCAATCCTCCTTCCAAAGGCATTTTCAGTACCCTCCTGATTGGCCTGGCCGGTTTGCTGTGTGGCGCCCTGCTGAGGCCGGCCATGTTGTTTATGCCGGTGGTCTTCGACCTTTTTTACTGGACCCTTCTATGCTGGCTTTTCCTTAAATACATCAATACGGGCCGGGACCGGTGGATCCTGTTTTTTGCCGGCTTTGCGGCCCTGGGCTTTTTGAATAAATATTCCGTGCTCATCTTCCTGTTTGCCCTCCTGCCCGGTTTGCTCCTGTCCCGGCACCGAAAACTTTTTACAAAACCGGTCCTTTATTATTCCATCCTGCTGGGCCTGTTGATTGTGCTCCCCAACCTCCTGTGGCAGTACCGGCATCAGTTTCCGGTTTTCCGGCACCTGGGTGAACTGGCCGCGACTCAATTTGTACATGTATCGCTCAGCGGTTTTTTTTCAGACCAGATCATGTTTTTTATGCCCGCTTTGCCGGTCTGGCTGGCCGGTTTGTATTTTTTATTATGGCGCAGGGAAGCGGTATCCTGGAGAATCTTCGGATGGATGTTTTTGACCGTCCTGGCCGTCCTCTTGTTATTTAAGGCCAAAAGTTATTATTCCCTGGGTGCTTATCCCGTCCTGCTGGCCGCCGGTGCCGCTTTTCTTGAAGAACAAACGCGCCATGGCAGGGCCTGGCTCCGCCCGGTTCTTGTGATCTTTATGCTGGTCCTGGGATTGGTCACGATGCCCGCCATCCTGCCTGTGTTTAAACCTGAAAAGGAGGCCTCCTACCTGAAAAAACTGGCAGGCTATCCCGGCCTGGACGGCTTGCTGAGGTGGGAAGACGGCCGGTATTATGCACTACCCCAGGATTTTGCGGATATGATGGGCTGGCAGGAAATCGCAGACCTTGCGGGAAAGGCCTGGGCTCAAATACCGGACAAATCGAATGCCGCCATTTATGCCGAAAATTACGGATTGGCCGGAGGGATCGAATATTTCGGAAAAAAATACGGGATTGAACAAGTTCTCAGTTTCAGCGACAACTACCGGTATTGGCTGCCGGATTCCTTGCCGCCCGATTTCCATACCCTGGTTTATGTTAACGATGAATTGGGGGATGATATGCCCGGTTTTTTTGGAAAAATCACACTTGAGGGTCAATTGGAGATGCCCCTTTCCCGTCAGCATGGCGTACAAGTATATATCTGTGAAAAACCTACCGCTGCTTTTTTTGATCGCATCGGTACGGCGATCCGGAATGCGAAGGAGGAGAAGGAGATAGAGTAGGTAGTTGGCTGGTTAATCAGTTAGCAAGTTAGCAAGTTCGTCAGAGGTCCGAGGCTTTGCGAGAGGCCAGTGGGCAGTAGGATAAATTACAATAAAAACCGGGAGAAAAAACAGAACACATCTTCGAAGTCTGCAATAAAAAGGATTCTTAAACCTACCTTTTATTGTCTTTTAGCCCTATGTACATTTTAATTTTATTATACTTCTTCCATCTCATGAAATACTAATCTTATATCAAATTCAACCCCAAATTCTTTTAATAAATCAAGATATTCTTCCCTGAAGGATTTTTTTAGATGATGTAGCTCCTGGTTTTTAATGTATTCAATGATCGTACCCACCCTTGCTTTGTCAAGGGAAAATGCCCCGTAGCCACTTTGCCAGGAAAACCAGGATTTTAAAAAATCTTTTTGGTTAATCCATTTTGAAGAATCACCCTTGATATCCTGCATGAGGTCCGACAAGGATTGGGTAGGTCTCATTCCGATCAGAATTTGTACATGATCTGACATTCCATTTATGGCCAATACCTTATGACCATGATTTTGAATAATACCGGTTATATACCTGTATAATTCTTCCTTCCATTCTTTTCCAATACAACCATCCCGGTTTTGAACTGCAAAAACCAAATGCAAATGAATTTGGGTGTACGTGTTCGCCATAATAATTTTGAATAAAATTACCTGAATAATTTAATCAACCCGGCAAGTCGGCACTAAATGACCTGAAAATTCGCTTTAGAGAAAATAAAACCAGTTTTCAATAATTTGCCTTTAGGCAAAGCATGTGGGTAGAAATGTGGATACGTGGTTGTTGCGTCCCGTACGGGACGCAATATGAGCATTCAAAATTGCTACCCACATGAAATCCCTAAAGGGATATTAGAACAAATAATGCTCTAAATCCCGAAAAAATAGACCTATTCTAATCGATGAAAATGCTTTATCCCTTCCCCTTTAATTCCTTAATTAATTCAACTCCGGATTCAACTCCGTCTCAATCACCTCCCCTGGCTTTGCTCCCGGGCACCAGGTCTTCCAATCCAGTTCCTGGTTTTCATTTTCGGGGGACTTCAATTTCATGTCCTTGTCCATGTAGATGATGGTCATTACACTGCGCATTTTATCGGTCCGGTTGGCCCCGGCCCGGTGGAAAAGCCAGCCGAGGTGATAACTGACTTCTCCCAGGTCAAAAGGCTCGATGATATGGGGAAATCCTTCTTCCTTTAAGGTGCTTTCCAGGAGGGCCTGGCTTTCATCGCTGATTTTTTTATTCCGCCCGGTGGTCAGGTTCTGGCTGCCGGCGCTGAATTCCAGGGGGCCCATGTCCAGTGGGGTAGCCTGAAGGGGGATCCACACCGTCACGCAACGGTCGGTATCCAGGGGCCAGTAATATTGGTCTGCATGCCAGGGCGTATGTCCGCCACCGGGTTCTTTGTACAAGGCCTGGTCGTGGTATAGTTTTACTCCACGCGTACCCAACAGGGCTGTTGCAAGACCGGCCAGTTTTTTGCTGAAAACAATCTCCTTAACCAAAGGGGACTGGGTCCAGAGGTTCATGATCTGAAGAAAGGCCTTTCCGTAGGTGTCCCGCTCTTCCATGGGAAGGTGCTGGGTATTGAGGCGCCGGACCTCGGAGGAGATCACCTCATTCATATAATTTACCGTCTCTTCGCTTAGGACCTGCTTAAGTTTGATAAAGCCGTGTTCCTTAAAAAAGAGCAGTTGTTGTCCGGTGAGAATAAAAGAGTCGCTTAGATCTTTGGATATGGATGGCTTCATGCTGGTTTGAATAGGTTTTTTGATCAGGCGTTCTTAAGGCCCGCATATTGCTCCCAATGTTTCCGGGTAAGCAGGGCATTGGCCTCCTTGTCTTTTTTAAACAGCTCTTTTTTCGGGTTCCATTCCAGAGGCCTGCGCAGCTGGTAAGCGATGTTTCCGATATTGCAGACCGTGGCGGTGCGGTGACCGATTTCCACATCGCAGATCGGTTTGGAGCGGGTCCGCATGGATTGGAAGAAATCGATATAATGATTTTCCGGAGCCGGCAATTTGAGGTCCGAACCTTTTAATTCAAGGTCTTTTAATTTTTCGGGGACGTTAAAAACCTGCCTGCTGATGTCGATCTGGCCGGTCGTACCTATAAAGCGGACGGCATTGTTTATACCGAAATTAAAATGTTTCATGATCACCCCGTTTTCATAATGGTATTCCAGGCCGCGGATTTCCCCGCTTTCCGGCAGGGTAGTCGGCGGAATCACCCTGACGGGGCCCGATCCGTCCATATCCAGCGCCCATTGGGCGATGTCAAACATATGGGCTCCCCAGTCCGTCATGCCCCCGCCCCCGAAGGGAATATAATCCCTCCATTTGGCCCAGAAGGTGTCTTCCAGGCGCGGCGCGAGAAAATGGTGATAAATATGGGCATCGTTTGGACCCAGCCAGAGGGGCCAGTTGAGATGGTCGGGTAAGGGTTCGGACTCAAAATCGACCGCTTTCGGTGGATTCCCAATATTGACCTGCACTTCTTTAATGGTGCCGATATACCCGTTGCGCACCAGTTCACAGGCCTTCCTGAAATTTGGCCAGGATCGTTGCATGCTCCCGGTCTGGAACACCCGGTTGTTTTTTCTTACGGCATCGACCATGGCCCTTCCCTCTTTTACAGTAAGGGACAGGGGTTTTTCCCCATAAATATCCTTGCCCACCCGGGCTGCCTGAATAGCCATGACCGCATGCCAGTGGTCCGGGGTGATGATCGCTACGGCGTCGATATCTTTCCGGTGCAGCACTTCGAGGTAATTTTCATAAGTCTGTACTTCATTGGAAGCCTGATCCTTCAAGGCTTCTGCTTCGGCATACTGCTTTTGATGCCATCCCAGGAATCGATCCAATTTAAGCCTATGAGGATCCGCAATGGCCAGGATGCGGGCCTGCTTGGTATCCAGGAATCGTTTCATCAGGGTTTCCGATTGTTTGCCTGCCCCGAGAAAACCAAGCTGGATGACATCGCTGGGAGCCAGGAAACCCCGCCCCAGGACATGGCGCGGCAGGATAAAGAAAGAGGATAATGCAGCGGCCTGCTTAAGGAAATCACGGCGGTGTTTTGATGAATGCATATTCAATCGATTGTGCAAATTCAGTAAATGAGGTAAAAAGAGGGCCTATATTAAGGAAAATGATTGAGATTGTAAATGGAGGCTGAGGAGGTTGAGGCTGAGGTTGAGGCTGAGGTTGAGGTTGAGGTTGAGGTTAAGGTTAAGGTTGAGGTTGAGTGCGGTTCCCTAAAATTCCGCAATTCAACAATTCTACATCCAGTTCCTTACCTTTGAATATCATGATTTTATTTTACCTCTGGTGGCTGGCTTTTTATGCCATTCATCCGGTTCCTGCGGCTGAACGCCCCGTCCATGAATTCCGTGATCCGCACCGGTATTTGTACGTGGCGGTACCGGGGATCCGTAACTATCTGGAATACGGGGGGCATGGCTTGCTGGTTTACGATATCGATAAAGACCATAAACTTGTCAAGCGCATCCCCACCAGGGGCCTGGCTCCCGATGGCAAACCCTCCAATGTCAAGGGCATTGCCGTCAGCCTGGCCACCCAGTGCATTTATATCAGTACGGTGCACAATCTTCAATGCATCAGCCTGCAAACCGAACAGATCCTTTGGGAGAAGGCCTTTGAAAAAGGCTGCGACCGGCTCTCCGTTTCACCCAATGGCCAGGAAATTTATATGCCCAGTTTCGAAAAAGAGGACTGGTACATCATCGATGCCGCTACCGGGACCCTAAAACATACGATCAGCCCGGGCTCGGGAGCGCACAATACCATCTACGGGCTCAACGGAAAGGAAGTTTACCTGGAAGGTCTCCGGTCCCCAATTCTGACCGTAGTCAATGCGCAAACCTGGACCAGTCGAACCGTAGGCCCCTTTTCAAACAACATCAGGCCTTTCACCGTCAATGGAAAACAAACCCTGGTCTATGCCAACATCAATGATTTTCTGGGCTTCGAAATCGGAGACCTGGTGAACGGGAATAAACTGTACAGCGTCAAGGTAAACGGATTTGAAAAAGGGCCTGTGAAAAGGCATGGCTGCCCCAGCCACGGCATCGCCCTCAGCCCGGATGAAAGGGAATTATGGCTGGCCGACGCCCACAACCAGCAGATCCATATTTTCGACAACAGCCAGATGCCCCCGCAACAAAAACAAAGCATAGCCCTGCGGGACCAGCCCGGGTGGATCACTTTCAGTAAAAAAGGGGATTATGCCTATCCATCCACCGGTGAGATCATCGATACCCGCACCAAAAAAATCCTGCTCACCCTGCATGACGAACACGGCATCCCTGTACAAAGTGAAAAAATGGTGGAAGTCGGTTTCCGGGGCAAGGAAGCGGTGGATGCCGGGGACCAGTTCGGATTGGGAAGGGTGCAGTAGGATCATTCCCACACCAGCCTGACCTTCCTGCCGGTGTCGGCCGACTGTTTTATCGCTTCGATGATCTTCAAATCAATCAAACCCTCTTCCCCGGAAGCGGAAGAGGTTCGTTTCGCAGCAATGCAATCCGCGAAGTCATCCATCTGATCGATTTGCTGAAAAGCTTTGGTCTTCAGTTCGAAGGGCCGGATTTGATCATCCGAAAACCTTCCGCCTGCCCCGGTGGCATTGTAGGATGGATTCAATTCAAACCATTTGCCGCCCGTCGTCGCGTAAAGGCGGTCCACATAGGAAGAATAGGTCGTGGTGGAATTTGAAACCGCTCCGCCGGGGAAATTCATCTGAAAGGTCATGCCTTCATAAATATCTTTAAACACCGATTTATCCAGTACAAAACCCTGGGCGGTCACAGACTCGGGCAGTTCGCCCACGGTCCTCCTGGCCCCCTGGATACAATATACGCCCAGGTCCATGATGGCCCCGCCCCCGCCCATGGCCTTATTGAGCCTCCAGACTTTTGGATTGGCCATGGAAAAGCCCAGGCTGCTTTCCATCATTTTTACGTTTCCCAGGATTTTCTGTGTGCCCAGCCTCCGCATTTCCAGGTGATGCGGTTCGAAATAAAGCCGGTAACCAATGGACAATTGAACCCGGTTTTCCGCACAGGCCCGGATCATGGCTTCGCATTCCTGCACATTCAGGGCCATGGGTTTTTCACAGATCACGTGTTTGCCGGCCTTTGCCGCACGGATCGTATATTCCGCATGCATGGAATTGGGCAATACCACGTAGACGATATCAATGTCCGGGTTATTACGGATCTCATCAAAATTCTGATAGTTATAGATGTTCTTTTCCGGAATGCGGTATTTTGCCGACCAGGTTTTTGCTTTTTCAGGGGTCCCCGTAACAAGGCCGACCAACCGGCATCTTTGGGTGTGCTGCAGAGCCGGAGCCAGTTGATGGGTTGCGTAATTTCCAAGTCCCACCAGGGCGATACCCAGGATTTTATCTGCCGGGAAGAGGCCACGGTGCAATTCAGGAATCGCAAGCGCTCCTGAACCAACTGCCAGTTTTTGAAGGAATTCTCTTCGATCTAACATGAGGTTGGGATTGAGGTTGAGGCTAAGATTGAGGCTGAGGTTGAGGTTAAGGTTGAGATTGAGGTGTTCCACCTTAGCCTTAGCCTTAGCCTTAACCTTAGCCTTAACTCAGGCATCCACCGTATCATAAACGATCACCTTTGACCAAAGGTGGCTGTAATCCTCGACAAACTTGAGATGGATCGGGTCGACCTGGTAGCTGGCCTGATCCTTCCCGTTTTTGAAAAAGGTAAACCAGGACAGGGCATAACTGCTTTCTATGACTTCACGACGGGTATCGGCCGGTTGGCCGATGCTGAACTGCTGGATGGTTTTTACTGCAGAAAGTTTGCGCAAGCCCTCGATCAGTTTGGCTTTATCCGCTGCACTGTTGGGGTTTTTCAACCAAAAATATACATGGTGGATAAACCGTTTTTTCAATTCCCGGCCTGCTTTAGCGGCCGCGGCCGGCTTGACCATAACCCCGCCTGCCAGGGAAGCTTTTCCCAGGTTACCGATAAATTTCCTCCTGCTTTCTTTTTTCATATTTTTGGTTTGATGGCAAAGATAGGTATACCCCTTAAATAGATTGGAATGGAGCCGCTCAAAGAAATGTTCAATCTTGTTTATTATAAAAAACTGGTTAAGGTCCTGTCCTCCGTTCATTCCCGGTTGGATGCCCGGTCCTTGCTGAATCAACTCACCGCGGGGATGGAAGAGCGTTCCCTGAACGAAAGACTCAGTCATACTTCCCTGGTCCTGGGACATTTTCTGCCCCCTGATTTCAAATCCGCGTTAGCCATTCTGGACAAAACCATCCCGGCTATGGACCCTGGATATACGGCTCTCGTTTTCCCGGACTTTGTAGCCCGTTTCGGGCTGGACCATTTCGAAGCGGCCATGGATGCCTTAAAACGGTATACCGTATACGGATCCTCGGAATTTGCAGTCCGACATTTTTTAAAAAAAGATTTTGATAAAACAATCCACCGGATGAAAGCCTGGGCCTTCGATGCCAACCCCCATGTTCGCCGACTGGCTTCCGAGGGGAGCAGGCCCAGATTGCCCTGGTCCTTCAAACTGGATACCGTCATTAAGGATCCGCGGAGCACGACTCCGATCCTGGAAGCCCTTAGGGCCGATCCGGAATTATATGTCAAAAAATCGGTGGCCAACCACCTGAACGATATTTCCAAAGACCACCCGGATTATATGCTTTCCCTGTTGAACCGATGGGACCGGGCCAATTCCCATACAGCCTGGATCGCCAGGCATGCAAGCCGCAGCCTGGTTAAAAAAGGATATGCGCCGGCCCTTCGGCTTTTTGACGCCATGGAAGGGGCACAGGTCAGGCTTTCCCGGATAAGTCTTTCACCCACAACGCTCCCAATCGGTGGATCTGTCCGATTCCAGTTCTACCTCCGGTCGGATTCGGATAAAGACCAGAAGCTGATCATCGATTACGTCGTGGAATACAGAAAAAAGATGGGAGGCTTGTCCCCCAAAGTTTTTAAATTAAAGGAATTCATCCTTTCAAAAGGAAAGGAGATCCTTATTACTAAAAATCATATCATGAAGGATTACACCACAAGAAAACATTATCCCGGAAGGCACCTGCTTCACATCCAGGTCAATGGAAAAATCATGGCTTCCACCTCTTTTCATCTGACCAGATCATGAAATGGGTTATCCTGATTTTATTGGCCGTTTTAGATTATTCCGGTCATTGGACAACTTCAAAACAAACCCTGCCAAATATTGTCCTGATTTTTTTTGATGATATGGGTTACGGGGACCTGGGTTGTTACGGGGCCCTGGATGTGTCCACCCCCCATATGGATCAACTGGCCCTGGAAGGAATTCGATTTACCAATTTTCTTACCGCCCAGGCGGTTTGCTCCGCTTCCAGGGCGGCCCTGCTCACCGGCTGCTATCCCAACCGGATTGGTATTTCAGGGGCCTTGTTTCCCAATGCGCCAAACGGGATCCGGTCCGCAGTAATGACCCTGGCCGAGATGCTGAAACAAAAAAACTACCGCACCGGGATATTCGGGAAATGGCACCTGGGTGATAAAAAGGAGTTCCTCCCGCTACAACATGGTTTTGACGAATATTTTGGCCTTCCTTATTCCAATGACATGTGGCCGGTCCATTACGACGGTACACCGGCCACGGATTGGAAAAAGGACCGGTTTCCTCCCCTGCCCCTGATGGAAGGAAATGAACCCGTTTCATTCATCCATAACCATACAGATCAAGGCAAGCTGACCAGACAATACACGGAGCGGGCCGTATCCTTTATCGAAAAAAACCGCAGGCATCCCTTTTTCCTGTACTTGCCCCACAGCATGCCCCATGTGCCTATTGCCGCCTCATCCGCATTCAAGGGTACAAGCAAACAGGGCAGCTACGGGGATGTGATCCAGGAACTGGATTGGTCCGTAGGCCAGGTTTTAAAAGCGCTGAAGGAAAACCATCTTGAAAAAAATACCCTCGTCATCGTGACCAGCGACAATGGCCCATGGCTGAACTATGGTAACCACGCCGGCTCCTCCGGGGGATTTCGCGAAGGCAAGGGAACCAGTTTTGAAGGAGGCCACCGGGTACCGTGTATTATGCGCTGGCAAGGTAAACTTCCCCAGGGAAAGGTCTGCAACCAACTTTGCAGCACCCTGGATATATTGCCCACCCTGGCTTCCCTGAGCGGTTGCTCCCTTCCAACAAAAAAGATTGACGGCATCGATGTCTTTTCGCTGCTTATGAATCCGGAAAGCCCTTCCCCGCGCGAAGTCTTCTACTATTATTACCGGCGCAATGCCCTTGAAGCCGTGCGGAAAGGGAATTGGAAACTGGTTCTTCCGCATCCGGGCAGGTCCTATGAAAATCAATTGCCCGGCAGGGACGGGTTCCCCGGCGCCGCCCCTGAAGATGTACCCATCAACCCGGGACTTTATGATCTTCGACGAGACCCTGCGGAGCGTTACGATGTCAGTGCGGCAAATCCTGCTGTTCTTGCCGAATTGACTGCCCTGGCTGAGGAAGCGAGAGAGGATCTGGGTGATGATCTGACGGGTAAAAAAGGAAAAAATGTTCGGGAGAACTGAAGGAGGCCCTTCCTTTTGCTTTTTTATGGTTTATTGTTATTACATTAGATGACGGAGCAGTATATTTATAAAATCACCAATCCATAGTTTATGTTAAAAGAATTCAGGGATTTTATAAACAAGGGGAACGTCCTGGATCTTGCGGTTGCGGTGATCCTGGGCGCCGCATTCGGAAAAATAGTCGGTTCCATGGTGGAAGATATCCTCATGCCGGTGATCGGATCCATATTCAGTGTCAATATCGCAGACTGGAAATATGTGATGAAAGAAGCGGTGCTTGGCGCGGATGGTTCGGTAACGACTGCGGCCGTTGAATTCAGGATCGGTAAATTTATACAGACCGTCATTGATTTTATCCTGGTCGCATTCCCGGTCTTTCTCATTATTAAAGCCGTCAACAAAATGAAAAAGGCCGCTCCCCCTGAACCGGCCGGGCCCTCTACGACAGATGCCTTGTTGACCGAAATCAGGGATTTGCTGAAGAAGTAGGATTGAGGGTTGAGGGTTGAGGTTGGTAGGCGTTTAGAATTATTTTTCAAAAGGCAAATAAATAAAAAGCCGTTCCTCCGGAATGGCTTTTTATTTGAAAATCAGTCAGTATGTTCCAGGCCGTGGGGAGATTGCTTCATCGGTGAATTTCCTATCTTTATGTAACACAACTGAGAACACATGTTTGTACGGACACTTACCTGTGCGGTCCATGGCGTGGACGCATTCCCTATCACCGTAGAAGTCAACGCGGGGGGCACGGTTGCAGCCGGCTCCCAGTATTATTTCCTGGTCGGCCTGCCGGACAACGCTGTCCGGGAAGGGCAGCAACGGATTGAAAGCGCTCTAAAAAATACGGGCTATAAAATGCCCCGGATGAAGTTTGTGATCAATCTGGCTCCCGCCAATATCCGGAAAGAAGGCTCGGCCTTTGACCTCCCCATTGCCATGGGCATACTCGCCGGATCCATGCAGATCGAGGCCCCATGCCTGCATGAATACCTGATCGTCGGGGAATTGTCCCTCGACGGGAGTTTACGTCCGATCAAAGGCGCCCTGCCGATTTCCGTCCTTGCCCGCAAACAGCAATACAAAGGTCTGATCCTGCCCAGGGCCAACGCGCGGGAAGCGGCCATCATTGAATCCGTTCCGGTATATGGCATCAACCACCTTCAGGAAGCCATCGATATCGTGAATGGCCGGCCTTCCATTGAAACCACGAAGGTGGACATCCGATCCGAATTCAACCACCGGGGCAATTCCTATGAACTTGATTTTGCAGACGTCCGCGGCCAGGAAAACATTAAACGCGCTCTTGAACTGGCCGCCGCCGGAGGACATAATGTCATCCTGATCGGTCCCCCCGGCGCAGGAAAAACCATGCTCGCCAAGAGACTGCCTACCATACTGCCCCCCCTGAGCCTTGAAGAGGCGCTTGAAACCACCAAGATCCACAGTGTGGCCGGTCTGCTGGCTCCCGGGTCCAGCATCGTCACCAACCGGCCTTTCCGCGCCCCTCATCATACCATCAGTGACGTCGCCCTGGTGGGAGGAGGTTCAAATCCCGCACCTGGCGAGATCTCTCTTGCCCATCATGGAGTCTTGTTCCTCGATGAATTGCCTGAATTCAAACGTTCGGTGCTGGAAGTCCTCCGGCAACCGATGGAAGAACGCAGAGTCACCATATCCCGGGCACGGGTCAGCATTGATTACCCGGCCAGTTTTATGTTGATCGCTTCCATGAATCCCTGCCCCTGCGGATATTTTAATCATCCGGAAAAGGAATGTGTATGCGGTCCCGGGGTAGTGAAAAGGTATCTTACCCGGATCAGCGGCCCCTTGCTCGACCGCATCGACCTCCATGTGGAAGTCACCCCGGTTTCAGTGCAGGAATTGTCGGATTACCAATCCCGGGGAGAATCCAGCAAATCCATCGTGGCACGCGTCCTCTCCGCCCGGCAGATCCAGGAAAAACGATTTATAAATTATCCGGGGGTCTATTGCAATGCCCAGATGGACGGTAAAATGCTCCGGGAAGTCTGTTCCCTGAAAACCGACGGAGTTAGCTTGCTGCGCAATGCCATGGAACGATTGCAGCTATCGGCCCGGGCCCACGACCGGATCCTGAAGGTGGCCCGCACGGCGGCCGATTTGGAGGGTAGCGAGGCGATCCAGAATCAACATCTCGCGGAGGCGATCCATTACAGGAATTTGGACCGGGAGGGGTGGGCATCCTGAGGTTTCCCACAATGAATTTTTACTAAAGGCTCCCACCGCTAATTTTTATTAAGGTCTCCCACCAAGACACCAAGAACACAAATTAATTTATAAATATGATAAGTCCAAATCGCATCAAGAGCATAGGAAAATTTAGTAATCAAATCATATCTTCCAAATTGAACTCAATATGACAGAAAATGAATTGGCTAAGATCGTTGTGGACATCTGTTACAGGATTCATACTGAACTTGGACCCGGCCTATTGGAAAGCATCTATGAAGCAGCTTTCGTTTATGAGTTGGAACATCTTGGAATTCCGTATACCAGGCAGGAAATCATTAATGTAGTTTACAAAGGACAGGTTCTGGGCCCCGCTTTTAAATCCGATATTATTCTTGAAAATAAATTGATAGTCGAGCTGAAATCCGTTGAAAGACTTGAAAATGTCCACCATAAGGTTGTATTGAATTACATGAAACTAAAAAACATCAAGCTTGGGTTCCTGATAAACTTTAATGTTGCCTTGATCAAAGATGGGATCCATCGCAAAATTCTTGGACAACTTGAGGATTAAGCAAGATGAAATTAAATTTGACAGCTTGTAATTGGAAGAGCATAACATGAGCCAGGAATTGTCGAAATATTTACTTTCTCTTTGTGTTCTCCGTGCCTTTGTGGGCCACCTTACCGTGTCTCAGCGGGAAAAAAAATCTATCTTTCGAATATGATCCGACCATACCTCCTCGAGGAAACCAATTGGAAACAAATCAAGGAAACCAAATACGATGTCGTCATCCAGCCGTGGGGCGCCACCGAAGCCCATAACTACCACATGCCCTATGCCACGGACAATTACCAGGTCATCCATATCGCCCGGGAAGCCGCGGGCAGGGCCTGGGAAGCGGGGGCCAAGGTGCTGGTCCTGCCCAATATCCCCTATGGCATCCAGACCGGGCAACTCGACATCCCCTATTGCATGAACCTGCTGCCCAGCACTCAGTTGCTGATCGCCAAAGACCTCTGCGATGTGGTCCTGCGGGCCGGATGCCGTAAATTGGTTTTCGTCAACGGGCACGGAGGAAATCATTTTAAAAACATCATCCGGGAGCTGGCCTTTTTCTATCCTTCGCTGTTTTGTTGCAGCCTCAACTGGTGGGAAGCCGCCAAAACCAAAGAATACTTCGAAGATCCCGGGGACCATGCCGACGAGTTTGAAACCAGCGCCATGATGGCCATCCGTCCGGATTTATTGCTCCCGCTTTCCGAAGCCGGGGACGGGGCCACTAAAAAATTCAAGGTGGAGGCCTTAAAAAAAGGTTGGGTCCAGGCGCAGCGGGAATGGACAAAGATCACCAAGGATACGGGATCTGGAAATCCTGCCCTGGCTACACCGGAAAAAGGAAAACGGTATGTGGAGGCCTGTATCAGTCAGATCGCAGGATTTTTGATTGATTTGGCCCAGGTGGATGTGGAGGAGATGTATGAGTGAGGGTCAGCTATCAGATATCAGTTTTCAGCTATCAGCTATCAGCCAAACTCACCTTCCCAGGTGCTTTTTTAAAAATTGATCCACTTTTTGGATGAGGGCAGGATCGCTGAAGGGCTTGCCTCCGTGGCCGCCACCATGGACAAATTCCAATTGCACCGGTAAATCCAGTTCCCGGTATTTGCCGTATAACTGGATGGATTGATTGATGGGTACCTGGGGATCGAGGTCACCATGACAGATAAATAAAGGAGGGTCTCCTGCATCCACATGATAAACGGGGCTTGCCATTTTAAGCTCTTCCGTTGCCTGTTCCAGTGGTTTACCGAACATCAGGGCCAGCGCCGGGGTGCGGACATTCAGTCCATGCGGGGTGGATTGGCTGAGTATGGTTGTTAAATCGGCCGGTCCAAAAAAATCAATCACTGCCTGAATCTCCGAACTTGTAGCCAGGTCATTTCCGATTTTACCCTCCAGACCTTCGTGCTTATTCGTCAGCCCTGCCAGGGCAACCAGGTGACCACCGGCGGAGGAACCCAAAAGGGTGATTTTATCTCCCCGGTAACCGTATTGATCGGCATGCGACCGGAGAAACCGGACGGCGGCTTTTATGTCATGGATCATGGCTGGAAATTTTGCCTCAGAAGTCCGGCGATAACTGATGCTCGCCAGGGCATAACCCAGCTTTACCAAGTCCTGAGGCGGGTTTTCTTTTGAACCGCTGTGCCAGGCTCCGCCATGCACCCAGATGACGAGATAAGGATTGGAAATGCCGTCCGGGAGATATAGGTCCAGTTTAAGTTCTTTTTCCGGAGTCAGGGCGTAAGGGATATCCCGGGTGATCTTTTGAGCCGGGACGGCTGGTCCGGTGATCATCACCAGGGCGCTCAGTATTATTTTTTTCCAGTCCATCTTGGATAAAAATAATTAGAATAATTTTGAATATAATCCTCTATGATCCGTCGTGCTGTCCCATCCGATCTGGATGACTTGCTCACCTTGTTTAAAAACACCATATCCTTCATCAATTCCCGGGATTATAATCCTCAGCAGACGGAAGCCTGGATTTCATCCATCCACGACAGGGAGCGCTGGCTGGATAAAATCCAAAAACAATATTTTATTCTATACCTGGAAGGGGGCCGGGTATTGGGATTTGCCTCCTTGGACCAGGGAAGGCATATCGATCTTTTATATGTGCACCATAAAAGGCAGGGTGAAGGCATTGCCGCATTGTTGCTCCTCGAGTTGGAGACCGAAGCTAAAAAATACCCGGGTCCACCTTATTTGAATACCCATGCCAGCATCACCGCCCTTCCCTTTTTCACAAGCAAAGGTTTCACCATAGTCCGGGAAAATAAGGTGAATTTAAAGGGGGTGGAATTGCACAATTATGAGATGAAAAAGGCATTGGACCTGAACCAGGAGCATGAATAAAGGGGGTCTTCCGTCGGATTTTGTGAATTTGTCGACAATAACCTGCCGCCTCTTTTAGTCCAATAACTGACGAGAATTCCACGGAAGAGGATTCTCCGGGAGCTTGCAGCTCTGGACTCCTCTTCCTCGTGTTGATAAACCCACCTTCGGTTTCATTTTCCACTTTCTTTCACCAGCTTTGATCTATATTTGCAGCTCCAAACGGGCCCATAGCTCAGTCGGTTAGAGCACTTGACTCATAATCAATAGGTCCTAGGTTCAAGTCCTAGTGGGCCCACATTGTAATGGCTTGATAAACAGAATTTTATCAGGCCATTTTTATTTGGGCTTTAAAAATACTACCTGATAATCGGAAGGATCCAAAACAAATAAACCGGACATAAAGCTGGACATAAATAATCTTGAATACCATATCCGATCCAAACGGGTGCAGGGAATGTTCTACCCATTTAATTGAAATGAAAATCCCCTTCTTCAAGCTCAGCTATAATAAGCTAAAAAAATCATTAGCCCGTTAAAAACGATTGCAGCCATAATACGCCATGTATTTTTACTATAGTTTATATCCCTGAGGGCAGAATTCAGCCGAAGCATATAAAAACTTAAACCCAGATTAATGATTGCTGCAAATAGGATCCCAAGGTAAATAATATCTAATTTAATGATGTGTTTATTAGCGCCATAAATCACATACATAAATAGAAATACGGTGGTTGTATAACTTTTTAAATTTGTAAATTGTAATGATTTTTTCTGATACTGTGCTTCTTCCATATTAGGAAATGAATTCAAACAATAGTTAAATTTTTTTTATCTTCTTATTTTTAACCCAACAAGAACAAACTCAAAATTAATAAAACCGGATCTGCCTCAGCGACTGCAAAGGAGAAGGAATACTCTCAAAAACATCGGCCGCCAGGGGGTCAATGGTCCTGAGCTTACCAAAAGAAATACCGGCCTTCTTTTCGATCCAGCGGATGGGCACCTGGTAAGTCTGAAATTCCCCGAAAATAAACTCTTCCATATTCAAATAATCTTCCTGGGAAATGGTGTAACCCGTAGCGCAGAGTTTGCCGGTATCATCGTGGATGAAGGCAATCACTTTCCAGAAAGCCACCGGAATCCTGACCCCATCCCGGACCGGATCATTGTCATGAAAAAACGGCCCTGTAAACACCGAAATTTTTTGCTTGTCCTGCTTAGAATTCTCGAGGGCATAGTTCTCCAAAGTCAGCCATACTCCGCCATTAAAGGGTTGCATCTGCGGCACCACATTGGTGACGTGCATGGAATCTTCGTTTCCTGCACTGGCCAGGGGCCCCCAGTTGGGATCCTCCCTGCGGGTCATATGTCCGCGGGAAAACCTGGGGGCGTCACCATAACATTCGTTCATGATCTGTGCCCCCTTTGGGATCCGGGAATCATACCTCCAGCCGGGTCGCTTCAAGCGGACATACTGCTTGCCGTCAATATTTACCGCGCTATAGAAACACAGGCGCCTGGATTTGCTCATAAGCACTGAAAAATGGGTGTATTTGATCACCGATTCCTTCTTATTCTTACCAAATTTTAAAATATCGGATCTGGTTTTCACCGTGGGCAAAGAGACCCTATTACCGTCCAGGAAATTCAATTCATATCCCTTCCGGTCGGAGTATTCCTTCACGGGAAAAGCCTTCTCCTGTACAAAGCCGTGCTCCACCAGGACTTTAGAACCCTGGTCGCTGAACGCATGAAAGTTCTTAATATTTAATTTGGCCAGGGTTTCCAGTATTTCCGCTCCTTTCACGGCATAGTTCGCCTCCAGCAACAATCCACCAAAGTGAAGGCCTATGGCTCCGCCCGTTTCCATATCCTGGACCAGGGAACCTGAATTCCCACCCAGGGTGGATGCGTCGTGCAGAAAATACCACTTGCTCCTGGGATTGCCGATGATCTGACCCGGGGCATATCTTTTAACTCCGAACACATTGCCGAAAATGCGGCGTTCCATTTCAGGATCCGTCACGCCCCTCGGATCCTGGAATGGGTAACCGACCACCCCGATGAATTGGTTGACCCTCAATTTATTTGAGATAAAAGGAATAGGGTCGGGAAGACGGTTCGATTTTTTAATCTTTAATAAAGCGATATCCGGCGCCCCTTTGATGCTGTCTGCCAAAAACAATACTTTTTCAATCCGGATCTCGAATTGGTTTTTGGCCGGGGTATTTAAGGCGTACTCCTCCTTAAAATCAATAACTGCCTGAATGGGGTCGCCGATGAAATTGGGCTTGAAGGACGCGCCCAGTGCCGTCGGCTTTGACTTGACGGCAAAAACTTCGGCCACATGGCGGTTGGTAACTACCACCTCATCGGAAACCAGCCACCCGGTCCCGATATTTTTAAACTGGTGATTTTTAAGCTCAATGCGGCCCACGGATTTTAAGGGCCGTTCGACGATCGGCCGGTATTTGATCATCCGGTCTTTGAGTTCATTGGATTCCGGCAATTCAATTTTGCCGTTTTTTACAAAAAGAACGGGTCGCATATAAGGCACTACGACGGCCTCCACCTGGGGCAAATGGTCCGCCTTATCAAAATCTTGGATCACGGCCCTGACCAGTTTGGAGTCAATATTCCCCCGGGTCGCGGTGGGCAGATTTTGGCCGGAATTCAGCAGTTCCTTCATTTCCTTTAAAAGGTTTTCTTCTCCCCTGGCGATGGCTTTCAAGCGATTCATAAGGCGTGAATTTTTAAAAGTTCTTTCAAATGTTTTAGGTGCGATCCCTGCCTGAAGCAGGTGTAAGCAGCAGGTAAAAAGTCACTCCATTAAAACGGAATACCATGTTTTTTTTATGTAAGCCGGGCTTCTTTTTAATTAATGAAGGAGTCCCCATCTTTGAATTTATAATTAAAAAGCAATTCCTTTTTGGTTTCACCTGATGGTGGAATCCAGCCTCGGCCAAATAAACTCTTCAGTCCTAATCCTTGGTAAAAACCAGGCTTTCAACGCTTACCAGGATAATGAACTTTGGATTTTTGCATTCCCCTGTGACCAGGATACTTCAGGAGTGTAAAGGGTGTTAAAACTTTTATAAATGCAGGGTGGCGGGCAAACAGAGCTGTTTCAGCCTCTAAATTGCAATCTCAATATACGATCTTCATGACTTATTCTTATCTCGAACGGACCACGGACGCGGAACAAATTAAGATGCGAACCGAATCCTTTTCATCCCATTCCGATGAAGCCTTGCGGCATATAGTCCAGGAAGCCCGGGAAACCGGAGGCCCACATTCTCATGACCAGGCCCTGGACCTGATCGCCCTCCACCCCATCCTGATCCGACGATTTGGGAAAAGCCCGGTTCAGATGGAAGGGCGAAAATTTATAAGGCTTGATCCTGAACCATTACCCGATCCGGCAAAAGAGGAAAAACTCCGGCAATTCAGGAGCAAACACCAGCAAATGCTCTCCGCCCTGGCCCGCAAAGGGTATGATCAACTGAATGATGAAGAGCGGGCATACTGGAACAGCGTTTATTAAAACAAAAGGCCCGGTCCTGCGCAGGGGATTCCCTTATGAATTGATCACCTTCTTGATCTCCACATCCTTGTTCCTCAGATCGATCCCTCCCTCCAAAATGGACTTCAGGTTGGCCAGATAAAAGGTCCATCCCTCCATGCAACCGAGGTGATACATGAATTTGGATTCCTCATCCGTGGGAATATGGTATTGGGTCAGTTCCACGATGGTCTGCCCTTTCTCCCGGCTGAGGTCCACCCTGACCTGCATGTCGTTGGATTTATTGCCCGCATCAAAAGTAAAGGCGAGGCGGTCCTGGCCGTTGGCATCGAGAATATTGCCGTAATGGGTCACTTCATCGCCCCAACCGTGCCACCGCCAGGTATAATTGTCCCCCAGCTGGATGTAATCATGGGGACCCCGTTCCTCGCCATCGGCCCGGGTAAACAAGGAGGTCCGTAAAAACCAGGATTCAATGCCATCCCGCGTGGCCCAGGCGGTATAAACATCCGCAAGCGGGGCATGCACGGGAATGCGCTTGGTGAAGGTGGTCCAGTCGTATTGCATGTAAACAAATATAGGTGGAGATGGAAGGAAAAACAAGAAGGGTGGGTGGCGAATGGTGAGTGGTGGGTGGTGGATGGTGGTCTCAACCTTAACCTTAACCTCAACCTTAACCTCAACCTCAACCTCAACCTAATCCTTAAACACCTCTATTTCCTTCGTCTCGATGATCAGCTCGGTAAACTTGCCTTTGAAGCGCGTGGCGCGCACAATATGATTGTCGATCCAGTGGTAGTTGCCTCCGCGCGGTTTACCCATGAGCATGCCGTGATATTTAAAACCGTGTTTGCGAAGCCATTCTTCGGTGATCTGCCGGTGCTCTTCGGTGCGGGAAGTGAAATAATAGATGATATGGCCCTGGTCGTACCATTTGTTGATGATTTCGAGCGCATCGGGATAGGGCGCTACATGACGCATGCGTTCGGGCTCTTCATTGGGAACATCGTCACAAATGGTGCCGTCGATATCGATGAGGAAATTTTTTACCCCTTCCGGCAGAATCGGACTCAGGGCGTTCCCCTTTTCATCGTAAATTTTTTTTAGCCCGGGCGCTTGATTGTCATCCATGAATCGGTAATAAAAATGAGGCGCAAAGGTAACCTGAATTCTTAAAATTTTATATGGTCCTCGGGGTTCACGGCTTTGCCCCGGTACCACAGTTCAAAGTGCAGGTGCGGCCCGCTGGTTAGGTCGCCGCTGTTGCCGGCAATGGCAACGGCCTCCCCGGCCTTTACATAATCCCCTGCTTTTTTCAGCAGTTTATTGTTGTGCCGGTACACGCTGATGATCTCATTCGGGTGCTGGATCACCAGGCTGTTTCCGGTCTCCTGGGTCCAGTCTGCGGCAATGATATTGCCATCCATGGTCGCCTTCACCTCGGTGTTTTTGGGAACGATGATGTCTATACCCAGGTGGCTTTTCTGACTGGACATTTTTTCACTGACCTCCCCGACCACCGGAGCGATAAAAAAGAGCTGTTCAATGGGCAGTGACCGGCTCACATTGGACAAGTTGGTGTTTTTTACATTGGCGATCTGGTTTTCAAGCAGCTGCTCGTCTTCAAGGGCCATTTCTTCTTCACTTTTGGGTACCGGGGTTTGATTGGCCGGAAGGGCTTTGATTTCACTTTTATATTGGTCCGGATTAGGGATCTCCACTTCCCCGTTGATCAGCTTCTGCATTTTGCTGATATAAAGCTGCTGGGCTCCGATTTCCGTTTCCATCCTTTCCACTTTTTTGTATAATTCGATGTAATCGCCCGAACTCTCCGAGGCGAAGCCGGGGATCAGCCTTTTCATGGGAGTAAAAAATAAAAGCAGGGTGACCAGCAGGGCCCCGACGACCATCAGCATGCTGAGCAGGACATATACATTCAGCAGGTTGAGTTGGTAGGAGCCCACCTCCTTATAAGTCTCGTGGTTGAGAATGACCATCCTATAAGGAGTTTTTATTCTATGTAAAACTCTTTGTATCAGTGTCTTTTGCATGAAGCGGTTGATTTACTCCAAAAAATAAAATAAATTTGCCGATTATTGGTTTAATACAGGACCATTCATCCATTCCTTTTATGAAACTGAGCCCGATTAGCCGTTTGTCCCTGGTCGCCCTGGCCTTTTTGGCCAACGCCTGCGCGGTTCAAAAAAGCAAAAAAGACATTTCCGGTTTTGGGCTGTTTTACCACAATCTCACGGCCAAATATAACGGCTATTTTAATGCAAGAGAGCTGGTGGACCTCAGCCAGGAAACCTTAACCAATCAATACCGCGACAATTTCAGCAAGATCCTGGAGCTCTATGAATATAATGGAGTGGACAATCCCGCCGCGGCCACGGCCAATCTCGACATCGCCATCAAAAAAGCGAGCACCGTGATCAACCTGCACCGGCCCAGCCATTGGGTGGGGGACAGCTACCTGCTGATCGGACAGGCCCAGTACCTCAAACAGGATTACGAAACCGCCGAAGAGACCTTTAAATACATGGTCCAGAACTACAATAAGCTCAACGAAGGCATTGAAAAGAAAAAGTCCGGCTCCCGCTCCGCCAAAACCAAAGAACAAATCAAAGCCCAGGAAGAGGCTAAAAAAGAAAGAGAAGAGCAGAAAAAAGACCTGGAAAAAGAAAGGAAAAAAAAGATAAAAACCAGGGAACAGGAGAATAAAGAAAAAGCGAAAGCCCGGGCCCAAATGATCAAGGACCGGAAAAAAGGAATCAAAACCACGCCCCCTGCAAAATCCGCCGTGAATGCCCCCAAGCCCAAATCAAGCGCCGACTCTACCGGGGCTGCGGGGACTTCAGCTTCCGCCGTTAAAAAAACAAGCGCTTTAAAAAAAGCAAAAGAAGAAACAGAGGAAAAAACCGGTACTCCCCGGCCCCCAAAAGGCAAACACCGGCCGGTACTCCAGGATGGCCAGCTTTGGCTTGCCAAAACCTATATCATGAGGAAGAACGGCATAGCGGCCGGCATTTTGCTCAACCAGTTAAAAGGCGATCCCGGCCTGTTTGACGAGATCAAACCGGAAATTCCCGTCTTGCAGGGATACAACCACATCCGCCAGGAAGAATACCGGGAAGCCATCCCCTATCTCCGCGAAGCCCTTGCCTCCAAAGACCTGCCCAATAAAAGGAAGGCAAGAATCGCTTTTGTACTCGGCCAGCTCTACGACCTGCAGCATGAGGAAGCCATGGCCTATGAAGCCTACGACCAGGTGCGCCACTTCAGCCCAAGTTATGAATTGGAATTTTTCGCCAGGCTCCGGGGCGCCCAGTCGGCCATCGCTTCCGGCAAAAGGGATAAAGCCCAGCTGCTCGACGAACTGAAAAAACTGAGCCGGGATGAAAAAAATGCGGATTATCTGACCTCCATCTACCATACCATCTCCCTCGTCAACCTTTCCGAAGGACAGCGGGACCTGGCCAAAGAAAACCTCGTCGCGGGCCTGGGGGAAGGCAAAGACCCCATTCAAAAACTGGAAAGTTATTACCTCCTGGCCTCCATGTACAATGAAGAGGAGGATTATCTGAATGCGAAAAAATACTACGACAGCACCCTCAAGGTGATGAGCCCCAAAGACCTCCGTCATTCGGAAGTCAGCCGGTACAGTGAATCGCTGACCGATATCGCCAAACACCTCGGGATCATCCAAACCCAGGACAGCCTTTTGTATATCAGCACCCTGGACGAAAAAGACCAGAAGCAGTGGGCGAGGCGGATGTTGAGGGAAAGGGAAAAAACGGCAAATGTAAAAGTGGCCTCCACGCCCGGCCTGACCTTTGATAAAAATGCCTTTGACCGTGCCGACCTCGCAGCCACCACGGCCCAGGGCGCGGGCAAAAGCAGTTTTTTTGCCTACGACGACAAACAACTTAAAAAAGGCATAAAGGATTTTGAACGGACCTGGGGCAACCGGAAACTGCAGGACAACTGGCGCATCGGCCAGAAGATCGCGGGTAACCTCCTCGCTGCGGATCAACAGGCCCCGGCGGCAGAAACCGAAGAGATCACTGCCGGAGAGGACCTGACCAGCATTCTGAAAGACATTCCTAATACCCCCGAACTCAGAGAACTGGCGCATGAAAAGATAAGGTCAAGCACCTATGCCCTGGGCGTGTTGTATCGGGAAAAACTGGAAAATCACCCCAAGGCCATTGCCGTCCTCGAAGGCTTGTTGACCCGGTATCCGAAATGCAACCTGGAACAGGATGCCCTCTATCAACTCTATCTCGCCTGTCTCCAAAACGGGGACCAGGTGAAAGCCGGCCAATACCTCGACCGATTAAAACAGGAATACCCCGGCAGCAAATACACCCAATCCCTTTCCGATCCAAACTGGATGGCCGGCAACCAGAACAAGGCGGCTCAACTTCAGAAATATTACGACGAGACCTACAAGATGTTCAATGAAGGCCAATGCAACGGGGCCATGGACCGCATCCAGCAGGTGGACAGCCTTTTCAAGGAAAATCCCTTCCGGGCCAAATTCGCCCTGGTCCAGGTGCTCTGTACGGGCAGGAGCCAGGGCCGCGACGCCTATATCAACGCCCTTAAGGACTTCATTGCCCGCTATCCCCAATCCGAAGAAAGGGACCGCGCGAAAGACATGCTCCGGTACATCCTGGGCGATGAGAAAGCCTTTGAAGTCGCCGATCTTCAGAAATCAGCCTTTAATCCCAATGCCTTCGAATTTCTCGAAGACGAACTGCATTACGTCATCGCCGTGGTGTACGACAAAAAAGAAAGCACCCTTTCAAACATCAAAATTTCCATCTCCGACTTCAACCAGAAATATTTTCAAAACGACGACCTGAGGATATCCAATATCTTCCTTGACCAGGAAGCGACCATCCCCATCATCATGATCCGGAAATTCGACAGCGCCACCCAGGCCCTCCGTTATTTCAACACCGTCAAGTCCAACGCCAATCAGTTTATTTCAGACCAGATCCGCCACGAAGTTTTTCCCATCTCCCAGTCCAATTACCGGAAATTGTACGCCACCAAAGACATCGAGTCGTACAAGGAATTTTTTAATAGTAATTATAAGAAATAGGCGGAATTCAATTCTTCCGATCCATATTATTCACGGAGGGTATGAAGTGCACGGAGACCAAACTTTCTACCATTTATCATATAAAATAATCTCCGTGTTCTCCTTTGCTCCGTGCGAACCAGAACAGAATCGGGGGAGACTCTGTGAGCCTGACTACAGATACTGACTCCTGATTACTGACCACTAAACTCATACTCCCTCAGACTTTCCTCCTTCATCTCAATACTGCAACCCGGCCTGGCGGGCAAGCGATAAGCTCCCTGCCGGATTACGACGGGGTCGATAAAGTGTTCGTGAAGATGGTCGACGTATTCCAGGATCCGGTTTTCGATCTGGCCTGAGATACCCATAAAATCAAACATGGACAGGTGTTGCACGTATTCGCAAAGGCCTACCCCGCCTGCATGAGGACAGACCGGAATGCCGTGTTTTGCGGCCAGGATCATGACCATCAGGGTTTCGTTTATCCCGGCCAGCCGGCACACGTCGACCTGGCAGAAATCCATAGCCCCGCCGGCGAGAAACTGTTTAAACATGACGCGGTTGTGCACATGCTCTCCCGTAGCCACCCCAATAGGGAAAATCGCATCCTTGATCTTTTTATGCCCCGCGATATCATCCGGGCTGGTCGGTTCTTCAATCCACCAGGGATCGAAACGGGACAGGGCTTTCATGCACCGGATCGCCTCATCCACTTCCCATTTCTGATTGGCATCCATCATCAGTTTCATATCGGGCCCGGTTTCTTCACGGATGATGGCCGCCCGGTGCTGATCATTGGAGGGATCGGAACCGACTTTCATCTTAAGGTATTTCCAGCCTTCCGCTACGGCTTCCCGGCAAAGCCGCCTGAGTTTTTCATCGGAATATCCCAGCCAGCCGGCGGAAGTGGTATAGGCAGGAAATCCGTTTTCCTCCAGGTAGGCCAGCCTTTTTTCCTTTCCTTCCTGAGCCTTGATCAGGATCGCCAACGCTTCTTCCGGGCTGATCTCATCCGTCAGATAGGTAAAATCCAGGCAGGAAAGGACTTGTTCCGGCGTCAGGTCATATAAAAGTTTCCAAAGGGGTTTGTTTTCCGATTTCGCGTAGAGGTCCCAGGTGGCATTGACCAGGGCGGCGGCCGCCAGGTGGATCACTCCCTTTTCCGGGCCGAGCCAGCGTAACTGGCTGTCCCCGCGCGTAAGGGAAGCCCAGAAGGCACTGTAATTTGACGTAATGGATTCGAGCGTCCTTCCCTTCACCAGGTAGGACAGGGACCGGATGGCGGTGACGCAGATTTCATTGCCCCTGCCCGTAGTAAAAGTCAAGCCATGACCTTCAAGTCCTTCCCGGTTGGTTTTTAATATAACGTAGGCTGCGGAATAATCCGGATCGGTGTTGACCGCATCGGACCCGTCCAGGTCTTTGCTGGTGGGAAAGCGGATGTCTAAGGCCAGGACTTCAGTGATGGTGATCATGTTTTAGGCTTTATCATTAAATCGCGGGCGGCTGATTTTGAAACAAGCCGGCGGATGCCGCATCCATCGACTTAAAAATAAGGAATACGGGCAGGTTTACAGCGGATAGCGGCACCCTTATTTTATTTTCGGATCGACTTGCTTTACATACCGGTTTAGAAAGGAGACCAGTTGAAAGGCAATGATCCGGTGGTCATCCACGCTGGGATGAAAGTCACAACCTCCGGGCTTCATGGGTTCAAACTGAAATACCACGGCTTCTTTGCGATCCGGATAGGCCTGGTTTACCTGGTCGGCTATTTTTAGGAGCAAGCGGTACAATAAGTCCGCCTTTTCTCCGGACAACATCGGGCTGGTCAACAAAACCACCCTGGCGGAATCATAGTGGCCGTATAGGGTTTTGACAAAATCCAGGTAGGTCTCCGTAAACCGGGTCGAATCAAAAGGTTCCCGGGGGGTGACGCCGTCTCCATTGGAAAAATCATTGGTGCCCAGGCATATGCTTACATAATCCGGGGACTCCCTACTAAAATCCCAGGCTGCCGAACGCTCTTTCGAAAAATAAGTGGAGCCGTACAGTTCAGGCATCGCGGGTCCATCGCTGTTCCAGTTACGGTAAATGCCAACCCCCGAAACGGCACTGATCGTGTACCGCATCTTTAATTCGCGGGCCACCCGGCTGGCATAGGAATAATAAGCATTGTGCTGGTCATACCACTTGCCTTCCCCACAGGCGACCTCTGAGGTATCGGCGCCCATCCCGCAGGTGATGGAATTTCCGATGAACTCTATTTTCAGTTTGGATAAGGATTCGACCGGTTTAATATCCCGGCCCCTGATGCGGACTACGGCCAGGTCGCCGTTCTGGGCCTCGGTGGCCTTATATATTTTCAGGACGTGGACGGGTGCTTTGATCTCAGGATAAACGGTGAGGACTTGTTCTTTCCTGTCGGTTATTTTTACCCGAACCACCTTTTTGACATCGAGTTCATAAACAATATAACCGTAGTCATCGCCCGGGGCCAGGTTTTTAAAAAACACCTGGACACTGTCGCCCGTAAATGAAAACTGTACCGTCGACATGCTGCTGATCAGCACCAGGCCCTGCCCTTCCTCATATACCGTCCTCCCCAGGACCGTCACGGTTTTGGAATTGACCGGATAGTCCCGGTGAACAGGTTTACATTGCTGGAATAATAGAAAAAGACCCGCCAGTACCGGTAAAAAAGGCTTGTTGAGAATGTCGAATTTCATGCACGTCAATTAAAACCGCAAAGATTGGAATTTCGGATCAGACCATTCCTTAGAATTGGATTAACGGGTGAAACCATAAAACCCATAAAATCGAATCCACAGGGATTCCCATTCCCTGTTAATCCGTTTTCTTCTGCTCCATTTCCAGTTCGTCCATCTGTTTGTACAAGGCGCGGAAAGTGTCCCAAGGGCTCCTGTTGTTGCGGGTGGCGCTGTTATTTATATTATTGGCCGAAGTTTGGATCCCGTAAAACCCGTCGATGAACTGGCTTGGCCCTGACCATACCGTTTGCACCATGCCGTAATACCTGGGCTTCATTTGATTGGTGGCATATTTTCTCCAACGGGCCATGTCTTCGGCCTGCATCACCGCCACCTGCTGGCGGTTCCAGGGGCAGGTCAGGACCCGGAATCCCTTCATGGCAAAATAAACGGCCGTTTGATCCGGCCGCTCATAATGCCAGTCGCAGATCACCACATCCTTGTAGATCATGTCAATGGCGCGGTGGGTATAGTTCAAACTGGCTTCCCACAAGCCGATCCCCGTGCTCTTGCCGTCAATCAGGCGGTCGCCCCAGATCCACAGTTCCCGGTTTTTGAGTCGGAGGTGGTTGCGGATCTTGTTTACCTCCCCGGCAAAAAGCTCCGCTTTGTCGATGCCGCCGCAGCGCGGGCACTTGTCGTCCCCGATATAAAACACTTCATCCATGCCGGCGTGGAAGGCATCGGCCTGAAAGCGGTCACAGAGTTCATCGACCAGGGCGAAGACCACTCCATGCACTTCAGGGTGGAGGGGGCAATAACTTTTGCAATACAATCCGTCCGGGTTGGGCCATTTATAAGTCTCCGGCATTTTCACATGCGGGGTCTCGTCAAACTGGGGATAGACGGCCAGCAATTTATTGGTCCGGGAAGCCCAGGACTGGTGTCCAAGCAGGTTGATCTGAGGTACGATCCGGATATTGTTTTTCCTGCAGGTGGCGACGATCCTGTCGACGTCCGCACCGGACAAGGCGATGGAATCCCTCAGTTCCGGATGGGATTCGTATTGGTAATTAAAATCCACGCGCAGGATCAGGGTATTCACTTTCCTGGGAGCCATCTCCTCATCCACAAATTTTAAAAAGCGGTCCAGTTCCGCAGGTTTGGGAGCGCCGATGGCAAAACCCCTGACTTCAAAAAGCGTGTCCAGTGCCTGGACTTGGGTCAGACCGCAAAGAAAAAGACATGCGGCGATGATCCCTGTTTTAATGCCTGTTTTATTCATTCCATTACGATTTTACAGTCCCTTGGGCTTTGTGTGTCGGATTAAGAATAGGATGACCAGGAAGTGAATTGCTGCCGGAGGCAATTTCTTTTATTTCGCGGAGCCGAACAAGTCCGGCCAGTTTATTTCTAAACCCGTAAGCACGGAAGACATGGCTTTTAAGTGTTCTTCCCCGTCCGCCGATGAATAGGTTTTGAATTTATTGCCTTCCAGGTGAAACACCTGGATGAATTTGTTTTGAGGATCAATGATCCAGTATTCCCGGACTCCAAATCGCTCATAATCCTCCTTTTTCTCCACATAATCCCGGATGATTGAGGATTTGGAAACAATCTCGACCACCAAGTCTGGGCAACCAAAGACCCCGCGTTCCCGGATGCGGTCTTCATGATCCTTGGCCACAAAAAGCAGATCCGGCTGGACCACATTGTTTTCATCCAGGATGACGTCAAAAGGGGCGAGAATAAGGCTACCCTTCTTGTCTATATTGACAAATTGATAAAAAAGCTGAAATAATTCCTGAAGCAACTGCTGATGGGTAAAACTGGGTGAGGACATATCGATGAGTTCATTGTTCCTGAGTTCATAGCGGTCATCCCCCTTCAGTTCCTTGAGCATTCGGGTATAGGTCCATGGTGCTTGATGTACGGTATCCGGCATCCTGTCTTTTTTAATTCAAGTTAATGGCTTTTTACCATTCTTAGCCTTAATTCCTGGCCTCCTTAATTCCCTTAATTTATTAATTCTTAATTATCCCAAAAGGGTGTTTCTTGCAGCATCCAGCAACTGCCTGACCTTAACCTTGTCGGCCGCCTGGGCATATACCCGCAAAACGGGTTCGGTGCCCGAAGGCCTGACCATGATCCATTCATCATAACCGAAAAGGAATTTGTAACCGTCCATGTCTTCCACTTCCTGGACCTGGTAATCCTCAAAAGCGGTATAAGCCCGCTCCTTGCAGGCTTTGATGATGGCCTGTTTTTTCTCCTCGCTGAGATGGAGGTCGTCGCGGTCGCATTTGAAGGCGCCGACCATGGAATAGATTTCATTGATCAGGGCGGTCAGCGATTTGCCCGTTTTGGCCATGAATTCAAGGATGGTGAGGGCCACCCATACCCCATCCCGCTCGGGGATATGGCCCGCTACGGCAATGCCGCCGGATTCTTCACCGGCCACCAGGATGGGGGTGGTGAGCATGATCTCGCTGATGTATTTAAACCCGATCTTGGTCACTACGCATTCCACGCCAAACAGGTCCGCCAGTTTTTTGACCTTATCCGTAACCGAAAACGTAATCAGCACTTTACCCTGCTGTTTTTTAAAATGGTGCTGGTAATACATCAGCAAAAGCAATAAATGGTGGGAGTCTACAAACTGGCCGTGCTCGTCCATCATGCCGATGCGGTCCGCGTCCCCGTCATTGGCCACCCCGAGTTTGATATCCTTCCGGGTCGAGACGGTCCTGGCCAGTTCGGTCAGATTCCGGTCGATCGGCTCCGGGGCCTGACCGTGAAAGGAAGGATTAAAATCGGAATGCAGGTGGATGGCTTCCGGAAACAATTTTTTCATGATGCGTTGCCCCGCCCCGTACATGGCGTCAAAGGCAAAGGGCATGGCGGTGGCCTGGATGGCCGGGATATCGAATGCCGCCCTTACTTTTTCCTCATAAAGGATTTCCAGATCCGTTTTTTCAATCTTTCCCAAAGCAGCCTTTTTTGCCGGGACTTCATCCGGGATCAGGGCCTCGATTTCGGCGATCTCTCCCGGGATCATCGGCCCCCCATAGGACGCCTTGAGTTTATATCCGTTGTAGGACGGAGGGTTGTGGCTGGCGGTGATCACGACTCCCAGGTCGGCTTTTAATTGGAGGACGGCCAGGGACACCATGGGCGTTGAAACATAATCATGGGAAAGGATGACCTCCATCCCTTCCCCGCTGAGCACTTCCGCCGTGGCCTGTGCAAAAAGCGGTCCGCCAAACCGGGTGTCATAACCCACCACCGCTTTTGACATGCCCTTTTGTTTCATCCAGGCCGCTGTCCCAAAAGCAACCCGCCTTACATTGTCGACGGTATATTCGTCCGCGATGATGGCTCTCCAGCCATCGGTTCCAAATTTGATTTTCAACATAGATCCCGTATTTATGGACGCAAGATAAAAAAGATGCTTGAGTCCCTTCCTCCCTTCCTTGGCTACTGACGCTCCCTTCAACTTTCGCCCTTCACCCTTCACCTTTCGCCCTTCCTCCTCCCTCGACTATTGACGCTCCCTTCGCCTTTTACCCTTCGCCTTTCGCCCTTCTCCTGCCTCGGCTACTTACGCTCCTTTCACCCTTCACCCTTCGCCCTTAACCTTTATATTGCTATTTTTACATCCAATAGAAAACTACTCCTTGAACAAAAAAAATACCACAGCCACCATCGCCCCCGATCACGGCCGCCTGGAAGACAATCACTGGCACCGGGGCCTCCGCAAAAAAATGGTGGAAGACCTCCGGCACAAGGGGATAAAGGACGAGAAGGTCCTCCAGGCCATGCTCCGGGTGCCCCGGCATTTTTTTGTGCCCAAGGGATTTGAGTCCTGGGCTTACCGGGATGTGCCCTTCCCCATTGGGAGCGACCAGACCATCAGCCAGCCTTATACGGTGGCTTTTCAAACGGCCTTATTGGATATCCGCCCCGGGGAGCGGGTCCTGGAAATCGGGACCGGCAGCGGCTACCAGGCCGCGGTTTTGTTTGAACTCGGTGCGAAAGTCTACACCCTGGAGAGGCAGGAAAAATTATACCACCAGACCGCCTCCTTTTTGAAAAAAATGCAATACCTCTCGGTCCGCTGTTACCTGCGCGACGGTTTTGAAGGCCTGCCCAAATACGCGCCTTACGACAAGATCCTGGTCACCTGCGGCGCGCCGGAATTGCCCCAAAATCTCCTGGACCAGCTCACTCCCGGCGGATGCCTGGTGATCCCCATGGGTGACGGCGAGGACCAGGTGATGAAAAAGATTACCAAAAAATCGGACGGCGAATGGGAGGAGGAAGCGTATGGGGTCTTCCGTTTTGTCCCCTTTTTAAAGGGCCTGAACAAGGGTTGACTCCGCGATAATCAAGAATACTGCAGAAATGAAATATGCATTGATTTTAATTGCTCTTTGTTTTACCGCCGGTCTATCGGGTCAATCCAACCATCCCCTTGCCCTTTTCAACCAATCCATCGATGACGCCGTAGTGAAAAAAGATACCCTCAACCTGAAAAAGTGGTATGCAGAGGATTTTATTTTCACCCACGGTACGGGCCTGGTTGAGGGCAAATCCAGCTGGCTGCGCGCCGTAGCCAACCCAAACTCCCGCTTCATTTCCCGCCAGCACGATTCCGTCACGGTGGAACTTCACCATAAAAACATCGGGATCGTTTACGGCAAACTGACCGTCACCCGGCATAACCGGGAAAACCAGGTCCACTATGCGCTCTGGTACGTCCGCGTATTTCATAAAATGAAAAAACAATGGCAGATGGTTTCCCACCGGACGGTGCAGGAAAGCCATTTATAGATGTCGAATTGCGGAATTGTCCAATTGCTGAATTGTTTTAGATGTACTTCCCTCAAATTGTTCTCCGAGCCCTTCGATTCGCTGTGTCCTTGTGGGAAACATTTGCGGGAAAGCCGCGTCGCGGCACATTTCCCACAATAAACACAAAGTTGGCTCCCACAACGACACAAAGAACACGAAGAAAAATACAATGGATAACCAATTTCTCTGTGGCTTTGTGTCCTTGTGGGAAATATTTGCGGGAAAGCCGCATAGCGGCACATTTCCCACAATAAACACAAAGTTGGCTCCCACA
>JAKQHS010000090.1 GCA_029557915.1 Bacteroidota bacterium | reverse complement strand
TGAAAAAATGAACTTAGCTTTATAACCGCCCGCGGCCAAAGATAATTTTATAGGCAGGGCGCCCGAGATAAGAATTTGCTTGCCCGGATTTACCGGGTCCGGATAAGTGATTTCCAAACGTTGCTGCACTTTGTTACAATCTTCAATTCCCGGCACCGAATCCAGCATCACAGAAGCTTTGCAGGCCGAAGGATCTACCACAAACTCCATGGAAGTGACCGCCGCCAGTTCGGGTGGGCTCTCGTCCACGACACTTATATTTTGAATGCAAATCGTATCCCTGCCACCGCATCCGTAACCAACCGTCCATTGCCTTCGTATCTTAAAACTGTTGCCGCATCCCGGAATCAGAAAATCGTTCCAGGAGATGACCATGCCGCAATCACCGGACGCATCGAGGGGGCCGTTCCCTTTCCACTCTGGGACGAGCAGGCGGGAGGGATCCGCATCCATTCGACGGTCCCCATCCTGGTCAAGAAGGGTCATGAGGTAGCTTGGCGTCAGTTTTGCCGGATCCTTATCCAGGCCCTCCCAGTCACAGGGTATTTTAAGATCGGATGGGCATTCGATCGAATCCAGGGATGGTTTGATCAAAAGAAGGGTATCGGTACAAATCGAATCGGGGAATCCTCCAAAACTGATTTCCCGGACCACCATTCCGGAAAATTGATCATCACAATCCAGCGCGGTAAAGGTAGTTTTCCTGATAGTATACCGGATCCCGGAACAAGTCCTGACTTCCGGTTTCAGATCCTGGTTTTTCTGCCACCAGGTGCAATCCACCGTATCCCTCGCGCAGATTTCAACCGGCAAACTTTCCTGCTCTACCTGAATATAACCAAAACAAGTCGGTCCATCCCCCGACCTGATTTCATATAAGAAGGTATTGTTCAGATGGGTGGAATTCACGGCAGGCGGCGACAACTGGTCTGATCCGAAAGGATAATACAGTCGAAGCGAATAGGCGCAGGTGGAATGGTAATCCAGAATCAGTTCATCCGTCCCCAATAATTTATAACAGGTATCAAGGGGAATCCGGACCAAAGCAAGCGGTTTGCAGGAGGGGTTACAAAGACTGTCTTCCGGCTGGTTTTTTCCAATCACGATGATGTCCGCCTCCCATCCGATGGAATTCGCGATGGTGGTACAAAACCATTCGAAGGTGAGGCAGCCGTCGGGAGCTTTACTTTTGATATAAGTCCCGGTGGTCAGTTTCATTCCATTCAGGGAAACTCCCTGGGTCAGGCTGTTGAAAAGCAAGGGACCGGAAAGTTTTGAACCTGAAAAAATTCTGAGGCGGTCACCGGTTACGATCTGGTAGGCGATAAAATTTACTGAAACCGTATCCTCATTGGAACAAAGGGTGAAGTAGGAAGTACAGTTGGCATTTTCATTGAAAGGATCGGAACAGTTTGAATAATTGCCCGGTTGATCCGTCAGTTTACTTCCCCCGGGCCCTCCGGAATCAAAGTATTTATCACCGGTAAAAACCTGGGCGCTGTCCCTCGCTTTATTTGATCCGTGTATGAGGTTTTTAGGCTGACCCGATAAAGGGGTAATAGCAAAAATTAAAAAAATAAATAAAGCCTGCGATAAAAGCTGATGAAAGCTTTTAATAAATAAAGGATATGAGTGAAAGTTCAGCACTTTACTCCAATTGTCTAAGTTCTGGTTCTAAATTCGGATCGCCCGATTTGGACAATCAGGACAAAAGTAGCTTGATTATCAATGGGATTTATCCCTTTTTGGTTAAATTTTCCCGCTTCAGCCGATCATTTTCTTTTCCATCGCGAGCTGGATCAGGGAAATGCTGTTTTTGACTCCCAATTTCCTGAAAAGGTTTTTGCGGTGCACGGCGACGGTCTGCACGGAAATAAACAGATCATTCGAAATTTGTTTATTGTTGAATCCGCGGCAGATCAGTTTAAGTACCTGGATCTCCCGGTCCGTAATATGAAAATCGGCCCTTCCACTGATCCTCAGTGTATTGGGAGCCGGGACGGGAACCGGATGGATCCGGAATCCTCCGGGGAGGAAGACTTGTTTTTGAAAGATAGCCTCGATGGCTTCCAGGAGGACAGGAGGGTCGGAATGAGCATAGATGAATCCGTTTGCCCCTTTGACCAGGCCGCGACGGACCACATCCAGGTGTTCCTGGCCGGCAATGATCAGAATATGGACCTTTTTGGATTTTTTACGGATGGATTCAATGAGTTTCAGTTCTTCAAGTCCTTTGGAATGGATACCTAT
>JAKQHS010000014.1 GCA_029557915.1 Bacteroidota bacterium | reverse complement strand
TCGTTTCTCGATTTTGTGTGAACGAAACATCACCAGCAATTCCTGTTGTTCTTCAACGGTTGCTGTAATGGGTTGTGGTATCCTTGCCATGCAGCAAAGATACAAATAATAAGTTAATTAACTAAGTAATTATCACACTAGATTCAGGAAATAGTACTCCCCAAACAATTCAACAATTGGACAATTGGGCAATTCAACCCAATATCCCGACCTTTGCCCCGATGCTGGTCTTCCCGTTTTCCACGAGGTATTTGTTTGGCAAAAAATCCACCCAGGCCATCAATATCATATCCGGGGTATCGGTTTTGGGGATCGGGATAGGGACCGCTGCCCTCATCCTGGTCCTCTCCGTTTTAAACGGCTTTGAAGATTTGATCAAAGGGCTGTTCAACTCGTTTAACCCGGACCTGAAGATCACCCTTGAACGGGGGAAAACTTTTGAGCAGGATCCCGCGGAATACTCGGCCCTGTTGCAAACCGCAAATGTGCGCTCGGTTTCGGCCTTCCTGGAAGAAACAGCCCTCCTGGAATACAAGGACATCAAGGATTTTGCCACCCTGAAGGGAGTGGATACGGCTTATGCCCTTCATTCCAATATCCTGACCAAAATGGATGAAGGCGTCTTCGAATTGGTTTCTCCGCTCGGTTTCCAGGCGGTGGCCGGATTGGGCATCCGCAACAAACTGGCCATCAGCATCGACGATCCATTTGCCCGGATTTCCGCCTTCATGCCTGATCAGAAGGCAAGCCTGGTCCAACCGTTTAAAAGAAGATCGCTCATCCCGGCAGGCATTTTCAGCATTCAACAGGATTATGACAACCGGTACGTCTTCGTGGACCTGGGCTTTATGCAGGACCTGGCCGGAAAATACGGGTTGATTACCGGCTATGAAATCCAGTTGGAAGATTACGGCCGGAAAAACGAGACCGTTGACGCCATCCACAAAATACTGGGAAGCGGGTATAAAATCGCGGACCGTTATCAGCAGGATGCGGCTTTTTACAAACTGATGAAAATGGAGAAATGGGTGTCTTTTGCCATCCTGAGTTTTGTGCTGGTCCTGGTGGCCTTTAACATTGTCGGGGCCCTCTGGATGATCGTCCTTGAAAAGAAAAAGGACATCATGGTACTCAAGTCCCTGGGCATGAAAGACGGTACCGTCGGGTCCATTTTCCTCACCACCGGCCTTTGGATTACCTGCCTGGGTGTCCTGCTGGGTTTCCTGCTTTCCATCCTTTTTTACCTCTTGCAGCAACGTTTTGGACTCGTGCCTATCCCTGAAGGATTTTTGGTGGACCGTTACCCCCTGAACCTGAGGTTGACCGATTTTCTGCTCGTGGGCCTTACCGTCACAGGCATTGGCCTGTGCGCATCCATTCTTCCTTCCCAAAAAGCCTCCCGCCTGGACGAACCCATACGCTACGAATAAAAAAAGATTGTCGTATTGCTACGACAATCTCCCAATAGGTGATAGGGCAGTCGCTTAAGCGTGAACAACCTCACCTGCACTCTGTGTATCCAACGCCCAAAATGTCACCTAAAACAATAAAAAATATTTCAACATTTGCAGATTGGTATTTGTTTATGCTATAATTGTTCTACTGCATGGATTTAAAACATCTTATGGATCTTCCGGCGGACCAGGAAAAGGCCATGCCGGTTTTATTTATCGGCCATGGGTCACCCATGAACGGGATTGAAGACAATGAATTCAGCCAGACCTGGAAATCCCTGGGTAAGACCATTCCTACCCCCAAGGCCGTCCTTTGTGTTTCAGCTCACTGGCTGACCCAGGGGACCTCGGTGACTGCCATGGCCTATCCGCGAACCATCCATGATTTCGGCGGATTCCCCCAGGCGCTTTACCAGGTGAAATACCCTGCCCCCGGCAGTCCCGACCTGGCAGCAGAAACCAAAAAAATCATCCGTAAGACTACGGTCCAGCTGGACCACGAATGGGGCCTCGATCACGGCACCTGGACCGTGGTCAGGCATATGTATCCCGGGGCACGCATCCCCGTGCTGCAGCTGAGCATTGATTTTTATAAAACGCCGGAATATCATTATTCCCTTGCCGCCGATCTGCAGTCCTTGCGTAAAAGAGGGGTGCTGATCATCGGCAGTGGAAACATGGTCCACAACCTGGGCATGGTCGCCTGGAATAAATTGTCCGAACCCGATTATGGCTATGACTGGGCCATAGAAATGAATTCCATTTTCAAGGAAAAAATCATGGACGGGGACCATCAGTCCCTGATCCACTACCAAAACCTCAACAAGGCCGCCAAACTGGCCATTCCCACCCCGGATCACTATTATCCCCTCCTCTATACCCTGGGCCTGAAAACAAAAAACGATCCGGTCCGTTTTTTTAATGACAAACTGGTGGGCGGCTCCCTGACGATGACCGGGGTACAGCTCGGTTAAATTAAAAGAGGCGGTAGCCCAGGAAAACAGAAATTTTTTCAAAGCCCAGTTGGCCCGGGATCAATTGGACAGAAGTAAATTTTCTGGTTTGATACCACCTGCCTTGTACCGTGAACCGTGAACTTCTGAATCCTGCCCCGAAGGCATAAACGAAGGCATCCTGGTTTTCATTGACTGTAATCTCCTTGAATTTGATCGCGTTGGTAAAAGAAAGGTCATAAACAAACATCCCTTCCAGGAACAGGCTGTTCTTAGGACTTAAATAAGAATAGTATCTGAAGCCCAGGGGAACTTCCAGCCCACTAAGTTCAAGATGCGCGGTGACCAGTGAAAATTCTACGGGGTCTGAACGGAAGGATTGGTAGGCAGGTGCGATGAAAACCGACAGTTTGGATTTATTTACCGGTAAAATGGCTTCCAGTTCCGCCCCTACGTTCAGCCCGGTTTTTGGATCCTTGCGGTGATTGATCAGCGCGGAATAAAAATTAATCCCGGTAAACACCCGGGCGGAAAACTTTAAGGGTCTTGCCTGTTTTTCATATTCTACGAATCCGCCGCCCGCACAAACATTATAGTCCTTTACATATTTTACCAGGGAGGTTCTTTCGTATTTCAAATCCTGGATGGACTTGGCAGAAGATCCACAGGCCATCTCCCGGTTTAATTGGCTCCGGTAGGTGAAATTATAAGCCACCCCCTTCCCCGGAACCTGGAAGGCCTTGTAAACCAGGGGTTCAATCAGACCCTGGCCGTTCATGATATAATAACGGACATTGTGCCGCCGATCCAGTTCATATAAGGAGCCCTTGCCCTCCAGGAGTACCCTGAGGAATACTTTTTCCCTTGAAAACCGGGGGGCTCTTTCCAAATCCAGGTCCTCAATCTCATCGCTGGATGCATCGACATCCACTTCCTGCATTATAAATTTTACTTCCCGGCCGATGCCAAAAGCCCGGGTATTGTGCGGGTCCCCGGTCTGCACCGGACTCTCCCCGGTCAGTTTATACTCAAAACGCTGTGGATTTTTTTTCAAGTCCTGATTTTTGATCAGGCAGGGAATGCTGTCGCCGCTTAAATTCACCAGGTAACCCTGCTCAAATAGGGCCTGGGTATGCCCCATGGAATAAAATATAAATACAAGGAGGAAAGCAGGGACTGTTTTCATAGCGTGTGATTGAAAAACCAATTTAGAAAAAATTTTTAAAATTCCAAATTGCGTATGGGCAGGGTCTTGGGCCGTCTCTCGCCTGCGGGAGCTTCCTGCCTCTTTTACCAAAAAGTTAATCCCGCCGGATGGGTTATTCGGACGGAGAGCTCAGGTAATAATTTTGCCCGATGCGAATCCAAATCCTCTCTCTTTTCCTTTGCAGCGTAATATCGCTTTCCGGGCAAAGTCCCCAATTGCTTCAGCCCGGAAACCTCAACAGCCGGGATCCCGAATTTGGAGCCAGTCTTCCACGGAATGAAAACCTGATCCTTTTCAACCGGACGGACTCTTCCCGTATGCGAATGAGCTTGATGCAATCCGTTCGCAGGGCCAAAAAATGGTTGCCCGCTGAAATGATTTCCTTTACTGAGCCCCCGGCCTGGGACATCGATCCTTTCATAAGCCCGGATGGTAAAACGATTTACTTTTCCTCCGACCGGGCCCATCCCGGCCTGGCTCCAGGTTTCAACCTTTGGAGCGTATCCTTCAAAAAAGGGAAATGGGGCCAGCCGGCCCCCCTCCCCAGCGCGATCAATACGGTACACGATGAGATCTATTGTTCCCTGGCCCGAAACGGCAATCTGTATTTTACAAGAATGACAGGACCTGCTTCCGGCATTTATTTTACCTCATTAAAACAATCCGGGGAAGCGGTGATCCATAAGGCAAAGATCCCGGTTCCGGATTCCATCCGGCTCAGCAATCCGGCCGTGGCGCCGGATGAATCGTTTATCGTATTTGTTTCCGGGCAATTGAAGGGTTCAGGCAGCGCAGACCTGTTTATCTCCCATCGCCTCGCATTTAATACCTGGTCCAAACCCGAAAATCTCGGCCCTGAAATAAATTCATCCTTTGCTGAATTCGCTCCTTTCATATCAGCCGACGGGCAATGGCTTTACTTCACTTCCGAGCGTCCGGGAGTGGTGGACCAGTTTCCTGCCGGCCATCGAAGACCGGGAGATATTTACAAGGTCAAGTTGAAGAAGTAAAAATAAAAATCTGTGCTCTCCTGCGCTCGCGTTATGAACCGGTTCTACTGAATAAAAAGACCTCCCCTTATCGCTGATACTGGTTCCCGGATAAGCCTTTTCACCTGTACATAGACGATCCCCTGAGATATTCGTACACGGTATCCGGCACCAGGTATTGAACGCTCAACCCCTTTTTGATGCATTCCCGGATATAGGTTGCGGAAAGGTCGATCAGGGGCGCCTCCACCAGTTTCACATGCGGGTGATGGATGAATGGCCCATCCTCAACCCTGGGTCTCCGGTACAGGTAGATCTCGTACCATTCCAGCAGCTTTTCATAGTTTTTCCATTTGTTCAGGGTGGCCAGGTTGTCCCCGCCCATGATCAGCACAAACTCATGTTCTGGGTGTTTTTCTTTCAGGTAGGTGAGGGTATCAATGGTATAGGAAGGTTTGGGCAGGGAAAACTCCACATTTGACGCGCGGAGGCGCGGATTGTCCCCGATGGCCAGTTGTACGAGATGCAGCCGGTCGTAATCCTTGGCCAAGCCGGCGGAAGGTTTTAAAGGATTGTGCGGAGAAACCACCATCCAGACCTGCTGCAGATCGATGTGGTAAGCCATGTGATTGGCGATGATCATGTGGCCGGTATGCACCGGGTTGAAAGATCCGAAAAAAAGGCCCGTTTTCATTTACCGCGGCTGGATGGGAAACAAGGTTTATTCTTATTGGACCCTCTTTCCCCGGTATGGGAAAGCTCAGGATCCATTACCCTTGCCGGGACCCTGGAGGGACCCATGTCAATGGCCCTGGTTGATCAGTACCGGCATGATGAGCATCAGCAGGTCCTGTCCCTTGATCTCTTCAGCGGGGGTCAGGATGCCCGCCCGGTTGGGAGTGGAAAGGCGGATGCTGATTTCATCCGTGGACATCACGCTCAGCATTTCAATGAGAAATTTACCATTAAAAGCGATGGACATCGGTTTTCCATTAAAGGTGCAGGCCAGTTGTTCGGTCGCTTCATTTGAAAAATCGAGGTCCTGGCTGGTGATGGTCAGGCTGCCTTCATCCACCTGCAGGGCTACCTGGTTGGTGGTTTTATTGGCATAGATGGCGATGCGCCTCAGGGATTGCAGCAATTGGGTCCGGTTGACCGTCAGCACATTGGGATTGTCCACCGGGATGACCCCGTTATAGTCCGGGTATTTTGCGTCAACCAGCCGGCAGGCCAGCAGGCTGTGACCGAAAGAGAAGAAAGCGTTTGACTTGCTGAAGGAGATTTCGATTTCCGTATCCGGAGGCAAGATGTTGTTCAGCAGGGAACAGGTTTTTTTGGGAAGGATAAATTGGGTGGCTACATCGCTGGACACCCCCTGGAATACGTATTTGACCAGCTTATGCGCATCGGTGGAGACAAAGATGATTTTGTTGAAATCCAGCTGGACCAGGATGCCGGTCATGGCCAGCCGGAGCTCATCGCTGCTGGTGGCAAACAAGGTTTTTTGAAAAGCGTCGTGCAGGATCCCGGAGTTGATTTTGACCGTATCCTGGGTGACCGTGGATGGAAAACTGGGATATTCCCCGGGGTTTTCGCCTGCGAGGCGGTAACGGCCATAACTCGAAGTGATCTCTATGCTGTTAGTGGCTGTATCCACGGAAAAAGTAACCGGTTGTTCCGGCAGTGATTTCAGGGTGTCGATCAGGATCTTGGCCGGAATGGCCACGGCCCCATTCTGGTCGGATTTGACCTCCATCTCCGTTTTTACCGAAGTCTCCAGGTCCGTGGATTGAATGGTCAGGATTTTTCCTTTGACCTGGAAAAGAAAATCTTCCAGGATGGGAAGGACCGGGTTGGTGCCGATCGCACCACCGGCCAGTTGAATTTGTTTGAGCAGTTCGGCTGAGGAGACGCTGAATTTCATGAAGGCGGATTATTTAATTCGGGGGCAAAATTAACCAAAACCCCGAAGGCAGCCAATCTTTAATGACTCCCGGTTCTCCCGGGACATCTCTCTTGAGAAAGAACTAAGGACCCGTCTGCCTGCTCAGGCAGGTAAAAAATTTCCATAGAGTCCCGGGCCGAATAGCGAGGCCGCGGCTGGGTTCAACCGGCCCACGGCCCCATGAGAATAATAAACAGCGTAAGCGTAATCCTTAAAAAGATGAATTCCAGGGATCCTCCATCATTTGAGCGACAGGAATTGTGCAATACCCTCTATTTTTGCCTGCCAATCCAATGCGCTATCTGCCCGCAGGAAATCCATTTTCCGTCCCTCAACCCAAATTCGAAAAACTGGTTTTAGCCAATAAAGCCGAATTTTACCCGCTTAACAGAGGACTGGTCCCGGCTCTCAAACTGGAACTCACCTTCCCCGCCGGCCGCCCATTTGAGGATAAAATCGGACTTGCCTCCGCCACCCTGCAGGGGATAAAAGGGGGCACCCTTAAACGATCTGCCACCCGCCTGGCCGAAGGATTCGACTACTGGGGCTCCTCGCTGAATTTTGATTTTTATATCGATACCTGCGGCATCAAACTTTTTGTGCTGGAAAAATACCTTCCAAGGGTCTTGCCCCTCCTGGTCGAAATGCTCAGCAGCCCCTCTTTCCCTGAGGGTGAACTCCGGCTGTATAAAAGGCAGCAAGTCGAAAAACTGAGGAGCGATATGACCCGTGCGGATGTAGTGGCTTACCGGAAGTTTACCGAAATCCTGTTTGGTCCCGGTCATCCTTACGGATACAACAGTACAGTGGAAAGCATCGAAGAAATCCACCGGGAGGACCTGATTTCCCACTACCGGTCACATTATGACATGAAAAGGTGCAAAATCTTTTTATCCGGGCAGTTTTCTCTTCAAACCCGGGACCTGGTAGCCCATGTGCTGGGCTCTGTCGAATTGAATGAAGGCCACGGCAGGCCCCATATCCCAAGCCGCAAACTGCCCCTGCCTTCCCAAAACAGGATAAGCCTGGAATACGCGGTCCAGTCCTCCATCCGGATGGGCAGGGTCCTTTTTCGCCGGAACCATCCGGATTATGTAAAAATGTTTGTGCTTAATACCCTGCTTGGCGGATATTACGGGTCCAGGCTGATGCAAAACCTGAGGGAAAAAAAAGGCCTGACCTATCATATCTATTCTTCGCTGGATACCTTCCTTTATGGGGGATATTTCCTGATCTCCACGGAGGTGGACAAAGAAAGGAGCGAACTGGCCCTGCAGGCCATCCGGCAGGAGATCGAAAAATTGCAAACCAGGCTTGTAGGGAGCGGGGAGTTGAGGATGGTCAAAAATTACCTCCGGGGCAGTTTCCTGCATTATTTTGAAAATGCCTTTGCCTATGGAGAACTCATCCGCACCCTCTCACTCGAAGGGGGGCTTGGGGCTTACCAAAAACTGGTGGACGGGGTGGAAAAAGTCACCCCGGAAGAACTCCGGGACCTGGCTATTCATTATTTTCAGGAAAAAGACCTCAGCCTGGTCCAGGTGAGCTGATTTTCTTTAAATCTTTGGAATTAAATTTATTATCTCTGGCCTAATTTCTAATATATTTGCTTCCTTTGCGTTTCAATCCTGTGAATTTCTGAAAGTTAAAATTTTAGGCAAAGTTTTTGCAAGGATATTATAATAGGGATAAGCATTACGAATGAAATGGTTTAATTTTTTTTCACAGGAGCTGGCGATAGACCTTGGAACGGCCAATACCCTGATCATGCAAAACGATCAGATCGTGATCGACGAGCCTTCCATTGTGGCCATCAACCGGAAGACCGGGGAAACCATCGCGGTCGGATCCAGGGCGATGCAGATGCATGAAAAAACCCACGAAAACATCAAAACCGTGAGACCCCTGAAAGACGGCGTGATCGCCGATTTCCAGGCGGCAGAGAAACTGATAGAAGGGCTGATCAATATGATCGGCACCAAAAGAAGCTTTTTTACCCACCTCAAGATGGTGATCTGCATCCCCTCCGGGATCACCGAAGTGGAAAAAAGGGCGGTCTTTGATTCGGCCGACCATGTGGACTCCAAGGAAACCTACCTGATCCATGAACCCATGGCCGCCGCCCTGGGCATCGGGCTGGATGTGGAGGAACCGGTTGGCCATATTATCATCGACATCGGTGGCGGCACCACGGAAATCGCGGTGATCGCCATGTCAGGCATCGTGACCGACCAGTCCATCCGTACCGCCGGCGACGAATTCAACTACGATATCATGGAGTACATGAAACGAGCCCATAATATCCTGATCGGTGAAAGGACCGCCGAACAACTTAAAATCAACGTGGGCTCCGCTTTAAAACAGCTGGAAAACGCCCCGGAAGATTACCCGGTAAACGGCCGGGACCTGATGACCGGCATTCCCAAGCAGATCACCATCGGGCATACCGAGATCGCCACCGCCCTGGACAAGTCCATCGCCAAAATAGAAGACGCCATCCTGAAAGCGCTCGAATCCACTCCGCCTGAACTGGCTGCCGATATTTATAAAAACGGACTTTACCTGACCGGGGGCGGCGCCTTGCTGCGCGGCCTGGATAAAAGAATTTCCGCCAAAACCAAATTACCGGTAAAAGTGGTGGACGACCCGCTTCGCGCCGTGGTCAGAGGTACAGGACTCGCCTTAAAAAACTCAGACCGTTATTCTTTTTTGATTGACCGGAAAAGTGTCTGATCTTTGAGGCCGGAATATGCAAAATCTCTTTGCTTTTTTTTACCGGTATGCCTTTGTTTTTTTATTTCTGATCCTGGAATTCGTCAGTATCCGCCTGATTGTCAGCCGGAATGAAAACCAGCGCACCATTTTTCTCAATTCCTCGAACCTCATTGTGGGCACCCTTTACGAAAGGATGGACGCGGTAAGGAAATATTTCGGGCTCCGGCAAGACAATGCCGCCCTGGCCGAAGAAAATTCCAGGCTCAAAAACCAGTTGGCCAACCTGATGAACGCCTCTCCCCTCATCACGGATTCCATTACCGATACGGTTTACCGTCAACGGTTTGTGATGCACGCCGCCCAGGTGGTCAACAATTCCATAGAACGGAGAAACAACGTCATGACGATCAACAAAGGCGCCCGGGACGGCATTGACAAATACGCCACCGTGGTAGAACCGACGGGGATTGTCGGCTTTGTGACCCACCTCGGTATCCGTTACGCCACGGTAATGTCCATCCTTAATTCCAATTCAAGGGTGAGCGCTATGGTCAAGAGGACATCGACCCGAGGCAACCTGGTCTGGCCGGGAAATTCCCCCCTGATCATGAATGTGGAAGCAATCCCAAAACATGCCGACGTCCGGGTGGGGGACACCATCGTCACCAGCAGTTTTTCCCATTTCCCTGCCGGCCATCCGGTAGGCGAGATCACCAAAGCCACCATTGAGCCCGGCGAAAATTTTTACCTCATCGAGGTCCGCCTTTTTAACGACCTGGCCCGAACCAACCATGTGTATGTAGTCAACGACCTCCACAAGTCCGAGCTGGACAGTCTCAACCAATTTAATACCCAAAAATGAATTCCATCGGGTTTAGGCATGGGTTGCGGCTGGTTTTCCTGTTTTTTTTCCAGGTACTGGTCCTCAAACAGGTCCATCTCAACTGGGGCGATTTCAATTACATTTCGATCATCCTTTATCCCCTCTGGATCCTTTTACTGCCGGTGCAAACCGCCCGCTGGATCCTGGTCGCAGGCGGTTTCCTGGCCGGGCTCGGGGTGGATTGGTTTTACGACTCCCCGGGGGTGCATGCAAGTGCAGCCACCTTTACCGGCTTTCTCAGGCCTTTCATCCTCTCCTATCTTGAACCCCGGGGGGGATACAACCGGGTGCCTATCCCAAGCAAGGCCCACCTGGGGCTAAACTGGTTTGTGACTTATGCAAGCATTATGCTGATCGGCTATCTGTTCATTTACATTTCCATGGAAGTGTTTACCCCGGCCTTACTCGGCACCATCCTGGTCAAAACCCTGTTCAGTTTTATCATTTCCATCCTCATGGTCCTTCTGTATATGTTTATCTTTGATCCCAAATGAAAGGCAATGCGAGGCATATCATTGAGGCTACCGTAATCATACTTGCCGGGATCCTGCTGTTTCAGTCCTTTTATATCCAGTTTCTGGACAAGGATATCCGCAAAAGGGCCCAATATGCCGCCCTGGAAAAAGTGGTGAGTTATCCGGCCCGCGGGGCCATTTACGACCGCAACAGCAAATTGCTGGTTTACAACAACCCGGTGTACGACATCGAAGCCCTTTACCGCAAAATCGATAAAAACATGGACACGGCCCGGTTCTGCCAGTTGCTGGGCATTGACCGGGCAACTTTTATTTCTGAACTGAACAAAGACTGGTCCAACAAACAATTTTCAAAAAGTAAACCGTTCCCCTTTATCAAAAGGGTGCCCGTGGATCAATTTGCCGGATTCCAGGAAATGATGCATGAATTTCCGGGATTCTCCGCTCAGCTCCGGTATATCCGCGGCTACCCCAGGCCCATTGCGGCCCATGCCATGGGTTATATCAGCGAGGTGGACCCGGCGGAAATCGAAAAATCAAACGGAGTGTACGAGCGCGGGGACTATAAAGGCACCAGCGGCATTGAACGGGCCTATGAAAGTCAGTTGAAAGGGGATAAAGGATATAAATATCTCCTCAAAGACAACCTCGGGGTCACGGTGGGTTCATACCAGAATGGGGCCCTGGACTCCGCAGCGCGCAGCGGGGACGAACTGATGGTATCCCTGGATGCAGACCTCCAGGAATACGGGGAACGGCTGATGCAGAATAAAAGAGGTTCCGTGGTTGCCATTGAACCTTCGACCGGTGAAATCCTGTGCCTGATCAGCGCCCCCACTTATAATCCAAATCTGCTGACCGTGGACCGGGACCGGGGCAAGTATTTTTCAGCCCTGGTGCAGGATACCCTCAAACCGCTTTTTGACCGGACCGTCCAGGCTCAATATCCCCCGGGATCCATTTTCAAGACCGTGGTAGCCCTTGCCGGTTTGCAGATGGGCGTACTGGACCCCAATAAGGGGACCCACTGTGGGGGGTCCTATACCCTCGGCCGGGTCTATAAATGCAGCCATATTCATTACGATCCCCGTAACCTCGGCGATGCCCTGGAACAATCCTGCAACGTTTACTTTTATCAAAAGATCCAGGACATCATGAACAAATATGGATCGGACAAACCGGGCAAAGGCCTGGACGAGTTTGCCGGGTATATGCGCCAGTTTGGACTGGGTAAAATGCTGGGCATGGATTATTTCAACGAGCTCCCCGGCACCATCCCCACGGACGCCTATTATAAAAGGCATTATTACCGCTTGTTCAGGGACTCGACCTGGAAAGCGGCTTATGAGATTTCCATCGGGATCGGACAGGGTGTAATTCAGCTCACCACCGCCCAAATGGCCAATCTTTGTGCAGCGATCGCAAACCGCGGCTATTGGATCACCCCGCATTTTTACAAAGGCGTGATCAAAAATCACCAACTGCAGCCCCAGGATAAATTCTTAGAAAAACACAAAATCGATATCGATCCCCGGCATTTTGAGACCGTCATAGACGGGATGGAAAGGGCGGTACTGACCGGGACCGCGCGCATAGCCCAGCTCAAAGGCATAGAGGTTTGCGGTAAAACGGGCACTGCCCAGAATCCGCACGGGGCGGACCATTCCGTCTTCTGCGCCTTTGCTCCGAAAGACAATCCCAAAATCGCCATCGCGGTCATCGTTGAAAACTCCGGATTCGGCTCGACCTTTGCGGCGCCGGTGGCATCCCTGCTGATGGAGAAATACATCAATGGAAAGGTCGACTCTACCAGGACCTGGCTCGAAAAGCGTACCCTGGAACAGGACCTGATTCACAAACCCCAGCCTGCGCCTCCCACCAAACCCTGAATTCCCGGATGATCGTCTCAGCTATTGTGGCCATGAACCAGGATTCAGCCATTGGGGTCAAAGGCCAGATCCCTTGGTACCTGCCCGCCGACCTTAAATATTTCAGGAAAACCACCACTCCCCACCATGTCATTATGGGAAGGCAAACCTTTGAAAGTATCGGTAAACCGCTGCCCAACAGGATAAACATCATTCTCACCCGCGATCCCTTTTACCTGAGTACCGGATGCCTCATTGCCCATTCCATCCGGGAGGCGCTTGATATTTCGGCAGACCATGGGGAGAAAGAGGCTTTCATCATTGGCGGCGCTCAGATCTACCAGGCGGCCCTCCCCTTACTGGACAAACTTTATATCACGAGGGTAAGCCTCGAAGTACCCGAGGCGGACGCCTTTTTCCCAACCATCGATTATAAGGAATGGACCCTGGACTCCTCGGTGGCTTTTCCGGCGGATGATAAAAACAAATGGCCTTATTGTTTTGAAGTCTATAGTAGAGTTAGCAAGTTTATCAGTTCAACAGTTTACATCTGCTTCAGCTTATTGACCTTTTCCCGGGCGGCCTCTACCTTGCCTGCCTGGTCTTCGATCGCGGTTTGTTTGCTTTTCTGGTCTTCCTCGTTCTTGAGAATATTTTTTTCCGCTTCTTTTATTTTTTCGTTGGCCCGCTCGATCTCCTTGTGATAGTCTTCATTGTCCTTTTTCAGCTTTTTCATATCGGCATCGAGTTTTTTCATGTCCCGCTCGACCGCGGCGAGTTCATCTTCCGCCTGGCTTATTTTAACTTGCTGTCCGAATTTTTCAAGGAGTTTTCCGGCTTCTTCGTATTCGCGGGGATAGGTTCCCGAACTGATATAAGCGGTACCGAGATCTATCCATAAAGTCACGGTGGCCTGGTTGCCGGCGCTTTCGATCCGGGCATAGATGTCGATCGGCGCTCCATTGGCAATGCTGGCGACCTGGGCGTCATCGCTGTACCATTCATTGGATTTTTTATCTTTTTTGGTTTTCCCCTTATAGGTTTTAATAAACTCCTTGTAGACATCGTCCACATACTCGGCGGAAACATCAGGAATGGTCAGGTTGAGACTGGTTTGCTGGCCTTTGCTCATCACTTTGGAAGATTCCATGACTTGGGCCCGGGAGGATACGGCCAATAGGATCAGGAAAATCAAAACAGAATTTAATTTCATAAAAATGGGTTAAAATGTAATAATATCAATCTAAATTTTTTCAAAATAGTTTCAGGGGGCACAGATTTTAAGACCTTTTTTAATGACGGAAATGCGGGCCGGAAAGTTACCCAACAATTCTCCTTCCGCTTCTATTTTAATGATTTCCCCGGGGCCGGCTTCCAGTATCAGGGATTCGGTGTTGAAATGAAGGACCCTGGGGTGCCGGATGATTTTACCGGAATAGAACAAGGGGCTCAATAAAAAAACCTGAAGTTTGGAGACCGGCCTTACTGCAGTCACGGCGAGGGCCCCGCTTTGGGGATGAGCGTGCGGTACCAGGTGGAGCCCACCCCCGGAATAAGGACAAATCCCGATATTGATGGTATAAAAACGGTCGGCTTCCCGGCCACCCGGCCAACTGATCCGGCTGTTTTGAAGGCGGTAGGAAAACAGGCAGCGGAAAATAAACCAAAGGTATTGAATGCCTCCCGCGCTCATTTTTTTCTTGCGGTTTTCAATAAAGTCCACCACGTAAGCATCGTAGGCTGCACCGGCTACATTGTTGAAGACCTGCTTTTTTTCCTGCCCCTGCTCATCCGTGTAAACGATCAGGCCCAGGTCATGTTCGTGGGTATTCCCCTGTTTAATCATTTCCACCCATTCGTGAATCTTAAACGGGATTTTCCAATACCTCGCCCAGTCGTTTCCGGTCCCCACCGGGAACATCGTGAAGGCGGTCTTGTTTTGGATCCCGCTGTCCACCATCCCGTTCACTACCTGGTGCGCCGTGCCATCCCCGCCGAAACCAACAATCAGGCCCGGCTGTTCTTTCATGGCCTGGCAGGCTAACTCCCGGGCGTGGTCTTTCCTGGCCGACCAGCGGATTTCGTGCGGAATGCCGGCTGATTTTAAGATTTCGGCCAGGCGGGGCCAGGCTCTTAAAGTACGCCCCTTGCCCGCCTCGGGATTGCCTATGAATACAAGAGGACCCATGTCGCACAAGGTAGGGAGAAATGAGGAACGACGGCCCCGGGGGAGTGGATTACAGGATACTCAAAACCGGTAGACAACCACCCCTTTCAGGAAAAATGGAGTACCCGGCGTAAAATGAAGCTCCGACACGGCCTGGCCTTCGTCAAACAAGCGGCTCGTGGTATCAAACTGCGCCTGGTTCCATTCCCGGTTCAGGAGGTTTTCAATGGTGAACCCCAGTTCCATTTTCTTAAAAACATACATGGCCGAGGCATCCAGGATGGTATACCCCTTTGCCCGGATGGAGTTTGATTCATTGGCGGGCCTGCTGTCCATGAGCCGGTACCGGAGGCTGGCATTAAACCCCCGGTCCTGTTTATATTGCAGTCCACCGGTGCTGGTGACCCTTGGCGCCAGGGGAATAAAATCCTCTCCTTCAGGGGCCCCGACCAGCCTCCCATGGTTGACATTGAAGTCCGCATCCGCAAACCATTTATTGGCCGGCTGTACTCTTAGCCCGAGATCAAGGCCCATCCTCCGGGTAGGCATGTTGGTTTCAACCACCCCCTCGTCCCCCACATAGACCAGTTCGCTTTGAGAGTGCAAGGCCCACAAAGCCATTTGCATCAGGACTTTGCGCCCGAGCTTTAATTCAGTGCCGGCTTCGTATCCCAGGGCTTTGGGGAGGCTGTTTTCCGTCTGACCCAGGACTACGGACCGGGCGTCGTTGGAATGAAATCCCAGGCCTGATTTGATGAAAAACCGGCTCCTGGCATCGGCCTGGTAATAGAGGTTGAGTTTGGGGCTGAGCCTGCCGATGAGACGTTTTTTACCCTCGGCGGCCCCCGTCTCTTTAAATTCAAACGAAAACAGATCCAGCCGGGTACCCGCATTCAGGGTCCACCGGCGGTCAATTTCAAAGCTGAAGTCTGCATATGCCCCTGCATTGAGCTGCGATACTTTGCCGCTTACCAGGGGCTCGAGGTCCTCACGCCGCCTGGAATGCAACAAGCGCACCCCGGTATGGTCATAACGCGAGGCTAATCCGAATTGGCTGAGTAGGTTCCGGCCCCAAAAGCTGGAATGATGTTGATAGGAACCCAGATAACCCAGGATCGACCGGTGATCCGTCTGATGGATTTCATCCCCATAGAGAGGATCGTTCAGGTAAAAAGTAAAATTGGAAAAAAGGCTGAAATCGTAATCGGTGTAAAACAATTGGTGTTTCATCAGGCCATTCCGGGGCATCGAGGTGCTGAGGATCGCATTGAGGTTCTTCCTGGAGGTATTGCCCCCTTCAAAGGAATCGATTTGCCCATACCTTGAGATTTGGCCGGAAAGGACGGCCCGCTCCGGAATTTGACCGGAACCGTTCCATTCGGCGGAAAAGGCTGATCCGGATAATTGCAGAAAAGTCCGGTCGGAAATCCGGCCATGATATTTGGCAAACAAATTGTACCGGTGGAATTTCTGCCTTTTATCAAAATAAGAATCCGTATAGACGTATTCCGCCGCGGCATAAGCATGTTGCTCTTTGTTCGGGGCTGTACCGGGCAAGAGGTCAAAAAGGCCCACCAGCCGTGCGGTGTTGAACATGCCCGCTTCGGCTTTCACCAGGCTGCGGTCCAGGCCGTTCCTGGTCATAAATTCACCCGTGCCGGAGGTGGAGAAGTCTCCAAACCGGGTCGTGTAGGGCCCTTTGTAAACCGAAAGCCGGTCAATGGTCTCCGGGATCACAAAATGAAAATCGGCGTAGCCCTGCCCGTGCGCATGGGACACCATGTTGACAGGCATACCATCCACCGCGATATAAAAATCGGTGCCGTGGTCGCTGTCAAAACCCCGCAGGAAGATCTGTTCCGCCTTGCCGCCACCGGCATGCTGGGCGATGAATAAGCCCGGGATCAGTTGCAGCAGGTCCTGGGCCGAATTCACCGGGCGCAGGAGTTTATCCAAAGCGCTGAAACTGCGCGGCAGGGCCCCGGCTTCCGAAGATTCAACCACCACTTCATGGAGTTCAATGGTACCGGGCTGGAGTTGAAAATCCAAATGCTGAGGGCCGTCCACCTGGATCTCCAGGGAAAAAAATTCGTAGCCCAGGGCCCGGATTTCAAGGGTGTATTTGCCCGCCGGGACCGCCGCCAGTCGGAATCGACCCTGTTCATCGCTGAGGGCATGACTCCCCTCCTTTTCCCGGATGCGGACCAGGGCATCGCTGATGGGAAGACCGCTGGTTTTATCGGTGATTTTACCAAAGATTCCAGCTTCCCGGTTTTGAGCTGGAAGCGAAGATCCGATGATTAGCAAAACATATAGGCTTGCAAGTCGCAAAATCAGGCTCATCCGGCACTTTTAAAACAGGTCCAAAATTACCGGAAAAGCGGGATCCTTTTTCACCTGTTCAGGGGGAAGAATGGGATCCCAGGCATTATTGCGCGACAGGGACTTCCCGGGGGCAGGCAAGCCGATATACGCCCTGCGGGACTAAATCCTATTTTTGAATCTACAAGTCCTACCCATGCAACCATTTATCATTATTTTTTCCCTGATCAGCCTTTCCCTCTATTCCCAACAGAGCCCCTCCTTTATTTTCGGCCTTCACCAGCAATATCTGGAGACATCCATCACTTCAAAAAAATTCAAACACCGGGTGCTTGATTCACTGATTCAGCAGGTCGCAAAGGACCCGCTGTTTGAAGTCAAAACCGCGGGGCAATCCTTTTTGGGAAAAAACATTTACCTCATCAGGGCGGGAACGGGCAGCCGGCGGGTCCTTCTCTGGAGCCAGATGCACGGGGACGAATCCACCGCTACCATGGCTCTGATGGATCTGTTCAATTATCTGCAGGATGAATCCCAGGTCGGTCGGAAACTCCTGCTGGAGCATTGCACCCTCTATTTTATACCCATGCTCAACCCGGACGGGGCGGATCTTTTTGTTCGCCGCAACGCACAGCAAATCGATGTCAACCGGGACGCTCTTTTTTTACAAAGCCCCGAAGGACGCCTCCTGAAGTCCATCCGGGACAGCCTGAACCCGGAATTCGGATTCAACCTGCATGACCAAAACAAATACCTTGCGGCCGGGGACAGCAAAAGGCCCGCATCGATTTCCCTGCTCGCCCCCGCCTACAACCCGGAAAAAGATATCAATCCGGTGCGCGAGCGAGCCATGCTCCTGGCCGCCCAGATCCACCTCACGCTCCAAGCCTTCATCCCCCAGGGCATCGGGCGCTACGACGATGAATTCGAACCCCGGGCCTTCGGGGACAACATTCAGAAATGGGGCACCAGCACCGTACTCATCGAAACCGGCGGATATGAAAACGACCCGGAAAAACAATATTTAAGAAAGATCAATTTTACTGCCATACTCAGTGCATTGGAATCCATTGCCACCAACTCCTTCCATCATCAAAACATCCGCGATTACTGGTCCATTCCGGAAAATAAAAGCCGCCTCAACGACCTGATCATCCGAAACGTCAGGCTGGAACTAAATGGTAAGGAATATCTCAGCGACCTGTCCTTCAATATCCCGGAATCGTCCGGCCGGGCCACCCTGGTGGACATGGGTGACCTCTCCATTTTCAGAGGATACCGCGAATGGGACGGTACCGGTAAAAAACTGGTTCCCGGAAAGGTCTATCCCAGGATGATCAAAAATTCCAGGAAGCTGGGCAGGCTCGACCAGGTCCGACTGATCAAGGATGGTTATACCGAAGTCCGGCTCAGGAAACCCGGCCCCAAAACCCAAAAGCAACTTCTAAACGTACTGGGCGCCACCGAGGTAAAAAACAATACCCTGCAGCCCGGGGCAAACCCAAATGCCTTGATCTATGAAAAGGAGGAGGTCATTTATTTACTGAGTAATGGGAACCTCGTGGAGATCAGGCCTTAATTTCAGCAAGTCCGGCTATCTTAAACCCGACCCAATAGCATGGAAAAAATATCCGTCTTTGATATTTTTAAAATAGGCATCGGCCCCAGTTCCAGCCATACCATGGGCCCCTGGCGGGCTGCCCTGCGATTTATACACGAACTGAAGGCCCTGAACCTTTTAGAAAAGGTTCAGGGAATCCAGGTGGACCTTTATGGCTCCCTGGCCAAGACCGGCCACGGTCATGGCACCGATACGGCCATCCTCCTCGGCTTAAGCGGTTTTGATCCGGTGACCATCCCTGAAGAATCCATTCCGCAGGAAGTGGAAAGGATTCACCGGTCCGGACGCCTTTCCCTTGAAGGTCCAGCCACCATTGGGTTTGACCCGGGGAAGGACCTGATATTCCATTATTTCGAAAGCCTGCCCTACCATCCGAATGGCCTGCGTTTCAAGGCCTCGGTCCAGGGGCTTGCTCCGTATACCTCCACCTATTTCTCCACCGGCGGCGGTTTTGTGCTGAAAGAAAAGGAGGAAGCGGACAGACCGGAAGTCCATCTTCCATACCCCATCCAGACCAGCAGGGACCTGGAATCCTATTGTCGTTTGCTCCAAAAACCGATCGATGAGATCGTACTGCAGAACGAACGGATGTTCAGGCAGGAGGAAGAAGTGCACCTGGGCCTCCTGAATATTTTCGAAACCATGATGCAGTGCGCCTATAAGGGTTGTCATACCGAAGGGGTTCTGCCCGGAGGCTTGAATGTCAGCCGGAGAGCAGCCTCCATCAATAAAAAACTGCTCGATCCGGAGACCTCGTATTCGGACGCCCGGGGATGGCTGGATGCGGTTCGCCGGTCAGGCCATGATTTTGAAACCATCAACAAATGGATCTCCTGCTTTGCCCTGGCGGTAAATGAAGTCAATGCCTCTTTCGGACGGGTGGTCACCGCGCCCACCAACGGGGCGGCGGGAGTGATCCCGGCGGTTTTATTGTACCATATTTGTTTTGGGAAAGGTAAGGAGGACAAAGACCGGGACATCATCCGTTTTTTGCTGACCGCGGGCGAGATCGGCAGCATCTTCAAAAAAGGAGCCACCATCAGCGCGGCTATGGGCGGCTGCCAGGCGGAGATCGGGGTATCCTCAGCTATGGCGGCAGGGGGCCTTGCCTTATGCCTGGGTGGAGACTACAGGCAGGTATTGATGGCCGCGGAGATTGCCATGGAGCATCACCTGGGCATGACCTGCGATCCGGTGGGCGGACTGGTGCAGATCCCCTGCATCGAGCGCAATACCATGGGTGCCATCAAGGCGATCACAGCGGCCCACCTGGCCCTCGAAAGCGATCCGGAACAGGCCAAGGTCTCCCTGGACGAAGTCATCCGTACCATGTGGCTGACGGCCCTGGATATGAACAGCAAGTATAAGGAGACGGCGGAGGGAGGGCTTGCGGTAAATATCGCGGTGAATGTGGCGGAGTGTTGATGATGATTAAGGAATTAAAGAAATTAAGAATTAAGAAGGCATGATCCTGTAATTAAAGGTTGAGCCAAAAATTTCTTTCAAAATATTTGAGCAACCAAAATGTTGCATTTATATTTGCAACCATATCGTTGCATTATATTAAACCCATTAAATAAAAAAATATGTTGGCATACCTTAGCCTGGGAAGCGGTTTCTTATCCCTCCTTAGTTTATTGATCCTGCATTTCGTCAGCCCCGAATTCAAGCCGAGCTGGCGGATGATCAGCGAATACGCCCTTGGAAAGCATAAATGGCTGATTACCTCCTTTTTCGTCTTTTGGAGCCTGAGTACCTTCTTTCTGGCCCTTTTGTTATGGAATCAGGTCGGTGGTATTTGGGCCAGGATTGCGCTGATCCTGCTTGTTGTTTCTGGCATCGGCGAGTTTATGGGGGGAGCTTTTGATGTAAAACATAAACTCCACGGGCTCGCTTTCGCCTTAGGGGTGCCCGCCTTGCCGGTCGCCGCCCTGGTCCTCAGTTACCAGCTGGTCCGCCAGGATGCCTGGGCTATCCATAAATCATCCATTCTGTATTCCGCCCATTCCACCTGGATCAGCCTGGTCCTGATGGCTGTGACCATGATCGTAATGATTTCCGGATTTAAAAAAGCCGGGATACCTATGGGTCCGGACATCGAGCCTCCCGATTCGGTTCCCGCGGGGGTCATCGCAGTGAGTGGTTATGCAAACCGGATCCTCGTCTTTTGTTATATCCTGTGGCTGTTGGTGATAGCAAAAATATTTACAACCCAATAAAATAAACCCGGTGCAAACCCCGGACCTCCGATCCTCCAAGGACGGATAGGATGGCCGGTCTTAATAATTGAGGTCATGAGAAAATTGATTTTGCAAATGCAGACTTCGCTTGACGGATTTGTTGCTACCGGACCGAACGATGAACAGTCCTGGGTGACCTGGGCTTTGGACGAGATCAAACCGCATGTGATCGAACTGTTGGATTCCACGGACACCATTTTGATTGGAAGAAAATTGGCGGTTGATTATATCCCTTTTTGGCAGGACACCTATACCAAACCAGAAGACCCGATGTTTGAATTTGCAAAAAGAATTGTGGCTGCGAAAAAAATAGTATTTTCCAGGACCCTGGAACAATCCATCTGGCCCAATACAGAACTCGCAAAGGGCCCATTGGCTGAGGAAGTCAATGCACTGAAAAATCAAGATGGAAAGGACCTCGTGGTCTACGGAGGCGCTTCTTTTGTCTCGGCCCTGATCAAAGAAGGACTGATTGACGAGTATCAATTTTATATCAATCCGGTGGTCCTGGGGAAGGGAGTACCCGTTTTTGATCTAATCGACTCCTTTCGACCCCTTGTTTTGATCAAATCGATGGTTTTTCCCGGCGGTATTATTTTGACCAAATACCAACCAAAATAGGGACATGCCATGAAGTCGTTCTGCAGGTTCAGGTTCATGCACCGGCAGGGGGATATTTAAGCTGATGTTTTTATCTTCGTTTGACGCCGACCAGGCGATACAAAGGGTGAAGATGCAGGCAATAGACCAATATCGGCGGGCATGAATAAGGGACTGAGCAGCAAAGAAGTCGCGGACAGAATTGCCCGTTTTGGATATAATGAACTTCCCACTTCCAAGTCAAAAAACATTCTGCATATCGCTCTTGAAGTCATCAGGGAGCCTATGTTTATTTTACTGATAAGTTGTGGCTCCCTCTATATCATTCTGGGAGACTATACTGAAGGCATCATTCTGGTTTGTTGGGTTTTTATTATCATTTTCATCACCTTCTACCAGCATCAGAAAACAGAAAGTGCTCTCGATGCACTCAAAAAACTTTCTTCTCCCAGGGCTTTGGTCATCCGGGATGGTAAAGAGGTCCGGATTGCAGGCAGGGAGGTAGTACCGGATGATGTGGTCATCTTAAATGAAGGTGACCGGGTACCTGCGGATGGGATCTTATCCGAAGGTTTAAATCTGACTATCGACGAATCCCTGCTTACCGGTGAATCACTGCCTGTCACCAAGACCACTCATAACGAAAAAGAACCAAACATCCCGGTATACAGCGGCACCCTGGTCGTCCAGGGAAAGGGCTTGATGGAAGTAAAGACTACAGGGAGTAATACAGAATTTGGAAAAATAGGCAAATCCATTCAACATATCGAACAGGATCAAACCCGGTTGCAAAAGGAGATGAAATCATTGATCCGGAATCTCTTTATCGCCGGAGCCCTGCTAAGCGTTGTGGTGATCGCCGGTTTTTACTTCACCCGGGGCAATTTTGTGCAGTCTTTGCTCAATGGGCTGGCTACAGCCATGGCCATGTTGCCGGAAGAATTCCTGGTAGTGCTCACCGTTTTTCTTGCCCTGGGCGCCTGGCGCTTATCCCAAAAAAATGTACTGACCCGCAAGCCTTCGGCGATAGAGACCCTGGGTTCGGCCACCGTGTTATGCAGTGATAAAACAGGCACCATCACTCAAAACAAAATGGAATTGGCCAGCCTGTTTGCGAATAATAAAATGTTCAATAAATCATCTTTCAGGGAAAAGGCTCCTGAAATCCGGGAATTATTGGTCCATGCATTTCACGCATCGCAAAAAGACACCATTGACCCCATGGAAAAAGCAATAGGAAAAGGATATAATGAATGGGTTATCCCAAAAGCCCTGTTGCCGGATCTGGTAAAAGAATATCCACTGAGTACCCGTTTATTCGCCATGACCAGGGTATTGAAACCAAAGCACGAGGACCACTACCTGGTTAGCTGTAAAGGGACCCCCGAAGCTGTTTTTTCTCTGTGCAAAATGAATGATACCGAGGTATCGGAACATTTAACCACGGTTCAAAAAATGGCGGAACAAGGCCAAAGAGTCTTAGGAGTGGCAAAAGCCGCATGGAATAAAAAAGAAATACCGGACACCCAGCAAGCATACGAATTTGAATTTATCGGATTAATAGGCTTTGAAGATCCGATCCGGCCAGAAGTGCCCCGGGCCATTCAGGAATGTCATGAAGCAGGCATCAAGGTAATTATGATCACCGGGGACTATCCATCCACCGCCAAATGCATTGCTTCACAGGCAGGAATGAACACCGATGGGGTTGTATTGACTGGAACAGACTTGAAAAATATGAGCGAGTCCGAACTGGCTGAAAAAATAAAATCGGTCAACATTTTTGCGAGGATCGTTCCTGAACAAAAATTGCAGATAATCAATGCGTTAAAAACAAATGGCGAAATTGTCGCCATGACCGGGGATGGGGTGAATGATGCTCCTGCGTTGAAAGCGGCTGATATTGGAATCGCTTTGGGCGGAAAAGGCACAGATGTAGCAAGGGAGGCGTCGTCCCTTGTTTTGTTGGATGACCACTTTAGCTCGATCGTAGTTGCCATTCGCTCCGGGCGTAAAATATTCGACAACCTGCAAAAATCAATGTCCTATATCATTGCCATACATATACCTATCATTGGACTCACCCTGCTACCGGCCTTTTTCCCGGGACTCCCCATCCTTTTAATGCCGCTGCATATTGTATTTCTGGAGCTGATCCTGGATCCGGTCTGTTCTATAGCTTTTGAATCCGAAAAGGAAGAGAAGGACATCATGAAGCATCCTCCCCGCGATCCGGAGGAGCCCTTTTTTGGATTCGGAAAAATAGTTGGCAGCGCGTCCGTTGGCCTGTTATTGATGGCCATGGTCTTGGCCATTTACTTTTTATCCCTGCAAGAAAGGCATACCGATGGAGAAACCCGGGCCATCGCTTTTTCATCGCTGATCCTCGGAAACATTTTTCTCATCCTTACGACCATTTCCAAAACACGGAATTACATCGACGTACTGCTGGAAAAAAATATGGCCTTGCTCGTAATCCTGGTTATTGCTACTGCACTCATGATTATGGTAATCTACCATCCTTACCTCAGAACGGTCTTCAGCTTTGATTACCCGGGATTCAGCCATTTTAACCTCGCCATTGCAGGTGCTCTGGCAGTGCTGTTTATCCTCGAAACCATAAAGATGATTAAACAGAATTTTATAATGAGGACCCCCGTTTAACAATGGTCAGCAGGCTGAATTTATTTAATTATTTTTAATTATTTAATTATCAATGAAACGGTTTTTATTCCTTACCCTGTTTAATGCCTTATGCGTACTTTTTGCTTATGCCCAGGGCATTTCAAACGAGGACATCCCTGATAAAAAGGAAATTTATTCCCTGATCGATCAGTATTCCTCTGCACGGGAGAAGCGTGATACCGCCATGCTCAGACATCTCTTAACACCTGACGCGGACCAGTTGGTTTCTTCGGGTCAATGGCGGGTGGGTATCGGGGAAGCAGTGAAGGGCATGTTGTTATCTTCAGAAAGCAACCCCGGCTCGCGAAGACTCATCGTAGACAAAATCAGGTTTCTCGATTCAAAGCATGCCATCGCAGATGCCCGGTATGAAATACAGAATCCGGACGGCGCGGCCAGGAAGATGTGGAGTACCTTTATTGTGGTGTTTCAAAACGGAAGTTGGAAAATAGCGGCCATCCGGAATATGTTGCCGGCCCCAGCCCGATAGGCCTGCATACCGACATGCACCCCTCTTGTTCCGGGATGAAAAATTTCTTATTTTAGGACTTCCTTCATAAAATATAAGACTGAGCTAAATCAAAATTGAATCCCAGGGATTCATTATTAATCTTATTGATCGAACATGAATAAGCTCGTTTTCTTTTTCTGCCTTATCCCCTCCGGTATTTTTGGACAAGCTGCCAATCCTTTAAAAGGGTATCCCGGAATCCGGGATGGAGTATTCGTTTATTTTCCCCCTTCCCGGGCCATGCTTCTGTTGGGAGGCGGCAAAAGCAGCCCGAACTCCTCGGAGAGCAATGTTTGGAAATGGAAGGACAGTCAATGGGCTATGATTCCAGCTTCCGGTCCGGGATCACGGGATTTTTTTCCATGTGCCTATCATCCCGGTTCAGGCAATATCTATTGTTACGGGGAGCAGGATTCTCCGGGAGGGGTCTTTTGGTCCTTTGACGGCGCCCAATGGAAATCAACGAAAATAACCGGACTGGAATCGAGGGACCACCACCAGATGGTATATGCCGACCATTTAAACGCCTTTATCATATATGGAGGAGCCAATGAAAGGGGTATTCTCGATACGCTGACCTGGCTGGTCCGGGACGGAAAAGCCACTGCCTTGAATATTCCCGGACCCGGTATCCGTTATCATTCCGCAATGACATACGATAAACAAAGAAAAAAGGTGGTGTTGTACGGTGGAGGTAAGAAACCCTGGGAACACTGGGAATTTGATGGATTGCGGTGGGTAAAAATCAACAGCAGGACAAGCCCCGGTAATAAATTCTATCATTTCATGGCATATGATGAAAGCTCAGATAAGATCATTCTGCACGGAGGATGGAGAAACCAGGACCCCTTTGATCCGGTGAATAAACAGAACCCTCAGACCTGGGCCTGGGATGGGCAGGACTGGACGAATATTGCCGGGGAATCCATATTCTCTATTGCGTTTGGATATGACGCAGGACGGAAACAAGTGGTCACCTATGGCCGAAGCGGGGGGCCGGATAATGCGCCTTTGGCCTTATGGATTCTTGAGAATGGAAGCTGGAAAAAAATCTCGGACTATGGTATGCCGAATACGAATGACTGATTTTTCAACCCCCTTTTCACCTTATATGCGTAATTTCATATTCACATCATTTCATCCATCGATCTATGAAATTAGGCGCTTTTTCCGTAAGCCTCAGCGTCAGGGACCTCAGGGCCTCCAGTGAATTTTATGAAAAGCTGGGTTTTTCTGTCTTCGCCGGCGACCCCGGAAAAAACTACCTCATCATGAAAAACGGCAATGCGCTGATCGGGCTTTTCCATGGAATGTTCGAGAAAAACATACTGACCTTCAACCCAGGTTGGGATGAAAACGCCCATCCCCTGGACGAATTTGACGACGTGCGCAAGATCCAGCGTGAGCTTAAAAATAATAATATAGACATTATCCAGGCGGCGGACGAGGAAACCGTCGGCCCGGCAAGTTTTATGGTGGTCGATCCGGACGGAAACCCCATACTGTTTGACCAGCACCGCTAAACGAAGGGGATCAGGACAAGGGCAAACTCAGGAACCAATTCCCGAAGCGCTCCCAAAAGCCGAAGCGGTAAAAACTAAGAACGGAAAAATGATAAACCACCAGGAGGGCCAGGACCTTCGGGAAGACATCCAGCCTCTGATGGGTCTTCCAATCCCAGTACACCAAAAAAAGTAAAAGGAAGTCTGCCAGCAAGAATCCAGCCACCGGGGCAATGGGCCTGCCTTCCAAAACCGGCAGGTAATTCAGCAGGGGCCTGAAATGGGCATAGATCAGGCGGTCCGTCACCGGAGTAAACAGGGGGAACACCGTAGCCAGCATATACCGCGCATGCAGCAGGGGCCTTCGCCGGTGATAGATGGCCAGGCCGTATAAAATAGCCAGGACAATCGTGGCGTTGACCATCAGCGCTAAGGAATAAAGGGAAAGTGGATCCCATCCCCCCCGGCCTGAAAGCTGGTGGTGGATCAGGTTCAGAGTCAGGATCAACAGCACGGGCATCAGGATATAAGATAAGCGTCCCAGGCGCCGGTGCAGGACGAACCGCTTTTTCCGGATCAGCCAGGCCTGGCCTATGAGCATCATGCACCAAAGGGTCATGGCAATCCCATGGGTATGAAAACGGACCTCCTCCTGATCTCCCAGGTGTGAGTAATAACTTGGCCAGAAGGCCCATAAGGCAAAAGCAAAAAATAAAACAAAAGCCACCACGCTGTAGTCGTATAGAAACCGGTTTGTCTTCATCAATTACCTATCCTTTTTCGCGACGAAAGATAAGCCCGGTTCCGGAGTTACTACTTGTGTTTTCCCGGGAGATGGTGGGCTGATCCAGGGAGCTGTCTTTGGAGTTTCAAACAGCCTTGGGCTAATGTTTGCGCACGGAGGGCACGGGGCGCACGGAGGAAAAGAATGGGGCATTATGATGAGAAAAGCAGAGCGGCCATCTTTACGGTGGCGGAAACGAAAATAAATCCCAATCAAAATATCAATCACTCCGTGGTCTCTGTGCCCTCCGTGCGAAATTCCCCATGAGCAATCCCCCGTGCGATATTAACCCCTAAATTTGCCCTCCCAATGAAAAAACCACTCCTCATCCAGAATCAGAAATTTGAAAAAACCGGCCAAGCCTCCGTGGCCCTTGAAACCGGGGAATATCGGGAATGCACCTTTAACCAATGCGATTTTTCCAATGCAGATTTCACGGACTGCATCTTTTCAGACTGCGAATTTACCGGTTGCAATGCAAGCCTGTGCAAATTGACCCGGACCGGATTCCGGGAGGTCCGGTTTAAAAACTGCAAACTCCTGGGCTTACATTGGGAGGATTGCAACAGCCTGATCTACAACCTGACGTTTGACCATTGCACCCTGGATTTTTCCTCTTTTTATAATCTGAACCTGAGAGAAACCGTTTTCCGACATTCCAGTCTTAAAGAATCGGATTTCACGGATGCGGATCTCAGCCGCGCGGTCTTTGAATCCTGTGACCTGGACCGGACCATATTTTATCATACCAACCTGGAGAAAGCCGATTTCCGCTCGGCGCGTTTTTTTACCATCGACCCCGAGCAGAACCGGTTGCGGGGTGCGAAATTTTCGGCGGGCGGCTTGCCTGGTCTTTTGAAAAAATACGGCTTGGAAATCGATGGCGAATAAAAGGAAAGCAATTCCTTACATTTATATCCATGCTGATGGAAATGCATTTCCCTGCCCCGCCGCTGGGCCAGTTTATCGAAAGTTTCTTATACTATAAAGACTATCAGCCCGGCCACCTAATCGACCGGTTTTTCCCGGACGGAAACATTTATGCCGTCATCGATCTCAACGAAGAACCCCAATATATTTTTGACAACCAGACCCTCCGGCCCATTCAGACCTGTCGTAAAGTATGGTTTTCCGGATTGAGGACCAATTATATATCCATTCCTTCCTGCGGAGAAAGCGAACTGTTTGTGATCAATTTCAGGAAAGGCCGGGCCTTTCCCTTTGTAAAAGGTCCCCTCGGTGAATACACCGATGCTGTAGTGGATGGCGGGCAATCTTTCCGGAAGGACATCCTGCGGGTCCGTGAAGCCCTATTGCCCCTTCCGGGGGCCTGGGAAAAATTTGCCCTCGCCGAAAAACTACTCTTGGCGCAATACGGTCCGGACCTCCGCCTGAATCCCTGCGTGGACTATGCGGTGGAGCAGATCCTGCTCCATCCGGCCCAAACCACCATTGCCCACCTGTCCGCCAAAATAGGTTATTCCCACAAACACCTGATCCGCCTTTTCCGGGATCACACCGGACTCAGTCCAAAAGAATTTTTAAAGATCATCCGTTTTCAGAAAGCCATTTCACGTATCGACGCGCCGGCTGCCGGAGGCTGGACCGCGATTGCTGCGGCTTCCGGGTATTACGACCAGGCCCACTTCATTCATGAATTTAAAAATTACTCAGGGTTCACCCCCGCCCAGTTTGTAGAACAGCAAAGGGCTTTTACCAATTATGTGGCCCTGGAATAGGTAAATTTTTTCCAATGGCAGGCCATTGCTTTTAAGTTTCTTTGCAGTCAACGAAATTCCAGTTCCCGGACAATCCCGTCCCGGAGCCTTTGGAATTCCTCAAAACCCAGTGATGAAAAATTTCCTTTATTTGAATGCCTGTTTGTTTCTTTTGATTTCCTGCCGGGATTCCAGCCCTTCCGGTCAAGCCGCGGGTTCGGAGAAAGGCTATTTCATCGCTTATAACGTCTACATTCCGGATACCACCAAAGACGACTGGGAAGTCATGCTCATGAATATGGACGGCAGCGGTAAAAGAAACCTGACCCGGAATGACGATGTCGCCTGGACCTATTATGCCTTTCAGGACAAATTGTATTTCATCAGCGACCGGGATACCTGTTACCGTTGTTTTTTTCTCTATGAAACCGACCCCGGCGGCCAGTCCATCCGGAAAGTCAGCGACCTCCGCCTTGAAGACAGCTGGATGAGCAGCCGGCATCACGGGGAAGAAATGGTAGTCACCGGGCGCCTGGGACCCACGACGCGGTTTCAGCTTTTTATCGTGAACACCAAATCCGGGCAATACTCCCAAATCACCTCCGACACCGCCGCCCGTTACGGAGACCCCTGTTTTTCCCCGGATGGTTCTCAGATCGTTTATGCCTATAAACAGAACAAAAGAGACCGGAACAGCCATGAAGAACTTTTTATCATGAATTCGGATGGGTCCGGCAGCAGGCAACTGACCCATTATCCGGAAGACAATGTGTCAGCGAAAGAACCGGGTTACAAGGCCGGAGCGCCCCGTTGGCATCCCACCGAGCATTTCATCAGCTACATCTCCATGCAGGATGGACGTCACCAGATCTGTGCGGTAAACCCGGAGGGCTCCAAACAATGGAAAATCACCACCGGCCCAAAAGGGGAAGGATGGCATGACTGGAGCCCCGATGGCAAATGGCTGACTTATGACTCCTCTGACCCCAATGGCAGGCAATACCATATCCTTCTAATGAATTGGCAAACCAAAGAAGTAAAACAACTGACGGATACCACTTACCGATCACAACTCGCACCGGTGTTTGTCAATAGTCAATAGTCAGTAGTCAGTAGTCAGTAGTCAGTAGTCAGTAGTCAGTAGTCAGTAGTCAGCAGTCACTAAACAATTCAACAATTCTACAATTCTACAACTTAACTACCTGTCCCGTCCTTACCGATTCATCGCAGGCAAAAGCAATGCGCAGACTATCCACGGCGTCCTGTACATGGTGGGTGAGATCGAGGTCTTCCCGGATTGCTTTGAGGAAATAGGCCTGTTCGCGGTTGCAAAGTTCCTGATGGCCGGGTTCATCAGTCATGTCCAGCCATTCATCCGGCCGGACAAACTCGTCCTGTTCGTTGAGTTCCGCGTGATGGATGCGCAGGGATTCCGTTTTGGTATGGGCGTCAATGGATGAAGATTTGCCGGAACCGCCGGCATCGCGGGCTACGATGGAAACAGCACCCTTGGGCCCGAACACATCTTTTACAAAAAAAGCGGTTTCGCTCACCATGGGCCCCCATCCGGCTTCATACCAACCTACGGATCCATCCTCAAAACGGATCTGCAATTGTCCATAATTATAATTCCCTGCCGGTATGGCTTCGGTCAGCCTCGCTCCGATGGCGCCAACCTGGATGGGTTTGGAGCGGACCATCTGGCACATCACATCGATGTAATGGACCCCGCAATCCACGATGGGGCTCAGGCTTTTCATCAGGTTGCGGTGCACCGTCCACATATAACCATGGCTTTGCTGGTTGAGGTTCATGCGCATCACCAGGGGTTTGCCCATTTGTTGGGCGATTTCAATAAACTTTATCCAGGAAGGGTGATGGCGCAGGATATACCCGATCACCAGTTTCTTGCCGGCTTGCCGGGCAGCTTCGGCCACCCGCTCCGCTCCGGCCACCGTATCCGCGATCGGTTTTTCCATAAAGACATGGCAACCCTGGTCAAAGGCCTGCAGTGCATAGGATTCATGCGTATCGGGATAAGTATTGATGCTGACCGCATCCGGACGGGTCAATTCCAGGGCTTTTGAATAATCTGAAAAAAGGGCATAACCCCCTCCAAGTTTTTGATTCAGCAATTCCTTGCTTTTACCGGTGCTCACCAGGCCGCAGATTTCAAATCCTTCCATATTATGATAGGCCGTGGCGTGTGATCCACCCATATTGCCGGCGCCGGCGACCAGGACGCGGATGGGTTTGGTTTGGTTATTCATTGAATGGTTTGTTGAAGGGCAAATCTCCGTAAAAATTCCGGTTAATTCCACTTGCCCTAACCAGACGGACCGGCGGCAGATTTGCAATAATATTTTATTCAATCACCGCACATAGGTTCGTGCCTCCCCTGAGAATTCAGTCACCTCATCCGGCATTTTACCGGCAAAATATTGGTAACGGATCTGTCGAGGATTTTCCATCCTGATCAGCAGGGTGCCGTCCGGGTTCCCTTCCTGGTGCGTGAATTTCCACCAATCGGCAACGGCATATTTTATTTTTCCAGAGGCGGGAGTCACGGTTTCCGGCAAAGGGATATTGCCTTTGATCCACCAGATATAGGAGGCCCGGCCGACATTCTTTGCTCCATCTCCATCGAGAAGAGGGCTGGCGTCGGCTATGGTGACGCGATCGGCATATTTTTCATGTCGGGCGATCACCAGTTGTTTACTCCATTCGGTCAGGGACTTGGTCCCGGGAATAAACCAATTGCCGGCAAGGGTTCCTTCCACATCATAGGTAATCTTTCCACCCCGGGGTTCCACCGTCCTGGGATTGATATTCCAGATTTGTTCTCTGAGGGCACCGGGCAGGTAATCGGTATAACTCACCGAGGCCCGGTATTCCCTGGTGTACCGATCAGGATTTGAAAAAAAACCTTCCCGATCCAGGTCCCACATTCCGATATCAAAACCGGGTTGGATGCCGATGTATCCAAGGACTTGTCCGGCACTGACCGGAATGGATACCTTGTTTTCCACCCCCCTCCCTGCCTGAATCGCTCCCGCTGCTTCCAATACTCCGTTTGAAAGCTTTGACACATGGCCATAATACATCCTGGATCGACCGGTGAGGGCAATATCCAGGGCATAATCCTCAAAGGTCTTTCCCCGGATATCCGCGGGAGCGTCCTGTTCGATGACTGTCCTTTCTTCCTTCCGGATATTGTAGATTACCCCTTCAGACATGGCATATACCGGGATTAGCGGATTTGGCGCATAAGGTTTCCTTTATAAAAAACCTCCTTGCACTTTTGGGATGACCTGGATTTGGCCGATGGCCCCGAATTCCAGCATTTGATCGAGTTCCGTAGGCAAGTGGGTGAACAGAACCTTATCGGGAAGATCATATTGGCCTATTCCATCCTTTTTACAGGCAGCGATCAGAACAGACCAGGTCAGATATATTAGTATTGGCCACTTCATGACCCTTTATTTGGCGCATTGTCCTATTTCATGGTGTGCACCTCTAAATTAACGATTTCATCCGGTAAATAATTGTCTTATGCTGCATCCCCGTCCTTCAGGGTATATTCCTTTCTGAATAAGACCTATCGTTTTCGGATCCCGATATTCCGGAACCGGTGCACGGCTCCCGGCCGCCAGGCATCCAGCGGCATGAGTTCAGATTCCGCAGCCGGAGAATATAAAGCGGTCCAGTGGCATTGAAGGCCGACCATACCCCGGGTGGCCCCGGCGATAAAATCGTTCCGGGTCTGCTCAACTTCGTAAATCAGGCGGTCGTTGATCCATAAACAGATTTTCGGGACGGTCCCCTGCATGCGGATGCGGAATGAATTCCAGTCGTTCGGTTTCCAGACGTTTTCCCTTCCGCTTGCCTTGGCCGGATTGCTCACCGGAATCCTTTCCCCCAACAAGTCTCCCGTACCCCCGGGCAGGGCAAGCTCCACCTGGTATGCGGCCCCGCCCTCATTGGACCGCAGGAAGAGGCCCCCGTTGGAAAAAGAATCGATGTTTACTTCCAGGTATAATTCAAAATCCGAATACTGTTTATTGGTGAGTAATACCCCGCCCTGGCCAAAAGGCGACTGTCGCAACTCAAGCACTCCATTCCGCACCTGCACATCCGGGGTCGTTCCCTGGTGGTTGGTCCGGCTGATATGCCAGCCTTTCAGGTTTTTACCATTGAAGATGGATTTGAATCCGGCAGGCAATTGCGCCTTAAGGCAAGAGGCCATTGCAGTCACCAATAAAAAGCTCAATACCTTAACCTTAACCTTAACCTTAACCTTAACCTTAACCTTAACCTTAGCCTTAACCTTAACCTCAGCCTTAAACCCAGCCTTAACCCCAGACTCATCCTCAATTCCAAAATCCATCACCTTCAATTTGTATGCTTCTCCATGACCAACCTGAAACCTATATCATAACCACTGCCCGGACCTCCCGCATGGGTCATATAAGTCGCATTTTTTACATCGCCAAAAAAGGAAGCCCCTTTGAGGACATGCTCTCTGCCTTTCTTTGGAGGGACCGGATCGGCGAATATTTTTTCGTTGTAAATGTCTTCCACCCATTCCCATACATTACCCAGCATATCGTAAATACCCCAGGAATTCGGCTTTTTGGACCCGGCCTCCGCGGTCGAAGGGCTGGCAATCACCGCAGACTCCAGGATTTCCCTCCAGGATATATCATCCTTTTTACCGGCCCTGGCGGCATATTCCCACTCAAACTCCGTGGGTAAGCGGTACCGGGCCTTACCTTGCTCCAACTTATTGAGTTTATGGATAAACCTTTGGGCGGCCTTCCAGCTTATGCCTTCCGCCGGGTGCCTGCCCGACTCATCCCCGACCCTGCTTTTATTAAAAAACGACGGATTCCCGCCCATCACTTTTTGCCATTGGTCCTGGGTCACTTCATATTTTCCTATATAATAAGGAGCCTGGATCTTCACCCGAAATCCATCCCGGTCTTCAAGCCTGGCCATCCGCACCGCCTGCCCATACACCTCTTCATTCAGCGGCTGGTCTGAGCCCCAGGCTTTCATTCGCGACACCGTGGGTTGAAACCGGCCAACAATCATTTCCCCCGCCGGTACCTGAATAAATTCCATGCCTATGCCGTTGATATAAGATTCCTGCCCCAATACTGGCCACAGGCTAGCTGGAATTAAACCGAGCAAGGTCAGCCTTTTCAGCCAATTCATAATTCTTATTTCTTAATTCTTAATTCTTAATTCTTTAATTCCTACCAGTGCTGTCTTTCATCGATCTGAAATGCCCTCCCCAGCGTTGTCCCCCGCTCCCCGGTTTACCCTTTGACCAGTTTTGGGCCTCTCCCCTTCCCAGTTTGTATATTTCAAGCATCCTCAGGTCCGGGATATGGCCATCTTCAATGGCTGCCGTAGCGCGGATGTCTTCGACTTCCTCCCGGGTCACAATGGAGGAGGCATTACCGAGATCGGCACTGTTCCGGATATAACTCAGTACGGAAGCGATCCATTCATCGTCCTGTTGTTTATAGGGGAGCATGGAGCCCGGATAAGAAATATTGTCCACCGGCCCTTTGAGCCCGTACAATAAAATCTGGATCAGCATGATCTTGTCACCCCTGACCCGGGGTGAGCCGGCCAGGGGCGGAGCTATCCGGGGAGCGCCTCCGATGGATATCCCTTTACCGTCCATGCCATGACAGGTGGAACATAATTGTTTATAGCGAGTGGCCCCCAGCGCAATCAACTGCTTTTCCGCCGGGCTGAGCCGGCTGATCCTGGCCTTTTCCGCCTCGGCCCTGGCATAAGACTCCTCAAATACCGAATGGGAATACCGGATCATTTCATTGTCCGGATTTTCACGGAGGATATCTCTCACGATGGACTCTGCCTTCTTGTTTTTGCTGGTGCGCAGGGACAAATACAATTGAATGCGGACGTCAGGCGAAGGGTCGTCCTTCAAAAGACCCAATCGGTTTATAAAGGCTGTATCGTTTTGCCGGATCCATGCTTCCCCGATCCAGACCGCGGCTTTTCGCACCTGGGCATGCTCATCCTTCAGGGCCTCTGAAAGGATGCCAGTATGGGCCAGGCCGAGACCATCCAGAGTCCAGAGGGCATGGATGCGGGCCAGGGCCTTGTCGCGAATCAAAGCTCCCGGGGCATTTCTTACCATTTGCAGGAGCGGTTCATAAATCGACTTATCCTGTTTGAGGACCAGCAGTTGCTGAGCCTGGTCCCTCCACCAGCCATTCGGATGCCCGAGATAGGGCAATAAATCCATAGCCGACTTCTCCAGCAAGCGCGGCTTTTCGGCATCCCGCCGGTAATCCCGGTGGACCACCCGGTATATCCTGCCGTATCCTTTGTTTTTCTCCAGGCCGAGGGCTTTTATTTTCCGGTTGAGCCAGGAATCTTCTTCCGCGAATTCCCCTTCCTGGATGATTCCGCGGTACATGTCCACGATATAAAAACAACCATCCGGGCCGGTATAGGTATTGACTGGCCTGAAATTGAAATCCGCAGAAGCCAGCCAGTCCTGCCCCTGGTAAACATTTTCCACCATCCTTTTTCCATCCCGGTCAATGACCTTCCCCCTTTTGATGACTCTGGCCACCGGCTCGGCAATAAAATAATCCCCCTGCATGTCTTCCGGCATCCGGTCTCCCCTGAAGATGGATTGACCGCATCCCGAAGTAAATTGATTGAGTGTACTGTCGGAAGGCCGCAACACCTGGGGACCGCCCTGGGCGTCCACCGTGCTCATGATGGGCCAGGGAACGGCAAAATCAGCGGGATACTGGTCGCTGAAATTGAGAGAGCCGTAGGCCGGCATCTGGTTAAATTGGACCACGGGGAGGCCGGGCCCGGCTTCGGAATAAAACAAGCGCCCATAATTGTCCGAAGTCATGCCCCACTGCCCGATCATATTATCGATCAGGGTATCGGCGATCAGCCGGCCTTCTTTATACTTAAAACGCAGGTTGTCCCTGCTCGGATAAATCCAATTGTCGAGGTTCCAGATCAGGCCGCCGTTTTGATGTTCCATATTGCGGGAATCAATGGCGTCATTTTTAAAAACCAGGCGTTTCTGATCCGCCCTGCCATCGTCATTGGTGTCTATATAAGCGTAGAGATGCTGGACGTTGGTGACCCCGACGATCAGTTCATCCCTCACCGGCAACACTACACGCGGCAGGACCAGGCTGTCAATAAAAATGGTCGACCGGTCCATGCGGCCGTCCCAGTCGGTATCGACCAATCTGACAATCCGGTTGTAAGGTTTGTACTGGTCCGTAGCCCTGGCATCCATCATGAACGTTCTCATCTCGACGACATAGAGATTTCCATTCCCATCCCAGGCCATGCCCACCGGATCACGGATCAGGGGTTCCGCGGCAACCAGTTCCACGGAATAACCCGGTGGCAGTTGTATTTTTTTTATACTCTCTTCCGGGCTTAGA
>JAKQHS010000059.1 GCA_029557915.1 Bacteroidota bacterium | reverse complement strand
CTGGCCCATTACGGATCCCGGGACTGGACTCCTGCACTCAGGGCTGCGGAAGCAGGCCGCCTGGCGGATATTCCGGTCATGATCGATTTTGGCGGTTGTGATCCACCTTTGTCCCTGGACACCTTGTTAAATCAGGTGCTTCGTCCCGGGGATGTATTTACCCATTGTTACGCCCAGGTGTCAGGCCGCGAGTCCGTGGTTAAAGATGGAAAGGTCATGCCCTGGGCTTTGAAAGCCCAGCAAAGGGGGATCATCATGGATGTGGGCCACGGAGGGGGCAGTTTTGTCTATGCGCAGGCCATCCCGGCGATTCAGCAGGGGCTCAAACCCAATACCATCAGTACGGACCTCCATACGGGAAGCATGAATGCGGGCATGAAAGACATGGCCATGACTATGTCCAAACTGATCAATATTGGTATGAGCATGAAAGAAATCGTGGAGGCGAGTACCTGGAAGCCGGCACAAGTGATCAAAAAGACCGAATTGGGACACCTCAGTGCCGGAGCGGCGGCCGATATCGCATTGCTGAAAATCGAAAAAGGCAATTTCGGTTATTACGATGTGCGGCAGAAAAAAATGCCGGGGGACAAAAGGATCGTGTGTGAAATGACTATTCTCGACGGTGAAGTGGTCTGGGACCTGAACGCCCTTTCCTTTACTGAATGATTTTCCTAGGTTAACATGATACCACTTAATGGCCAGGGAACTGCCGTTTCCCTTTGCAAAACATGCCTGTTGCTTGCATGTGTCTTCCTGTTTTCCCGCTGCAAAAAGCCGCAGGACCTCTTCGTCCCCGATGGATTTGAAGTGACCGTGGTGGCCGACAGCATTCCCGGCGGCGCGAGGCATATCGCGGTGAGTGAAAACGGGGACCTATATGTCAAACTGCTGCAGACCAAAAAAGGGGGTAATGCAGCGCTCCGAGATACCGACGGCGATGGAAAGATGGACAGCATCGCCACCTTTGGTGGTTATCCGGAGGTCGGCCGTTATGGGACCTCTATGCGTATTTACCAGGGATATCTTTATTTCAGCACGGAATTGGTCGTATACCGCATGAAACTCAGTCCCGGCAGCCTGGTGCCCGAAGGAGAACCGGAAGTCATCCTGACCGATGACCACCCCCACAGAAGCCATGAGCATATTGCCAAACCCGTGACCTTTGACGACCAGGGCCATATCTATATACCCTTTGGCGCCCCTTCCAATGCCTGCCAGGAATTCAACCGGACCCCGTTTTCCGTGGGCATGGACCCCTGCGGCATGCTCGAAGACCATGGGGGGGTGTGGCGTTTTGATGCCCACAAGACCAATCAGACCCAGAAGGATGGGTATAAATATGCCACCGGACTGCGCAGCCTCGTAGGCATTGAATGGAATCCTTTGGATAAAAAGTTGTACGCGGTGATGCATGGCCGTGACGATTTGTTGCGTCTCTGGCCCAATCTTTTCAGCCCCTGGCAAAGCGCGGTGCTTCCGGCGGAAGAATTTTTACGGATTGAAGAAGGCAGCCATGCCGGATGGCCCTATTGTTATTACGACCAGATGCAGGGCAAAAAAGTGCTTGCCCCCGAATACGGCGGGGATGGAAAGATCGTTGGCCGCTGCGATTCTTTTTATAACCCGATCGTCGGTTTTCCGGGCCACTGGGCGCCCAACGACCTGTTTTTTTATAACGGGGATCAATACCCTGAACATTATAAAAACGGCGCCTTCATCGCCTTTCACGGCTCCACCAACCGGGCGCCTTATCCCCAGGCCGGATATTTTATTGGCTTCATGCCCTATCGCGATGGGGAGTTTAAAGGACCGGTGGAAGTCTTTGCCGACGGTTTTGCCAGGCTGGACACCATTGTCAATGTGAGCGATGCGGTCTACCGCCCGATGGGCATCGCCATGGGCCCCGACGGATCGCTTTACTTTGCGGAAACGGAAAAAGGCCGGGTCTGGAAGGTGAGTTATAAAGGGAATAAGGAAAAATTCGGCCCTGCCCAATTGGCGTCCATGGCCCAGAGGGCGCTCACCGCCAATCATATCCGGACGCCGGATGAGGTGCTGGACAACCTGGACCGCGGGAAAAAAGCCGACGGAGAAAAGGCTTATCGTGTGTATTGCGGAGCCTGCCATCAAAATAACGGCCTCGGGGCCAGCGGAAGATTCCCTCCCCTTGCTTCCGATTGGGTGTCCGGGGATAAAAACCGGCTCATCAACGTCGTCCTTCAGGGATTGGAAGGAGATATCCTGGTCAACAACGAAATTTGGAATGGCACTATGCCCAGGCATGACTTTCTGAAAGACGAAGACATTGCCACCATTCTGACTTATATCCGCAGCAGTTTCGGCAACCAGGCCGATGCCGTAACCCCGGAAGAAGTAAAAGCCCAGCGTGATCAACTCCTTGAAAAAAAATGATTATTTTACTAACTTCTTATGTTAAAATGATTCCTTAACTCTATTAAATCCCATTAATCCTACAAATCCTATCAATCCTAATAATCCTAATAATCCTAATAATCCTAATAATCCTACCAATCCTAATAATCCTATAAATCCTATAAATCCTATAATATGAATACAAACAGAAGATCATTGTTCAAAAAATTGTCCCTCGGCCTGGCCGGTTTCCTGGGTATCAAAACCGTAAGCGCCGCGGAAGAAAGCACCTCGACCGCAACTCCGCACAACGAGATCACCATGGACCAGAACATTCCCCTCTTTTCAGGGGCAAGGACCTTCGGCAAGCTGTTGTTCATTGCCGGCAAAGGCGCGCATTTTGAAGGGGATATACGAGCCCATACCAAACATGTATTGGATGAAGTGCAGAAGGAACTGGAAAAGAACGGTTCCTCGATGAATAAAGTGCTCAAGGTGAACGTCTATCTCAATGACCTGAAAGATTACCAGGCCATGAACGAGACCTATCGTGGCCGCTTTGGGGACAATCCCCCCGTCCGCACCACCATCGCCGCGGCGGGAGGCATACCGGGCAATTCCCTGGTGGAAATCGATTGTATTGCATATATAGATTAAAATCAAGGACCATGACCAAAAGAAGAGACGTCCTCAAAGGCGCCATGGGATTGCCCTTACTGGGGACCATCCTGCCAGGCTTGCAGCAAAAACCGGAAGAGCAAATTGGTGATTTCGAAAGGGACTATTTTAAGGAACTGGGGCTTCGCACCTTTATCAATGCCGCCGGTACCTATACGGCCCTGACGGCATCCCTGATGCATCCCGAGGTGATCAAAGCCATCAATTACGCCCGGCTGCAATTTGTCCGGCTGGAAGACCTCCAGGACAAGGTTGGGGAGCGGCTTTCCGAATTGCTTCATTGCGAAGGGGCCATGGTGACCGCGGGTGCGGCATCGGCCATCACCCTGGGGACCGCCGCCATCGTGACCGGGGGCGACCAGGATAATATCGAGCGCATGCCGGTGGATATGACGGGCATGAAGACCGAAGTGATCAGCCAGAAGACCCACCGGGTGGGATATGATCATGCGATGCGCAACTGCGGGCTGAAAGTGGTTGAAGTGGAAACCGTGAAAGAACTGGAAGCGGCCATCAATGAAAAAACGGCGATGATGTGGTTCCTGAATTACAGCAATTTTGCCGGTAAAATCAGGGATGAGGAGTATCTGGCTATTGCCAAAAAACATAATATTCCGACGCTCATTGATTGCGCGGCGGATGTGCCCCCGGTGGAAATGTTGTGGAAGCATACCAAGATGGGTTACGACCTGGTTTGTTTTTCCGGAGGAAAAGGCCTGAGAGGGCCGCAAAGCGCCGGCCTCTTGCTTGGCCGTAAAAACCTGATCCAGGCTGCCCGTAAAAACGCCCCGCCGAACGGGAATACCATTGGCCGGGGCATGAAAGTCAACAAAGAAGAGATTCTCGGAATGCTGGCTGCCATTGAAGTCTACCTGTCCCGTGATCATAAAAAAGACTGGGCGCTGTGGGAAAGCCAGGTCGACCTGATCGCAAAGGCCGCGTCTTCCATTCCGGGGGTGACTCCTGAAAAGCATGTGCCTGAAATAGCCAATCACGTTCCTTCCCTGCGCATACGCATCGACCAGTCCAGGGTAAAAATCAGCCCCGAACAATTGCGCCTGGCCCTGCGGAACGGGCATCCTTCGATTGAAACCATGGGAGGTTCCGAAACCGTCGACATCACCACCTGGATGATGATCCCCGGGGAAGAAAGAATTGTGGCTAAGCGGGTGAAGGATATCCTCCTGCAGGCTTCCGTTGAATAAATTCCGTTTAATGTCTGAATGGCTTGCAGACCAGGCTGGGATTTCCCGAATCCTGGCGGCTTTGATCCTATTTCTTCCCATGCTTTCAAACGGACAAATCAGGACCCCTTATGAAGTCCACCGGATCCCGGCGGGGAAAATGACCCTGACGGGCAGGGGCGATCATCCCTTATGGGCGAAAGCCGGGCCGCTTACTGATTTTATTTATCCATGGAATGAAGGACGACCTCCGGCAATGTCCTTTCAGGCGGTGCATGACAAGGATTGGCTGTACGGTTTGTTCCGGGTGCACGATCCCAAAAAGATACTGGTTTACCGCGACCGGGATGCAAAACTGGAATCCCTCCGGTCTGACCGGGTGGAGATCTTTTTCAGACAGGATGCGAGGATGGATCCATATTACGGCCTGGAAATGGATGCTGAGGGCCGGGTGTATGATTTCCAGACCAGTTTTCCCAATAAATCCAACCCCGCCTGGTTTTGGCCGGCCGGGCACCTGAAAATCGCCTCGGCCTATACTTCTGACGGCTATACCCTTGAATTTGCCGTCAGCAAAAAATCACTGAAAGAGCTTGGTCTCCTGAAGAAGAATAGAATCGAAGCGGGTTTGTACAGGGGGGAGTGTATCAGCATCGTGGACGGGAAAGCCGAATTCAAATGGATCAGCTGGGTCCGCCCGGATACGGAAACTCCGCAATTTCATACCCCTTCGTCTTTTGGATTATTGATGTTGCGTTAGCCTAGTCTGCCAAAAAGGCAAATATATTCCCTTAAAGCAAAGAAAAACAGCTGGTTAATATCTGTTCCGGAGGCACTCTATGTTGGTAGAAAATTGAAACATGGTAAATCTCGTCCCGTCTGGGACGAAATTTCCGGTTGCGAATCATCTACCCACATCCTATCCCTAACGGGATCTGAATGAAACCCTGTGTTTCAATCTGCCAATCCCCTTTTGCTCCCTTCGCCTTTTACCCTACGTATATTGAATCCCTGACGGGATTCGAATGTAAACCTTTTGTCTCGATCTACGTATATTGAATCCCTGGCCGGATTCGATTGAAAACCTTGTGTCTCGATCTACCCATATTGACTCCCTGACGGGATTGAATGAATACCCTGTATCCCGCTCTTTTGTTGCTTTCGCCATTGACCCTACGCATATTGAATCCTGGCGGGATTCGAATGATAACCCTATACCCCGTATACTCCCTTCGCCTTTGACCGTTGACCTTTCGCCGTTGCCCCTACGTATATTGAATCCCTGGCGGGATTCGAATGTAAACACTTTGTTCCGATCTCCCAATCCCCTTTTGCTCCTTTCGCCTTTTACCTTTTACCTTTCGCCGTTGCCCCCTACGTATGTTGAATCCCTGGCGGGATTCGAATGAAAACCCTATATCCCGATCTATTGCTCCTTTCGACGTTGACCGTATGCTCCCTTCGCCTTTGATCGTTGACCCTACGTATATTGAATCCCTGGCGGGATTCGAATGAAAACCCTGAATCCCGATCTTTTGCTCCCTTCGCCATGGACCTTTTACCCTTCGCCGTTGAACCTACGTATGTTGAATCCCTGGCGGGATTCGAATGAAAACCATTTGTTCTGCTATAAACTCACCCTCTCCACCACCTTAAAATTATCCTCCATATGCATCAGGGGGAACTCCACAAAAAAGGAAGTGCCCTTGTTTTCGGCCGTGGTGAAATAGATGGCCCCGTTGCAACAATCCACGATGTCCCTGACGATCGCAAGTCCCAGGCCGGTGCCGGAGTTTTTGGCGGTAAAATTGGGGTAGAAGACCTTGTCTTTCATTGGTTAAGATCTGTGCCGGAGGCACTCTATGTTGGTAGAAAATTGAAAGATGGTAAATCTCGTCCCGTTTGGGACGAAATTTCCGGTTTGCGAATCATCTACCCACATCCTATCCCTGCCGGGATTCGAATGAAACCCTTCGGACTCCTATAGCCTATTATTGAATCCCTGCCGGGATTCGAATGAAATCTTTTTATTTCGATCTACGTATGTTGAATCCCTGCCGGGATTCGAATGACAACCATTTGTTCCGCTATAAACTCACCCTTTCCACCACCTTAAAATTGTCCTCCATATGCATCAGGGGGAATTCCACAAAAAAGGAAGTGCCTTTGTTTTCGGCCGTGTTAAAATAGATGGCCCCATTGCAACAATCCACGATGTCCCTGACAATCGCAAGTCCCAGGCCGGTGCCGGAGTTTTTGGTGGTAAAATTGGGATAAAAGACCTTGTCTTTCATGGATTCGGGGATCCCGCAACCGTTGTCCGTGACCTGAACAATGGCTTTTTCATCCTGTTTGTACAGGACAATTTCGATCTTGCCCCTGCGGCCTACGGGAATCGCCTGGATGGCATTTTTGATCAGGTTCGTCAGGACCCGGATCACATGGTTTTTATCGGCGAAAATATAAATTTCGTCAATCGGCACCCGGAGATGGATATCCATGTCTTCCCGTTTCCGGAAGAGGTCATGGGTGGAGGTGACCACTTCGTTCATCACCAGTTTTTCATTTTCCGGAGCCGGCAGTTTGGCAAAATTGGAAAACTCCGAAGCGATCTTGGAGAGGTTTTCGATCTGTTCGATCAGGGTCTGGGTGACCCTTTTTACGAGATTCGGGATCTCCTCATGCCCGGCCCTTCCGATGGAATTCTGGAGGTGCTGGGTGATCAGTTTCATGGGGGTCAGCGGGTTTTTGATCTCATGAGCCACCTGCTTCGCCATTTCCCTCCAGGCGGTCTCCCTTTCCGTGAGGGCGAGCATCCGGGTGCTGCGGTCCAGCTCCTGGATCATTTCATTGTAATTGCGGATCAGGCCACCCAGTTCATCGTCGTGGTTCCATTCGAGCTTCTGGTTGCTGCCGCCGATCTGGATCTGTTTGAGTTTGTCGCTGAGGATGGTCAGGGGACGGGTGATTGAATTGGCGACCACGATGGAGATGAGCACGATCAGGATCAGCAGGAAAACATATACGTTGAGCAGGGTGCCCAGGATATCGTTTAACCGGCGCTTGGTATTGGTCTCCGTAAAGGTTTTGTTTTTTCCCAAAAAATAGGACTTCCCGTCGAGGGTGATTTTGGTGTACCCGTGATAGGAATTGGTGTGATAGGGCAGGCGGTCCAGGGCCTGGATGGCTTCATATTCTGGGTAGGGCATGCGCTCCGGTACGGCGCTGTTGATTTGCCGGCCGGCAGGATTGTATATTTTGATTTGCGGATTGAAGGCCATATTGGTATTGAGCGCCCTGCTGATCTCATGTTGGAGGGACTGATAGGAGATCACGGATCCCGGCGGGGCCAGGCCTTCCGAAGTCCTCCTCAGGTAGAAAATGATCACGATCGCGATCAGGATGAAGGAGCCCAGGCTCATGCCCAGCATGCTCAGCTGGATCCGGTAGCGCAGCGTGAACCGCGAAGGGAAAAAACTGAATACCGGCAATATGAACCACCGCATGCGCTGATTGAAGAGGTGGAAAACCAGCAGGATCAGGTTGAAAAGGATGAAGATGTAGGAGAAAAAAGAGAAAGCCTTAAAAAGCTGGTTCGATTTTTTGGTAAGGTAAAATCCGGCTTGCGGATCAAGAGGGACATAGACCGAATGCGTGTCGGAGCCGGGGTCCTTGTATTCGAAAAGCCCGGCGCCCAGCGGTTCGAATCCCGAGGGAAGCCGGTAGGGCTGGTACCTCACCGTATAAAGGGCGAGGTATGGGGAAGCGGGCTGGAGCCTTGAAAGCTGGTTTTGAAGGGCCTGATCGAGGTGATCCTTATCGGGATTGACCCTGAGCACTTCTTCCTTCAACTGGCCTGCCAGGGCGATCCTTTGTTGGAGTTCTTTATCGATATGAAACTGGTACAGCAGGGACGAAACCAGGATGGACCCGGTCACCATCCAGGTCAGGTACCAGGTGGCGTGCGGACGGATATGGTCCACAAAGAGGTCAAGCAGGGTGAGGTATCCGGCCAGGGCCAGCAACATTAATATGGGAAGGTGCGAAGGCAACAGATAGATGAGGGGCAGGATGCCGGCCAGCCCGGCCAGGTTGGCTGATAAGCGGTACAGGGGGGACATGCTCAGGTGCCTGATGATCCGCATCAGGTGCAGGTCCAGGACAAAGAGGGCAATAGCCAGGATCAGTATGCCGGCCAGGGCCACGAGGCTCTGGATATCGAGGTAAAAGATGTATTCAAAATCAAAGGAAAGCCCCGAGCCCATCACGAGTTGTTTGAAAATATGGACCATCAGGTAGGCGGTCACATAGACCATCCAGTAATTGATCACGGCGATGCCAAAGGACGAGATCGCCTGCCCGCGTTTAAAATAGGAGGGCCTTATGTGCGCGCGAACAAACCAGATCAGCAGGCAAAGCAAACCAATATTGATGATCATGTCCCCGAGGGTGGGACTGAGCAGGGAAGGTTTGACGGAATCGTCGAAAAAGGGGATCCTCGTGATTTCAACCTGGTCCAGGAGGATCAGGCTGAGGATGCGCAAAAAGAATACTCCGCCGCAGAAAACAAGCAGGGCGGGGATTAATCTTTGTACTGAAACCAGGGAAAGGCTTTTTCTGACTACTACTGCCGTGAGGGTAGTCAGTCCCAGCAGGCCCAGGAGGCAGGCTGTCCATTCCAACCACAGCGGCAGTCTTCTTTCAATAAAAGCGAGGCAGGATACCTTTCGATCGGGTGAACTTAGGTTGATCGCCTGGGATTTCACCGGTGGTTTATTCTGTGAAATCCCGCGCAGGGGGATACCGGTCAGCAAGGCCAGGCTGTCCCAGGCCTTTTTTTCAAAATAATACAGGATCCCGTTGAATTCCCTGAAACCGGACTGGGACTGGCCAAGGACCATCTCGGGTTCCAGTTGGTTTTCATTCCAGTAGATAATGGAGTCCCCATGGTAGGCGAGCAGGATGATGTCCTTTTCCTGCAGTTTGTCCCCCGCGTCCCGGAACCCGTATCCCAATTCCTCCCGGGCCAGGCCGGCCATCTGGTCGAGCCGGTTTTGCGCATTTTTGACCAAGAGGCCTGCATACCGGTCCGAATTGGTATACCATCCGATGAATCCCAGGAACATCCAGCTGACCAATCCGGTGATGACAAAGGCGGCG
>JAKQHS010000058.1 GCA_029557915.1 Bacteroidota bacterium | reverse complement strand
GATTTTTCAAAACAATATCCGGTGGACCTGGTGCAACAAAGGCTCGGAAAGGATATCAAGGAAAAATAAAATGGCTGGGAGCTGGGAGTTGAGGCCTTTCGCTCCCTTCATCCTTCGTCTTTCTCCCTTTCTCCCTTTCTCACTTTCTTCGCTATTTGCAGGATGACTTCACCGACGGATCGACCTCCTTACAGCTTAAGTTTCACGCCTACACCATTCAAAATCCTGGTCAGCCATACGCACAACAAGGCCAGCAAAAATGATTTTACGAGCCCGACGCCCCCTGTAACCAGGACCTCAGGCCAGCGTACATGCAAGACCCGCAGAATAAAATAAACAAAATAGGGCATCAGGTAGCAGAGAAGGGTATCGGTTCCGGCCGGCCTGATCAGGTTAAACCAGGCGGCTTTCCCGTATACATCCGAAATCCAATAGATGATTACAAAAGCGCCCAGGGTAAAAGCGCTGCATAAAAACAGCCAGGCCGGGGTGGCTCCCAGTTTTGCCAGGCCCCAGTAAGGACGGGTAAGGACCGAAAGCGCCACCAGGATTACGATGGCCGCACCAAACAGGTAGGTCATGGTCCGGTCGTCCCGGCGCTCCCGGTAATACCTGAACACCTGCGAAGCGACAACCCCACCCAGGGCAAGACCCGTCAGCGTTCCGCCGCTGATAGCCCCCGGGATAAAGGACAAGGCGTCGATCGAAAACCATTTCGCTTTAGCGGCAATACTGAGAAGGGCAAAAAAAGTCCAGGCCAGCAGCAGGTAGGCCAATCTGTTTTTTGACCACAAAACGACCAGGGCGCTGACCAAATAAGCCCAGCCGATCAGTCCAAGGATACCCCACCACTGGGGTGAAAATCGGTAGATGTCCCCTTCCGTGCCTCCGCGGTAAATGAACGCAAGCACCAACAGCGCAATCATGCCTATTGATTTTAAGCCGTATTTCAAGGCCTTACCTGTCGTTGGCGGATAGGCATTCCAGATCAGGATAAAAGAAAGACAACAGATTGGATTCCACAGATACCGGGCCATACCGGTGGCTGCGGCATTGAAGGTTTCCCCGTTGACCAGGAATACCCCCATGACCAGAAGGGAAATCGTGCGCAGGAGGATATGACCGGTGATCTGTATCCCTGTATCTCCTTTTTTCCTCCGGTTGTCAATGGCAAAGGGCAGGGACATTCCTACGATAAAAAGAAAGGCCGGAAAAACAACATCGGCCAGCCCAATGCCGTCCACTCCTTGTTCCACATGCCCCAGCCAGGCCGGGATGGACTTCAAAGACCACAGATCATTTACAAAGATCATGAGGACCATGGTCAGGGCACGCAAAATATCAATTGAAGCGATGCGGGGAGGTCCGGAGACCCTGCTCGGGTTATTGGATTCGGCCATGGTAGTTATTTTATATGGTAAAGGATTGAGGGCGGCATGGCATCCTAATTTGCGGTCAGTTCGATCTCTTCCGAATTCGGATAGGCCTGATAAAGCACATAGGCGCCGGCGGAATCAAGTTGTTGCCGGATCCGCTTGATTTCATTTCCTTGTTTTATCCTGACCTCGTTCCAATGGCCAGGCACATAAGTCTTTAAGGTCAAGGGGACCTGGTAGAGGGATTTGTCCAGGGAATGGGTAAGGCTTACGGTTATCTTCCCATCCTGGCTTTTCGATTGGACCCTGGCGTTCATGCGGCTCCGCATATATTTGGTGACTTCTCCAAACGTCGCGATCCAGAGATGGTTTTCTTTGGATTTCAGGTAACGGAAATATTCATCCAGGACTTCACTGCTCAGCGCTTCCCATCCGATACCGTCCACTCCATGGATTACCAGAACCAGCCAAATGTTATCTTTTAAAAGAGTGGTGTCGATCCAGGACTTCATCATGGGCAAGGAGGTCCTGGCCACCGCTCCCCGCTGCCACTGCACATACTCTTCCGTAAAATCTACAGGGTTTTTGGTGCTGGCCCGGTTGAGTTCAACCAAGTAGTGTTCGGGCATCCGGTTTCTCAGGGCGGGGAATACCCGGTGTGCATACTTCATGGCCCGCTCATGTTCCGTGCCGTAAGGGATCTCCGCCGAAAAGGTATATTCCGGGCCAAGCTGCCTTTGTATTTCATCCCTGCTTTTTTCCAGTTCATAATTTATGTTCACCTCATCCAGTGCGCATAAATAAGGATGGGTAACCGTATGGCTGGCAAATTCATGTCCTTGGGCTGCGAAGCTTCTGATTTCATCCCAGGTGACTCTATCCGCCGGAATCTCCCCGTACCGGGTTCCGGTGTCAGGCAGAAACTCCTGGTTCCGTACTTTTTGATAAAGGTCATCCAGAATGGCATAGGCCTCTTCTTCTTTTCCGGCATCGTACAAAGCCCCCGCCCGCGTATGATAGGCTAAGGTGCCTCTGTAACCCAGGAAGCCCGCTGCCGAAGCCCGTTCAAAAAAATTGTCTTTATTGGTGAGGACGCTTGAAGACTCTTCGATAATTTCACTTACGGGGCGACCGATAAATTTTCCCTGGTATTGGGATCCGGGTATCTGTCCGGTAATTATAAAAAAGGTAGCCGGCAATTTTAAATGGTTCATGATTGGAAGCGCTTTACGGAACTGATTGATGGAACCATCGTCATAGGTAATGGATACCGCGCCTTGTTTCCCAAATTGCCATTTGGAGATCGAGGTTTGCCCGTTGGTGAACGGAGGGTTTGTGGCGGTGAGCAACAGGAAGACATACATCCTCAAAGAATGCCTTTTCAAACCGGTCATATGGCTATTGGACACATTCAAATTTAATACAGGTTGTTTAACTTTTCCCCTGGACTTTTCGGCTTTATCTCCACCCGCCCAAAAATACGTTAGCGGCTCGTTAAAAAAATGCGGCGGAAAATTGTTTTAACCTCAAAAAAAAACAGCCATAGTTATGGCCGGCTTAAAAAATGAGGCGGATGTTAACAAGCATCAAAGCCTGTCCTTTTTCCTTTTGAGGGGGTTAACTTTGTATTATCTGCCTGATAAGCAGAATGAAGTATTTATATGAAAAAATTCACCGCTTATTCCCTGTTGATCTCAATGAGTTCAATCCTTATTGTTTTTTTCTTTACCCTCACTTCCTGGAGTTCGGTTCCTTCAACCTCATTACCCGGAAATCCGGTCGGCAAGGCCGAAGCGGTAGCAAATCCCGGGCATCCGGTTTTGGACCATCTCCCGCTCCCCGTACCAGAAGGGGTGGTAAAACCTCTTGAAGCCCTTAAGGATCAGGAGTTGCAAGACCAACTGGAAACCATCCTGAACTCAGACCGGCGGTGGATGGAGTTGGCAAGAAATAAATCCCTGAGTATCGGGGTGGTCGATATGTACGACCCCATGAATTCGCGGTTTGCCGCTATCAACGGGAATCATATGATGTATGCGGCCAGCCTGCCCAAAATCGCCGTCCTGCTGGCTTCTGAAGAGGCCATTGCCCAGGGCACCCTGCAGGAAACCCCGGAGGTAAAACAGGATATGAAATGGATGATTGCCAAATCCAGCAATGAGGCTGCCAGCAGAATGATCCAAAGGGTCGGCATTGGGCAAATCGCCCGGGTCCTCCAGCACCCCTCTTATAAATTGTACGATAAGGACAACGGCGGGGGCCTGTGGGTTGGGAAACCCTATGGCGGCGGCGGTACCCGCATGGGTGATCCGCTTAAAAACCTGAGCCACGCCGCTTCCGTCGAACAGGTTTGTAAATATTATTATAAACTGGCCTTTGGTCAGTTGGTCAATCCGGAACGGTCCCGGGATATGCTCCAGATCCTGGTCGATCCACAACTCCACCACAAGTTTGTTTCGGTCCTTGACCGGGTGGCTCCAAAAGCAAAAGTATATCGCAAATCAGGCACCTGGGAAAACTGGCATGCCGATTCCGCCCTGGTTTGGGATGACAGCCGCCGATACATCGTGGTAGCCCTGGCCATGGACAGCCAGGGGGAAAAACTTCTCCGGGACCTGATGCTCAAAATCGACAGCGCATTGGTGGCAAACGGCTAGCTTAGCATAAATTATGCTTGAAGCCCTTTTGTCGAAGTGGAGGGACTTTCATTTACGAATTTTTGACATCCGTGAAGGCGAATTCAGGCGGGTTTGGCTGATGCAGCTGACCATTTTCCTGATCATCCAGAGCCTGTGGATCATTAAACCCGTGGTGAACGCCCAATTCCTGTCCCGTGCAGGCATTGAAAAACTGCCCCTGGTCTTCCTTTTGGTAGCTTTGACGGCCCTGGTGGTTGCTTCGGCCTATTCCCGGTGGTTGAACCGGATCCCCCTGGGCGCGCTCATCACCCGCACCCACCTTATTTCCATTTTTTGCCTGCTCACTTTTGCCATCCTGTTGCGCCTGGATTTGTTCAAAGACTGGATGAGTTACCTGATTTATATCGGAGTGGCCCTGTTTGGTCTGATCACGACCTCCCAATTCTGGCTTCTCGGGAATATGGTATTCAGTTCGCTGGAGGCCAAACGGCTTTTTGGCATTATCGGTGCAGGAGCGATTGCTGGAGGGATCGTCGGGGGTTATGTGACCTCCCTGCTGGCCTCCGTGTCGGATAGCATCAACCTCCTCTTTTATGCAGCAGGGCTTTTGATCATCAGCATGGCGGTGAACCGGAGGATCTGGTCGCGGTTTATCCCCGAATACAACCGCTCCTTTCAACTAAGGCAAACGAAAGCCCTGCATGAATACCCTTTGCGCCTGATACGGAATTCAAAACATCTGACCTTCCTGGCCCTGATCATGGGGATCAGCGTGGTGGTCGCCAAATTGGTTGAATTTCAATACAGCGCGATTGCTTCGTCGAAGATCCGGGACCCTGACCAGCTGACCGCTTTTTTCGGTTTCTGGTTTTCCACCGCCAATATGGTGTCCCTGGTGATTCAGCTCCTGATCACCCGTAAAGTGGTTGAATATCTGGGAGTGGGCAGAAGTCTGTTTGTGCTGCCGGGCGCTCTTTTTGCGGGAGCCGCCACGGTATTTTATACCCCGGTCCTGTGGACGGGTACCCTGCTCAAACTAACTGATATTTCCCTGAAACAATCCATCAATAAAGCGGCTACGGAACTCCTGATCATGCCTGTTCCACCGGCGATTAAAAACCAGGTAAAGACCTTCATCGATGTTTTTGTCGATACCACGGCGACGGGCATCGGGGGCATCACGCTCATATTCCTGATTAACGGACTGGATCTTTCGGTCCGCGCCGTTTGTATAATGATCATCCTGCTTGCTGGGCTATGGATCTATTTTACAATACTTGTCAAAAAGGAATATGTCCTGGCATTTCAGAAAATACTGGGCCTCAACCCGAATATATCCGCAAAGAAAAATTTTCAGCTCTCCGACGAGACCGTAGCAGATGGAATAAAACGCACCCTTCAATCGGGTTCCGTACACCAAATTCAATTCTTACTGGAACGGCTCGAAGAGATCAAAGGCCATAGCATCATGCCGGAAGTGATCCCCCTGCTAACCCATAAATCCCCGGAAATTCGCCAGGCCGCCTTGCGTTGCCTATATTATCATACCGATCACTCCGTCATCAACCATATTGAGCCCCTGCTCAAAGACCCCAACGATGAAGTCCGCGCGCGGGCCTTTTCCTGCCTCCTCGCCCATACCCGTGACCGCCGGGTGCACTTTATCGAAGAATCACTGAAGGACCCGGATCCCGCGATCAACCGGGCCGCCCTGGTTGGACTGGCTACCGAAGCGCGTGATAACCTTGAAATGCAACAACAATTCAACCTGGAACAACGCCTCCGTGAAACATTCGAGCACAGTGCCCGGTTTCCGGATCCTAAAGAACAGGAAGCGCAGAAAATGATGGTCGCGAGAGCTATCGGATATGGTAAGCTGACCTCTCTCTATTCGGTACTGGCTGATTTAATGAAGGACGCAAATCCTGCCGTATCCGGGAAGGCCATCCTGGCAGCAGGTTACAGCCAGGACCCTGTATTTGTTAAAATATTATTGGCCTTCCTGCCGGATAAATCCACCCGTTCGGTTGCCCAAAAAGCCCTGGCCCAATTTGAACCCCACCAAATCCTGCCTATACTCACGGATGTAAGCATAGAAAAAAGTACATTAAGAGAGATCCTGATCCAATTGCCCGCCCTCGCCAAAACCATGGATACCCAACAGGCCATTGACTTCCTGTTTGAGCTTGTCCAACACCGCGACCCCCTGGTAAAACTGAAAGCCATACAGACCCTCCATAAAATGAAGGTCAATTTCCCCCACCTGACCATCAGCGGCAAACGAGTGGTGCCTCATCTCTTGAGGGAAGCAGGCCTGTACCGGGATGCCCTGGCCATCAATTATGCCGCCCAACACCAGTGGAAAACGGACCAGGAAAGTGAAGGAATTATCCTTGCCAGAAAAGAATTTACCCGCCTCCTGGAACGCAAGTTGAACCGGATTTTAAAAAGAATTTTCTGGTTGCTGGGCCTGACCTATCCTCCGGGCATCATTCTGCCCCTATTTAAAGATATCCGCAACAGCGACGCTAATATCCGCATCAACACGGTCGAATTGCTGGACAATATCATAGATCCTTCCCTGAAAAAAGTGGTGATTCCCCTGGTGGAGACCGCCGCACTTGAACATTTACCGGATGAGGCCCTCAAACGGCTGCAATTAAAATCACCGGATGAATATGCCTGTTTTGAATCCCTGCTGAAGGGGCCGGAGGTCCGTCTGAAACTTGCGGTGTTGAACCTGATCGAAGCCATGGACAATCCCGAATTTGACCCCCTGATCCATTTGGCAACCGGAGATGAGCATTACAGGGTCCGATTATTAGCGGAAAGATTGTCTGAAATCAGGCGCTTGGACGTATAAACTCAATCTCCCCGGACCACTCGGTCAATGGATGCCGCCAGAGCCATATGATCGGAAGCACTGTTTTTCTTTCGTACGTTGGACATCAGGGCTACCAGGTAGGTGGTTTGGTCGGGATGCTCCACAATGGCTATGCTGTTCATAAAATTATCCACATTGCCTTTGTATTTCTGGCACACATAACCTTCCTCAGGCCGGCATTTGTAAAGACTGCCGGATTTAAAATACACGGCCGCATCCTTCAATGCCGGGGAGGCCGCATATCTTATCCTCCGGTCGGTCATGTACAGGAGTTTTTTCATTTCCAGGCTGCTTTCTTCGTCCACGAGTTTCCCGCGCTCCAATCCGATCAGGAATTTCATTAGTCCCATCGGGGTGCCTGTGCTTCCTCCCTTCGGCGGGATACGGCCTGATCCGCCGCGCGTAAACATGGTGCCCAGCCGCCATTCATCGGCTGTGATCCCCATTGCTCTTAAGGGTTCATTGACGACGGAGATCGCGGTTTCTGAAAGTTCGGACTTCGGGGTCTTGTTAAAATAGGCCTCCGCCTGAACTTCACTGAGCGCAGGATATTCCTTTCCAAAAACACGCATGAGGATGGCCTCTCTCCAGCATACGGTGGCAGCGCCATTGTTGCTGACGGACATCATATAGTCCAGCCATTCATACAAAAGGAACACGTCGCCCGCTTGTACTGTCCGTCTCTTCAGGACCTTGGTTTCGGTGTCAAAAATGGAAACCGTATGTTCATCATAGAGAGCCCAGCCTCCTGCACGGACAGATTTGTTGCATAGCAGGTGGCGCCTCAGCTCGAAGGAATCGGGATAGATTTTGGCGAGTTCGGTAAAAAAGCCCAACAAAACGGCGAGTTTCCCCACACTGCCGGGTTGAAAACCTTCATGTTCTTTTCGACCGGCATATCTCAGGGGGCGACCCGGGGTGATATCGAGAAGGGCAATGCTGTAGTTTTCACCGAGGACTGGAAACAAGCCATGGATTTTTTCTTGCAAGTCCGCATCCGGCGACGGGATGACAGCCAGGGAATCTCCCCTTTCACCGGTCAGATGAAGGCGGATGTCGGAATAAGATTTCATGGCGCCCGGAATAGGCTTGGTTCCCTTGAGTTCCCCATCCACTACCATTTGAAGATATTTCAGCCTCCGGATATGGGTGTGACTGTATCCGTCGATCGGGTAGGAGGCCGCTTCCAAAATGAATATGCAGATGAGGACAAAACAGAATACGGAGCACCTGACCATCATTCATCTAATTTTGAATTCAGGGATACCGAACGATCGCCATCGAATGCCGGGGTGATTTGCCTCAGGTATTCCGTGGCGGCGGCCAGTTTGTTTTCGACAAATGGCCTGACCTGGAACAGCCAGATCTTATCACCCAAAAACCCCAACTCCACATCCAATGGACCCCGGTTATTCACCTCCGGCGAAGCCGACAGTTCCTCAATAAGGTGTTGCGAAATTTTTCTCAGTGCCCCAAGACGCTCAGGAGTGAGGATCCGTTTTTCTAATCCGGTCCGGACTTTCAAACTGCCGCCCGTCGCCGGAATGGTCAGGTAAAAAAGCTCTCTGGCAGGGGAGACCAGGTGCTCCTTACCTTCTGCATCAAGCAACCAGGTTTCAGCCACCTGGCCTTCGACCGCGCCAGCTACTCCGCGGTTGAAGGCTACCGTGAGATCCCCCTCGCTTCCGGAGCTGAGGCCTTTTGTAATCAACACCCCCGAACAATCGGGATCCACACTTGGAATGATCAGAATGGAAGGGAAGACATTTTCCGGGTTTTCCAGGTAGTGTTGTCTCCATCTGAAACTGCGTTCCGTATAAGGGGAAGCCCAGACATCCCGGATACCCTGGTAGATCTTTTCGGAGTCCAATACATTAAAAACGGTTAAGTTGAGCCCAGCCCCGCTGAAATCCCTGAGGTCCTCCATATTGGTATCGCTGCGCACAAAGACCGGAATTTTTCCCAAAGGCTGGCTGAAAACGGTCTGAAATTGTTTTTCCAGCTCTTTTCTGAAGTTATAAAGTAAAGGCATCTTTCGGATCAGCCTTCGCAGTGAATCCAAGCCCTTAAGGATGAAAGCCTCGGTCTCCGCTTCCGGGTCTCCTCTTGCCCGCATCCGTTCGGCGGTGGTAAAGATTCCTTTCATCAGGTCCCAGTAACTGGTTTCGTAAGACGGAATCCTTTGATCCATGTGTTGCTTGAATACGGCAAAGGGGAGAACAAGTCCTTCCACGACCTGCCCGGGGAATATTTGTTTTAACTGGCCAAGATGGGCAGCCTTAGGCCCACAGGTTTTGCCCGATTCAGAGGCGCTGACCTGCCGCAGGTTAAGGATTTGGGCTTGGTCCAGTACTATACGGTCCATGGGTACGGATATCTTTTCTGCCTTCCTTTTTTTCTGTTCAAAAAGTTCCTTTTCTCGCGGTTCCATGGCGGCCGCCGGCTTTATGATCACGGTGCCTTTCTGGGATACGGCGTAAAAAACCGGGGTCCCATGGAAGGCTTTGAGGGATTCCATATTTTCTTGTGAGATGACCGCATTGGGAATTCCCAGGTTTCGGGCCAGCAATTGCACATGAGAAACCATATTGCCTTCGCTGACCGTCAAAATGCCGGCCACCGGCTTTAAATTGCCGGGCGGATGATGGAAGACATAAATCTTGCTGCTGGAAAGATCTTCCTTTTCCGGGGTTCCAGTGACCACGACCAATTCACCCAAAGCAAAACCCGGGTTGAGTCCCCGTATTGAAGATTGGCCTGCTATCCCCAATACAGAATTTGAAAATCCGGCTTCCCGGGCCCAGGCTTCACCCAATTGGCTGACCGCCCGCCCCAAATGCAACAGGACCGAGGAACGTACACGGTCGTCCAAAAATCCGGCAGCAAGCGGTTCAAAATCCCGGTATCGGTTGACCACAGGCTGATAATGCGCCCTGAACAGGCCCGTTGCCCATTCCAAGACACGCCGGCTACCTTCATGGAGTGCATTTAATTGATTCAAAGAAATCGAATCTCCGGCAGGAAGTTCCAAACTGCTGCTGACCTGCTCCCATTCCCATAACTCCAGGTAGCCAAAGGCTGCCACCGCTTCGGAAAGGCAATAAACCTGGGATATCAATTCTCTCACCGATCCCGCCTTCCACCTGGAGGCTTCAATAATGATCAGGTTTTCCATTTTATTGGATACATCGATCAGGGCCAACCTGGAAATCCCCTGCATTGGAGAGGCCAACTGGTGGCGCAACATCATAGCTGTCCGGCTGATGAGCCGGCAGCGTTGTTCAGGCTTGGCCAAAAGAGGATATCCATTCATAAAGACGGTCACCAATCCCTTTGCGGGAGAGGTTTCCGGCAGGACCCTCCGGTAATCCTCAAGATCGCTGACCATGAAGGGTTGGTACATAATGGTTAATTCGCGGAGCAAGAGGTCAAATTTCTCGTTCAATGCGGCAGTCATTTCCTTCCCGATCCCCTGCCGGAAATGGTTGACCTTTTGTATATCTCCGGCATCGGGGGCGCCGTGGATCTTCACCCGGAGGTCCATAAAAGAAGGCAGGCTGTCTGAAATTTCTTTGCACAAAGAGCGTATCCGCTGCGCTGTATTATCATCCCCGGAATGAGGAATGTCCCTGGCACTTTGCCGCAGGAGAAAATAACGGGAATGGATGCTGAAGGTATCTTCCAGCAAGCTTTGATAAAAGCCCGCTCCCCAGCGGTGCTCGTCTTCAATTTGGACCGCTCCCCGGTAAAATTGCGCGCGACGATGGATCCAGCCATTGTCCATGGAACGGAGATATTGTTCAAGCTGGTATTGGATCATTCGGGAATGGGCGGAGGATTCGTCCCAGATATCCGTATAGGGAGTAGTGGCGAGGATTTGCCCCAGGAAGATATGGTCCCTGGCCGCCAACAGGTCTACTTCTTCTTTATACCGTGCTCTTTGGTTACCCGTTTGGTCCGTGCAGGGGTCGCGAGCAGCCCTTGTGGAACCGTCTTTGCAGAACCAGCGGATATCCCGGTAGGGCCCGCGGGCATCCTGCTTAAACCGGCTGATCATTGATTTCACGGCCTCAGGATCGGAGACCTGGCCTGTGATAAAAAAACATGAAAAGACCAGAATGAAAGTCATCCACTGCCTGCGGTGATCACCGGATGGTTTGCCTCGCAGCATAAAACTCAATCTCGTCCTTTTCATCTTTTCCAATATAAAAGAACAATACCTTGCCTTTTGAAGTTTAAATCATGGATGCCCCTGATTAGAATCATGGTCATCCGGATTGTAAAAGAGACATCTTTAAGGAAATGTTCAGAGGGTTTTATAATATTCTGATTGTGATGATTTTTTTTATTTCATGGTCCGGCTGCAGGTCCATACCCAAGGGGGGAACGGCCATAAAGCCGTTTGAGGTCGACCGTTATCTGGGCAAGTGGTATGAAATCGCCCGCCTGGATTTCAGGTTTGAACGTAACCTCAACAATACTTCTGCAACCTATACCGCCAATCCTGACGGAAGCATAAAAGTGGTAAACCGCGGATTCAATTATAAAACCCAGGAATGGAAAGAAGCTACCGGTAAGGCCAAATTCAGGGGCGATAAGGAACTTGCCCAATTGAAAGTCTCCTTTTTCGGACCATTTTATTCCGGTTATAATGTCATTGCTTTAGATCCGGAATATAAATATGCCCTTGTTGCAGGCAAAAACCTTTCTTACCTCTGGATCCTTTCACGGGAGATCACGATCCCGGATGAAGTAAAACAAAACTACCTGAAAATCGCAAAGGACCTGGGGTTTAAAACAGAAGAACTGATTTGGGTGGAACATAATAAAAAATGACTCCGCCATAGAGAAAAGGCAATTGATTTCCTCTACCGGTCGGGGACCACGGGCAACGCTTTGACGTGGGCATAAACTTCTACTCCGTTGAGTTTTAGTTCCACCTCTTCGCCGGAAACTTTGACTCCCTTGACATCATGAAGATTGCCGGTTGGTGAAATGGCTTTTATGCCGTACAAGGCTCCTTCCTTGCCGAGAGCCTTAATCTGGATAATGTTCCCGGGAGTACGGATTCCTTTGACATCCAATTTGTCTCCTTCGGCGGTAAGGGCCTTGATATCATAAATCGTTCCGTCTTCTCCAATGGCTTTTACAGGAATGTTCGATTCATCGCTCACCAGCATTTTTACCGGTTGTTGTTTGCCTCCAATGAATGCCTTGACATCGATCAGGTGGAGATCCCCGTCTTTGATCACCGCCTTGACATCATGGATACGGCCCTCCTTGTCCAGGGCTTTGACATCCAGGATCCTTCCTTCCGGATGAATGGCTTTTATATGCCAGATCGAGTCCTGGCCCTCCTGGCCAATCTGGGGTAGGGCTTTGATGTGCGCATAAAAATCAACCCCGTTCACTCTTCCTTCCACGAGGTCAGATGAAAGTTTTATTCCTTTCACATCATAAAGTTGACCATTCCTGGACAAGGCTTTGACTCCGTAATATTCACCGGCCTGGTTGATGGCTTTGAGGCTGATCACATTTCCAGAAAGGTTAATCCCTTTCACATCCAGCCGTTGACCATCCCCCGTCAGTGCTTTGATGTCATACAAGGTGCCGTCCTCCCCGATGGCTTTCACCGGAGCGTATTTTTCATCACTCACTAACATTTTAACCGGCAAGGTTGTCCCGTTGAACAGGGCTTTAATATCCATCATATGGAGGTTGTCTCCTTGCTGGAGGGCTTTAACATCATATATCCGGCCTTCCTGATCCAGTGCTTTAATATCCAGAGTTTTCCCATCGGGCAGGAAGGCTTTCACATGCCAGATTATTTGTTCCGGAGCAGGGGTTATTTTCGTAGTCGTATCTCCTGTCCCGGGCGGTTGGTCACATCCGGTCCAGCTGAATAAAAAAGGAAATAGCAGGAATTTGATACCTAAAAAAATCCGACGATCATCCATAGGGGTTTGTTTCAGCCTTGCAATAAGGCAGGATCTAAAAATACCTAAAAAGCCACATTTTTTCAATCTTCCTTTCCCGGGAGGTGCTTTGCGGGCCTGCTTACCAGTACCTTTGCATTAATAACCAAATTGAAAATAAATGAAATATTATTTTAACTAGGTCCTGAAGGGAATCCCCTTCGACCGGGCCATTGAAAGGGTGACGGAGGAATTAAAGAAAGAGGGATTTGGCATTCTTACGGAAATAGATGTCCAGTCCACTTTTAAGAAAAAACTGGATGTTGATTTCAAAAAATACAAAATCCTTGGTGCCTGCAATCCACAATTTGCCTTTAAATCAATAAGCAGCGAAGACAAAATCGGGGTCTTCCTGCCATGCAACGTGATCGTGGAAGAAAATCCCGGAGGGGAGGTCGAAGTCTCCGCGGTGGATCCGGTAGCTTCCATGATGTCCGTGGAGAACGAGGCATTGGGTGATGTGGCTGCGGACGTCAGGCAAAAACTGATGAAGGTAATCGAAAACCTGAACTGAAATCGGTAGCGGGATTATTGGGTTTGCAAGGATTAAACTATATTTCCCGGCATGACCCGGGGAATTAAATCCAATCTGATTACCTATGGTTTTTTTCTGTCCGTCGCCGCTGCGGGCTTAGTCTACGGGAAATCCATACTGCCTTCGTTTAACCATTTGAGGGTATGGGATGTGCAAACCCTCTTGCTGCTTTTAATTGGGGTGCCCTTTCTTTTTTTCCAAACCAAAGCAGGTTTACCCGATTTTTGGGACAGCCAGATCAGCCACAGGACCCGCATTTTATTGCCGGTTTTGATTGGGATGGTCTTCGGCATCCTGGATGTACTGGTGTTCAAAGTCCTGTTGCACCCTGAACCGTATACCGAGCTTCCCCCTTTTCTGCAGCCTTTTCCTTATTCTCTCTTCCTGTATTTTTCCGGAGCGCTGGAAGTGGAAGTTTTTTACCGCCTGATCCCGCTGACCCTGATTTGCGCGATTGGCCATGGGTATAAAAAGGGGAAATACGCACACCTGTTTTTCTGGACGGCAGCGATACTCACTTCGGTCCGGGAACCCCTGGAACAATATTCGGGTGGCAGCGCTTTGCTGATTTTTTATTCTTTTGCCACCGGATTCACAATGAATCTTTTCCAGGCGGCCTGGTATAAAAAAGCGGGATTCCCGGCAACCCTATTTATTCGCCTCGGGCATTATTTGCTCTGGCATATATTGCTGGGTATTTATGTAGAATCGGTTGAGCTTTAACCCATAGTCCTCCCCGGTTCCCTTAGACTTACTTTTTCACCCGGAACTTCACCCTGTGCCAGGTTAGTTTCCTGTCGATCGGCATAAACCCTTTGGTCTCATAGCTGGCCAGGCCTTCTACCTGATGCCCGTCAGGACAAGAAGGATCCATGCGGATCACGGAATTCAGGGTAAAACCATCGGGCCATTTCGCAGGAACCACTTCATCTACCAGCCGCTCTTTGTCCTGAAGCACAAAGGAATCATCCGTATAGAATCGTGTCCGGTGTCCATTCACATAGATCATGATTTCTTCACCGGGTGCGGCGAGGCCGTCTCCATTGCCTATTCCAAGTATGGGCAGGGAGTCATTCCATCGTCGCCCGTCATCGATCAGGAGGTCGGTTGCCTCAGGGGCCTCGAACAGCACCGGCAAAATCAGTTCATCCTCAAATTTCATGCTGTCCAGGTGCAGAATGAGGTTTATTTTGACCTGGGAAGGTTGGGCATTGGGGGGAGCCTGCTTTTTGCATTCCAAGGTAAAAACCGGGCTCTGAAAAACACGTTCGCCCGAAAACAGGTCGATTACCGGATTTTCCATTCGCACTTTGACCGAGGTATCCTTGGAACGGACTTCTATCCTGGCTTTATGATTACCTGTGATTTCCGGACCCCGGCTAAACAGCGTCAGGGTTAATTTGTTTGCCCGGTCAGTCCGGAGATAACGAAACTGGTTTTCCATTTGATAACCGCCGACCACCAGATCCGGCGAGACCTCCTGCAGGGCTACCCCGAACTCATATCCGTTTTGATCCGCCCGGATCGTCAAACAACCCTCCGGGTCACTGGTGACCGTATCCTGGCTTACCTTCTTGTCCGCTTTAGAATAGCGGCTGATTATATAGGCAGTCCCGGGTTTATAGACCGGCGCGGTTTTTACTTCTATCCGGCAGGCATTCACAGGCGGACCATCAGGCAACCAACGGTGCGTATAAAGGCCAAATCCTTTGCCGGAAACCCTTCTAAGGAAGATGAATCCGGGTTCATTTTTATCCGATTTTACCTGGTAATCCCAGACGGAAAATTGGGGATAAAGGTCATAATGTCCCCATTGGTCCGGCTTTGACAATGGGTTATTGAAAGCGGTGGCCACAAAAGACACCGCCTTTTCAAAGACTTCCGTCTTGCCCGGATCATCCACCTTATGACCGCCTTCGAAGGTCCAGTATTCATAATCCAGGCCCCCTTCCCACAGGGCGCCCTGGTGTACTTCCAGGTTGAGTTTGCAGAGCTCATCGGCCGTACTGTTGTGAAAACGCAACCGCACTCCTTTCAGGTTTTTAAAAGTGTATCGCAGCGGGTACAGGGTATGATTCTCCGGATAGCCTACAAAAAACTCCGGGCTGCCGGTCATATTCACCGCAGCCGTGACCAGATGGGGATATTTACCGGCCAGGAACCAGGACATAAAACCACCCATGCTGAATCCAATGATGCCGCGGTGGTCCCGGTCCGCGAGCGTCCTGTAGGTAGAGTCAATATAGTCCACCAATTCCGGAAAATACTCCGACAACTGAATATTGGAAGTGATGTTTTCATGGTTGCCGATATTATAAGGCCTTGGTTCTTTTTCATCAATATTCCCGTCCCACATCACCAGGATGGCCTGGTATTTATTCACCAATTCCCCGAGTTTTTCATATTCCAGTTTGGCGCTGGGGTCGGTAAAATGCCGGCCGCCCCAGCCATGGAAAAAATAGACGACCGGATACCTTACGGTGGATCGGTCATAACCCTTAGGGAGATAAAGCCGGTATTGTTTTTCCTTTCCAAATACCCGGCTGGCATGGGACCGGTCTTCATAAGGCAGTTCGGGGATTTGGCCGCAATGACTCAGGCTGGCCCAGAGACCGATGAGAAAATATAACCAGGTCTTAGGGAAAACGGTTGGCCGGTTAAAACTTGATTTCATACAACCATTTCCAATCGTTAAACGTCCTTAACTTTTCGGCTCCGGTTTTTTGGCCACAAAATTTTGCTTCGACCACCAATCCAGTTCCAGGTTGTTCAGGTGACTGGCCCTTGGCCCTCCCCATCCATGGCGCACATTGGGATAAATCATCATTTCAAACTGTTTGCCGGTGAGCTGCAATTTTTCGATCAACTGAAACGTATTCTGCATATGTACGTTATCGTCCGCGCTGCCGTGGACGATAAACAGCTTGCCCTTAAGCTGGTCGGTATAGTTGAGCACCGATCCCTGTTTATAACCTTCCGGATTGTCTTTAGGGGTATCCATATACCGTTCGGTATACACGTTATCATATAGCGCCCAGTCGATGACTGGAGCAAAGGAAATTCCATGGGTAAAGGCATGGGGCGCTTTGGTCAAAGCGAGGGCGGTGATGTATCCTCCGTAACTTCCGCCTTCGATGGCGATGTGACTGCTGTCGATGAAAGGTTGTTGTTTCAGCCATTCCGCAACCTTGGCATAGTCGTGAATTTCCCATTTGCCGAGGTTCCGGTGCATAAAATCCAGCCCCTTCTTGCCGAACTTGCCCGAGGCCCTGTGGTCCGTGGACAGGAGGATGACCCCCTGTTGGATCAGTTTGTCGTTGGACAGGTCCCGGTAAGCATTACGAAGAGTGCCCGCGTCCGGGCCGCCATAAATGCTGATGACCACCGGAAAGACTTTACCCGCTGCTTTTCCGCTTTCAAAATCAGGGGGTAGGTTCCAGACCACCGGCAGATCGTAACCATCCCCGGAAGGCACGGTAAAATATTCGGTTTTGATCCCTGCAATTTTATTGCCATCGTTGGCTATTCCCAGTTCGCGGATTTTCTTTCCTTCCGTATTTGCAATATACATGGACCGGGGTGTCGATAAGTTGCTCCAGGAATCAATAAAAAAGCTTCCACCGGGAGAAAGATCTGTCCGGTGGCTTCCATCCCCATGCGTCAGCTGGCGAAGGCCAGACCCATCCAGGTTGATACGGTAAAGATGGTTGTTCATTTTATTCTCCCCGGTGCCGGTAAAGAGGATCCGGTTTTGGGTTTCATCCACGCGGACGATATCATTCACTCTCCAGTCAAAACGGGTAAGCTGGCTGAGTTTTTTCTCCGGAAATTGGTACTTGTAGATATTCCACCAGCCGTCCAGGGGATGGATCAGCAGGAAACTGTTGTCCTTCAAAAACCAAATCTGTTCGTGAAATTCAACCCAGGTAGGATATTTTTCATCGAAGAGGAAAGTTTTTGTCCTGGCAGCGGGATCATAAGCATAGAAACGGAGATGGGTCTGATCCCTGTTAAGCTCCTGGAAAATCAGTTTTTTACTGTCGGGGGTCCAGAAGGGCCAGGCCGTATATTGATCAGCCATCGAGTCCTCTTCCACCCGCTGGATATCCCCTGTTTGCAGCTCGGCAAGCCGCATCTCTACCCGGGGATTCGGGTCACCGGATTTTGGATAATGCTCCATTTCGAGATGACCCCGATTACCTTCCGACCGGTAAACCGGGAATTTAGGCACCGGAGTGTCGTCGGTATGCAAAAAAGCAAGCATGCGGGAATCGGGGCTCCACCAAAAGGCGCGATACCTGGAGGACCTGCCCAGGATCTCTTCAAAATAAACCCAGGAAGCATACCCGTTGTAAACCGATTCATTTCCGTCGCTGGTCAATTGGCGATGCAGGTTGTTCTGGAGGTCTGCCACCCATAGATTGCCTCCCTTTACATAGGCCAGTTTTTTCCCATCGGGTGAAAACTGGGGGACTTTTTCTTCTTCGGCATCCGCCGTCAGGGTGCGCAGGGCTCCGTCATAAAGAAAAAGATCCGTGCCCCTTTTTAATACGAATTTGCCTTCCTTGGATTGTCCCCAGGAATACATGCGAAGACTATCCGGCAATTCCGGGCTGACGGATGCAGCGGGTTCGGCATAGGGTACCGCCTTGCCTGAACTTACGAATACCCTATATGTTTTTGACTTCATGTCCTCGATCCGGGTTTCCAGGTAAGACGAATCATCCAGCCATTTTTTTATCTGGGGCAGTGGGCTCTGGGCCTGGAGGGAAATGCCGAAGACCTGAAAAAGGATTAAAGCTTTTTTAAAAAACATGTTGGTTTGATTTATGTAAATGGTTAAAGAGGTCTGGTACGTTAGCGGCTTTCGCCCAGCAATACGGAAATGGTCCTGTTGTATAAGGCTTCGGCCCTTTCTGCCGTGGTGCCTATGGAAACCACTCCCAGTTTTCCATGTTGGGACATTGCTCCGATTAAATGAAAACCCACTCCTTCTTCGGTGGTCCCATCAAAATGAAGATTGTTGCAAATGGCCACATCGATCAGGTCCGGCGGAGTCAGTTTCTTAAAATTGTCATAGACCAGGGCATCGGTTGCGATGTAACTCCGGGTCTGGCCGTTGGGCATAATGTATTTCCCTTCCTTATAATCGTATCTGCCGCCCGTGAGCAATTGCAGCATCAGGTAAGGATGTGAGGTCCCGCCTTTGCGCAGGTTGATTTCAATGGCATAATGTTTCCACTCTTCGCCGTCCTTCACCGATACAAAATCCACCCCAAACCGGCCCAGGACACCAAGCGTGGACATGTGTTTGGATAATTTATAGCCCAATTCCCCGATTTCCCTCCGGTAAGCATCATCGGCAGGAAAGCGGGCGCCAAGATAAACCTGGCCCGATTCGCCGCCCAGGATCTGATCGTGAGTAGAAACGACATCAATCTCCTGCAGCGGATTGATCAGGCATTGAACGGAGGGCGAAGCCTGGACCCCCGGCAAAAAAGCTTCCACGATGCCGCCCATCTGGTTGAATTTCTCCATAAACTGATCAAAGACCATGTCGGAGGCCACCATTTTGAGATTGTTGCGCAAGAGGTCTTCGGTGATTTTAGGCAGCTTGCCGAAAGTATAGATCGCATTGCCGTCGCCTGAAAACCCTTCATTAAGTTTCAATACCGCCTTTGTAAGATGCGGTTGTTCTGCCTTTAGATTCATCAGGGCCTGCAAGACATCCTCGGTGCTTTTGAGATTTTCATAACCCGGGGGCATGGGAATGCCCGCATTGCGGAACAATTCCCTGCTGCCGCTCTTGGAACCCCAATAAGACAGGGAAGAAGGGCAGCCGTAGAGGGGAAATCCCAGTTTCAAGGCGAGCTGCTCCTCCAGGGGCGTGACATTAAATGCGGCGATATGGGCTACATGCCCGGGAGGAACCAGGCTACGGATGCGCTCCATCAATCGAGGCCTTTCCAGGATTTTTTCAGTCAAGGGGATATTGGAGGCATCGTAACAGGCCAACAGGCTCAATCTTTTGCGCGCATGCATATGGGTGATGCCCTGGATCAGGTGGAGGTAATAATCCACAATGACCTCATCAATGGGCATGCTGCTCAGGTAGATGACCTGGGTGCGAGGCATGCGGAGCAACAGCAACAGGCAAAGCAAACGTTCTTCGTAATGAATATGACCCGAAATTTTTGACAGGATCTCTGAATCCAGGCTCAGGCTGGGCACTATGATCACCGTTTTAGGGGCCATCGGGTCAGGAAACTGCAACTGGAACTGGGGTATGAGTTCTTCCTGCAATTTTTCGAATGACTGTCGTTCGGTATCCGATAAAGTATAATGCGCGATATCCATGGTTCAGCTGGTGATTAAACGAAGGGTGGGAAAGTTAGCTAAATTCTCCGGATTCCGCTCATAAAATTCGGGGGTTCAATGCTTTGACAGACGCCCGGAATAACGGTTCAGGGACGGTTGACTTGCTTTAATCCGGCGAGGTATTCCCATATCTTTGACCTTTTATTTATTCTATGGTGAATGTAATCCTGATCCTGCTGACGGCCTTCGTTAATCCGCCTGCCCCTGCATATATTGACCCTTTGGTCCTGGAACAGTTCCACAAGCACCCGACTGCAGATGTCCTGGTCTTATTCAAATCGGGGACTGACGGATGGCTTCCCTTAGCCGGCAAGATGGAAACCAAGGAAGATAAGGGCCGGTTTATTTTTGAAAAACTCCGGGCAGAAGCCCGGGTCAGTCAAAGATCAGTACGCCGTCACCTGACGCGGAATCAGATAAACCACCGGGCTTTTTTTATTATCAATGGCATCCATATTCCGGCAGCCGATTACCCATTGATCGAGTATCTGTCCGGGCTGGAGGAGGTGGCCCGGATTGAATTCAACTCCCCGTATGCCCTGGTCAAACCCGTGCAAACGGTATCGGATATCCGTATCCCGGAGTCCCGAAGTCCTGATCTTGCCGCGGAATGGGGAATCGAACGGATCCAGGCGGATACCTTATGGTCCATGGGTATCACCGGGAAGGGGACCGTACTCGGAAGTGAAGATACCGGCGTCGAACTCCACCCGGCTATCCGGGGGAGCTATCGGGGGACCTTGGATTTTAATACGCTTGATCACCATTACAACTGGCACGATGCCATTCACAGCCTTCATCCCCTGAATAAGGACAGCACTGATAACCCCATGAACAATCCTTGTGGCCTCGATGTCCAGACCCCTTGTGACGACCACAATCACGGCACCCATACCGTCGGCACCATGGCGGCTACGGATTTTCAGATCGGAGTGGCCCCTGAAGCAAAATGGATCGGTTGCCGCTGCATGGAAAGGGGTTGGGGTACCCTGACTACCTATATAGAATGTTTTGAATGGTTTCTGGCACCCACCGACCTCAACGGACAAAATCCGGATCCTTCAAAGGCACCCCATGTCATCAACAACAGCTGGGGCTGTCCCAAAGAGGAAGGATGCAATCCTTCCAATTTTCAGACTATGGAACAGGTGATCAGGACCCTGAAAGCGGCAGGAATTTTTGTTACCGTTTCTACGGGGAACGAAGGCTCCCTGGGTTGCAGTTCAATCCAGAATCCACCTGCTATTTATGAACCCTCCTTCAGTGTAGGCGCCACGGCTTTCAACGATACCATTGCTTCTTTCAGCAGCCGGGGGCCGGTACTCACCGACTCCAGTTTCAGAATAAAACCAAACATAACCGCGCCCGGGGTGGCCGTCCGGTCAACCATCCGCAATGGGGCTTATGCCGCTTACAACGGCACCAGCATGGCCTCTCCGCATGTAAGCGGCACGGTAGCCCTCCTGATTTCAGCGTTCCCAAGCCTCGCCGGCAAGGTGGAACTGCTGGAAGACATCCTGGAAAAAAGCGCAGAGCAAAAGACCCTTCGTTTTACCTGTGGAGCGGACAGTGGCATGGTCATCCCGAATATTGTCTATGGTTACGGAAGACTGAATGCGTTCCGGGCCTGGAAAACGGCAAAAGAAATGCTCAGCACCGGAATTGTGAATTCCACCGTGGTAAATATCCGGGCATTCCCCAATCCATTTAGCCGGGGCCTGGTGTTTGACTTTGCCGGCGGTACCCTATCCGGTAAACTCCTCATCCACGATTTGCACGGTCGCTCAATGTTCACCCAGTCGTTTATTTCTGTTGACCGGATCGAACTGGTCACCTCAGGATGGGCTTCGGGTATGTATTTTTATAAGATTGAGGCCGGCAGTAGATTATACACCGGGAAGGTCGTTTTAGTTGGCAAGTAATCAGTTGGCAAGTTGGGCTTAGAATACCTTTTCCGCAATTTTCCTGGTGGTTTCGCTGTCGCCCATGGTATAAAAATGCAGGGAGGGCACCTTTGCTTTTTTTAATTCCTGGCATTGGGCAACGGCCCATTCGATTCCAACCTGTTTGACGGCTTCCGTATTCTTGGCGCCTTCCGCGGCTTTCACAAGGTCTTCAGGGAGGTTGATGTAGAAAGACGCAGGCAGGCTTTGAATCTGGTTTTTCCGGGTCAGGGGCTTTAAGCCCGGCACAATGGGGACGGTGATCCCATTCTGCCTGCACAAGTCAACAAACTCAAAATATTTTTTATTATCGAAAAACATCTGGGTCACGATATATTCCCCGCCGGCTTTTATTTTTTCCCGGATGTAGTGGATGTCCGATTCCATGTTCGGCGCTTCAAAATGTTTTTCCGGATATCCGGCTATCCCGATACAAAAATTAGATTTTGCACCGTCCACGATGTCTGCGTCGAGGTATTTGCCCTGGTTCATATCCATGATCTGCCTGATCAGATCAATGGCGTAATGATGGCCTTCGGGTTCAGGAATAAAACGGCCTTCAAATTTCCGGGCATCCCCCCTCAGGGCAAGCACATTGTTTACTTTAGCATAAGCCATGTCGATCAGGGCATCTTCCGTCTCCTGCCGGGTAAATCCCCCGCAGATCAGGTGCGGCACTGCATCCACGCCGTACCGGTTTTGAATGGCCTGGGCGATCACCACCGTACCCGGCCTTTTCCGGATCGCTATCTTTTCAAAAAAACCGTCATCGTTTTTCCGGTAAATAAAGTCTTCCCGGTGATAGGTAACATCCACAAAGGGAGGACGGAATTCCATCAGGGGATCCAGGATTTTGAATATGGAATCAATGCTGCCACCTTTTAAAGGAGGTAAAATTTCAAAAGAAATCAAAGTTTGGCCCTGGGCCTTCTCAAAATACTCGGTGACTTTCATTTATAAATTAAAAAAACGGAGGCAAATATAGAGATAAGCAATCAGCTATCAGCCATGAGCTGAAAGCGGATTTCTGAAAGCTGAAAGCTGATAGTATATAAATTATTTTAACTAATATGAATTTATTTTATTATATTCAAAACCCTAAACCTTAAATAAAATACATATGAACAGTAAAGTCCTGCTGGCGGCCCTGATTGGGGCCGTGGCCAGTTTTATCGCTGGATTTATCGTCTTCGGACTCCTTCTTGGAAACTACATGGAAGCCGGCATGAGTCCGGGCCTGATGAAAACGGCTGAAGAAATGACTGGCGCCTCCTATGTATATATATTCCTCGCTTCTTTTGTTTCCAGCCTGCTGATCGCATACATCTTTGACAGCTGGGCGAATATCCGTACGCTCCAGGGCGGCTTAAGGGCAGGAGCCCTGATCGGGGTATTGATGGCTCTGAGTGTGGACCTGGGCCTGCTTGCCACCACCCATATGTTCAGCGGGCTTGGCAAGGTCATTGTCGATGTACTCGCAAGTACCCTGGTCACCGCTGCCGGGGCTGCTGCCATCGGATGGTGGCTGGGCCGTAATCCTGCTGGATAAAATCCCGGGCATTCAGACATCGAATGGTCATGGAGCTTTTCTTTTATTTAGATTTCCGGGCTACCGACTTTCTGAATGCAGAACTTCCGGCCTTCCCACCTTTTCAAACGGATTAAAGATTATTGACTGCTTCATTCCCATTCCATTTAAAATCAAAAACCTTAAAAATACCTTTTTATGAACAGTAAAGTTATTGTTGCCGCCCTGTTGGGCGCATTGACCAGTTTCATCCTCGGCTTTATTTGCTACGGACTTTTACTTATGGATTACATGTCTACCAACATGATTCCCGGTGCCATGAAAACGGAGGCAGAAATGGGGGCTTCCAGTTACGTCTTTATCTTCCTCGGTTCTTTCGCAAGCAGCCTCCTGTTTGCCTACGTTTTTGACCGCTGGGCCAATATCCGCACCGCACGCGGCGGAGCAAGCGCCGGCGCCCTCCTGGGTTTGCTCATGATCCTGAGTTTTGATTTCGGCATGTACGCCACGACCAACCTGCTGAAGATGAATTTCATGCTTCTGGATATCGCCCTGAACGTCGTCTTTGCCGCTGCGGCCGGTGCGGTAATCGGATGGTGGCTGGGCCGTAAACCGGCTTAAATCGATCCGGGTAAAATTCCAATCCTGCCCACTGATTCCCAATTACTGACTCTAGACTATTGACTATTGACTCTTGACTATTGACTCTTGACTACTGACTTTCCCTTGCATTCATGGAAATCCTGAGCCGCATATTGGAAGTGGAAGAAAGAAAGTTTCTAAGTTTGATTTTCAAACGGAGGTTGAAGGTGTTTTGTGAAAAAATGTCCCGGGCATCGACCAGGGTGGGGAACAACTGCAATTGGTTGCTGGAATTCAGCGGAATCGTCTCCTGGTAACCGATTTCTTTTTCATTTTTAAAATCCCCGGTGCTTGCCAGCAGGGATACTTTTTCAAACCGGTTGAAATCGAGTTGGTTCAACTCATCGGACAACCGGATCGCTCCGGGATTGACCGACCGCACCGACTCCTCAGCAACCCCGTGTGTGGAAAGCAAGGCCTGAAAATGGGTGGGCAGGTCCCGGATCACAAACGTATAGGTCTCCACGGTATTTAGTCCCGGGGGCAGGGCAATGATCTGGTCGTATTCCATCCGGAAAAGAAAGGCATCGTCCTCTTTTCTGCAGGAGGCAAAGCAAAGGCCAAATCCCAAAAGGACCGCAGGGAGGGCTTTTCGGCCCGGGGGCATAATCATGGAACTGAAACGATTATTTTTTCAGTTTCATGGCCGTGGGATCCCATTTTATGATTTTCTTCTGAAAATAACTTTCGTTTGCGGCGAGGCAGGGCCCGGCTGCCCGGAACCCAAAGGTGGCATCTTCGATATTGGGTTTGTTGTTCCGGATACTTTCAAAAAAATTGCTGAAATGGTCTACATGGGCATTGGCCCCCTCCGGCGCCGAATACTCAATGTTGGGCCGGGTAGGCCTTTTTTTATCTTCCTCCGACCATTTGGCATTGTATTCGGCCATCATTTTGTCCTGAAGGGCCTGGGGGTAAGTAAACAGGGAATCGTAACCGCCGATGCCGGGTGCCTTGGACATCAGACTGTGCTGGACCTTCACCCCATTTCCGGTCTTGGTAAGAACGCCTTCGCTGCCAATAAATTTGGTGCCGCCGCTTCCTCCCGCTCCACTGACAAAATTGCATCGCAGCATGACCTGGAAGGCGGGGTGTTGGGGTGTTTCGTCATAATCGAGGATGGTGAGCAGGACATCGGGAACATTCCTTCCGTCTTTCCAATAAGACAATTCCCCGGATGACAGGATCCGGCTGGGCCCCAGAGATCCGGTCACATAATGAATTCCTGTGATGAGATGTACATAAAGATCGCCGGCCATGCCCGTCCCGAATTCCCGGTAATTCCGCCACCAAAAGAATTTTTTGGCATCGTATGCAGGTTTTTTACTGAGGACCTCGACGTATTTGTCCCAGTCCACCGTTTCCGGCGACTGGTCCGAGGGGATGCTGTATTGCCAGGCCCCTATGGCGTTTTGACGGTCGTTGGAAGCTTCGATGCAATTCAGTTTCCCGATTGTCCCGCTCCGGTACAATTCCCTGGCTTTAGCAAAGTCAATGCCGCTGATCCCCTGGCTTCCCACCTGGAGTACCTTGCCGGATTCCTTTTGGGCATTGATGACGGCATGACCCTGATTGACCAGATGTACCATGGGTTTTTCACAATACACATGTTTGCCGGCTTTGAGCGCATCTATGGCTATTCGGCTGTGCCAGTGGTCACTGGTAGCCACGATGACCGCATCCACCTCCTTTCGCTGAAGCAATTCCCTGTAGTCCCGGGTGGTGTAAAGATCCTGCCTATAGACTTCTTTCATCCTGGTCAGCCTGCCGGTATAAAGGTCACAGGCCCCTGCCAATTGGGCTCCGGGGACCTGGAGGGCCGCCCGAAGGTCAAAATTGCCCTGGATCCCACAGCCAATAACGCCTATTCCTATCCGGTCATTGGCCGAATAGATTTTATTATAGGGCAGGACCTGCCGCTCATAATATTCTTCTGCGACCGCCTGACTGAACCAACCGCCGGATAAAGCCAGGGAACCGGTGCCAAACTGGCGAAGGAATCTGCGCCTGGAAGACTTATTCATGATCATTCAATTTAATTGCGTTGAAAATACGGTTTTTATTCATTCCCGGCTCCGGAATGCAAACTCATAAGACCCGTTTTCAGCGTTGATTACCCTGGAAACGAAGGAAAAAAGGATTGGCGGACTCGGCTTTAACGGCACAATCCCATAAACTTAGTATTGGCTATTTTTCCTGTATTTTACAAAAATAAAGCCCATTTTAAACCTGTTTTTACTGATTTTCCATTTTTTAATAGCATATCACTTAAATTTTAATGCTGTTTTTATAAAAATTGAAAATTACAAGAATTACTGGTTTTTGAATTTTTCCTCGGTCCACCCCCATTTACATTTGAGCCAGTAACAAACTCAAGACTATGAAATTTTTAAACAAAACCATTTACTTGCTGCTTTGCCTGACCGTGATGTATACCTCCAAAGCCCAGGATTCCATCCCGCCGAAGGCATTTAAAGTGAGCGGCTATGCCGACATGTACTACAACTTCAATTTTAACAATGCCGGGGTCGGGGCAAATCTCTGGGGTCCGGCTGCCGGGTCCCGCGCCTTTGACATCAACAGCAACGAATTCTCCCTGGGTTTGATCCAGGGCAAATTGTCCTATACCCACGATAAGGTGGAACTGGTAGCCGACCTCCTGGCCGGACCCAATACCAGCCTGGCAACCCTGGCCAGCTTCCAGGGGGTTTCCTTCCCGGTATCCCTCGGCGCCGGGGTCTTCGGGATCAAACAGCTTTACGGCACCTGGAAAGCCACGGACAAATTGTCTTTCACCATTGGCCAGTTTGGGACCCATATCGGTTATGAAGTGATCGAATCTTCCATCAATTTCCATTATTCCCTGTCCAACCTGTTCAACAACGGTCCCTTCTTTCATACCGGCCTGAAGGCCAACTATACCATTTCCGATAAAATCGGGATCATGGCCGGCCTCGTGAATACCTGGGACAATTTTGATGACAACAATGAGTTTAAATCCCCCGTCTTCCAGGTATCGCTTTTCCCCATGGACGGCTTATCGATTTACCTGAATTACCTTTCCGGGAAGGGCGACCGGGCCGGTTCCCTCAATCCGGTCTTTGATGAATTGCCCGATGCCAACGGATTCAACACCAGCATTTACGATCTCACCGCGGGTTACAATACGGGAAAATTCACCTTTGGGGTAAATGCGGCCTATGGTATTTACAAAGCCAAGGAAAACAGCGTAAAAACCCAATTTAAAAAGATCACCAAGGAAGAAAAGGACAATCCGGACTGGGGAGGTGTGGCAGGGTATGCCAGCGTTGCCCTTTCCGAAATGTTTTCCCTCGGAGCCCGCTTCGAACAATTCAGCGACTACTATTCGGTGAGGTACCTGGGAGCCCAAAACAGCTCCTTCACCCTGACCTCGGTAATCAGCCTCTCCGGCGGCGACCTCCTGCTGAAACCGGAACTGCGCATCGACAGTTCAAAGGGTAAAAACAGCATCAATGGACACACCGACCTGTATCTCGATGCAGACGGTACGACCGACAGCCAGGCCACCCTGGGCATGTCCGCCATTTTCAAATTCTGACCAGTACATCCCTTTGATCATCAACAAGCGGGACCCTGCGGCTTTCAAAGGCTGCAGGGTTTTTTATTTAAACCTTAATCCTTAACCCTGATTTCCAATGGCCTGGATAATAAAGACAATTCCAAAAAGCACGCTGGAAAGCGTGATGCCCACCAAAAAGAAAGAATAACATTTGCGGAGCAGCTCGAATTTCAGGCCAACGGATTTGCCTAAAAAATACAAATCGATGATGGCGCTGTCGTCCAAATTTTCCGCTTTGGCAAGGGCCTGTTTCATGGCGGGTATGTAGTCCTTGAGCGGAGTTTTAAAAAAATTGCCGAAGAAAAACAAACTGCCCTTTCCCGCCTGGATGTCCGCAAGATTAAACTTGCCCTTGACCGTTCCCGGCCTTGTGGCCAGGGCCGCATAAATAATGGAAATCAGGCAGGTGCCTCCCAGGATAAAGACCGGGATCAGAAAATACCATTGCTGGGACTGCATCTGCTCATACATCAGCGGCAGGGCGAAGGTGACGATCAGGGCATTGATGCTGAGCATGATGTTGGACTTATTGTCGGCGATCTGAGTCAGGTTGATGTGATTGCGGAGGGCGGTCTTAAACAGCATTTCCGCAGTACGGTTGCTGTTGATCAGGGAACTCTCGTCTTTTTTGGACTTTTTGTTTTTTTCTTTCAGGATATCCCTGATTTTTTCTTTTCCCGCTTCGTATTTCCGTTTGCCTTCGGCGGTTTGATAGACGACCGCTTTATAAAAATCCAGGTTATGTTTGACCCATTCCGCGTCAGAAAAATGTTTGTTCTCGAAAACGGCCAGTTCCCGGCGGAGATTTTCCGATTTCTGAATGGCATCTTCCGAAGCCAGCAAGGCCAGATCGGCATCCTGAAGAAGGGCACCCAGTTTGCCGGTCCCCGTGTGGGGCATGCGCGTCGCTTCGATATTCTCCAATACCCCGGCAGTTTGTTCCTGGCCGTATCCCCGGGATAATAAATACTCCTTAGCAATTACTTTACTGTTGCTTACATGGTCCTGGTAGGCTTTCACAAACCCGGTATCATGAAACAGGGCGCTCAGGCCCAGGATCTCCTTTTCGGATTCACTCAGGCCGGCGGATTCACCCAAGGCCATAGCTTCTTCAAAAACATATTCGGTGTGTTCCCAGTTGTGATACCAGTAGGTTCCGTTGAGTTGGCTGGTTAAGAGGTCCTTTACGTAATTTTTTGCCTCCTGGAGAATTGCGGCCATAAACGATTCAGTGATAGTTTACAAATATCTTTAATTCAGCGGACTTCTTCTTTAATTTGAAGGGTGCTAATTTTAAGGCCATGAAATTCCCGTTCGGTTTGATTTTGGCGACCATACTGTTCCACTCCTGTGGTAAAATAGATAATTCACTGCATATCAGAGAGTTAATTCCTGTTTCGGAGGGGCGGACAGAGACCCCAAATTGGTTTCTTTCCCCACAGAGTGTGCTTTACCTTTCGTGGATGGAACATCAGCGGGATGGTGGCGTCAGTCTTCGCTTCAGGTCCTGGGCCGATTCAGCTTGGACGGAAACACGCACCGTAGCCTCCGGCCAGGACTGGTTTGTCAACTGGGCTGATTATCCGGCCCTCTCGGTATTCCCGGGAAGTGAGTATAATCTTTTGGCCCATTTTCTCCAAAAGAGGCCCGGCGGCAAAACCTATGATTATGATGTGAAACTGGCCCTCTCCGTTGATCAGGGGGCCCATTTCAAGGTTTTCGAAGGACTGCATGATACAGTGCCGGCTGAACATGGATTCGTCA
>JAKQHS010000056.1 GCA_029557915.1 Bacteroidota bacterium | reverse complement strand
TGTCCTTCAGCGGGTGTGGTTGTGGTAATGGGATATATCAAGCGCAAGCAATGCATTGTCGTTGCGAATGACGCAACGGTGAAGGCTGGAGCATGGTTCCCGATGACGGGCAAAAAGAATTTACGTGCACAAGAAATTGCAATGGAAAATCATCTGCCCATCATTTATTTGGTGGATAGCGCTGGGGTTTATTTACCCATGCAAGATGAAATTTTTCCGGATAAAGAACATTTCGGCCGCATTTTCAGGAACAATGCCCGGATGTCTGCCCTGGGCATTCCCCAAATCGCGGCCGTGATGGGATCCTGCGTCGCGGGTGGAGCTTATCTGCCGATCATGTCCGATGAAGCCCTGATCGTGGATAAAACAGGGTCCATCTTCCTCGCCGGTCCCTACCTGGTAAAAGCGGCGATTGGGGAAGTCGTGGATAAAGAGACCCTGGGAGGGGCCAGGACCCATTCCGAGATTTCCGGGATCACGGACTATCGCGTACCCGATGACCTCAGCGCCCTCAATACCATAAGGCAAATGGTCAGCCGGCTCAGTCATCCGGTCTCCGCCGGCTTCAACCGGGTGGAGGCCGTGGCACCGAAAAGGCTCCCCGGAGACATCCTGGGCAACTATCCCCTGCAAGCCAACAAACCCTATGATGTCCGGGCTATCCTGGAAAGTATTGTAGATGACGGAAGCCTCCTTCCCTACAAAGAAGATTATGGCAAAACCATCTTTACCGCTTATGCGCGGATCGAAGGTTGGAGTGTGGGCATTGTGGCCAACAACCGCGAAGTCGTGAAAACCGGAAAGGGGGAAATGCAGTTTGGCGGGGTCATTTATTCCGACAGTGCGGACAAAGCCACCCGGTTTATTCTCAACTGCAACCAGAAAAAAATCCCCCTGGTCTTCATGCAGGATGTCACCGGGTTTATGGTGGGTTCGAGGTCGGAACACGGGGGCATTATCAAAGACGGTGCGAAAATGGTGAATGCCGTGGCCAATTCGACCGTACCGAAGTTTACCATCATAGCCGGCAATTCATACGGGGCCGGCAATTATGCCATGTGCGGCAAAGCTTACGACCCCCGCCTGATCGTAGCCTGGCCGACCGCCAAAATAGCGGTCATGGGAGGGCACCAGGCGGCACGGGTCCTCGCAGATATCCAGATCAACAAGATCAAGGCCGGAGGGCATGTTCCCGACCAGGCCGAAGAGCAGGATTTGTATCAGAAAATCAAGGCCCGTTACGAAGAGCAGGAATCCCCCTATTATGCCGCTGCCAGGCTTTGGGTGGACAGCATCATCCATCCCGCGAAAACGAGGGAGTTTATCGCCCTGGGAATTGAAATGGCCAACCACGCGCCCGTGGAAAAATTCAATGTCGGGGTCATCCAGGTATAAAGTTTCTGAAGCCGTGGCGTGAAAAATTAAATCAGCGATTTCTTAAAAATTTATAAAAGATGATTTCGCCAAACAATAGGCACCAAGGATTGGTTTGGCGGCGTGCCAAAAAACCGTCCGAGGACGAAGCGGCCAAGGGTGACCGGAAAAATTGTTGGGAATGCTGATTGCAATGCTTTACTCCCAGAGCGAGTATTTTTTGGAACGAGTTTTTTGGTTACTTTTTTGCGGAAAAAAAGTAACAAGATTTATTTATTTCCTCCAAAAATCCTGGAGGCCATCTTGCCCACATATTTTTTAAAAAAAGTATACTGCCCGGTAAATATGCTGATAAACACCACGCAGACCGGCCACAGGGCGGTGACCAGCAGTATATACATGATCACCCAAAGCACCCCTCCTTCCAATGGAGTGCCTTTTAAAAGGACTTTGGCCAGGTAACCGCACAGACTGCCCCCGATCGCAAAAGTGATCAGGATCAGCGCCAGGTCCAGGCCGGATACGCCCCATTTCTGCCTCAGGCGTTGAAACATGGGGCGAAGATAGGGAAAATGGTGCTTGGCGGATGGTGGATGGTGCTTGGATAGCCCATACACTATTCCCGAAAAAGTCGTGGGGAACGGGAGGTCAATGCCTGAAATATCCTGACCCTTTATAAAGTGTTTTTCACCCTTAAAAAACGGTCAACCAAATTCAGGCATGGACAACCCACCATCCACCATCCACCACCCACCATCCACCACCCACCATTTCGTTACCTTTGCCTTCCAATGAGATTGCTGGCCAAGACCTTTTCCGGACTAGAAAAAGTGCTGGAAGCAGAATTAAAAAAACTGGGGGCCGGCAAAACAAAGCCGATCACCCGGGGCGTTGAATTTGAGGGCGACCAGGGCTTTTTGTACAAATCCAACCTTTGCCTCCGGACGGCCCTGGAGATCCTGGTCCCGGTATATTCCTTCCGGTTCGACAGCCAGGCCCAGTATTACAGCCGGTTATATGAATTTGAATGGAGCGATTACCTGGATTTCTCCAAGACATTTGCCATCCACCACAACGTCTATTCCAAAATCTTTACGCACAGCCAGTATGCCGCCCTGGTTTGCAAGGACGCCATCGTCGATCACCTGCGGAAAAAACATACCCGCAGGCCTAATGTGGACGCCCAGGACCCGGACGTGCGCATCGACCTGCACATCCTGGAAAATCAGTGCACCATTTCCCTGGACAGTTCATGGCCTTCTTTGTTCAAACGGGGTTATCGGAAGGCGGCATTTGATTCACCCATCAATGAAGTGCTTGCGGCAGGCCTCATTGACCTGAGCGGATACGACGGCTCGATGGATTTTTACGATCCCTTTTGCGGTTCAGGCACCTTTGCCACGGAAGCCTACATCAAGGCTTCGGGGATCCATGCCCAGCACTGGAGGGAAAATTTTGGTTTCCGGAGGTGGTTTGATTACAACGATGCACTCTACCAGAAAATTCTTAAAAAAGTAAACAAACCCATTGGCGAGATCCCTCATAAAATCTTCGCCTCAGATCTTGAATTGTATTCCATGGACGCCTGCCGGATCAACTGGAAATTCGCCAAGATCAGCCGGCGGATCCAGGCCGGCATGGAGGATTTTTTTAAGTCCAAACCCAAAAGCGAAAGCGGCCTGATCCTGATGAATCCCCCTTACGACAAACGGATCCCCCTCCGCGATACCGAACGGTTTTACAAAGACATCGGCTATAAGCTAAAAGACGATTACAGGGGTTTTAAAGCCTGGATCATTTCCCCGTACACGGATATTGTCGAAGGGGTGAAACTCAAAAAAATCAAAAGCTACAAGGTCTACAACGGATCGCTGGAATGTAAGTTTATCGGGTTTGAGTGCTGAGGACAGAGGTTAGAGGTTAGAGGTTAGAGGTTAGAGTAGTTCCTACCTCGCACCTCTTACCTCTTACCTCGTACCTATTCCTTATTCATTTCCTGTCTCTTAAAAGGCACCGGCATCACCTCTGATTTGGGCCGGATCACCTGGTAATCTTCAAATCCTTTGCGGGTCCCTTTAACTTCCCAGAAAAATTCATAATTGCCCGCCCCTTCCATGAGTTCTTCTATCCGGAAGCCTTCTTTTGTAATTTCGGTCACGGCGAGGCCCCTTGATTTTGCCGAACGCGGGGTCAGCTGGATGGTTAGATCATCCGGGGAGCAGACAAATTTGAAGTGGTCCGGAAAAGGGATAAATTGTTTACCCTGGGTGAGTTGGCCCTTCCCCCTGCAGTAGGCTGCGGCTTCAGGGCCTTCCAGCGATGCATAGACAATGTCCTGGTCCGCAAGGTCGGGATGGTCCATCCGGAAATTTTTTACAGAAGCAAACAGTACCGGGACATTGTTGCTGTTGTAATACATGCCAGCTCCAGGCGGTCCCCCATTCTGGGTAATATAAACGTAGGGATTTTTCCCCGCCGTTCCGCTAAGGCTGGTAATGCGGTAGGTGAAGTTGCCATCCGGATTATGATTGGTGATGTCGGTCACGCCGTCGGTGTTCGGAGACATATTGTAAAGGAGTTTACCCGCAGAGTTCAGGAATTGGAAGAGCGGAGAGCCCGAAGAAGAAATACCGAGATTAAACCTTACCTGGTTGTTGTGAAATCCTGAAATACCGTTATAAAAAAGCCGGGATTCTCTCTTTGTAATATCATCCTTGATCCCGAAGAAATCACTGGTAAATTCGTGGGTCCTGCCGGCGCTGGGATTAAATCCTCCTCCGCTTTGATTGAAAAACCAGAATTTATTGGATGATCGGCCCAGACTGAATTCGTTGGTGCTGAAATTGAAATGGTCGTTGTTCGAAAGGTTTAAAACATTGCCGCCGCTGAGGCCGTAAAAGGTATTGTATGTGGTGTTCTTTAATTCCACCCCTGTTCCGAATAAATATTTTGCATAATCCTCCTCTTTCCTCACATAGATCCCATCCGAACTGAATTGGGCTGTCTGGTTTGCCCCCCCATAAATGTTCATACCCCTGGGATCCACATGAGATAATAGAATATCCGAGGTATCTTCCTTCATGAACATTTCCCTACCGTTGATGTAAACATCCCGGTTTCCATCCACAAGGTTGATCTGGGCTGGCAGGATGACCACACTCTGGTCATTGATTACTTTGATTACAGGGAGGGGATCATTCAGATTTATTTCCTTATCAAAATTGAGGAGTTTACCATTCGTCAGGGAAACCTCGACATTAACCTTAATGCTCGTTTCGGAGGCGGGGACCTGGTTTCTAAAATAGGCATTGACAGCTTCAGTATAGGCTGTGTTATTTGCCCCTGTTCCAAGTTCAAGGTTGATCAAACCCTCAACGACGGATGGATCCGGAAAGGTTTCAGTGTAAATGACATCAATCCCGTCCTGGCCATACCATGACACTTTTATATCTCCAACTTCCTCGGCTTTGAGCGGTACATTATTATCGCCCACGAGTTTTAGGGAAACGGTCCGTTGTGCCTGTGTGAAGCCAAAAAGGAGGACCAGAAGTCCGAAAGTGAAAATGGCCTTCATATTTTAATGAGTTTATAAAGTGCAAAATGCCCCTTTGCCTGCTCGAGGGAAAGGATATAAATGCCCGGAGCAAGGTGGGCGGTCGGAAAAGTCATATCCCATTTCCGGTCACTCCCTTGTAAAAGGATCCGTCCATGCAAATCCGTTAGCCTGTACCTAAGGCCGGCTCCGGTCAGGGAATGACGGATAGAAATCTGCTCCTTAAAGGGATTGGGAAAAACCTGAATACGCTCCATACGCTCTGCCGTCACGGACGTCGATATTGAACTGAAAACCGGATCGAGAAAGCCCACAAACATGCGGGCATCGCCTTCGAGCGCTGCATAACCCGCCACCCGGTCTCCGATGATGTACTGGATCGTAAACCCATCCTGCCGGGCAACCCCTGCTGCTGATGGAAAGGAAATCTTTGCTATCCTTTGTCCCCTCAAATCCAATAAGGAAATGCAAAGCAAAATGGTCCATATTGCCCGCATAAAAATTGGGGTTTATACTCCCAATTTAATAAAAAATCGAAAGAAAGTAAAATTTTAAGGGGCTGTCCTATAGGCCAGAAGTAAAACGCGGGTTCCTTAATTCCTTAATTCCTTAATTCCTTAATTCCTTAATTAGTTAATTTCTAAGGCTGTTGAAATGGATCTGGAATCCGGCTCCCAGGCTGAAGATGCCTTCAGAGGATCCCGCCCTGAGATACTGCACTCCCATGTCTATGGAAATACTGGAGTTGAGAAATTTGGCATATCCTCCGCCTAAACTGTAGCCGGTATCGAAATTCGAACCGGGGGCATCGCCAATATTGAGGCCCAGGCTCGCATAAAAACGGCCCCTTTCATCGCCATAAAAGTAGTATTTGGCAAAGGGCCCCAGGTTCCACGAGGTGGAACCGGTAATGGCAATCAGGTTGAGCTGCGCTCCGCCCGCCACATGATTGACAAGAAAATAACCGATGGATGGACTGAGAAACAAGGTACCCTTGCCGCTGGATCGCTGATAGGAGGCGTTTCCGCCCAGCAACCAGGTGCCTTTTTCCGTCTGCCCTGATACCATATTGACAAAACTTAATACAAAAAAGAAAATAGTTATTGATTTTTTCATAGCCCGTCATTTTCGAAGCAGCCTTAAAGTTAAAAAAATTAATTTTATGCCCGAAGGGGCTGTTGCTGAGGTATGACCATCACCCATCCGAACCGAAGTTGGGTATGCCCGGAATCGGGTGAAGTACACTAACTTCAGGCAAAGCATCCAATGCAAAAAAACATATGAAAATAAACGACCTGTACGATCCGGGATTTTACCGGGCCAATGAAAACCGGTACGACCGGATGCAATACCGCCGCTGCGGCCGGAGCGGCATCCAACTTCCTATGATTTCCATCGGGCTCTGGCATAATTTTGGCCATACCGACAACCTGGAAAACGGAAGAAATATTCTTCGTACGGCCTTTGACCAGGGCATCACCCATTTTGACCTCGCAAATAATTACGGTCCCCCCTTCGGCGCCGCTGAGGAAAATTTTGGAAAACTATTCAAACAGGACTGGGTGCCCTACCGGGACGAGCTCCTGATCTCCAGCAAAGCCGGCTGGGATATGTGGCCCGGGCCTTATGGCAATCTTGGCTCCAGGAAATACCTCATCGCGAGCTGTGACCAAAGCCTCCGCCGAATGGGCCTGGATTATGTGGATATTTTTTATTCCCACCGCCGGGATCCGGATACCCCGCTGGAAGAAACCATGGGCGCCCTCGACCACCTGGTCCGCCAGGGAAAGGCCCTTTATGTGGGCATTTCCCAATATAATGCCGCGGATACCGCCAAAGCTTCTGAAATCCTTAAAGCCATGGGTACTCCCCTCCTCATCCACCAGCCTCGTTACAGCATGATGGACCGCTGGGTGGAGACAGGACTGCTCAATGAACTGGAAAAAAGAGGAGTCGGCGCCATAGCCTTTTCCCCGCTGGAACAGGGCATCCTGACGGATAAATATTTAAAAGGTTTCCCAAAAGATTCCCGTGCCGTGAAAGATGGCCGTTACCTCACCAAAGAAAAGATCACCGCCGAGGTCCTGTCCAAGGTCACCCGGCTCAATGCCCTGGCCACTAAAAGGGAACAATCCCTGGCCCAGATGGCCGTGGCCTGGTTGCTGAAGGATCCGCGCATTACCTCCGTTCTGGTGGGGGCAAGCAGTCCCCGACAGTTGTTGGACAGCATCGGCGCCCTTAAAAATTTAACCTTCACCAAACAGGAGCTCCGGGACATTGAAACCATTTTGAAAAACAAACCCTCCTGACTTGAAAATCTTTTGCCTGCTTCTGTGTTGTTTCCTGCTCCACCCGGGGATGGGCTATTCCCAGGGCCTGGCTCCGGCTTCGGTCAAGTCCATGGATACCCTGGCCGTCCGGTTCCATTTTATACCCTTTTACCAGTATAAGGCAGCAGTTCATAAAACAGCGAACCAACCCAATAAAAGACCTTTCCGCTCGCCCTACGACCATCACGATGCCCTTGGTTTTTTCTGTAAATGGGAACTGAAAATGGACAAACAGGTCCGCCAAGCCATCCGGTTCCGCCTGGGCTCGGTGGACTATGTGAACAGGATGGAAGGGAAGCAGTAGAACTGTTGAATTGGTGAATTGCTGAATTGTAAAATTGTTTTAGGATTACCATTTTGTTCCTAGGAAGAGGTCGGTCCTGGCCTCCTGCTGCTTAGTGGGAGCTTGGGAATCTCTGACTCTTGACTCTTGACTCTTGACACTTGACTCTTGACTCTTGACTCTTGACTCTTGACTACTGACCAACTAAACAGGCTCCTGCTTCCAGGAGCCCGTTCGTTGATGCTACATTGATATGAAAAAATAACTCTACCCGATCGGTGATGATATTCAACATCCTTCCCGAAGGGCTTTGAGTTCCTCCTTTGAAAGGATGGTGATCGTACTGCCATCGGATTTTTTGACGGTCACAGGGAAGACCAGTTGCAACTGATTGGTCAGTCCATGCTTTATTCCATGGCCTCTGCCTTTTTTATGTTCATCCCTGGTCTGGACTTTCAGGTCATCCAGACTGGTGATGGTGATGACCGTCCCGTCCGCTTTGGTGACCTGGACCGGAAACACCAGAGTGAAACAAAGCGTATCATGCCTCGGAAATCCGCCGTGGTGGAGTGAATCCCGCCGACACACGGAATCGAGATAAGTTTTATGGCACGCTTCACGTAGGGCAGACAAGGCGGCCTTATCCGCCACATCGATGATGGAGCCGTCTTCCGCCATCACTTGAATGGGATAAACAAAATCCGGTTTTTCCTTTTTCATTGCATCATGGGCCTGATGCCAGGCACGGATTGCATTCCGGAGTGAGTCCTGGCTGGTCACCTCCACTTTGGAACCATCGCTGAAAACGATGCTTAGGGGGAAGATCAGGTCATAACATCCATGCTTGCCCAGGTTGCCCCTTTGTTCAAGTGCATAGGTCGATTCATCAGTCAAGGCATCGAGATCCCCGACAGCGTCAGCACTCAGGTCTTCGGTATTGCAGGCGGGAAGAATAATAAGCCCGGCCATGAGGGCCAGCAACAAACTTTTTAAAATCCTCTTTGTCATTGTTTAAAATTTTAGGTAAAATCTCTCCAAACTCCTTTGTTTTATTATGTGGTACCGGGAGGCATGAAACGTTGCATGGATGTTTATTAAAAGCCTGTTAATTTATTATCACAGCGCATAAGTCAATCCCACCTGAACGCTGTATACCCGGGCATTGGACCGGATATGCGGATCCCTGCGGGTCAGAGGCAGAAACAAGGAGGGACTTAATTGGAGGCCCCACCGTGAACCCTGCCGGTATTTCACCCCTGCCTGTACCAGGCCATTAAATCCAATGGCATTGACGGGTTGGGAGTTCGCCCGGGGTTTATTGTTTTTTAAAGCAAGCTGCGGATGGGAGATCCTGACCTCGGGATCCTGCGCATCCCGGTGGATTAAAAGGTCGGATTGGATGCCTGCTTTCGCAAAAGCCTGCCATCTCCCGAAATGCAAATGGTACCCGGCAGTGACCGGTATGCTCAGGTAATTCAGGGCTGTCCGGTTCACAATATTGACCTGGATCAATTCCGAATCATCGATGGTAGCCCGGCTGTCGAGTTGTTCGGAGTTGATTTCAAATTCGGCTGCTCCTGCGGGTCCCTGCATTCGGTATCTGAAGTCATGCTGCAGCGGGGGCCGCCCGGGATGGTGTTGTTCCCGGTTCCGGAAAGCCAGCTTTTGATCGATCTCCTGGACAAATTCAAAATGTTTATAGGACAGCCCGCCTGTAATGCTCCAGGAAGGGCCCAGGACTTTTTCAAGTTCCAGTCCTGCCTGCCAGGAGTTCATCGCATGGTATTCGCTTTTTGCCTGCTCGGTATCCCTGGGGTCGAATGGCCGGATTGGTTTGATCGTACCGCTTTCTGATAAAGGTCCGCCTAAAAATCCTATGGAGATCCGGCTGCGGGCGGGGATGGTAGCCGCAGAAATGGGAGAATGGACCTGTTGAGACATTAAGGATTGGGCTTCCCTCTTCAGTTCGCCGAGGTCATTTCTTACCAGGCTGCCGGCCTGGATTTGTGGTGGGACGGCCCAATTTTCAACCTGCTTTATTTGTTCCTCTGAGGAACCGGGCTGACTATCCACTTTCAAAATGGGAGCTTCATTTGCCGCAATGGCTGTCTGATCTTTTACGGCTGGGGGTTCGCTGATTTTCTCCCCCTTTTTCAGAGCCCTCCTTTTTTCAGATCCGGCAACTCCCTTCATTTGGTTTTTCTCTAAAAGAAGGGCTTTCTGGTAATTTGATCCGGACAAAGTATCAAGTTCCTGCACGGGGCCGGAAGCATCCGCCTTGTTCCCTTCTTTGGGTGCTTTCAAATCATTATGTTCCTCCCCATTATGGGTTCTGGTCCCAGTATTTATTGTATTCTTCTCGTTGCGGTCATGCATTTTACTCTCCGGTACAAGGCTTTGAACCTTTCTGAGCTCGGCTTTCAATTCCTGGTTTGACCGGACCAGGAGGACGACTGCAATGCACAGGACTGCAAGCAGACCGGCGGCGGCTGTCCCGACCATCCAAGGCAGGCGGCGGTATACCCCGACCGGTGCTGTTCTCAATCCGGCCTCAATCCGGTCCCATACTTCAGGCGAAGGGCTGTCACCGTATTGTTTGAGGGAACTTAGCAGGAAACGTTCCAGTTTGTCTTCAGGTATTTTTTCTTCCATTTGCTAACCTTTTGCTTGAAGGGACCGGGCCAGGGCCTTTCTCAGGTATTCCTTTGCCCGGTTCAATTGTGATTTTGATGTACCCGGGCTAATGCCCAGAGTGCCTGCAATCTGTTCGTGGGAGCGCCCCTCAAGGATATAGAGATTCAATACCGCCCTGAATCCCGGAGGCATCTGCTGAATGGTTTTTAAAAGGTACTGGATCATCATCTCCTTTTCAAAATGATCTTCTTCCGTGATTTCATCGGATGCCTGGTTTTCCTCATTTTCCGCCTGGATAAAAATATCTTTAGTCTGCCGCCTCAGGTGCCGCAGGGCTGTATTCAGGATCACCCTCCGTACCCAGGCTTCTATCGGGCCATCCCCTTTGTACTGTCTGAAATCCCTGAAGACTGCGATAAAACCATCCTGAAGGATATCTTCGGCGTCTTCCCGACTATGACTGTACCTCAGGCACATTCCAAACATCCTGTCCTTCAGCAATTCATACAACCTATGCTGATCTTCCCGCCTGCCCCGGCGGCATCCTTCTATGACTTGGTCGGAAACGATATATTCAGGTCTTTCCTCTTAAATGGTACCAGACCCCCTTTTTGGTTGCATGCGGGGGTTAAACTTTTTATAAATTATACCAGGGGAAGCAGGCTCGACACCCCAACCGGGCGGGCCACCATAAATCCTTCCGCATATTTGACCGAGATGTATTTGCCGTAGACCCTGGCCCGGGCTACCTGAAAATCGAGGAAATCTGCAGAGGAAATGGGCGTGTCCGGTTCCAGGGAGGCGGGATCGTAGAACTGGGATTTAAAGGTCTGGATCAACTCCATTTTCTGGTCCAGGAAACCGGTGATATCGACGACGAGGTCGGGCTTCAGCGGGTAATCCTGGATATAATGGTACACGGCCTGGGGCCTCCATACCTGTTGTTTTTTTCCGTTGAGCCGGGTTTCTATTTTGCGCAATCCCGATAGGTAAGCGGCCCGTCCAACCAATTCGGCGGCCCGCCCGTGGTCGGGGTGGCGGTCTTCCAGGGCATTGGCCAGGATGATGGAAGGCCTCCATTTCCGGATCTTCACGATCAGGGGCTCGATGGCTTTTTTATTGTTGTCAAAAAAGCCATCCCCGAGGTTGAGGAACTCTCTGGAGAGGGCTCCCATTTTTTTTGCCGCTTCCAGGGCTTCTTTTTTGCGGATCTGAACGTTTCCACGGGTGCCCAATTCGCCCTGGGTCAGGTCGAGCAGGGCCACTTTGCGGCCGGCATGTATTTCTTTGAGAAGATAACCGCTGCAGGACAACTCGATGTCATCGGGATGCACCCCGATTGCCAATATATCTACCATATTACCATTTTATAAGCGCGGAACCCCAGGTGAATCCACTGCCGAAGGAGGCGAGGCAGACCAGGTTGGATTTTTTCACCTTCCCTTCCTGGACGGCTTCATAAAGAGCAATCGGGATGGACGCTGCGGTCGTATTGCCATACCTCATGATATTGTTATAAACCTGGTCATCCCGCAGCCCCAGTTTTTTCTGGATAAACTGACTGATGCGCAGATTGGCCTGGTGCGGGATGAGCATATCCAGGTCGGAAACCTGGAAACCGTTGGCGTCCAGGGCTTCCAGGATGACCTCGGGAAATTTGACCACGGCCGATTTAAAAACGGCCTGACCGTCCATGTTGGGGTAATAATCTTCATTCTCTATCATTTTCTGGGTCAGGAAGGCTCCACCAAATTCCTGGTTGGGATACCCAAACCGTTCCGTCCCAAGATGCACTCCCCCGTGGCAACCGGGATTAATATAAGCCAGGGCCTCTGCCTGTGCGCCGTTGCTGTGCAGGTGGGTGGAAAGGATCATGCTGTCCTGGTCACCGGCGGGTTGAAGCACCAGGGCCCCGGCCCCGTCCCCAAAAATGACAGTTACGTTCCTGCCGCGGGTGGTAAAATCGAGCCCGGCGGAATGGAATTCGGCACCCACCAGCAGAATGTTTTTATACATGCCTGACCGGATAAACTGATCAGCCACGGAAAGGCCATAAATAAATCCGCTGCATTGGTTCCGGACATCCAGCGCACCCACGTCCCCCAGTTTCAGCGCTCGCTGAAGCAGCACTCCGCATCCCGGGAAAAAATAATCCGGGCTGAGGGTCGCGAAGATCACAAAATCAATATCGGCCGGCTCAAGGCCTGCATCGTCCATGGCGCGCCGGGCTGCAATGGCTCCCATCGTGGAGGTGGATTCTTCGTGTTTTTTCGCATAGCGGCGTTCCCGGATCCCCGTCCTCTCCTGGATCCATTCATCAGAAGTATCCATCACCCGTTCCAGGTCGTGATTGGTCACCACCTTTTCCGGGAGGTAAATGCCGATCCCTGCCACTTTGCTGCGTAACATAATCCTTTGATTTAGGCTGAAAAGGTAAAAAGAATTTCGAGGAGTTTATCCTTAGAACAGTCCGCCTTCCCCTTAGGTTTTCCTTTCCTTCTTTTTTGCGGCCGGGAAGAGGATATTATTCAGGATCAGCCGGTAACCCGGGCTGTTCGGGTGAAGGTTGAGGTCGGTATCCGGGTCGTTGATAAAATGACGGTAATCCTCCGGGTCGTGGCCCCCATAAAACGACCAGGTTCCCTGGCCACGGGTGCCGTGAATGTACCGCACCTCGTTCATGGATTTGTTTTCTCCCAGGATCAGTACATCCGGGCGGATATAATCCTTTACAAAGGCGGTGGTCTGACCCATGAATCCTTTTACGGTACGGGTATGGTTTTGGGTGAGCATAGTCGGCACCGGGTCCCATTTCGCGCTGAAATCAAAAAGGGTGAAATAATCGTTTTGCGGATTTACTTTCCGGCCATTGTTGTCGATGGAACTGAACTCGTTGTCAAAAGGATTCTTCATGATCCGGAAATTCCGGAAAGCCAGGGTTTTACTGAAGTCGAGCCTTTCCTGGCAATCGCCGTCCATGGGGTCGCCGTCAAAAACCTCCGCACAAATATCCACCCCATCGGCTGCCATCGCAATATCGTAAGTGTCGGTCGCGCTGCACATGGCAAACAAAAAACCGCCGCCAAGCAGGTAATCATGGATCCTTTTTACCACTGCGAGTTTTAGCTGGGACACCTTTTTAAACCCGAGTTTTTTAGCCATTTCTTCGGACTCCCGGACATGCTGGCGGTACCAGGGTGCGGTATGGTTGCCGGAATAAAACCGGCCATACTGACCGGTAAAGTCTTCATGGTGGAGGTGAAGCCAGTCGTATTTTGCCAGTTTATCGCTCAGCACCGCTTCATCATAAATTTTATCGTAGGGGATTTCGGCATAGGTCAGGGCGAGCATCACGGCATCGTCCCAGGGCTGGATGCGGTTGCCTTCATGATCGTATTCCGGAGTATATACCGCCACCTTGGGGGCCACTTCCAGTTTTATGGCATCCTGGTTGACTTCGGGGTTTGAAATTTCAGTCAGGATCTGATTAAAAGCGGCATTGGGGATCACCTGGTAAGTAATGCCCCGGGTCTTGCATTCCTTTTCAAATTCGGGCCGGTATTCAAAGGCAAAGCTCCCGCCCAAATAGTTGAGGAGCCAGTAGGCTTCGCTGTTTTGCTGCAATACCCAATAGGTCACCCCGTAAGCTTTCAGGTGATTTTTTTGATTCGGGTCCATGGGGATCAGGATCATTGAAGCCTGCAAAACCAGGGAATTTAACAGGACCATAACTAAAACAAGAAAACTGGATTTCTTCATAGTTTTTTTAAAACGTTTTTAATTCAAATTCGGAAGTGGACCAAACAAATATCATGGATATTTCTACATCTTTGCAACAATTGATTCCGACCCAAGCCATATTTTGTTTTCAGTTCCAATGAGTGAATCCCCGGCCTTAATCTGGATTTTATGTTTCGGCACCGGTTTCCTGTTCTGGCTGATTCTCTATTTCCGGGATAAGACCTTTTCTTCCATCCATCCGGCCTGGAAAATATTGATGTACCTGATGCGGGGCCTTGCCACAGGCATGTTGTTGTATCTGATCCTGGCCCCTTTGTTCAAATCCGTGGTCACTGAAATCAAAAAACCGGTGATCGTCTTTGCCCAGGACAATTCACAATCCATCGCCAGCAACTGGTCCAAAGAAAAACAAAACCGGTATCTCGCAGAAAAAACCGCACTCGAAGAATCCCTTGCTTCGCGGTTCGAGGTCCTTTCTTTCACCTTCGGAGAAAAAGTCGTTGAAAACGGTCCGGTGGATTTTTCAGAAAGGGCTACGGATATCGGTTCCGCCCTGGATTATATTGAAAACCAGACGGCAGGCCAAAACCTCGGGGCCATTATCCTGGCTACGGACGGCAACTACAACCAGGGGGGTAATCCGCTGTACTCCCATCCTTCTCTCGCAGTGCCCGTCTATACCATACTTATGGGAGATTCGACCCTCAAGCGGGACCTGTCCATCCAGCGGGTTTTGCACAACAACATCGTGTACCTCGGTGACCGGTTTGAAGTGCAGGTCGAGCTCAAAGCTTTACAATGCAACGGGGAAAGGACCAACCTCCGGATCTTCAGGGTGGAAAACGGTCAGGAAGTCCTCCTTCAAACGGAACTCATCAACATCCCTTCCGGCGACTGGCACCATACCCACCGGTTTATCCTGGATGCTGCTAAGGCAGGAACTGCCCATTTTGTCATCCGGGCTTCGGTACTGAATAATGAATATGCCGTGGAAAACAATGCCCGGGACCTGTTTGTGGACATCCTCGATGCGAGGCAAAAGATCCTCATCCTAGCCGCAAGCCCCCATCCCGACCTGGCAGTCATCAAAAAGATCCTCGAAGGCAATAAAAATTACATCACCGAAACCGTGCAGGCAGGGAATTTTACCGGTAAATGGGCGGACTATTCCATGGTCATATTTCATCAGCTCCCATCCAGGACCTTTGACCTGGCCCCCGTAATCCGCGACCTGAATGCCAGCCAGAAACCCAGGATATTCATACTGGGCAGCCAGGCTGATCCGGTGCGTTTCAATGCCAGCCAGACCTTATTGCGCATCGCCGGTGACGGAAGAAATACCAATGAAGTGAGCGCCGAAGTCCGCGAGTCCTTCAGCCTTTTTACCCTTGATCCGGCATGGAAAGAATTTTTCCGCAACTTTCCTCCGGTGTCCGCACCGTTTGGAGAATACAGCGCCTCGGCGGGCGCCCATATCCTGATGAATCAAAAGATAGGCAATATCATCACCAGCTACCCGCTGCTGATGATAGGCGAAGACCAGGGCATCCGTACCGGGATCTTCGCCGCCGAAGGCATCTGGAAATGGCGTTATTTCAACTTCCTTGAAAACAAGAATTTTGATATCCTGGACGACCTGTTCAGGAAAGTGGTCCAGTACATCGGCATCAAAGAGGACAAAAGGAAGTTCAGGGTCGTTTCCCCACAAAAAGTTTATCTCGAAAACCAGCGAGTGATCTTTGACGCCCAGATTTTCAACGATTCCTATGAACCGGTCAATGCCGATGAGGTTTTCATGACCATTCTTTCTCCGGACCGGAAAGAATACCAGTTTACCTTCAGCAAGACGGACCGGGCCTATACCCTGGACGCGGGGCTCTTCGCTCCGGGCAGCTATACCTATACCGCTTATACCAATACGCGCGGAGGCCGGCAGGAAGTCAAGGGCAGTTTTATTGTTCAGAAAATCCAGCTTGAAACCTATCAAAGCACCGCCGATCACAACCTGCTGCGCCTTCTGGCCGCCCAACAGGACGGCAAGGCCCTTTTCCCGGAACAAGTCGCCAGCCTCGAAAAGGAGTTGTCCCAACAAAATGCCATCAAACCGGTTCAATACAGCAGCCAGCGCACCTATCCCATCATCAATTTCCGCTGGATATTTGCCCTCCTCGCCCTCCTGCTCAGCGCCGAATGGTTTTTGAGGAGATATCACGGAGCGTATTGATGATTAAAGAATTAAGGATTAATAATTAAGAATTCCCTTCCTCCTTTTTCCTTTCCTCCTTTTCTCCCTTTCTCCCTTTCTCCCTTTCTCCTTACTTTTACCCCATGACAAATACAGACTGGACCAGCATCCGGGACCGGTTTTTGGAGGCTCAAAAGGGCATGGAACAGGAGGTGGTCGATTCTCCGGCAAGCCTGGAACAATTCAGGATCAAATACCTCGGCACGAAGGGCATCCTGAAAGACCTTTCGGGTTATTTAAAGGAAATACCTGTTGAAAACCGCAAGGAAGCGGGCAAGCTCCTCAATCAGATCAAACAAAAAACGGAATCCCTCTTCCAGCAATACCAACAAACCTATTCTTCCGCGGGCAAAGCCTCAAAAGCGGAGATCGACCTGAGCGCCCCGGGTTATCCCCTCCCCCTGGGCTCGAGGCATCCGGTCTCGCTGGTGATGAACCAGGTCATCGATATTTTCAAAAGGATCGGGTTTACCATTGCCGAAGACCGCGAGATCGAGGACGACTGGCACAATTTTACCGCTCTCAATACGCCCGATGACCACCCGGCCCGCGATATGCAGGATACCTTTTATATCAAAGATTCCATCCAATACCTGTTGCGGACCCATACCTCGCCGGTGCAGGCCCGGGTCATGACCCGCGAAAAGCCGCCCATACGCATCATTGCGCCGGGGCGGGTTTACCGCAATGAAACGGTATCCGCCAGGTCGCATTGCCAGTTTCACCAGGTCGAGGGCCTTTACATAGATGAAGGAGTTTCCTTCGCCGATATGAAACAAACCCTGCTTTATTATGCCCGGGAACAATATGGCCCGGAGGTAAAGATCAGGCTGAGGCCATCCTTTTTTCCATTCACCGAACCCAGCGCCGAAATGGATGTCTATTACGGGCTCGCGGATGAAACGGCCCACCGGATCACCAAAGGCACCGGTTGGCTGGAGATCCTCGGCTGCGGCATGGTGGACCCCGCCGTCCTGGTCAACTGCGGCATCGATCCCGATAAATACTCCGGCTTTGCTTTTGGTATGGGTATCGAAAGACAGGTACTGCTCAAATACAATGTACCGGATATCCGTATGCTGTTTGAAAACGATGTCCGTTTTTTGAGGCAGTTCAGCGCGATCTGAAGCCGGTTCTGGAGCTATTTCAAACTGATTCCAATGCACGGGGCAATCAGGCCGCAAGTATTTTCTAAATATATTTGTATTTGGATGTTTAAATATAAACTATGTCAAAATCCTACGTATTTACCAGCAACATATCCATAGAGATGAAAAACTCATTCATTTATTGATATTTTGACATCCTCAGACATTTTGAATTATTGCTCAATCCAGGCCAATGACCAAACCCTCCCTTCCAAAAGGCACCCGTGATTTTTTACCCTCGGAGGTTATGAAGAGAAAATACCTTTTTGGGATCCTCGAAGAAGTTTTTCTCCGCCACGGCTTTGTGCCCATAGAAACTCCCTCCCTGGAACTGATGCAAACCCTGACCGGCAAATACGGGGAAGAAGGGGACCGGTTGTTGTTTAAGATCCTCAACAGCGGCAATTTTTTGGAGGAAGCGGATGTCGCAGCGCTTGAACAAAAGGATTCCTTCAAGCTGGCCGGCAGCATTGCCAAAAGGGGTTTACGTTATGACCTGACCGTGCCCTTTGCGCGATTTGTGGTCATGAACCGGGACAAAATCTCTTTCCCTTTTAAACGATACCAGATCCAGCCGGTCTGGAGGGCCGACCGGCCGCAGAAAGGCAGGTACCAGGAGTTTTATCAATGCGATTGTGATGTGGTGGGGTCCAAATCGCTCCTGTATGAGGCCGACCTCTTGTCCATTTATTCCCAGGCTTTCAGTCGCCTGGGCATCGAAGTCGCCATCCATGTCAATCACCGGGCCATCCTCGCTGGGATCGCTGAAGCTTCCGGCATTGCCGGGCATTTTACGGACATGACCGTATGCATCGACAAACTGGACAAGATCGGGGAGGCCGCCGTGCACGAAGAGATGGTAAAAAGGGGCATTGGTCCGGAAGCAGCCACCCGGGTGCTGCAACTGATCCAATCGACCACGCTGGAATCCTTAATCCCTTCCTTGTCCGGAACGGCTTCCGGTAAAAAAGGCATTGACGACCTGAAGGCGATTTTTAACATGCTCAAAGGATATACCCTCCAGCAGGAAATCCGGTTTGACCCGGCCCTGGCCAGGGGATTGAGTTATTATACCGGCTTTATCGTCGAAGTAGTGGCCAAGAATGCCAAAATGGGCAGCCTGGGCGGCGGCGGCAGGTATGACAACCTTACCGGTTCATTCGGATTGCCCGATGTACCCGGCGTGGGTATCTCCTTTGGCGCTGAGAGGATCTTCGATGTGATGGAATCCATGGACCTTTTCCCTAAAAATATAGGGGGCAGCCTCCAGGCCCTGATCGTTGCCCTGGACCCCGAATCCATGGAATACGGGATCCGCATCACTCAAACGCTTCGGAGTTCGGAGATTGCCGCCGACCAGTACCCCGAACTTGTGAAAATGAATAAATCCATGAAATATGCCAATGACCTCAAAATTCCTTTTGTAGTCATCATCGGCGAAGAAGAAAGAAATACCGGCAGGCTCTCCCTGAAAGACATGGTCAGCGGGAACCAGGAAAAACTGGAAGTCGGGGAACTGATCAAAAAAATAAAAACCCCAATATGACCTCCTCCTACCGGGACCTCAGCCAGCTTCAGCGGTCGTTAAAGGAAGGTCAGGTCACCGTCAGCGGCCTGGTCCGGCATTATCTAAAGAATATCGAATCCAGCCGTGACCTCAACCAATACATCGAAGTCTATGAGGAGGAAGCCCTGCATGCCGCCGCGGCCCTGGATGAAAAAATAAAAACCGGTCAGCCCCTGGGCAAGTTGTTCGGACTGATCCTTTCCCACAAAGACATCATCAGTTATAAAGGCCATGCCCTGACTGCTTCATCCAATATACTTGAAGGGTACACGGCGCTGTTCCATGCCACTGTGATCGAAAGGGCCCTGGCGGAAGATGCCATCCTTATCGGCCGCGTGCAATGCGATGAATTCGCCATGGGCTCATCCAACGAAAATTCGCGCTATGGCCCGGTGAGAAACCCTTTTGACAAGGAACGCATTCCCGGAGGTTCTTCCGGCGCCAGCGCCACCAGTGTGGCCAGCGATACCTGCTGGGCTTCCCTGGGCACCGATACCGGGGGCAGTGTCCGGCAACCGGCTGCTTTCTGCGGGCTGGTCGGCTTCAAGCCCGGGTATGGACGTATTTCCAGGCATGGTTTGATCGCCTATGCTTCTTCCTTTGACCAGGCCGGGTTCCTTACCCGTTCGGTTTACGACGCCGCCTTGCTCCTGGAAGTCGCCGCCGGGTACGATGGCCACGACGCAAGCATGGGCCAGGCGACCCCTGAACAATACAGCCAAGCATTGGATGTACCTGAAAAACCAAGGCTGGCTTACCTGGACCTCCTTCATTTCAAGGATGCCATGGATCCCGCGATCCTGAAAAATTACCATGAGACCCTGGAATCCTGGAAAAACAAGGGATTTGCACTGGATCCTGTGGCACTGGACTGGCTGGATTATGTGATCCCGGCTTATTATGTCATGACCACGGCGGAAGCCTCATCCAACCTGTCGCGTTATGACGGCATCCGGTACGGATATCGTGCGGATGACGCCACCACCCTGGAACAACTTTATAAGAGGACGCGCACCCGGGGATTCGGGACTGAAGTCAAACGCCGGATCCTGCTGGGCACCTATGTATTGAGCGCCGGCTTTTATGACGCTTATTATCAGAAAGCGCAAAAGGTCAGGCGCCTGGTCCGCAACCGGCTTGATGAATTGTTCCGTCAATACGATGCCCTGGTGATGCCGGTATCTCCCACCCTGCCCTGGAAAATAGGTGAAAAAATCGATGATCCGGTCTCGGTCTACCTGGCCGATATTTTTACCGTCCTGGCCAATGTGGCCGGCCTTCCGGGGATTTCCCTTCCCACCGGCGTGGATGCGCGGGGCCTCCCGATCGGCACCCAGCTTGTGGGCGGCCAATGGAAGGAACAAAAGCTGCTGCGTATTGCCCATGCCTTAACTTTGCAGGAGTAACCCCTGCAAATGGATGCCCATGAATTAAAAACCCGGTTGACCCAGGCCCTGGAACGCCCCCTGCCCGGATTGTCGGCACACCGACGCATGGCTATTCCCGGAAGGTATATCGACGCTCCCATACCGGATACGGCCCGTAAGGCCGCCGTCCTGATCCTGTTTTATTCCAAACTGGACCGGGCTTTTACGAGCCTGATCCGGAGGCAGACCCTGGAAACCGACCGGCACAGCGGCCAGATCAGTTTTCCGGGAGGCAAGATGGAATCCTTTGAAACCAGCCCTGTGCAAACCGCCCTCCGGGAAGCCCGCGAAGAAATCGGCGTCGATGGAGATCTGGAGATCCTGGGAAGCCTGACCCCCTTGTATATCCCCGTGTCCAATTTTCATGTGTACCCCATCATTGCCTGGAGCGAAAAACACCCGTCCTTCATCATACAGCCGGAGGAGGTGGACGAATTGATCGAACTGGACCTCGATTTGTTGTTCAATCCCGATTTGAAAACGGCCGTGGACATCCCGGTACTGTCCTCCCTGGTGCTGGAAAAAGTCCCGGTGTATGAAATGCACGGCATGATCATCTGGGGGGCGACCGCAATGATGCTGAGTGAACTGGAGATCATCCTGGCCGGCGGGTGAGTATTTCCCACGGGTGGTTCCCACCACAGCATAAAATGGTCGCCCACGAAGACACGAAGACCTCGAAGAAAAATGAGATGGGATTTCCTATTCCTTTGTGCCCTTCTCTCCGCTGTGCCGTTATGGGAAATCATCGCGGGCAAGCCGCGTGGCGGCTCATCGGCTCCCACGAAGACACGAAGACCGCGAAGGAAGTGCAAGGAATGACTTATTCCTTTGTGCCTTCGCTCCGCTGTGCCGTTGTGGGAAAACATCGCGGGAAAGCCGCACAGCGGCTCATCGGCGCCCACGAAGACACGAAGCCCACAAAGAAAAATGGGATAAGATGACTTATTTCTTTGTGCTCTTCGCTTCGCTGTGTCTTTGTGGGAAATCTTAGCGGGAAAGCCGCACAGCGGCCCATTGGCTCCCACCAAGCCACGAAGCCCACAAAGAAAAATGCGATAAGATGACTTTATTCCTTTGTGCTCTTTGCGTCTTTGTGGGAAATCTTAGCGGGACCAAGACACGAAGCCCACAAAGAAAAATGAGATGGGATTTCCTATTCCTTTGTGTCCTTCGCTTCGCTGTGTCTTTGTGGGAAATCTTAGCGGGAAACCCGCTTAGCAACCCACGCAGATCCATTCGCGGGAAACCCGCGAAACAGAATATCTTACACCAGATAATAATCACTCCATCATGAAAAAATTCCACGAAAACCTGGTGGGAAAATCACTTGCCTTGATCGCCCTCCTCCTTATCTGCTGCAAAACCCTGTGGGCTCAGCCTGATCTGAACAAACTGGACGCTTACTACCAAAAAGCCCTCCAGGACTGGAATGTCCCCGGCATGAGCATCGGTATTGTGAAGGACGGCAAACTGGTTTTTGCCAAAGGCTACGGGACCATGGAGGCAGGGAAAAATCAAACACCCGATGAAAATACGCTGTACGCCATTGCCTCCAATTCCAAGGCCTTCACTTCAGCAGCCATAGCCATGCTGGTCCAGGAAGGAAAAATCGCCTGGGATGATAAAGTAAAAAAATACCTCCCCTATTTTGAATTGTACGACCGCTATGTAAGCGATGAAACCACCGTCCGCGACCTGCTTTGCCACCGGGTCGGACTTGGCACTTTCAGCGGGGACGTGATCTGGTACCGCTCCGATCTGACCGCCGAAGAGATCATCCGCCGGCTTAAATACCTCCCCAAAGCCTATGATTTCAGGTCAGGGTACGGGTACAGCAATGTCATGTATGTCACGGCAGGAGAAATCATTAAAACCGTCACCGGGAAAACCTGGGGGGAATACATCACCGAAAAAATCCTGAAACCCCTCGGTATGTCGAGGACCGTCTATGCGACCCGCTTCCTGCCCGGCCTGAGCAATGTAGCCACACCCCATGAATTCCTGGATGGCAAAAACAAGCCCATACCCTGGGTGGACTGGGAAACGGTGGCCGCAACCGGAGGATTGATTTCTTCTGTGCAGGACCTTGCCCAGTGGCTGATCCTGAATATGAACCACGGCATCCGGGGCAAGGATACCCTGCTGACCAAAACTTCCCGGAACACCCTTTGGACGCCCCACAACAATTTTCCGGTAGACCATACCGAAAAAAATGCCCTGACCCATTTCCGCGGTTATGCACTCGGCTGGGGCATCTCCGACTACCAGGGCAAAATGCGGATAGGACATACGGGGGGCTATGACGGGATGATCTCCACCATCCAAATGCTGCCCGATGAAAACCTCGGTTTCATCATGCTGACCAATGGCCTGCAAGCCCCCATCGGAGCCCTGCCCAACTATACCTTTGATGCCTTCCTGGGCAAAGACTCCCGGGACTGGTCCAAAGAACAACTTGAAAACCTGGCCCGCAACAAAAAATCGGATACGCGCATCGAAGACCGTAAAAAAGCGAGGGTCATGGGTACTCAGTCCACCCTGCCCGCAGACCGGTATGCCGGCACCTATTATGCCAATATCTATGGCAACATCAAGGTGACCCATCATGCCGGACAGTTAAAAATAGACTTTGAACACACACCCGATTTCTCTGCGACCCTCCGTCACTGGCACTATGATGTCTACGAACTGGTATGGGATAAGCCCCAGGCCTGGTTTCAATTGGGAACCGTTCGTTTCGTCCTGGACAACAACCTGAAGGTCACCGGCCTGGAATTTGACGTCCCAAACGATGATATCTTTTTTGAAGAGCTGAAGGCGGTGAGGAAATAGGACCCGGGACAAAACATCGATAATTTTGGTGAGCAACGAAGGCTAAACCGCACCGCATGACGGTTGACATCTACAATGACCTGCGCCTGGACCCGGGCTACAAAAAACTGGTAGCGGCGACTATATGATCCTTATCCTTTGGGAAAGCCGCTCATTCAAATCAGGGCGATGCATTACCTTTAGTTGACCATATGGAGTGAAAACCAAACGATTAGCCAAACCCGGCTCCAATTCCAATCTCAAAAAATCAAAATACCCCATCCATGGCCCAGAAGGTTTCAAATACGCCGATCGAGGACTCCGGTGAAGCCGAGCCAACCGTTTCAGAAAAGCAGCATATCGAAATCCTGATCGAGGAACAAATCAAAAGGTTCCAGGTGATCTGCAGTTCCGAAAACGACGCCATCATCACCTCGGATGAAAGCAAACGGATCCTTTTCTGGAACAAGGGGGCTGAAATCATTTTTCGTTATACTTCGGAGGAAGCCCTGGGCAAGCCCCTGACCCTGATCATTCCCGGATCCTTGCATCACCGGCATGAGGAAGGCATGGAACGAATGAATCAAAGGGAGAAGCCCCGTGTCCTCGGAAGTGTGCTTGAACTCAAAGCCCTAAGGAAAGGGGGAGAAGAGTTTCCCATTGAACTTACGCTTGGAAGCTGGGACCACGGCGGAAAAAGATATTACAGCGGCATCATCCGGGATATCACAGAAAAGAAAAGGGCCGAAGCGACTATTCTGGACGAGAAGAAAAAAGCCGATACCTTATTGCTCAACATATTACCCAGGCAGGTCGCGGATGAATTAAAAAACAAAGGCAAAGCCGCTGCAAAAAAGTATGACCAGGTTTCCATCCTGTTCACCGATTTTAAGGATTTTACTTCCCTGGCTTCGTCGATCACGCCGATTAAACTGGTGAAGGAACTCAATGATATTTTTGGTCACTTTGACGAAATCCTGGAAGTCTTCAAAATCGAGAAGATCAAGACCATCGGGGACGCCTATTTCGCGGCCTGCGGACTGCCGGAAAAAAACAGGGACCACGCCATACTCTGCATTGAAGCGGCAAAACAGATGTTCAGGTACCTGGAGGCGCGAAACAAAAAAAGCAGTATCCAATGGAAAATGCGGGCAGGTATTCATTCCGGCCCGGTAGTGGCCGGGGTCTTGGGTAAAAAGAAATTTGCCTATGACCTCCTGGGCGATACCGTCAATACGGCCAGCCGGATGGAGTCCAGCGGGGAAGTCGGAAAGATCAACATCTCGGAAACCACTTATGCACTGGTCAGGGAGAAATACAAATGTGTGCCCAGGGGCCAGATCAACGCCAAAGGCAAAGGGGAATTGAATATGTTTTTTGTGGAATGAATGGTTTCGTTTAGTCAATGACCATCTCACCAAAGAGTACCATAAAAATGCAACCTTTGTAAATCCGAATAAAACCATTATAACATTGCATTGAACGGTCAATAAAATCGAATGAAAATATTCCTCCTTTACCCCATCGTTTTTACCCTCTTTGCCGGCGCCAGGCAAAACGAGACCGCCCTGACCCTGGTCACCACCAAAAGCGGCAAGTTGTCCGGGGTATTGAATGAAGACAAAAGCATATCCGGTTTTAAAGGGATCCCTTATGCAGCACCGCCGGTCGGTGAACTGCGTTGGAAAGAGCCCCAACAGGTCAAACCCTGGACGGGCACCAAGGTCTGCGATAAATTCCCTGCAAGCCCCTATCAGAACAAGCCCGCACCCTTTGCCATGTGGACGGAGGAATTCATTGCCCCGCCGGAGCCGTTGAGTGAGGATTGTCTCTATCTGAACGTATGGACCCCTGCCAAATCTGCGAAAGAAAAACTTCCCGTAGTGATGTGGATCTACGGCGGTGGATTCGTCTCCGGCTCCAGCGCCTGCGCCATCTACGATGGGGAGGCCCTGGCCCGGCAAGGGATCGTCTTTGTGAGCATCAATTATCGCGTGGGCGTTTTCGGTTTCTTCTCGCACCCGGACCTTACCAAAGAATCCGGTAAAAATGCCTCGGGGAATTATGCGCTGTTGGACCAATTGGCCGCTCTGCGTTGGATTAAAGACAATATCACGGAGTTTGGCGGTGATCCGGACCGGGTCACCATCGCCGGTCAATCCGCCGGCTCCTTTAGTGTACAGGCCCTGGTGGCCTCGCCCTTGTCTAAAGGTCTGTTTCGCGGGGCCATTGCCCACAGTGGCGCTTCCATGGGCCGTTTTTCCAAAAATTTAATAGATGCTGAAAAATCAGGCCTTGAATTAGCTTATAAAATCCAGGCAGAAAGTGTGGTTGCGCTGAGAAATCTTTCTGCTGACAGTTTGCTGAAACTAGCCAACACTTTGCCTTTTGGAACATTCGCGCCGGTTATCGACGGATACGTAATTCCCGAAGACCTGGGCTCCATCTTCCTCAACAAAAAACATCAGGACGTTTCGCTGATGGCAGGATGGGTCACCGGAGATGCGGCTTTGTCCGGCCCGGTCAAAACGGCGGAACAATTTAAGACCTGGGTTTCTTCTACCTATCCCAGCCACAAAGATGAATTTCTAAATGCCTTCCCATCCGCCACGGATGAAGAGGCGAGGCAGTCGCAGCTAAAATTGGGCAATTTGAATTTCGCCGGATACGCGGATCACCAGTGGGCTCTGAACAATGACAGTAACAGCTATCTCTACCAATTCAGCCATGTGCCCACGGATAAACCGGGTTTTCCAAACTATGGAGCCTTTCATACTTCAGAAGTGCCTTTTGCCCTGCATACCCTGTCCAAATGGAACCGTCCATGGAAAGATTCCGACTATGGCGTGGAGAAATACATGTCCGCCTATTGGTCGAATTTTGTAAAGACGGGCAATCCTAACGGCGCCGGCCTGCCGGAATGGAAAAACTATGAAGCCGCTTCGCAAAACATCATGGAGCTGGGGGAAAAACCGGTTTTGAAGCCTGGTATGTTTAAAGCAGAGCTCCGGGTTTTGGAAAGGATTAAGAAATAAATTATTTTATCCCTTCTATAACCATGCGGGATTCCATGAAATATTTAGTATTCCTCCTTGCACTTTTAACAGGCCCGGCCTCATCGGCCCAGATGCCCGCCGGCAAAGTGGTCAGTTTTGTATTGTTGTCCAAGGCCTTGCAAAACCCGGGAGGAGAAAATCCAAACCGGAAAGTCTCCGTGTACCTTCCACCGGATTATGAACAAGCCGGCAAACGATTTCCGGTAATCTATTATCTCCATGGTTTCATGGGAACGGATAGTATTTACCCTGGGATGAAAATGATCCTGGACCTCGCCATTCATCGCAAAAAAATCCAGCCCTTCATTTTGGTCCAGGCCAGTCAATATACTCTTTATGAAGGCAGTTTCTATACCAATTCAAGCCTCACGGGCAACTGGGCCGACTTCACGGCGAAAGAACTGGTGGAATACGTGGATCTGAATTTCAAAACCATTGCCAACCGGGACGGCCGCGGCATTGCCGGCCATTCGATGGGTGGATACGGGGCGCTCAAATTAGCGATGCTTCATCCTGAAGTATTCTGCAGTACTTATGCTCTGAGCCCGGGCTTGCTGGCCCTGGTCAAGGAATTTGGCCCCAACAGCGAGTCTTTCAAAGAACTGGCCCGGATAAAGACCCATGAGGAACTGAAACGTTCCTATTATCCCAGGGTGCTTGTAGCGGTTGCACGAGCCTGGTCCCCAAACCCGGATAAGGCGCCCTTTTATTGCGATGTCCCTTTTACTTACCAGGGCGACAGCCTGTTGGTGGACCAGACCGTACTGGAAAAATGGCACCAAAACATGCCGGTTTATATGGTTGACCGGTATGCCGGCAATCTAAGAAAGCTGAAGGCGATTAAATTGGATTGGGGCAGGAATGATTCATCCAGGTTCCCCGTCCAATGCGGCATGCTGAGTCAGCGTTTGGAGAACCTCGGCATCGAACATTTTGCCGAAGAATACATCGGCAATCATGTCAATAAGATATGGACTGCGGATGGCCGGATCTTGAATGAAGTACTGCCTTTTTTTAACGATTACCTGGTGTTTGAAACCAAATAGACCGGGCGACAAGATATTTTCAATTAAACCCAAAGTGGCCTGATCAAAAATAAAGTTATTCTTAATCAGGCCGAAAGTCCGGGGATGCCAAGCTTTTCATCGACCAATTTATACGAAAGGCTACCAGCAAATACAAATGATTACAAGCGGTAGTATGAGCATATGAAAAATAAACCCAAAACATGCGATAGACTCGTTGTTACAAGCCGAAAATCTATGCGTTGGGTTCAAGCACCATTTTTCACACGATTGGATATTAAAATAGGCTAGCAATTCATTCCTGGGTGGTTCCGAAGAATCGGTGCCTGCCATGCATATAAACTGACCTCATTTGCCCGGCAGCCTCCCGGGAAACTTGACATCAATGGCCACCCGCCGATGCCCCGTTAAATCCACAAAGGCCCTTGTTTTTTTTAGCATAGCCCTATGCCCTGCCTATATTAACTTGCATCCGAAACCAAGACCCCGATGCCCAGGTACCTGCTCCTTATTTCCATTTTATTTTGCGCCTGCAAGCCCAACAACACCACGGTGGATGAGCCGGCCACGCCCCTGTTCCGCCTCCTATCCTCCCTGCGCACGGGCATCAACTTCGCCAACAACCTGACCTATACTGAAGAATTTAATCCCTATACCTACCGGAATTTTTACAACGGCGGCGGCGTCGGCCTGGGTGATATCAACAACGACGGCCTCCTGGATATCTATTTCTGCGGCAACCAGGTGGATAATAAACTTTACCTCAACAAGGGAAATCTCGCCTTCGAGGACATCACCGCCAAAGCCGGAGTGGCTTGCCCCGGGGTCTGGTCCAGCGGGGTGGCCATCGTGGACGTCAACGGCGACGGCTGGCAGGACATCTATGTCTGCAAATCCGGAAAACCCGGAGGCGATCGCCGACACAACGAACTTTTTATCAACCAGGGCGACCTGACCTTCCGGGAGGAATCCGCCCAATATGGGCTCAATACCGCCGGCCTTTCCAGCCATGCCGCCTTTTTTGATTACGACCGGGATGGCGACCTGGATGTCTACCTGCTGAATAATTCGATCCGCACGGTGGGCGTCTATGACCTTCGTAAGGACCAACGCTTGATCCCCGATACCCTTGGAGGTAATAAACTGATGCGGAATGAGGGCGGGCATTTTACCGAGGTCAGCAGCCAGGCGGGCATCTATACCAGCGCCATCGGTTTTGGCCTGGGGGTCAGCGTCGGCGACCTCAACCGGGACAGTTGGCCGGACCTCTATGTGAGCAATGATTTTTTTGAAAAGGACTACCTCTATCTCAACCAGAGGGACGGCACCTTCAAAGAATGCCTGGACTCGGCCATGTCCGAAATCAGTCTCAACAGCATGGGGGCGGATATGGCGGATATCGACAACGACGGACTGCCGGAGGTCTTCGTCACGGACATGTTGCCCGAAACCGATGCGCGCTATAAAACAAAAACCACTTTTGAAAACTGGGAAAAATACCAGCGCAATGTGCAAAACGGCTATCATCACCAGTTTATTCGGAATGCCCTGCAATGGAACCGGGGAGGTCTTCAATTCAGTGAAATCAGCCGGTATGCCGGCGTCTATGCCACCGACTGGAGCTGGGGCGCCCTGATCACCGACCTGGATCTGGACGGACATAAGGATATTTTCGTCGCCAACGGGATCTATAAAGACCTGACCGACCAGGACTACCTCAACCTGTACAATGATCCCGAGACCATCCTGGGCCTGATGAATAAAGAAAACCAGGTCATCAAAAAGCTGATCGATGCCATTCCTTCCGAAAAAATACCCAATTGTGTCTTCCGCAACCAGGGCGACCTGACCTTCACCAACCTGGCCGCGGAATGGGGCCTGGGCGAAGCTTCTTTTTCCAACGGTTCCTCTTACGGGGACCTGGATAATGACGGCGACCCCGACCTGGTGGTCAATAATGTCAACATGCCCTGCTTTATCTATGAAAACACATCAGATAAAAACCCCAACCGGCATTACCTCCGTTTTGAACCGGAAGGGAGCGGCGCCAATACCCTGGCCATCGGCACCCAGATCACCTTATACTCCGGGGACCGGAAATGGTTCCAGGAGGTGCATCCCATGCGCGGATTTATGTCCTGTGTGGATCCAAGGCCCCTGTTTGGCCTGGGTTCCGCGGAAGCGGTCGATTCCATCCGGATCATCTGGCCGGATGGCCGGACGATGTCCCTCGGCCATACCCCGGCAGATCAGTCCATAAAGCTCAGGCCATCCCCCGGTCTCCCGTTCGATAGCATCCCCTTGCAGTCAGAAAAAACTGTTTTATGGGAAAGGGTTTATCCCGGAGGCCTTGATTTTATTCATCAGGAAAATGCCTTTAATGATTTCGAAAGGGACCGCCTGCTCTTCCACATGATATCCAGGGAGGGGCCGGCCCTGGCGACCGGAGATGTCAACGGAGACCGTTTGGAAGATCTTTTTATCGGAAACGCGATGGACGCGGAGCCGGCCTTGTTCCTCCAGCAAAAAAGCGGGTACTTTAAATCATTGAAGTCCGGACCGTTGGCCCAGGACAAGGGATCGGAAGATACCGACGCGACCTTCTTCGACGCGGATGGGGATGGGGATTTGGATCTCTATGTGTGTTCCGGGGGCAATGAAGTGCCGGCCGGGTCCTCACTCCTGGCGGACCGCCTTTATTTTAACGACGGCCGGGGCCATTTCAAAAAATCAAACCAGATCCTTCCGACTTTTAATTTTGAAAGCAGCAGTTGTGTCCGGCCCTGCGATTTTGACCGGGACGGGGACCTGGATCTTTTTGTCGGCATCCGCATGGTCCCCTTCAACTATGGCGTGCCCTGCAACGGTTACCTCCTTGAAAACGACGGCAAGGGTCAGTTCAATCCCAGGGAAGTCCCCGCGCTTCAGAAATTAGGGATGATCACCGATGCGGCCTGGGCTGACTTCGATGGCGATGGGGACCACGACCTGGCCATAATCGGAGAATGGATGCCGGTCACCCTCCTGAAAAATGAAAACAATCAGTTCACGGATGCCACTGCTGCTTATGCACTGGACCAAAGTACCGGCCTATGGCAATCCATCCGGGCCGGGGACCTCGACGGGGATGGCGATCAGGACCTGGTGGCGGGTAACTGGGGCCTGAATTCCAGGATCAAATCCACGGATAAGCACCCGGCCCGTCTCTACATCAACGATTTTGACCAAAACGGATCCGCAGAACAGATCCTCACCGTTTTCAACGGCGACGATTACCCCCTGACCCTGCGCCAGGACCTCGTGATGCAGATCCCTTCCCTGAAGAAAAAATACCTTCGTTTCGAAAGCTACAAGAATCAAAAGATCACCGATGTATTCACCCCCCAACAACTCAGCGGCGCGATCCACCTGCAATGCCATACCAGCCGCAGTGGTTTGTTCATAAACCAGGGTGACCGGTTTGAATTCAAATCCCTCCCCCCCGAAGCCCAGCTATCCCCGGTATTTTCAGTGCTTATCGAAGACCTGGACCGGGACGGGCTTATGGACCTCCTGCTGGGCGGCAATTACGGCAGTGCAAAACCGGAAACCGGGATCCACAGGGCCCAGGGCCTTTCGATCTTCCTTCAAAACAAAAACCATGATTTTATTTACAATGCTTCCGGCCATGCACTCCACCAGGAGGTCCGCAATATCCAGGCCCTGGATATCGGCCAGTCCAGGCATTTTGTACTTGCGGTGAATAATGGTATTCCGGTGGTCTTAAAAAGACAGATGGAGGACAAGTAGTCCCCCTTCATTCCTTTAATTCTTAATTTCTATAATTCTATCTTTGAGGCTTTGTACATCGTGACCCGCATTCACTTCTTCCTCCTGGCCTGCCTGGTTCTGGCTGTCTCCTGCAAGTCCCGGTATGAGCGTATGCTCGAACGGGAGCTGGCGAGCGGGGAAAGGCACGACAGTTTGTTCCTTGGACTGACCTTAGGCATGGACCGGAAGACGTTTTTTGAGATTTGCTGGAATTACAACAAAAAAGGCGAAATGACCCAGGGCTCAAACAACCTGAGCGCGCGGTATTTTCTGAACGAAGGCCTCAAAGCCCCCGCTTACCTGGATTTTTACCCCACCTTCAGCAACGATTCCATTGTGGAAATGCCCGCCCTCTTCACTTATAAAGACTGGGCACCCTGGATCAAAGCCTATTCCACGGACAGTCTGCTGGTGGATGTGAAACAGTTGCTGGAGCGCTGGTACGGACCGGGATTTATAGAGATCAAAAACAAACAAAAAGGTAATTTGTGGGTGAAAGTGGACGGCAACCGCAGAATCCGGTTTTTTAAAAGGGAACCCCGTGAGGTTCGTATGATCATCACGGACATGTCCAAAACTCCTCAAACTGTAAACGGGGCCGGAAATGAATAAATCTTCAAAAATCCATGTTCTGATCCTGCTTGCCGGATGTTGCTGGTCTTGCGTACAAAAGGATAAGCCGGGTGTCGTCCCTCCCCTCTTCACCCTGATGCCGGCTTCCCATACCCAGGTTGAGTTTTCCAACCCGCTGCATTACGACCGCGAGTTTAATATTTACCGCTACCGGAATTTTTACAATGGGGGTGGAGTAGCCATCGGGGACATCAACCGCGACAGCCTGCCTGACCTCTATTTCACTGCCAATATGGCTCCTAATAAACTTTATCTCAACAAAGGAAACTTTGTATTCGAAGACATTACCGAATCCGCCGGGGTAGGCGGCACCAAGGCCTGGTCCACCGGGGTGGCCATGGCCGACGTCAACGGGGACGGCTGGCTGGACATCTATGTCTGCAATTCGGGGGATATCAAGGGGGACAACAAGGAAAACGAACTTTTCATCAATCAGGGCGACAATACCTTCATTGAAATGGCCGAAGCCTACGGCCTCAACGACCGTGGATATTCCACCCACGCTGCTTTTTTTGATTACGACAAGGACGGCGACCTGGATATGTATCTGCTCAACAATTCCTACCAGGCCATCGGCAGCTTTAATTTGCGCAACAATATCCGTGAAGAACGGGATACCCTGGGCGGGGACAAACTTTTCCGGAATGACGGGAAAAAATTTACCGATGTCAGCGACGAGGCGGGCATATACGGCAGCCTCATCGGTTTCGGGCTGGGGGTTACCGTGGGCGACATCAACCAGGACGGCTGGCAGGACATCTATGTCAGCAATGATTTTTTTGAACGCGACTACCTCTATATCAACCAGAAAAACGGCACCTTCACCGAAGAACTCACCCGGCAAATGCCCAGCATCAGCGCAGCCTCCATGGGGGCGGACATGGCCGATATCAATGGCGACGCTTACCCCGAGATCTTTGTCACCGACATGCTGCCGTCCACCGAGAAGCGCCTGAAAACCAAAACCACCTTTGAAGACTGGAACAAATACCAGTACAACGTTAAAAACGGGTATTATCACCAGTTTATCCGCAATATGCTGCACCTCAATCATGGCGATGGCAGCTTTTCGGACATCGGCCGCCTGGCCGGTGTACATGCCACGGACTGGAGCTGGGGAGCGCTTATTTTCGACATGGACCTGGACGGCCGCAAGGACATCTTTGTGGCAAACGGCATTTACCAGGATCTCACCGACCAGGATTACCTGAGTTTTGTCTCCGATGAGAATACGGTGCGAAACATCGTCAAGGATGACCGGGTCGATTATAAACAACTGATCGATTCCATACCCAGTGAAGCCATCCCCAACCATGCCTTCCACCAGGGTGAAGGATTGCAGTTTAGCGATTCCGCCGCGGCCTGGGGCCTGGCCACCCCTTCTTTTTCCAATGGCGCCGCCTATGGCGATCTCGACCTGGACGGCGATCCTGACCTCGTGGTCAATAATGTGAACATGCCCTGTTTTATTTACCGCAACGAATCGACCAGCCGCCTGGGCCATCATTACCTTAAGATCATTTTGAAAGGCAAAGGGGGCAATACCTACGCTTTTGGTTCCCAGATCAAAGTTTATGCGGGAGCGAAGCTTCAATACCTTGAGTACATGCCCATCCGCGGTTTCGAATCGAGCATGGAACCGGTCGCCCTGTTTGGACTGGGGAAAGCCGAATCGGTGGATTCCCTGGTCATTGTTTTTCCGGATCAAAGCATCATCCGTATAAGCCCGGTAAAGGCTGATCAAACCTTGTTTCTGGACCAGCGGGAAGCCATACCCGCCCAAACCTTTGCGGCTAAACCGGCTTCAAAAAGTCTGTTTGAACCGCTGACGGTCAAAGGCGTTTCGTTTATGCATTCAGAAAATGATTATTCCGATTTTGACCGGGAACGGCTGGTCTATCACATGACCTCCTCGGAAGGGCCCAAGGTATCCATAGGGGACCTGAATGGGGATCAATTGCAGGATTTTTTTATCGGCAATGCCATCAATGCTTTCGGCGCCATCTACCTCCAGCAACGGGACGGCAGTTTCAGCCACACCAACCAACCGGCCATGGAAGGCCACCGGGCCAGCGAGGACACCGGCAGTGGCTTATTCGATGCCGATGGAGACGGCGATCTTGACCTCTATGTATGCAGCGGTGGAAGCGAATATTCCGAAGCTTCCTCCGACCTGATGGACCGCTTGTATCTCAATGACGGGAAAGGCCAGTTTACGTGGACCCGGCAACCCCTGCCCACCTTCCGCTTTGAAAGCAGCTCTTGCGTACGTCCCTGTGATGTCGATGGGGACGGGGATGAGGACCTCTTTGTGGGGATCCGCGCCAAACCTTTTAATTACGGACTTCCGGTCAACGGTTACCTTCTGATCAACGATGGAAAGGGATCGTATACGGATGAAACCAAAACCAGGGCTCCCCGCCTGCTCCAGCTTGGCATGATCACGGATGCCAGGTGGGCCGATCTTGACGGAGACTCTGTAAAGGAACTTATCGTTTGCGGCGAATACATGCCCCTGCAAATCTTTAAAAACACGGGGGGGCAATGGGCGCTGGTCCAGGCTGCAGGACCCACGGGCTGGTGGCGCTGCTTGTTGGACGTCGATATTGACGGAGACGGGGATATGGATCTCGTAGCCGGCAACCACGGCCTCAATAGCCGGTTTAAAACCCAGCCCGGTCACCCTTTAAAGATGTACGTCAATGATTTTGACCAAAACGGCACGGTGGAACAGATCATCACCACCTTCCGGGAAGGGCGGGACTATCCCTTTACGCTGAAACACGACCTTCTGGCCCAGATGCCCGTATTGAAGAAAAAATATCTGCATTATTCTGATTTCGCGGGTAAGACCCTGGATGATTTTTTCAGCCCGGCCCAAAGGGCCAATACCTGGGTGGACAGCGTGACCACCCTGGAAACCACCCTGTTTATCAATGATGGCAAAGGGAGGTTCAGTTCCAAAGCCCTTCCGGTGGAAGCCCAGTTCTCACCGGTTTATGCCCTTTTTTCCGATGATTTCAACGGGGATGGAAAAAAAGACCTGATCCTCGGAGGCAATTTATACCGCACCAAACCGGAAACGGGGCGCTACGATGCCTCCTATGGCCTGGTGCTTACCCAAACGGAGAACCAGGAGTTCAGGGCTTTGCCGGCTACCGAATCCGGCATCTGCATTCGCGGCGAGATCCGGGATATTCAAGCCATCCGGATACAGGGTAAAAAAGCGCTGATCATCGCCCGCAACCATGACCGTCCTTTGTTTTATACCTACCGCTGAGGCCTATGGACGGTAAAATAAAAACCCTGTTTGTCCTGGCCGTCCTGATTGGATTGTGGCCCTCCTGCAAAGAAAAAAAACAGGCTACCCTCTATACTTCCGTCCCGGCCGATTCAAGCGGTATCCGCTTTTCGAACCTGCTGAATGAAAAAGGCCCGGTCAATATCCTCGAATACCTGTATTACTACAACGGAGCCGGCGTAGCCGCGGGTGACCTCAACAACGACGGGCTGCCCGACCTCTACCTTGCCTCCAATGAAACAGGCAACAAACTGTATTTGAATAAGGGAAATTTCCGGTTTGAAGATATCACTGAGGCTTCCGGGACCGCCTGTGAAAACCAATGGAATACGGGGGTCAGCATGGCCGATGTCAACGGCGACGGATGGCTGGATATTTATGTTTGCGCGATCGGGGATTATAAAAGTTTTAATGGACAAAACCGGCTTTATATCAATAACCGGGACCTGACCTTTACGGAACTTTCAAATCAATACGGCCTTGACTTTAAAGCTTTTTCGACCCAGGCAGCCTGGCTGGATTATGACCGTGACGGCGACCTGGACATGTATCTGCTCTGCCATTCCATCCATTCCGTGGAAACCTACCGGGATACCTCGATCCGCCGCCAGGCAGACCCCCAGAAAGGGGACCGGTTGATGAGAAACGATGGAATGAAATTTACGGACGTCAGTCCGGAAGCCGGCATCCTCAGCAGCCCCCTGGGTTACGGGCTGGGGGTGGGCGTTTCGGATTTTAACGCGGATGGCTGGCCCGATATCCTGATCGGCAACGATTTCCATGAAAACGATTACCTCTATATTAACCGGCAGGACGGGACCTTCCGGCAAAGCCAGACCCTTTCATTCGGCCACACCAGCACTTTTTCCATGGGCAGCGATATCGCCGACATCAACGACGACGGTTTCACCGATATCGTGAGCCTGGACATGAAGCCTGAATCGGAAGAAGTGCTGAAAAATTCGGTAGGAGCCGATCCTTACGATATCTATCAATATAAGGCTGACTTCGGGTACCACTTTCAGTATCCCAGAAACACCCTGCAGTTGAATACCTTCATCCGTCCGGATGGCCTCCCGATTTTCAGTGAAATCGGCCAGTTGAGCAATATCTCCAGGACGGATTGGAGCTGGACTCCGCTGCTGGCCGATTTTGACAACAGCGGTAGTTTGGACCTCTTTGTAGCCAACGGCATAGCCCACCGCCCGAACGACCTCGATTACCTGAAATACCTGGCGGCTCCCTCCGCCTCCGATACTTCGGATCCAGGGTCCCTGATCCAAAAAATGCCGGATGGCCGGGTCAGGAATTATTTCTTCAGCCAGGAAAGCCCCTTGCTTTTCACCGACCGATCTGCCCTTTGGAACCCGGAAGGCCCGGACTTGTCAACCGGGGCTGCTTATGCTGACTTTGACTTAGACGGGGATCTCGACCTGGTCATCAACCGGATCAATGAGCCGGCCAGCCTGCTGAGGAATGAAACCCAGCCGCCGGGCCATTCCCTCAGGATAAAACTGGAAGGCCAGGGACTAAATCCATTTGCAGTGGGCGCGAGGGTAACCCTTTTCCAGGGGGACCAAAAAAAAACCAGGGAAATCTTTCCTGTCCGGGGCTTTCAGTCTTCTTCGGATTATACGGTGCACTTCGGATTGGGCAGCCATACCGGCATCGACAGCCTCCTGATCCGATGGCCGGATGGCTCCCTGCAGCGCATCGAAGCGGTTCAGCCGGACCGCTTAAATACCATAAAGCAGCAAGACCGGAAGGAGGGGTATGCTGCACCCGTTTCAAGGGAAACCTTGTTTAAAGCAGCTGACCCCGGTATCGCTTATCTACATGTTGAAAATCCCTACAATGATTTTGAAAGGGAAAAATTGCTGCTCTATAAATTGTCCACCCAGGGGCCCGGCAGCGCGGTCGCGGATATCAACGGCGACGGACTGGAAGACCTTTGGATTGGCGGCGCCAGGGGTCAGGCGGGCATTACTTATCTGCAAACACCGTCCGGATCATTTACGGCCCTGGCTCAGAACAGCCTCGACCTGCACGCCTCTTTTGAAGATGTGGACGGATCCTGGATCGACGCGGACCAGGATGGGGATCCTGATCTGGCGGTGGCCTCGGCAGGTTACCAGATGGACCAGCCCGCCCTTTTGGTTGACCGCCTTTACCTGAATGACGGCAAGGGCAATCTGACTTTCCGGGAGGATGGTTTTCCGGCCCAGGCCCATATGAGCGCATGTATTGCGGCACATGACCTGGACCAGGACGGAGATACCGACCTGTTTATCGGGGGAAGGGTGGCCCCGTATTACGGATTCAATACCGATTCCTATTTTCTGATCAATGACGGCAAAGGGAAATTCAGCGTTTTGGAAGATCCGGTGACCAGGGGCCTCGGCATGGTGACGGATGCCGTCTGGGCGGATGTGGATCCCACCCCGGGTAAAGAATTGGTGGTTTGCGGGGAATGGATGCCCCTAACCATCCTTTCGAGAGAAGGGAACCGTTGGAAAAAACGAATGATTCCATCAAGCAGCGGGCTATGGCAGACGGTCAAAGCGGCGGATCTCGATGGAGATGGGGACCAGGACCTGGTAGCGGGTAATCTGGGCATGAACCACGATCTGAAAGCCTCTCCACAGCATCCGGTCATGATCTATCCCGCCGACTTTGATCAAAACGCAAGCCCGGAAGCGCCGGTCTCCTACTACCGGGAGGGTAAGGACTATTCTTTTTTTTCAAAGGATGAACTGGCCGGCCAGCTGGTCTTTCTGAAGAAAAAATACACCGACTACCGCAGTTTTTCAAAGCAGGACTTTGACCAGATATTCCCGAAGAGCCGGGATGATCAAAATGTCAGAAAGGTTGAAATCACGGCCAGCGCAATGTTTGAAAATAAAGGCGATGGCCATTTTACAATAATCGAATTGCCGCTGGAAGCCCAGTTTTCCATGGTCCTCGCCTTATGCCTGGATGAGGTCAGCGGGGATTCGCTGCCGGATATCCTGCTCGGCGGAAATCTCTATGAGACCTTGCCCGCTTTCGGCCGCCAGGACGCCGGCCACGGCCTCCTGCTTCTAAACCAGGGCAAGATGGCCTTCAGGGCCTTGCCGGCAGAGCAAAGCGGAGTCTTCATCGATGGTGCGGTAAGGGATATCGAAATTTTACATACCGGCAGTTCGAAAAAGTATTTATTTGTCCGGAATGGAGCCACACCGGTTGTATTGCACCGTTGAAAACCGCTCCCGCAGGTTTACATGTCCCTTTTGCAAAGTCTCAATTCCAGGATCGTACTTGAAAAAGCCGCGCGATGGTATGTTTTTATAATGCTGAATGTTTACGGATGGGGCAAAATGCTGGGCGGCCAGTTTTACCGCAGAGGTCATCTGCCAGCTGAAGTTGCGGGCCAAACCCTTGGAGAAGCCAATGCATTTGACCTGGCCTGGACCTTTATGGGATATTCGTTTAATTATATCCTCTTTGTCGGCATTTTGCAGGTCGCCGGCGCCTGGCTTTTGATCTGGGAAAGAACCAAACTGATCGGCGCCTTTATCCTGCTGCCTATTCTGGCCAATGTCGTGGTCTTTGACCTCCTGTTCATGGACAAACATGGGGCGACCGCCAGCGCCTTGCTTTATTTTTCCCTGGTTTTGATCATCCTGTTTCTAAACCGGAAAAAGATCCTCAAGGCCCTTTCCGGTTTGATGTCCCTGGATCATACGCTGTCTCCCGGAACCCGAATGGCCTGGTTGCAAATCCTCGCCGCCCTGCTCACCGTCGCCGTTTTATTCGGGCTTGACCAGTTTTTTGTCAACTTATTTGGTCATTGAACCACAAAGGCAATGTTTGCCTTGTCCGTCTTGTTTTATCGTTGACTGCGGGTGCTCAACGGTCACCGCAGCCGTTAAATTCTGTTATTTTTGGCCTGCTTTTTAATCCGCCAATCATGAAACGAATTCTGCTGATCGCCATCCTGATCCTCCCGGCCCTGAGCGCCGTTTTTTCCCAACCGGAAACCAACCAGCGCCCCAGTACCGGCAGGGAAAAAAGAATTGCTTTCATCCAGCATGAAAGGCTTTTGGCTTCCAGCCCTTACCAGGAAGTAAAATGGAAATTGTTGAATCCGGCCAATATCAGCGGCAGGAGCACGGATGCCTGGGGCATCCCGGGAAATAAAAAGATCATGTATGCCGGCTTTGCCACAGGGGGGTTATGGAAAACCGTGGATTCCGGCAAGACCTGGACCCCATTGATGGACAGGCAGGCCACCCAGGCCATCGGCAATATGGCCATCGCGCCCTCCAATCCAAACGTGATCTATGTGGGAACGGGGGAAGCTAATATTTTCAGGGCTTCTTTAGCCGGTACGGGCGTGTACAAAAGCACCGACGGAGGAAATTTCTGGAACCATCTTGGCCTTGAAAACACAAACACCATTTCCCGGATCCTGATTCATCCCACCGACCCCAATATTGTTTATGTAGCCGCGGGGGGCAATGAATGGAGCCGCAACGAAGACCGCGGGGTCTATAAATCCACGGACGGCGGGCTTAACTGGAAAAAAATACTTTATGTGAATGACAAAACGGGGGCCAACGATCTCCTCATGGACCCTTCTGACCCGAATACCCTCTATGCCAGCATGTGGACCCGGATACGCAAACGCTGGAGTGATCCCGTACCGGAGGACGGCGACCACATATACAAGTCCACCGATGCGGGCGAAACCTGGAAAATCATCAATAATGGGCTGCCGGATACCAAAGAGACCGGGCGGATCGGCCTGGCCAACACTCCGGCAAACCCGAATGTACTCTACGCTTTTGTGGACAACCACGGCAAGAAAAGGGACCCCAACCCCGGGGAGCAGGATTCCTATAACCGGCCTAAAGTAGTTGTGATCAAGGGAGCTGAAGTCTATAAAAGCACGGATAAAGGAGAGTCCTGGAAAAGGATGAGCGAGCACGACGATTTTATGGAATTTTTTTCAGGAACCTATGGATGGGTTTTTGCCCAGGTCCGGGTGTCCCCAACCGATGAAAACAAGGTGTACCTGATGGGCCTGGACCTGACGATGAGTGCGGATGGCGGCAAAACCTGGAAATCCCTCACCAAAGGGCCCAAGGGGGAATGGGGCCGGGTACACGGCGATCATCACGGTCTTTGGATCGATCCCACCGATCCCAATTATTTGATCAATGCCAATGACGGCGGAGTGAACGTCAGCTATGACGGCGGGCTGACCTGGAAAGGCTTTTACCATGAACTCCCCACCACCCAATTTTACAACGTCACCTATGATCCCAGGACTCCCTTTTATATCTACGGCTCCATCCAGGACGAAGGAAGCGTGCGCATGCTGAGCACCACGACCTATGACCCGGCCGACCGGTCTACGGGTAAATTCGACTGGATTCCAGGAGGGGAAGGCACCCGCATTGCCATCGACCAGAAAGAACCCGATATCCTCTATTCTTCTTCGTATTACGGACATATCATGAAGGGCAACCTGAAAAGGCTGGGTAAAAAAGGAGCCAGCGAATCCATTGACCCGCCCGTAAGCCTGCTGGGAGAAGAACACCGGGGCGAGTGGCTTGCCGCCACGATCATTTCTCCGCACGACGGCACCACCCTTTATCACGGCCTGCAATACGTATTGAAGACCACCGATAAAGGCAAGACCTGGGAAAAAATCAGCCCCGACCTGACCCAAAACAACAGAAATAAAATCGGCACTCTGCCCTACCGGATCAATTACCAAACCATTTCAGCCCTGGCCGAATCCCCAAAGAAAAAGGGATTGTTGTACGCGGGGACGGATGACGGCAAAGCCCATTTCACCACCCTGGAAGGCAACGGCAAATGGACGGAAATCAGCAAGGGGCTGCTGGAAGATGCCGCGGTGAGCAGTATAGAACCCTCCCGTTTTGAAGATGCGACCGTCTATCTCAGCCAGTCTGACCGGCGGGAAGACAACATCACGCCTTTGCTTTTCAAATCATCGGATTATGGCCGGAACTGGATTAAAATCAACGCCAACCTGCCCGCTTCACCCGTCAACATCATTCGTGAGGACCCGGACAACAAGGATATTTTATACGCAGGGACCGATATGGGCATCTACCGGAGCACCGATGGGGCGAAGACCTGGAATGCCATGCACGGCAACCTCCCGGCTTCCGTCTCGGTACAGGACCTGTTTATCCACCCCACTACCAAACAAATCGTGATCGCCACCTATGGCCGGGGAGTATGGATCCTGGACCGGCCCAATCCTTAATTCTTAATTCTTAATTTTTTAATTTTATTAATTTCCTCTCACCATACCACTGCACGGTCCGGTCAATGCTGGCCTGGAAATCCACCGGCGGTAAATAGCCAAGGAGTCTTTGCGCTTTTTCGATGGAAAAATGATAATCCAATCCTGCATTGTCGATGCGGTACCGGGTGAGTGCCGGGGCTTGCCGGGAATGGATAAGTTTGTAAACGGTTTCCAGCATGAAGGCAACGGAATAGACGATGGGGCGCGGTACGGAAAGGGTTACAGGCTTTTTGCCCAGCCCGCGAAACAAGGCCCCGGCAAACGTTTTCCAATCCATCTCTAAGCCGTCTGTAATGATGAAAGTCTCCCCCGCCGCGGCGGGATGAAAAGAGGCAAGAGCGATCCCCTGGACCAGGTTTTCGATATAAGTCGGACAGGTCCAGGCCCTGCCTCCATTGACCCATACGAAACGGTTGCGGTCCAACAATTGCAGAAACGGCAGGATAAATTTGTCATCCCCCGGTCCAAACACATTTCCCGGATGGACGATGGTCATTTCCATTTTAGTGTGTCCGGCCAACCGTTTCAACCATTCGACCCCTTTCCGTTTAGAAATACAATAGCACACATGGCTTTCCGCGAAAGGATCGTCTTCTTTCACCCCTATCCTGCCAAAACCATAAATAGCCACCGTACCGATATGCACAAAGCGCCCGACTCCGGCGGCCTCCGCGGCTTTGAACACCTGCTGAAGCCCATCCACATTTTGCTGCTCAAAATAGGAAAGCGGACCCCAGTCGGTGACGGCGCCTGCGGTGTGAATGACCAGGTCCATACCCTGCATGGGTTTGACGAGGGTTTCAGGGACCGTGATGTCTCCAAAGGCTAGTTCCAGTTCCAGCCCATTCAGCTTGTCCAGCCTGGAAGTTTCCCTTACCAGCCCCCTTATCTTATGGCCCATTTCAGTAAGGCGCATGGCCAGGCGGCTGCCTATAAAACCATTTGCCCCGGTGATCAGGATATTCATCGATCTCCCTTTTTCAAAACAGCGAAACCCCCGCGTTGCGGAGAATAAAAAAATCAGTCATCACCCCGAGTGAAAAATGGATCAGCCATCCATACCAGATCGAACCGGTCCGGAGAGCGAGCAGGCCAAATAAAAGGCCGGCGGCCACCGAGCCCAGCGTCTCTCCTTCCGGCTTGCCCAGGTGCACCAGGCAGGAAGAAATGGTTTGTATAAGAATGGCAGCAGCCGGTCCGTAAATCTTGGCCAGGCCAAACAATAGGAACCCCCTGAAATAAAACTCCCAGACGAGGTAATAAAAAAAAATATAAGCCAGGGAATATTGCCAAAACAAAGGGCCCTGGCTGAACAAGACTTTTGCCAGGGGATATTCTGTCTGCACCTCCGGAACTTGTGACGCACCCCATGCCAGGGGCAGGATCAACAGGGGGATAAGGATTAAGGCCAGGCTCAATCCCTTTCGCCAGTCCCCTAGAGCTAATCCGAACGAGTATGGCTTGTCCCTGAAAACCCAGAATATGATCGAAAGGGGAATAATGCCAAGCAGAAGGAAAAACACAAAAAACCGCCAATAAACCGGCCCAACACCTTCCGGAGCCCAATTAAAATACCGGAAGAAAGATTCCGCCGAACCATGATAATAATAAATGCTCAACAGCACCGGTGCGCTGAGGAGCAGGATGGTTGCGTCCCGGTCAAATTCAATTCCTGATAATCTCAAGGGTTCTTATGATTTCCAAGGTTCAATCTGTAAAATCGGTATTTCTTGCGGACCTTCCCTCCCATTTTGACTAAGGCCTGGTTCATCTCCGCATTGTTTTCCAGCACCCATCCGGCCTCACCCCCCTGGAGTCTTTTATGCCTGCGGACATAAGAAAAGGCCCGGGCATAAAAATAGGCGTCCAGTCCCAGTTTGCGGAATTCTTCCACTACCCCCAGGGCAAGGATGCGGACATTCTTGATTTTTGATTTGTTGAACAACAACTTAAAGATTCCGAAAGGGAGCAGCCTTCCTCGGCGGATCCCCTTTTGCACCTCGTTGATATCCGGTACGGACAGGGAGAAGCCGATGACCCGACCCTCCCTTTCAGCAAGGAGGACCAGTTCCGGATCGAGGATCAGTTTCAGATCCCTGGCTACATGCATGAATTCTTTTTCCGTAAAAGGGGCGAAGCCCAGGTTCTTGCTCCAGGCCTGGTTGTAAACGTTTATAGCACTTTTCACGTCCCGGTAAAAATGCTTCATATCAATTTTGCGGACGGTAATCCCCTTTTCGGCAAGGCGCCTTTCCAGCATACCGAGGTTTTTTTCCAACCGGTCAGGGAACAGGTCAGCATCCAGATGATAGGCCAGAACGTCGGTCTTTTTTGTAAATCCGTAATTTTCAAGGAATCCCTGGTAGTAGCGTTTATTGTAGGTCATCATGACGGCCGGAGAATATTGAAAACCATCGATCAGCAGTCCGCTTGGGTAGTTGGTACTGAAATTATAAGGCCCTTCCAAACAGATCAGTCCCTGACTCCGGCACCAGGCCGCCGCGGCATCCAACAACGCGGTGGCCACTTCTTCGTCTTCGATCGTTTCGAAAAAACCGAAAACCCCGGTTTTTTCGCCGGTATATTCTATTAATACTTCGTCCCGGACTACTCCTATGCGGCCGGCCACTTTACCCCCCTTTTCCGCAAGGAACAATTCAAGCCGGGCATGTTCAAAAAATGGATTCTTGGAAGGATCCAGGTAATCCCTTTGGGCTATGAACAGTTCGGGAACGAAGAGGGAATCCCCGGAATACAAGTCGTATGAAAAGTCGATAAAACGCTTTAATTCCCTTTTGTTCCGGACCAACTTGATCTCAATCATATATTGCATTAAAGAATTTCCAGGGCCTTCGCGTGAAAGTGCATTTTATCAATGGCTTCTTCAATCTGGCTCCTCGTATGCGTGGCCATTATGGAAAAGCGGATGAGTGCCTGGTCCGGACTGGTCGCAGGGGAGACTACCGGGTTGACAAAAATTCCGTCATCGTAAAGCCGGCGGGCCAGCAAATACGTCTTATCATCGTCCCGGACATATACGGGAATGATTGGCGTTTCAGCCGTTCCATTGTCGAATCCTGTTTGTTTCATCAGTTCCATGGCATACCGGGTATTTTTCCAAAGCTGTTCGATCCGTTCCGGTTCCTCTGCGATCACTTCCAGGGCGGCCATGACCGCAGCCACACTGGCGGGCTGAAGTCCTGCACTGAACATCTGCGATCGTGAAGTATGTTTAATAAGCTTGATGATTTCGAAGCTGGATGCCACGAAACCTCCGAGGGCGGCCAGGGATTTGCTGAAAGTACCCGTGATCAGGTCCACCCGGTCGGTCACCTGGAAATGAGAAGAACTTCCGGATCCGTTTTGGCCCAGGACGCCGAGAGCATGAGCATCATCGACCATGACGAGGGCTCCATACCTGTTTGCCAGGGCGGTCAGCCCGGGCAGGTCGGGGATGTCGCCATCCATGCTGAACACGCCTTCGGTTACGACCATCTTGGTGGCATCCGCCGGGCAAATACTGAGTTTATCCTCAAGGGAATTCAAGTCATCGTGCTCAAACTTTGACTTGCGGCCGAAGGATAAGGCCGCGCTTTCCAGGATGGAGGCATGGCTGAGTTTGTCCATGATCAGGTAACCGGAGCGGTCAATAATAGGGGGAATGGCGGCCAGGTTGGCCTGGAATCCGGTACTGACTACCACGGCATCCTCCTTGCCGACAAAAGCAGCCAATCGTTCTTCCAGTTCCCGGTGGATCCGAAGATTCCCGTTGAGCAATCTCGAACCGGATACGCCGGTTCCGTATTCCCGGATGGCCTGTATGGCCGCCTCCTTTACTTTGGGGTGGTTGGTGAGTCCGAGATAACTGTTGGAACCGAACATCAGGATTTTTCTGCCATCCGCCATCATTTCAGCATCCTGTGCCGAATCCATCTCCCGGTAATAAAGATAAATATTGTGGTTCTGTAAATAATCGACCTGATCGGCAAGGGTTTTGATTTTTAAGTCCAGGCTGTACATATGGTTTGGTTCGAGGTTTTTTTATTTCTGAATTAACGGAACGGCAGTTTCATTGTCAGCCACGACCGGTCTACCAGCCGGTAAGCCAGAACGGCAAATACGATACCTCCGAGGATATCGATCGTATAGTGACAATGTTGGATCATCAATAAACAGATCATGACGACCGTGATCACGATAAAAGTACTGAAAAGGCCAGTATGGTTTCGGGTGAGCAGGGCAAAAACCACACAAGTTGCCGTATGGCCGCTGAAAAATAAATCCTGCAACAGGGGTTGCCGGTTGTATGCCACCATCTCCAAGACGGGGTCGCTCAAGGGCACAATGCCCTCCGGCGGAGCAAGGGGGACGAAATAGAGGCAGAGGTTTCGGATATACTGAAGGACGATGAAGATCAATAGGTTCCGGAGCAGCATCCAGGGTGAACGAAGGGAATACAGGATCATGAAGCAAGCCGACGTATAGATAATGGAAAAGATCAGATTGGAATAATCCGCCCTTGGAAATTGATCCAGCAAAAAATCATTTAAAATCACCCCCTGCCTGTGTTCGATGAATTGCAGATAGGGAACGAGGTAAAGCCCCAGGGGGATCAGTGCGGCAAAGATGCCCGCCAGCGTGTAAAAAAATTTTTTATCCTGTAAGCCTACCGCCCAGTTCGCCTTGAATTCATACAGGTAGTCTGTAATCGAAACGAACATGGAAAAGCTGGATCAGGTTATGAGTTCCTCAGTTCAACAACTCTTTCAATTTGTTTTCAAGGTCCTGTCCGCGCAGGCCTTTGGCAATGATCCTGCCTTCATGATCCAATAAAAAGTTTTGCGGGATACCCTGCACCCCGTACATGGCGGCTATTTTGCTTTTCCATCCCAGGAGGTCGGATACCTGGGGCCAGGCCAAACCGTCCTGGGCGATGGCATCCACCCATTTTTCTTTTTCCTGGTCGAGGGAGACCCCCAGGATCTCAAATCCTTTGTTTTTATAGTTATCGTAAACCCGCACTACGTTTGGGTTTTCCTGGCGGCAGGGCATGCACCAGCTGGCCCAAAAATCCACCAGGAGATGTTTGCCTTTCAGGGAGGAGAGCCTCAGTATCTTTCCGTCGGGGCTGATGCCTTCAAAATCAGGGGCTGCGGAACCAATGGCTGTTTTTGCGGCCGATTCCACCACATTTTTCAATCGCAGACCAAAAAAGGTATTTTTCACTTCATCGGACAAGCTTTCATACAAAGGTTTTAAGTCCAGGCCGGGGCTCATGGACGCGCTCAGGCCAAGGTACGCGCTGAGGATGGTATTGGGATGTTTCATGGCAAAATCGACATGGCTCCGGGAGACCTCCCCTTCAAACTTCATGAGGAGGGGCTCGAGGGTATCCAGGGCGGCCTGGTCCTCAGTCTGCTGCGCCTTGGTCGCCTGTTCCATCAGGTCATTATACCTTTGCTCAAAGCCGGCATAAATGGCTTTCATTTCTTTATTGAGCTCGTTTGCGGGAGTTCCGGAAACCTCCAGGTTGGCCGCTTCTTCCCTGGTACCCTTCATGGTTATGGTACCGGCTTCAGTAAAGAACTGTACGGCGGTCATGCCGTCGGGAAATACCAGGTTGGCCATCCTCGGTTCATGATCCGACAGACTGATCTCAAATTTTCCATCTCTCAGCGGGAAAGTGTCAACCCGGCTCGAATCTTCATCCACCACCCGGTAAATGGTCAGGGTGCCGTCCGGGTAACCGGTGATCTCCCCGGTGATCAGGGTCTTTATCGGGCCTTCTTCTTCCTGCTTACAGGTCCAAAACAAGGCAATTGCCGAAAACAATAATGCAAAAGGAAAAAATTTGGAATTGATATTCATGTTGTGGATTGAATGGATGTGGTAACAGGGTGCAAAAGTAAGGAAATCCGGCCCTCCGGGTTGGCCTAAAGGGTATCCCCTGCAATTTTAAGGTTAAGGGTTAAGGTTTAAGGGCTAAAGGAGCAAAAAGCGAAAGGGAGCGAAAGGGGGGTAGGGGCAAGAAGGGGGTATTCCTTATTAAATCCCTAAAAACTCCCGGATGTGCTCCACGATCCTGATCCTCGCATTCCCGTCTCCAAAAGGATTCTCGCCTGTCCATTCGGGTTGATCCATCGCCCAACGGTAATGCTGAAGGACCTCGGTATTGACCAATTTACCGATCCCGGCTTCGAGGCCTTCGGGCCTTTCCGTATTTTCCCTGCATACCAGGATTTTTTTTCTGAAGGCGGCGCATTCTTCCTGCAGCCCCCCGCTGTCGCTGATCACAAATTTCGCTTCACTGATGAGCTTCAGGATCTCGCTGTATTCCAGGGGCTCGATGACCTTGACTTTTTTAAAGATATAGCGGTGTGACTTGACATTGGGATTGTGGGGCATGGGGAAAATGATTTCCAGTTCCGGATGCCGGTTGGCCAGCTCTTCCACTTCGGTAAACAATTTTTTCATTCGCTCTCCGTAATTGTCCCTCCGGTTGAGGACAACCAACACCTTGTTGCCATAACGGATCTCATTCTGCGTACCAAGGCAGGCATCGATGATGGTATTCCCGGTAAGCCTTGCATTTTGCACCCCTTCCCTCAGCAGGTTGTCCAGGGCTTTTTGAGTGGGAGCCCAGTGCAGGTTGACGATCCGGGTGATCATCTGGCGGTACCCTTCCTCCGGAAAAGGGCTTTGAATATTAAAGGTGCGCAGGCCGGCCTCCACATGCCCGATAGGGACCTTGTGATGGAAAGCGCTGAGGGCGCAGGCAAAACTGCTGGAGGAATCGCCCTGCACCAGCACCAGGTCGATGCCTCCCTTGCCCAGTAAAAGGTCCAGTTTGTGCATGATGGAGCCTATCGTATCGCCCAGGGAGGATTTGCTGCGCATGACATCGAGCCAGTAGTCCGGCGTTCGGATGGTATGCTTAAACTGTTCATACATATCCTTATGCTGCCCGGTGAACACGGTCTTGAACCGGAGTTCCTGCTTCTTCAATTCTTCGATGACCGGCGACATTTTGATGATCTCCGGCCTCGTGCCATAACAAACTAGGATCATGCCTCTGCTAAGATACGCCCCGGGCTGGTCTTTGAGTGTTTGCGGGAAAAAAGGAAGAGCTGGAAGCTAGGAGTTGGAAGCTAGAAGCTGGAAGCTGGGGGTGGGTCTTCTATTTCCCGAAACTGCCGAGCCAAAACGCCCGAGCTTCTAACTTCTAGCTTCGAGCTCCTAACTTGGAAGCTGGAAGTTGGGAGCTGGAAGCTGGGGGTGGGTCTATTAAATTTCCCGGAACTGCCATGCCAAAGCGCCCTAGCTTCTAACTTCTAACTTCGAGCTTCTAACTTGGAAGCTAGGAGCTGGAAGCTGGAAGCTAGGGGGAGGAACTACAAACCTCACGGAACCGCCAGTCCAAAACGCCCTAACTTCTAACTTCTAACTTCGAGCTTCTAACTTGGAAGCTGGGAGCTGGAAGCTGGGGGGAGGAACTACAAATCTCACGGAACCGCCAGGCCAAAACGCCCTAACTTCTAACTTCTAACTTCTAGTCTCGAGCTTCGAGCTTCGAGCTTGGAAACTGGAAGCTAGGGGAGGGTCTACTAAACCTCACGGAACTGCCAAGCTACAATGCCCTGGCTTCTAACTTCTAACTTCGAGCTTCTACTTGGAAGCTGGGAGCTGGGAGCTAGGGGAGGGTCTACTAAACCTCCCGGAACTGCCAGGCCAAAACGCCCTATCTTCTAGCTTCGAGCTTCGAGCTTCGAGCATGGAAGCTGGAAGCTAGGGGAGGGGCTTCTAATCCTCCGAGACTGCCAGGCCAAAACGCCCTAACTTCTAACTTCTAGCTTCTAGCTTCTAGCTTCTAACTTCTAACTTGGAAGCTGATCCTCACCCCTCAATCCTCAATCCTCAATCCTCAATCCTCAATCCTCAATCCTCCTCTATCTGCCTCTTGAAAAACTGCCAGGCTTCCCAGTGCACATCGATGTCACCGGGGTAATCGTGGCGGCCGCCAATAACTTTGAGAAGGACCACCTCCGGTTTGCCCTTTTCTTTAAACGTATATCTTTCGATGGTCTTTTCGTCCTCCGGATCGGCGTCCGGCAGGGTGGTCTTTAGGGGGTCCCCCCGGTATCCGGCCAGTCCGGCCCAATATCGGAAGGAAGCCTCTGTCGATCTGACCATTCCCATCCTGAAATTCGCAGACTGCATCATTCCACCCGCGTAAGGATTGGTAGGATCGTGGGTGCCATTGACAATCATTACGGGGATGGCTTTACCGGCTTCCAGGCAATCCATATTACCGGCATCCGGCAGGTTGGCAATGATGGCCGTGATCGCCCGGAAATGGCCGGGCAGGGTCATCGCCAGTTTATAACACATATGGCCGCCTCCCGAAGTCCCTACAGCAAAGACCTTCCGGTCGTGGATGCCATACCTGACTTTAAAATAGGCGATCATGGCGCTGAAAAATCCTTCTTCATCAATATTTTCCTTATTGGCCAGGGAGCTGGCCTCTTTCCTGCATTCGTTCCAGTAATTTTTATATCCATCCGGGTATACCAGGACGGCGTTTTCCGTTTTCATTTCTTCGATAAAGTTCAGGGTGCGTTCCATCAGGGCGCGGCCATTGCCCCCGGAACCATGCAGGACAAATACCAGGCTTGCACCGGAAACATTGGCCGAAGGTTGAATAAAATGAAACGACCGGAAATGGGGCCCTATCCGGATGGAATCGGAGAGGACCTGGCCAAAGGAAGAAGGCCCGATGGCCAGCAACCAGAATAAAGGAAAGATTATTTTCATTTTACTATGGTGTGAAAGGCAAACAAGACCGGTTTACAGGGTTTATTTTCCTCCGCTTTCGGCGGCTTCTTTTTTGGCATCGGCGATCATTTTTTCATTGGCATAAATCAGGAATTCGACCCTCCTGTTTTGGGCCCGCCCATCCTCCGTGTCGTTGGAATATTTAGGGGCGCTTTCTCCAAAGCCTTTCAGAGCGAGACGGGCAGGCAAAACCCCATGCTCGGATAAATGCGCTGAAACGGAAGAGGCGCGCCGGATGGACAGGGACTGGTTGTATTTGGCGCCTCCTTTAGAGTCCGTATGCCCCTGGATCTCGATGTTCGTATCCGGGTATTTTTTAAGGATCCCCACGAGCTGGTTCATCGTTTTAAGGGATTCGGGGCTTAGATCGGAACGGTCAAAACCAAACAGGATTTTATTGTTGAATTCCACTACAATGCCTTCTCCCACCCGGACCACTTTGGCATCCGGGATCTCTTCTTTGATTTCTTCCGCCTGCTTGTCCATCTTGCGCCCGATGATGGCGCCGGCCACGCCCCCGACGGCAGCGCCAATAATGGCACCCAGCACGGTATTGCCGGCAAGTTTTCCGACTACTGCGCCGGCCGCGGCGCCACCGGCCGTGCCGATCACGGCTCCTTTTTGCGATTTACTCATGGATTTGCACCCGGACACCAATAAAGGAAGAATCAGGATCCAGATCAGGAAGTATGGGCGGTTCATAATCTTTTGATTTTTAATTTCAAAATTGATTTACTCTCCGGACCAATGTTGGTCTACTTATATCGAGGAAGTCATTCCCTTCTCAATCTACGGCATTCCGGCTTATTTTCGAAACCGGAATCATCATCTCCTGATCCGGTCGGGCTGGATGCCTGAGCCTAAGGCCGTGACCCGGTCTGCCCAAACGGTTAAACCGTCCGTTTACCCCGGATCATCCTCCACAAGACGGTAATCAGTGCCAGGACCAGCAGGATATGAATGAGGCTGCCGGCGCGGAACCCGATGAACCCGATCAGCCAGCCCATGACGAGGATTGCCGCGAGGAGGAAATGCAGGTTTCCCATGGAATTGTGATTTTAATTTTACAAAACAAAGATCCACCTGACTTTGTGATTGGATTTATACAATATTGGAAAAAGATTACAGGATTTCAATCTTCAGGTCGTCCCTGTACTTAACCGCCTGGATACCGGGAAATTAAAAGGACCGGTATGACCCCATTCCCCTGAAAACGGTCACGTTTCAATAAATATTGCCTCCGGATCTGACCCGAACGGGGGCGGCTTGATGAAATAATGGGCAAGCTTCATATTAGGACCGGCCATGTTGTCGTTATTGGATAGAGCTGGCTGTGAAAAAGTACAGGGGTTGGTCCAATAAATGCATGAAGCATGAACCTGTATCTGAAATTTGAAGTCAATAGCCTCTTTCAAAAAGTCCTGGAAAACGAGTTGAAGGGCCTGCCGGTTTCATATACCGTGCCGGGACCGGGTGAGTTGACCTTCCATGAACTTGTTCCGGATGAGGTCCTGGAGGCTATACGAGCCCGTTTGGACCAATACGGGATTGAAATACTGGAAAACCCCAAGGCGGTGTTGATTCAGAAAATCAAGGATGCCATTATTGAACTGGTGTACCGCGAAGATTCACTGGCCAGATGTAAAGTGTCCGTGTATTTGTCTGAGCGGCTTCGGTTTGGATATGGGTATTTGTCCAAACTGTTTTCTGAATCCACCTTCACATCCATTGAAAATTATCTTATTCTTCAAAAAACGGAAAGGGCGAAACATCTCATTGCCTCCCAGGCCCTGACCTTCACGGAAATTGCCTGGAAACTCAACTACAGCAGCGTGGCCCATTTCAGCACCCAATTTAAAAATACCACCGGGCTGACCCCGACCGCTTTTCAAAGGATTATAAATAAAAAAAGGGCGGTCGCCGCCCCTGGGCAGAACGGCGTACAGTTGTCGGAACATCCGGTTGATAATGCCTTTTAATCCCCTCTTATGCAAAACCTACCGATTTCCGTATTGCTTGCGGATGATGACGAAGACGACCGGATCCTGTTTCAGGAAGCCCTGAATGAAATTAAATTTAAAACTGAAGTCCGGACCGTGGGCGACGGCAGGTCTTTGATGGAATACCTGAACCGGCCGGAAGTGAAGCTTCCCCAGGTTATTTTCCTCGATCTCAACATGCCGTTGAAATCGGGTATGGAATGCCTGCATGAACTAAAAAGCTCCGCCCGATTCGGCAACATTGCGGTTGCCATTTATTCAACCTCCGCTTCGGAGGAGGATATCGAGGAAACCTTTGTAAGAGGCGCAAACGTCTATATCCGGAAACCGGATGACTTCAATGAGTTGAAAAGGATCCTGGAAAAAGTGATCACCATCAACTGGCAATACCATACCTCAGGATTAAACCGCGAAAATTTTTTACTTAGTTTTTAACGGTATTAGGGTGTTTCAGGACCTCCGCTCGGTGTTTACCTCCTCCTTTTTTCTTAACATCATTTTTGTTTCCACACTCTTTCTGCTCATATTTATTTCCGGCATTTCTTACCGGTATACCACGGCCCTGACCGATTCCTCCCGGTTGGTGGTTCAATCCCGCAAAACGGCGACCGAACTGGGTCATCTATCCTCCTTGCTGGAAGAGGCACAGAGCAGACATGCCGCCTTTATCCTCACCGGGGACACCTCGCTGATCCGGCCGTACCTGCATGCCGGGGTTAAAACAGGGCCTGTGCTTCAGTCGCTGAAATTGCTGGCGGGAGACAATTCGCAACAGATCCAACACCTCGATACCCTGTCCCGGTTGATCGGGCATTGCCTTGACCTGATGGCCAGAACATTGGAGTGGAATACCGGGCTGGCTGCTGACCAGGCCCGGTTTAAAGAAAGCCTTATGCTGGGCGTGAAGGAAATGGAACGGATCCGGGTAAAAATCAAGGATATGCTTGATTTTGACTCCATGCACCTGAAAGTTCACCAGGATATTTACGGACGTGAAATTTCCCTGTCGCCCTTGTATATCCTGTTTGTAATGCTCTTCTCCATGCTGGTTTTTATCTTCGCTTATTTCCGGATCAATAAAGACCTCAAGCTGGAAAAGGCGAACAATGAAAAACTATTGCTGGCCAATGAATCTATGAATCATGCCGAAGAAATCGGTGAATTCAGCAGCTGGCAGTGGCACTTGCAAACCAATGCTTTTGATTTTTCGGACAATCAATACCGCCTGCTCGGGTACCGGCCTTTTGAATTTGAACCCAACCTGGATAAATTCCTGGAATTTGTCCATCCGGAAGACAGGCATAAACTCAAGGCGGCAAGAAGGGAGATGTTCAGCGGGCCGCAAAATCCCTTGTCCGTTGACTTCAGGATTTACCGGAAAGACGGGTCGCTCCGTTATTTCAGGTCCATCGCCAAATTATTTACCGACGGGGACCGCAGGCCGGTGGTGATCGGAATACACTGGGATATCACGCACCAGCATTTAAACCGCCTGGCCCTGGAAGAACGGAACCTGGAACTGGAGCAAAGCAATAAAGAACTGGCCACCTTCAATCATATTGCCAGCCACGATTTGCAAGAGCCCCTGCGCATCATTCAAACCTATGTCTCCCGCATCATCGACTCAGAGCAAGCCCGGATTTCGGAAACCAGCCAGGGTTATTTCAGCCGGATCCTTGCCGCATTGTCCAGGATGCGGGCCCTGATCAATGACCTCCTGCTTTATTCCAGGACCACCAAAACAGAGAAAGTATTTCAACTTTCCGATCTGAACCAGATTTTTGAGAATGCCCGGCAGGAGTTGGCCCAGGTCCTGGAAGATAAACAGGCTGAGCTTAGCTCAGACCCATTGCCGGAAGCGAAGGTCATACCCTTTCAAATCCAGCAAATGTTTGTCAACCTGATAGGCAATTCGTTAAAATTCTCGAGGTTGGGAGTAAAGCCAAGGATCCATCTGTCCTGTTCTGAGGTCCCTTCGGATCCTTACCGGGAGCACCATACGGGGCCGGTGAAAAAATTTTACAAACTGACCCTGACGGACAATGGAATGGGATTTGAGCAACAGTATGCCCGGAAAATTTTCGATTTATTTCACCGCCTCCACGGGAGAGACGAATTTACGGGATCGGGCATCGGCCTTTCGATCTGTAAAAAAATAGCGGAAAACCATGGAGGGGAAATCACCGCAGAGGGCCGCCCGGGCGAGGGAGCTGCCTTCACCATCCTGCTGCCTCACTGAAATAGATTTAAAATTTTGATAATATAAGTTTAACAGGCATCTGTTGAATTGTGTAATGTTTTTATTGAATCCTGTAAAAGCCCGGAGCTTTCTTGAAAATATATTTGTTGGGATCATTCATTTTTAAATTCTAAAAGCTTCATCATGAAAAATCCATCTCATCAGCAGGCCCGTGCAAACCAGCCTCCCTCGGTTTTACCCCTGGCCATTCCTGCTCATTCGACCATTGCCGAAGGCACAAGTGCCCATGGCACAAGGACCCAAGGTCCCAAAGCCCATGGCCTTTATAAACTGTACCGGAGCCAGCTTTTTGACATGTACTGGGCTGAAAAGGCCTTGCTAAAACAATTTCCCAAAATGATCCGTCACGCGCATGCCCATAAACTGGCGGAGACCCTCTATATTCTCCTGGACAGCACGAGGAAACACATCAACCGCCTGGAAGCTTTGTTTTCTTCCAGCAACCTCAGGCCTGTTGAAAACAGGTGTAAAGCCATGGACGGGCTGATCAAAGAAACAACGGAAGTCATTCAATCGACGGAAGTGGGTTACGTCGGGGACGCGGGGATCCTGTCCTCCGGCCAAAAAATGGAACATTATGGCATGGCCGGATACCAGGTCCTCCAGGCCCTTGCCGAAACCCTGGGCGAAGCCAGGGCTGCAGCCATGCTGAAATATACTTTAGAAGAAAAGAAGCAGGCCGCTGAAGTGTTGGCGGGCCTGGCCATGGATTACCTGGTGGAAAACGAATTTACAGGAACCGGGGATGCCGGGGATCGTTACGACTTGCATCCCTGAAATTTTTCGTAAAGGACATGGTCAGGAAAAACTCAAACATGGAAAACCAGGAGATCATCAAAGCCATCAGAACACTGATCCAGGTAAATGATGACCGGATCCAGGGTTATGAATCGGCTATGAAGGAATCGAAGGAGGCGGATTTAAAATCCAATTTTTTCAGGTTTATTCAAAGCAGCCGCAGGAGCAAAACCCAGTTGGTCCGTGTACTTATACAATCCGGGGCTTCTCCTGTCCGGGAATCCAGGCAGAATGGGCTATTTTATGGCATGCTGATGAATTTGAAAGCGGCGGTAAGGGGGAGGGACCGCTTGTCCATTTTCCGCTGTTGGGAAAAAGTGGAAGACCTGGTCGCGGAAATGTATGAACGGATCCTTCAAAACGAAGGTTTCGATTGGCCCCCGGATTATGCCGGAATCATCGGATCCCAGAGGTCAGTCCTCGAAGCAGACCGGAATAAAGTCAAGGTTTTCCGGGAAATCCTGACAGAAGAAAATTAAATCATGTGGTCTGACAGGACCGATGGGAACACCCGACCTCATTTCATTTTTTAATCCTTAAAACTCTTTCTTATGAACTCAATGAAATCCGTTTTGATCGCACTCGCCGGGGTTGCCCTCGGTGCAGTGGCAGGTACACTCCTGGCCCCTGCCCGGGGCTTCGTGACCCAGCGAAAACTTGCTAAAAAAGGCGGGGAGTATGCCGAAGACCTGGAGTCGAAATTCAACGAAATGATCGACCAGTTCACACAAAAATTCCGGACCCTGAAAAATGATCTGGTCCGGAAATCGGAAAATGGGAAATCCGAACCCGAAGACAGCCTGGTTCAGAGCGGTAGCCTTTCGGGAAGGAACAAGTTCCAGTGATGCGGTTTCTGAGGGTTGAACTGAAGGGATAGACCAGGTTATGCGTTCTCCATAAACAGAGAGATAGTAGGTTATGTATTTCTAATCCTGCCGGGGTATCCGTTCCTAAAGCGTATACTCCGGCTTTTTATTAATTATTTGTCAATGAATTAATAACGTAAGCCGGTGGACCCGGCCGGGAAAAATAGGATCCGGGCAAGGATCGTTACCTAAAACAAAGCATTTACACCAGCGCCTATGAACATTTCTCTGAAATGGCCATTTTATGCGAAGATTTCCCTTTTGCTAATTGGAATCTATGTCTTCATCTCTATTTTGTCCGCCATCCAGGATATCGTACTGCCCGTGATCTATGGTTTGTTGCTGGCTGTTTTAATCGGTCCGCTCGTAAATAAACTGGAAGCCAGGGGCATGCCTCGCTCCCTAGCTATTTTCAGCATACTGATTCTATTTGTGGCGGGATTTATATTCCTTTTGGTCCTGCTTTCATCACAGGCCAGCCTGTTGAGTGAGGCCTTTCCGGTGTTGAGCGCAAAATTTGATGAGCTGGTACAGCAGGGAGTGGCCTGGGGTTCTGATTTTTTTAATATCCGCGCGTCGAAAATCAACCAGTGGGTGAAATCCATCCGCGGGGATATTTATGAAAGCAGCAGCGCGGTTGTCGGGGCCACGCTGACTACCGCGGGAGGGGTCCTGGCCACGCTTTTTCTGACGCCGGTCTATGTTTTTATGCTGCTCTATTATAAAAGCCATCTTATTGAATTCATTTACCGGCTCATGGGAAGGCATCATGACCAAAAGATCCGGGAAATCCTCTCCGAGACCAAAACGGTTATCCAGGGTTATCTGCACGGATTATTGGCTGAATTCTGGATCATTGCCGTACTGAATTCTGCGGGGCTGCTGATCCTGGGGATGGACTATGCCATCCTGCTGGGAATCGGCGGCGCCTTATTAAATGTAATCCCTTACCTGGGGGGGCTGATCGCGGTGGTGATTTATATAGTGGTGGCCCTGGTCCTCAAAACCCCGGTGTATGCGCTCTATGTGTTTATCCTCTATGTAGTGGTCCAGCTGATTGACAACAATTATATCGTTCCGAAAATTGTTGGATCCAAAGTGAAGTTAAACGCCCTGGTATGCCTCCTCTCCGTGCTTGCAGGCTCAGCGCTCTGGGGTATACCCGGCATGTTTTTATCCATACCCCTGATCGCCATTATTAAACTGGTGCTTGACCGGATCCCGGGATTAAGCCCCTGGGGCTTCTTACTGGGTGAAACCCGGGCGGGAGGCGGCATCAGGAAAAGGACTGCGGCCAGGCCAACCGGACCGGTACCGGAAGGGAGCTTGGAGGTCAGGCTTTAAAGGGTTTGTATTCCTGTCCCGCGGAGGCTGCTTTTCCCCGGCTTAATCTCTGTGTTTAATCTGGTAAAAAACGCCGAGTTGGAATCCCCGGTTATAGGATTTGAAATTTTCTGATTTATTGATGTTGGTGAGGCCGAATTGGTAACGGGCATCGATGCCAAATCCGGTGGGAGGATGGATATAACCCAAACCAACCAGCAAGCCGGCATCCAGGGATTCCAAATTTTCTTTTATATCGGTACTGAGATTATTGACTTTGGATTTTGCCCCGACTAATAATCCAAGCTGGGGGCCGGCCTCGAACCGGAAACCATTGTCAAACATATACTGGAAAAGCACGGGTAAATTCAGGTAATCCAGTTCAGTCTTTAATCCCACATTCTGGCCGGAGCTTTTTGCTCCCTGCACTGAGTAAAGGAGTTCCGGCTGTAGTGCTATTGATCTGTCCAGGTGGATATGGCCCAGAATACCCAGGTGAAAACCGGCCAGTGGGTCGGAGTTTGTATTGGTTTCGTTGTGGATGGTAAAAACGTTAAGGCCTGCCTTGATGCCAAAGTTTACATGCTGGGCAGATAGGTTTCCCGCCGTCAACAGCGTGGTCACGATGAGAAATGCATTGATTTTCATAGAGGTTTGGATTTTAATTTTAACAAAATTCCGGCCTCCGGCTGGGCAATCCGTTATAGAATTAAATCAAAAACTTACATTTTTATGAAATAAGGGTGGCGAAATTTCCTCATTCCCGGGTAATAAGGGCAAAGGGCATGTTAGAATTAAAGCAGACGGCATGCCCGGATTTTCCTCTTTAAGTGATGTTTAGATATGCCAAATTTTATAAATTTGGCATATCTCGGTTCCGAATATTTCTGTCTTTGGATTTCTTTGCCGGAATTAACTTTAGAAGATGAACTGGATATCTGTGTTTTTTGGACTGATTGCTTTGGTTTTGATCATTTATTTAGTCATCCGGAATCAAAAGGACAGAAAAGAATTTGAAAAAATATTGAATACGGACTATAAAAAGACCAAAGATGAGGAAGATGAAATGGATGATGAATAGATATGCCAAATTTTTAAAATTTGGCATATCTGCAACTACTCTTTCTCCTCCTTATCCAGCCTTTCCACGGTGATCGTGCAATCCCCGATCAGGGCGGCCATAGCGCCAATGGCGGCCAATACCGGCGCAAAGAGGGTGCCCACGACCCCCAGGGTCAGGGGGAAACTGATGATTTCCTCCCCGTCTTTCTTATGGATGCTTATTTTCCGGATATTTCCTTCCTGGATCAGTTCTTTCACTTTTTTTAATAGGTTTTCACCATGAACTTCGAAGGATTCTTTAGTATGCTTATCCATTTTAATAAAATTTATTGGGTTTAAAATTACCTTGCTTTCCAAACCTGGACCCCTGATTCCGGTCAGGCGGCCTGGTGATGCCGATCAAAGGAACGAATATGCGGTATATTCTTCATAACCTGTCCGGTTTGCCTATTGAAAAACCAGGACCGAGAAAGGCAGGCAGACCCTATAACTCCTCAATCCCATATAAAAATCCCTTCATTCCTTCTGCACCGGTAATTCTTTCACCACCGGGTTTGTGTCTTCTGTTTTGACATATTTAAAAAAGAATATTTTCAGGATATCGGCCGTCAACGTATAGGCCAGCATGATGATCAGCAGGGCGATGACTTGCTGTACATGAGCCAGAGAAAGGCCGAGGGCAGGGGCAAAAGGGGAGACCGGCAACCAAATGGTCAGGATAAAAGCCAGGCTGCCAAAGGCCAGAAGCAGGTTTCCGGGCTTGCTTCGGATAAACGATTTTTTGGTTCGTATAACAAAAATGATGATAAGTTCGGTAAGTACCGATTCCAAAAACCATCCGGTCTGAAATGCCGGTCCGGTGAGTTTAAAATAATAATAGAGGGTATAAAAAGTAATGAAATCAAAGACGGAACTGTGGATTCCAAAGACGACCATAAATTTCCGGATCAGTTTCATGTCCCATTTCCGCGGTGCAACGAGTTCGGCCTTATCCACTTCATCGGATGCGATGGTCAGGAAGGGCAGATCTGAAATCGAATTGGTCAGCAGGATTTGTTTGGGAAGCATGGGGAGGAAGGGTAAAAGAAGCGATGCCGTGGCTACACTCAGCATGTTGCCGAAGGTAGCGCCAGTGGTAATAAAAATATATTTCATCGAATTGGCAAAAGATGTACGCCCTTCAACGATTCCATCGGAAAGGACCGAAAGGTCTTTTTCGAGGAGTACAAAATCAGCCGCTTCCTTGGCCACGTCCACTGCATTGTTCGTGGAAATGCCAGTGTCCGCAGCATGTATGGCCGCCACATCATTGATCCCGTCTCCGAGGTAGGCTACGGCTAAATGGGATTTCTGAAGGGATTTAACGATAAGTTCCTTCTGGTAAGGTTCGATTTCAGCAAATACGAAGGTCGATCTGGCTTTTACCGTCAGGGCTTCTGGGGATAGGGTATGCATTTGATCTCCGGTGATGATGGCATTATCCGGAAGGCCAAGTTTATTAGCGATATAAGCTGCTGCATGTCGGTTATCACCGGTGATGATCTTGATGCCTACATTTAACTTTTTAAGTTTTTGAATGGACTCCAGGCTGCCGGCTTTCAATGGATCCTCCAGGATTATAAAACCTGAAAAAATCATCTCGTTCTCGTCCTCGCGGCGCATTTTTTCTCTATGCAGCGTTTTAATGCAAATTCCCAATACCCTGAACCCCTTCAGGGAATATTCCTTAAATAATGCATTGATGTTTTGCCGGCTTACTTCGTCCAGGTCTTTGATCTCAGCTCCGCTTTGGACGAAGCGGCAAACTTCGAGAATGCTGCTTACCGCGCCTTTGGTGATAATCAGATTGCCATTGGGGTGTTTCACACAAACGCTGAGACGTTTACGTATAAAGTCATAAGGGACTTCATTGGATTTTGAATATGGTTTAAAATCAAGAGCCAGGCTCCGAAGTGCTTCATCCACGGGGTTCTGATAACCTGCCTGGAGACCGGCATTCAAACCTGCAAACAGCCGGACCCTGGGATCAGGTTTCCCTTCGTGATCAACTATATCATGGACCTGTACTGAACCTTCTGTAACGGTCCCCGTCTTGTCCATACACAGGATCTGGACTTCTCCAAAATTGAATATCGAAGAAAGTTTTTTTACAATCACCTTTTTTTTCATCATCCGTTTGGCCCCCACGGACATTGCAAAAGTCAGGATGGCCGGTAACAATTCGGGGGCCATGCCAACAGCAAGTGCCAGGGCAAAAAGGATGGAATCAAAAACGGGTTTGTCAAAAATTAAATTGGTGGTGAGGATGACCAGGGAAAGCAGGACGGTTATGCGCAAAATGAAATATCCGAAATTCCGGATTCCTTTTTCGAAGGCCGTTTCGGTAATTCTGCTCAGGCTCTGGGACAACTGGCCCAATAAGGTGTTTTCACCAGTATGGATGACCAGGGCACGGGCCGTACCGCTGATCACATTGGTTCCTTTCCAGAGGCAATTTGTTTTTTCGTGTAAAGGTTTATTTTCATCAAGCTGTCCCACCTCTTTTTCCGCAGGGAAAGATTCGCCGGTCAGGGTCGCTTCGTTGACATGTAATTCTGAATTTTCTATGATGCGGCAATCTGCCGGGATCACGTCGCCTGCATTTAAAATCAGGACGTCTCCAGGTACCACTTCCTGCGTGGGAACCTGGACCACTTTTCCTTCGCGCAGAAGATCGTGCTTCATTTCGATCAGGCTTCGTAATTTTTCCAGTGCTCTTCCAGCACTGAGCTCCTGGAAAAAACCCAGTAACCCGGAAGCCAGCAGGATAAATAAAATGAGAATGGTGTCGGATGCCTCGCCGATCCAAGCAGAAAGGATGACGGCCAGGAGAAGGAGTAAAACCAGGGGATTAAAAAATTGACGGAACAAAAGACGGATTTCCCTTCTCGCCCTGGATTCGGTTTTTAAGCGCTGTTGTTGAAGCCGGATTCTCACCCCGGCCTGGACTAAGGACAGGCCATTCCTTGAAGTATCCAATATCCGGTACAATTCTTCAAGGGGAATTTGGGAGAATGGTTTGTTCTTGTCCATTTATACAAGTAGCTCCAGAACCATCTAAAGTACCCAATTTCAGTAAGGGGGGGGTATCAAAAGATTCAATGGGGAAAGTTGAAAGCCATCCCGCATCAGGAGGTCTTCGGGAGCGGGGGGGAGCATCATTGCATGAGATAAACTTAGGAAAGAATGGGGAGTCCCGTTCCGGGCCAAGCCAAAAAGGCTCCGCAATGACAGGTCATTATTTAATCGTCAGAAGGATGACCAGTCCCAAGAGTATAAGAGGAGTATGAACCATGAGCGGCGGCTCAAAAACCGGAAACCGCAAGAAATACAATGCCGCCCCGGCAAAACCAAACCAAATGCACGTACTGGTAACCCAGGGTGGCAATAGGTCCAGGTCTTTTGCCGCAAGGCCCATGGCCCCAATGGCCAGGTAGGCCAATACCATATAGATGGCAAATAGAAGATTTGTCCAATCCATCCAGGTTTTGAATGAGGGTTCCAGGATGGTGCTTGTACTCAACTTATCTGCTGCCCAGACGGTAACCGTAAGCCGGAAAGCGATATTCATAATCCAGAATAAACTGCCAAAAAGGAAGCCTGTGAATGCAAGCTGGGAATACACACCGGCCCCTGCCCGGGTCATGGCATGAGTGAGCAGCTGGACGCCAAAGAGGGTAAGTAGGACCCCAACGGTAAATGCACCATGTATAAAATACCAGTTGGGTTTGTGTCCATGTATGATCGAGAGATATTCACGAACATCCTTCGTCATCCAATGTTTGTAAGGAGGAGAAAAAGCGCCAATCCAGAAGATCAAGCCCCCGGCCAGCAACAAAATACCGGCCCAACGCATTTCAGGAATATTGAGAGTCATTCTGAATCATTTAAAGTCAGGATATTGAATTTAGTACGTTTAAAATGCTTGTACAACAAACGATATGCACAAATTTTGATTAACTTGTTTATTGGCCACAATCCGGGCCATGCGGGCGATATCCCTGGCCTCAGGTCAGGGCACGGTACAAAGTGATCACAAGGATAAAAACCACCAACGAAGTGTAGATCCGCTTGGTATTCCTGGCCAGCCAGTTGGGCAGGTAAATATCGAAATTGTCCATGCCGGAGTCCGAATACTTCCTGGCGACCAGGGTCAGGGGACAATAAAATTTAAACAGGACCAGGGTCAGGCCTTCCAGAAACACCAGGCCAAAGCCGATCCAGAGCCATCGGTCGAGTTTATCCGTAAGGGCTGCGTAAAGCATATAAAAAATAACCACATTGAAAAAAAGCCAGATCGCGGTGTGGATGATTTTGACCAGGATAAGTTTGGACCGGGTGTTCATGGTGAACCAGTTTTATTAGCAGATGCCCTTCAGGCGATTTACAAATAACTTAACCACCATTTTTCCTTATGCACGGATTTATAATCATTGTACCATTTGCATAAAGGATACAGAAACAAGACGATCCCCAGCCAGACCAGGTAGACCCAGGGCAGGCTAAGGCCTTCCCCGGGAACCAGGAAATAAAAAGGAAAATTCCGGATCTGGTCATCGGCCTCAGCCAGGCTATGTCCCCGGGCAAGGAAAAGGACGGCGCTCACCAGGTGGGCCAGGAAAAAATGGGCGATATAATAGAACAGGGCCACCCGGCCAAAGACCTGGACGGTCCTGGTGAAGCCATTTCTCAGGCTTTCAAGCCAGGCAAGCATCAACAGGGAGGGTCCTATGGTCATACATATAAAAAGCAGCGAGGGAGGGTATTTATGGGTGTTGAGGAAGGACAGCAGGGTATAGAATAAATTCTTTTGCGGACTCCAGGGGAAAGGATTGCCATAAATGTTCAGATAGCGGAGGACGATGAACAAAAAAATGGCAGCCAACCCAAACCGGGTCAGCATTTTTTTTCTTTTTTCCGCCGGATAATCCGGGGAATACCAGGAGCCCATAACGTATCCCAGCATCATCAGCCCGGTCCAGGCCACAAAAGGGTAGATGATCACCAGGGTATGGTTGCCCCAAAGCGGGTAGAGGGCGAAGTTGCCGGTATGCAGCAGGTCCCACGCGAAACCGGGGTCAAACCCCTCTGCCCGCTCCAGTCTGTCCAGAAGGTTATGTCCGAAAACAATGACCAGGCCCAGGGCCAGGATGAGTTTGAAAGGCAGGTGTATGAACAGGCCGAGGAGGACCATACTGATGCCGATGGTCCAGATCACCTGAAGGAAAAAATAATTGTAGTTTGGATTAAAGGAAATGACCAGGGACATAATGAAGAGGTCTACGGCGATCAGCCACAGCCCTCTTTTGATAATAAAAACGCTGAGTTCTTTTTTGGTCTTGCGGAAACTTTGCAGGTAAATGGATACGCCGGAGAGGAATACAAAGACCGGCGCGCAGAAATGGGTGATCCATCGTGTAAAATACAAGACCGGGGTGGTGGTGGCCAGGTTGAGAGGATCGTCCGTAAACGCACCGATGTGGATGAAATCGCGGACATGGTCCAGGGCCATGATGATCATAACGATGCCGCGGAGGACGTCCACGGATTCAATCCGCCGGATGACGGGTATGGAAGGGGAAGGCATATTGGGGTTTTGTCCGGACTCCCCACCTTAATCCGGTGAGCTCCGGAGCTATGAATTTAGTAAATACCCATCAGAAATGCCAATGTCCGGAAATGGTGTAAAACGACCGAGGGAACCCATACCGCCTGCACCGGATTCCAGCGGTTGGGGTCAGTCGTCCAAATCTTCTTCCTTTTCCTTAAAATCTGAGAGGGGGTCGGAAAAATCGAACCGGGTCTGGTGCAGTTCTTTGGTCAGGAGGTTAAACGCCGAGAGACCATGCAGGACCAGTTCCTTATAGACCGGCTTGTCGCTGTCGGGGATGGGCAGGGTCTTCACGAGCCTTTCAAGCCCTGATACCTGGTTCAGGGATGCTTCGTATTCCTCCTGGGAGGCGTCCACCGCGAGTTTCAGGGTATGCTCGCCGGCAAACCAGGCCTTGATCACGCCGAAAGGATCCCTTTCATTTTTTTTCTGTTTTTCCGGATGCGGAAAATTTTTGAGGAATTCCGATTTGATGGCCTTGTTGAGCAGTTCAAAGGCCACTTTATAGGGGCCGATCTGTTCCCCTTCATAGACCAGTTCCACTTTGCCCGTGATCGCAGGCATCACCCCGACAAAATCGGATAACCTGGCCGTACCGCTTTTTTCATTGTTGATCAGCATCCGGCGTTCGACCGCGCTGACCAGGTTCTCATAGGCGCTGATGCCGAGGCGGGCGGAAACCCCGCTGTTGGTATCCACCAGTTCGCTGGTACGGGCTTCAAAGGAGATTTGTTCCAGCAGGACTTTGAGGAGGGGAGGGATGAAGATATTTTTTTGCTCCGGTTTTACCCGCGCCTCCTGGGCCGTGATGGTCATGGCCGTGCCGATATCGGTGGGATAGTGGGTAAGGATCTGGCTGTCGATGCGGTCTTTGAGCGGGGTGATGATGCTTCCCCGGTTGGTGTAGTCCTCCGGATTGGCTGTAAACAGGAATAGTACGTCCAGGGGAAGCCGGACTTTAAAGCCGCGGATCTGGAGATCGCCTTCCTGCAGGATATTAAAAAGGGATACCTGGATCCTGGGCTGGAGATCGGGCAATTCATTGATCACAAAAATGGAACGGTTGGCCCGGGGGATCAGGCCATAATGGATCACCCGTTCATCGGCATAAGGGAGTTTGAGGCTGGCTGCTTTGATCGGGTCCACGTCCCCGATAAGGTCGGCGATGCTCACGTCCGGGGTGGCCAGTTTCTCCACATAACGCTGGTCGCGGTGTACCCATTCGATGGTGGTCTGGTCGCCCATAGTCCTAACCTCCTCCCTTCCGTATGGCGATAAGGGAGCAAACGGATTATCATTGATCTCACTACCTGCAATGACCGGGATGTATTCATCCAGCAGCCGCACCAAAAGGCGGGCCAGCCTGGTTTTGGCCTGGCCGCGCAAACCAAGCAGCAGGATGTGGTGGCGGGACAGGATAGCCCTTTGAAGGTCCGGGATCACCGTGTCGTCAAAGCCGTGAATGCCCTCAAAAATATTGATCTTGTTCTTAAGGGCGTGCACCAGGTTGTCGCGCATTTCATCCTTGATGGGTTTGGGGATATAACCGGATCGTTTGAGTTCTCCGAGGGTCAGGATATCTTTAAGATTGCTCATCTTCTTTTTTTCTTGCTTTTTTTATAATCCATGAAAATAAATTCACCCAGGGTGTCGAGGGTGCTGTAAAAGGCTTTGCCGTTGTTGGCCCGGGTGAACGCATCGACAAAACTGGCGAGATAGGAATCCCGGGCGACCATAAAGGTGGTGATGGGGATATTGAGTTTGCGGCAGGTGAGGGCCAGGGCCAGGGTGCGGTTGACGATCTTGCGGTCGAGCCCGTAGGCATTTTTATAATATTTTTTACCCACCTTGATGCAGGTAGGTTTGCCGTCCGTGATCATCATGATCTGTTTGTTGGGATTTTTCCTGCGGCGCAGGATGGCCATAGCCAGTTCGAGCCCGGCCACCGTATTGGTATGGTAAGGGCCCACCTGCAGGTAGGGCAGGTCCTTCATGGCGATCTCTTTGGCGTCGTCTCCAAAGGTGATGATGTCCAGGGTGTCTTTGGGGTAGCGCGTGGTGATCAGTTCCGCGAGGGCCATCGCCACTTTTTTGGCCGGGGTGATGCGGTCTTCCCCATAGAGGATCATGGAATGGGAGATGTCAATCATCAGAACGGTGCTGGTCTGGCTTTGAAAATAGGTTTCATAGACTTCCAGGTCGTCTTCCCTCAGGACCAGGTCTTCGATCCCGTGCTGGATCTGTGCGTTTTTGAGCGATTCGGTGAGGGCGATCTGGTCGAGGCGGTCGCCGAATTCATAAGGCCTGATTTCGGAAGTGGTTTCATCCCCCAGGCCGGTGCGCGTGGAAGTATGCTGGCCTTTCCGGCTTTTTTTGAGCTGGTCGAAGATGTCATCGAGGGCTTGCCGTCGGAGGGCGATTTCCAATTTGCTGCTGGGCATGGGATTAATGATGCCTTCCCGGTTTTCGTTGATATAACCCTTGTCGATGAGGTCGCGGATAAAATCGGCGATCCCGTATTCTTCGGTGGTCAGCTTAAATCGTTTGTCCAGTTCGGTGAGCCAGCTCAGGGCTTCGTTGACGTCCCCGCTGGTATGAAGGAGCAGCTCCTTAAATAATTTGAAGAGTTTGTCAAAAGGGCTGTCCCCTTCCATCTCCGGTTCCTTTTTACCAAAAAACCAATTCAACATAGAGGTGTAACAAAGATAGGGGATTCAGGGTTTAGCATAGGCAGTTTGTCAGTTAGCTAGTGGTCAGTTAGTCAGTAGTCAGGGGTCAGTTCCAAGCTGATTGCTCATAGCTGATCGCTGAAAGCTGATCGCTCAAAACTCACTGCTGAAACAGACTCATCGTGTAATCCAGGAGGCTTCGGTCACCATAATCTCCGTGGCCGGGGACCACATATCTGACTTCAGAATAGGCGGCTTTCACTTTCGAAACAGTCCCGGACCAGGCTGCCGTATCCGCATCTCCGAGATAGCCTTTGGAGGCCTGCAGGGCTTTGACCAGGCAGCCGCCGAAAAGGACCCGCTCTCCGGGGATATAACTCACAATATTGTCGCGGGTATGGCCTTCACCGAAAAAGGCATTGATCACCCGGCCTTTGCCGTTTTGGAGGCTAAGGGATTGGTTGAAGGCATTTCTGGGGATTTTATTCTCCGGAACACCGGTCTTCCTGGCCAGTAAGAGGGTGGTTTCATTGGCCCAGGATTCAATGCCTTTTTCATGAAACAAATCCAGGGTGCCAAGACAATCGTTGTGAAAATGGTTGATGACCACTCCGGTGATCCGGGACCGGGTATCCTCCTCTATCCACCGGATCAGTTCCCGCGCGGCGGTATCGTTGACCGGACAGTCCAGGATCAGGGCTTCGTGCCGGTCGATATAGACCAGCCCGTTGCAGGAGACCCTGCCAAAGGTTTCGGTTTCGAGGTTGGACAGGTGGACATAGGTCCTGGGACTGAGGGGCAGGATCCGGAGGTGGCTTCCCGTGAAAGCCCTTTGTCTAAGGGCCGGGGCACAGCTTGCGAAGTAAAAAGCGACCGTCAAGATGGAGAAGATATTCAGGTTCATTTGAGCAAAATTTGAGACTGAAGTTGAAAAAGATGCTCCGCGAAGCAAAGGAGAAAAGGGCATACCCTGGATCCAGAAATCACTAAACAATTCTACAATTCCACAATTCCACAATTCGACCATTCCTCAATACAATATTTCATAGGTCATGATTTGCAGGCCATGCTCGTAGGGAGCTGAATCCAGCAGGCGGGCTTTATAATTTTTACACGATTTTCCAAAAAGGGGCACGCCTTCACCCTGGATGAAGGGGTTGAGTTTGATTTTGAGCAGGTCGATTTGCTGATGGTCCAGCAACCATCCCGCAAACTGGCCGCCGCCGCATAAATAGATGTCCGTTCCATTGGACTCTTTCAGCCGGATGATTTCTTCCAGGTCGGGTTTGCGTATCTTGACTTTCCGGTGTTGTTTTTCAAATTGAAGGTGATTGGAAAAAATGTAGTGATCCATGTGGGGATATGCGGGCTGGCCCGGGATAAGCCCGTATTTATATCCAAATTCATAGGTGTTCCTTCCCATGATCACGGTGTCAAATGCTTTTAAGTCCGCAAAATATTGGTCCACACCGTTGCCCTGGGCGGTGAATCCCGAAATGTCATCGTTGGGCCCTGCGATGAACCCGTCCAGGGATACCGCTACGTAATAGATTATTTTTCTCATGGTTCCGTTTGGGGGACTATGAAGATCCGGTTTTTTGAAGGGTTAATTTCGCGAAATTTATAGAAATACGTCGAGGTCCCCCTGTTCTGGGTGCATGTTACAATGCAGGTCTTTTTGCTTGATAACAAGACCTGAAAGGTTTCAACTCGCATAAAAACGAAGTAAAACCTTCCAGGTCGCGTTTATCCAGAAAATGTAAAACTGCATTTTGTCATACACCCCCTGTTCTCCCGGATGCGACTTGCAATTCCCTCCAACTATATTTGCCCAATGAAAGGAGGAATGGTCTTATTGTTTCTGGTCCCGGTTTTAATCCATGCGCAAAACCGGCCTCTGATCTTGCCTGAAAGAGACAGGGCCAGGGTGATCAACGAGGTGCTTGCGCACCGGTTTGAAAAAGTATTGCCGGGCCTGATGCGTCGGGAAGGCATCGATCTGTGGATCCTGATTTCGCGGGAGTATCATGAAGACCCGGTCATGAAAACCATGCTTCCCGCTGAATGGATTTCCGCCCGCCGAAGAACGGTTTTTGTATTTTTTGACAAAGGAGCGGATACTCCCTCCGTGGAACAGCTGGCCATCGCCCGTTATGATGTTGGCCTCCTTAAAGCATCCTGGAACCTTAATGTATATCCGGACCAATGGGATGCGCTCATGGAAATCATCCGTGTCCGCCAGCCTAAAAAAATAGGGATTAATTTTTCGCCGAGGTATGCTCACGCCGACGGCCTGAGCCATTTTGAATATGATCAGTTTATAAGCCGTCTGCCCGGTGAATTCAAACCGAGGGTGGTTTCCGCAGAAACTTTGGCCGTAGCCTGGCTGGAAACGCGCTCGTCCATGGAGATGACTCTCTATGAACATATTGGGCGCATTGCGCATCAGATCCTGAGGGAAGGACTAAGCGACCAGGTGATTCAGCCGGGGATCACGACTACGGAAGACCTGGTCTGGTGGTACCGGCAAAAAGTGACGGAACTGGGACTGGAAACCTGGTTTCATCCTACCGTCGATGTCCAGAGGCCAGATACGGGGCGCTTTGACCATTTGCGTACTTTTTCCAAAAGGCCGGGGCCTGAGCTCATTCAGCCCGGAGACCTGCTGCATGTTGATTTTGGAATAAGTTATCTCAGGCTCAACACCGATATGCAGGAACATGCTTATGTGCTTAAACCGGACGAAAGGGAGGTGCCCGGTTATCTCCAGGAGGCTTTCGCCAAAGCGCACCGTTTGCAGGATATTCTCACCGCGCATTTTAAAACCGGGAGGACCGGAAATGAAATTCTGGCGACCGCCCTGGCCCAGGCAAAAGGAGAAGGAATCGAGGGGGCCATTTATACCCATCCCATAGGATCGCACGGCCACGCGGCCGGACCCACCATCGGGATGTGGGACAACCAGGGCAGGGTGACAGGACCTGGGGATTACCCGATGTTCCCCAACACCGCTTATTCCATAGAATTAAACGCTTCGGTTACCCTTCCGGAATGGGGCGGTAAAACAATACGGATCATGCTGGAGCAGGATGGATTTTTTGACGGTAAAACCTTCAGGTATATCGATGGGAGGCAGGAAGAGATTTATCCGATACAGAAGTAGGCGGGTAGGGTGAAGGGTTAAGGGCGAAAGGCGAAGGGAGTGAAGGTTCAAAGCTCCAGTTTCACTGCAGAGAATTCCGAAAACATCTGCTGCAATTCCGGGACCTGGCCGGCCGGGAGATACTCGCAGACGGCTTCAAATTCATTCCACAGGGTCAGGACGGCAGGGTTGGTATGGGCGGCCTGGATGGCCTCCGGAGAAATCCATTCAAAAATTTCCAGTAGGGTACCGTCTTTCGCTTTTCCGATGAAGGGAGGCTTGGCGGTGACCAGGCCTTCTTCAAGAAGCCGGGCATGGTGTCCCTGGACCAGATTTTCAAGTTCGGATTCTTTTACGGGCTTTGGTTTGTAGGCAACGACGACCAATCTGTTTTCCATTGGATTCGGGTTTAGAAAATTATTCCGAGGAGCGCTGGCCTTCCTGGACCAGGGCTTTTATCGCGGGCATTTGAAGCATGGCCCCCTCATAACCGGCTTTATACAGCGGCTCGGCCTGGTTGAAATTAAACCGGCTGTATTTATGAATATCCGTAGGTTCGATCACGATGTCACAGAGCTCCATTTCCGGTTTGACATTGTTGAAAACGGACAGGTCAAACACCCGTGATAAAATTTCTCTCCAGCTGCTCAGGTATTTTTCGGCCACCTGTTGATGGTTGACCAGGTTGACCCCGAGGATCAGATCACATTTTCCGATCAGGCACCGGACCGGCATGTTCATGATGACTCCTCCGTCGAGGTAATAATGACCGTTGATCTCCACCGGTTTAAACAGCAGGGGTACCGAACTCGAAGCGCAAACCACATCAAACAAGTCACCCGAACATTTGATTTCCACTTCCCCGGTTACAATATTGGTGAGCGTCACATAAAGCGGTTTTTTTAATGCGCTGAAAGAGTCTATGCCGATCTGCCGGGCCAGCAGGCGCCGGAGATAGGTCATCTCCCCCAGGCCCCGGTCCGGCCATTGAAAACCGAATATGCGCAGCAGGCTCGTATTGCGGATGGCTGACATCATGTCGGCCGGCGACATGCCGGAGGAATACAGAGCGCCGACGATGGCCCCCGCACTGGTACCGGCAATGATATCCACTTCGATCCCCTGGTCTTCCAGGGCTTGCAGGACCCCAACATGGGCTATTCCCTTGGCCCCGCCTCCACTCAGTGAGATGCCGATTTTCATGATTGGGAATTAAAGTTTAGGACAAAAAAATCCTTCGTTGTCATGGCTGCCGAGGATGGAGAGGGACAATTCGAAAATGGCCTGTTGGAAATACGAAGGGGCCAGCCGGCGAAGGTTGGCGTCATAACTGAGCCCGATATTGACATTGCCCAGTTCAAAGCCGATCATTGGGATAAAGGATTCGGGGGAGGGCCCTTTTTTACCGTTGACGATGCGCACGAATCCGCCGGCGTGGAGGGCGCTGGTGTTGTCCTGGTTCAAAGGAGTCCGGAGCAGGGTACCAATATTAAAAAGGTAATGGGGGCCTTGGCTGAGGAACCACAGGCGGGGCAGCAGGGACTGGGTCGGTGATAAGGCCAGGGACCCGCCGGCATGAAATGATAACAGGCCGTATAAGGGTTTTTTTGGCGGGGCGATCGGGTCGGGAGGGTTGAGGTTGAAAAATGAAAAGTCGGGCGAAGTGATGTGGTGGAGGCTAAGGCCTATGTTCAATCCCTGGTCCCGGGCACCCGACAAGGTATATTGAAGGCCCAGGGCGAGCTCCATCATGGATAAATTATTTTCCGGGAGGTTTTCCAGGGTGGTGTTGGTATAACCCTGGCCTTCCACATACTGGTCTTCAAACCTCAGGTTTTCATAATTGAGACTGCGCTGGGAAAGTCCCATTTTGAGGCCCAGGCTCAAAAACTGGCCGGCACCGGTGGATTTATGATAGGCCCCCGTAGCGGCCAATTCCGTGTGATTCAGGTCGTAGCCCGCGACTTTATCGGAAAAAATGGAGAGGCCGAGGCCTACCAGATCTTTCCCCTGGGATTTAATGGGGGATTTGATATTCATATCCCCCGAGACGGCGATCGTTTGGAAATTGTTGCCAATCACCTTATTCCATTGGTTGCGGTAATTCATATTGACCCGGAAGGTCCCGTTGATCATGCCGGTGAGGGCGGGGTTGAGCTGGAGGGGGGATGCGTGAAACTGGGAAAAATGGCGGTCTTGCGCATTCACCTTAAAATGAACCAATATGAGTAATAAAATCCCGTATCGTGCAATCCGCTTAAACAGGGCCATTCTTACAAATGTAAGTCCTTTTTTTATCCACGGATCGAACGGATGATATCGTGCTGGGTGATGACATGCCAGTTGCCCGCGGTGTCCCGGGTAATCACCGCAGGGATTTTCCGGTCAAAATATCGGCTGACATCCTGGATGCTCATGTCAAAAGGAACATGGGGCAGCGGATCGCCCATGATCTGCTCAATATTGTCTTCGAGGTGGCTTACCGGGTTTTCCAGGATATAGGACAAGACCCTGGTTTCGGTAACCGCCCCGATGAACTGATCGTCCCGGGATACCGGGAGTTGTGAAATGTCGTTGGCTTTCATCAGGTGGAGGGCATCCCTCACCTTGGCGGAGCAGGTGACGAAGAAAAATTGACCGTCGGTCTTCGCACGGACCAGGTCCTTGACTTTAAGGTCCGAATCCAGGAATCCCCGCTCGCGCATCCAGTCGTCGTTGTAGATCTTGCCCACATAGCGGGAACCGTGATCGTGAAAGATGATGACCACCACATCGTTTTTGGTCAACGAATCCTTCATTTGCAACAATCCGGCCAGGGCCGAGCCGGCTGAATAGCCCATCAGCAGCCCCTCCTCGCGGGCCAGCCTGCGCGCGGCGAGGGCGGCGTCCTTATCCGTTACTTTTTCAAAATGGTCGATGACGGAAAAATCCACATTTTTAGGAATGATGTCTTCTCCGATTCCTTCCGTGATATAGGGATAGATCTCCTTAGGGTCGAGGATGCCGGTTTCGTGATATTTTTTAAGGGCCGAACCATAGGTATCCACACCCCAGATTTTGATCCCGGGATTTTTGGATTTAAGATAGCGGCCTACGCCGGAAATGGTGCCCCCGGTGCCCACTCCGGCAATGAGGTGGGTGATCTTTCCATCGGTCTGGTCCCAGATCTCGGGTCCTGTGGTTTCAAAGTGAGCCTGGGTGTTGGAAAGGTTGTCGTATTGATTGCACCAGAAGGAATTGGGAATTTGTTTGGACAGTCTTTCGGCCACGGAATAATAACTCCTTGGATCGGACGATTCCACATTGGTGGGACAGACGATGACTTCAGCCCCAAAGGCTTTCAGGAGATTTATTTTTTCAGCCGATTGTTTATCGGTGGTGGTGAATATGCATTTGTATCCGCGCACTGCGGCCACGAGCGCAAGTCCCATGCCGGTATTCCCGGAAGTGCATTCGATGATGGTGCCTCCCGGAGACAATAATTTCGCAGCTTCCGCATCGTCAATCATTTTCAGGGCCATCCGGTCCTTGATCGAATGCCCGGGATTAAAGGTTTCCACCTTGGCGAAAACCCGGGCTTCCAGTTCGTTGCATACTTTATGGAGCCGGACCAGGGGGGTGTTCCCGATGGTCATGAGTATATTTTCAGCGTATTTCATTTCTTTCTGAATTCAGGGAGGGGAATACCATGAGAAACAAACCCCAATCCGGACAACAAATTTACTGGATGGTTTCTTCCACAAACCGGAGCTTAACATAAAAGCGGCTGTCGATGGCTCCCAGGAGGTTCGCAACACCCGGGGAGACCACCACGCTGACGTCGTCGGGATAAAGTTTGGGAGGCATATGGGACAGCACTTTGGCATAAATCTTCCGGTGGGTCATGGGGTTGGTCAATTCCACCACCGAATTGACCGGGGCGGTGGGATGCAATACGTACAAGTCCTGGACCTGGTTACCCGACTTCGCCCACTGTGCGACCCCGTTTTGGGTCACCATCCTGCGTTTCAACACTTTGGTCTTAGTAGCGGATTTCACGGTTTCGTGGTTGCTCAGGCTTGCTTCGTGGCCGGCTCCCGTCAATTTGGAAGCCTCTGCGGTTTTAAGGGCGGGGGCCTCGGGACTGGTTGCCGCTTCGGTTTTTCGCTCTTTGAGGCTGATCTCCGCAATGGGCTTTTCAATTTCGATCAGCCGGTCGGAGGAATTTTCCTTTTTCCCGTAAGTACTGGCCCATTCGGAGGAGGTGAGGTCGATGGCCTTATATTCCACGGTGAATGCACTGGGATTGGCCTCCGTCCATTTTTGTTCCAGGGTGATCTGTTCGTTTTTAATAATATTCGGTTTGTAATCCGGATTTCCCGATTCCTTTTTCGAAGGATCAAACCATCCGATCATCAGTTTTTGACCCACCCGGATGGTGTGGGAAGTGAGCCGGTTGCGGGTGACCACATCGTCAAAGGCCATATTAAAGTAGAATTTGGAAATCCGGTAGAGATTGTCTTTGGGTTTGATGATATAGTATACCGGCCGGTATTTTTTGTTGGAATCAAGTTGAGATTCATTAGTGATGATGTGATCGCTGGATATGGGGATGTGGAGGAGGTCATTCACGGCCAGGATCCGGGTTTTTAAAGCAGGGTTGTAATCATACACGTCATACAGGTCGATGCCATAGGCTTTGGCCAGGGAAAAAAGGGTTTGTTTTTTTTCCACCCGGTGTTCCACGTACTTGCCATAAGTATCATCCAGCTTTACATAGATGGTATCTTTTATCCAGGAATCATTAGCTTTAACCTGGATCGGAAATCCAGCCATTTTGGTCACAAGCAATCCGATAAAAAACGACCTCAGCATATAATCACTTTAATATGAATGGCAAAAGTATTAAAATTAATATTAATATGTTAGTTAACGTTTTAACGGTTTTAACATGAAGATTATCGGGGTCATACCCGCCCGTTATGGGTCGACCCGGTTCCCGGGAAAACCGCTTGCCCTGATCAGGGGCAAATCGATGATCGAACATGTATACAGGGGTTGCGGCCAAAGTACAAAATTGTCCCAACTTGTGGTAGCCACCGACGACCGGCGCATTGCAGACCATGTCCTGGATTTTGGGGGAAAGGCGATTATGACGAGCTCCGGTCATGTCAGCGGCACCTCGCGTTGCGAAGAAGCATGCCGCCTTCTGGGTGGTGCGGACTGGTGCATCAACATCCAGGGTGATGAACCGCTGATCCGGGGAAAACTGCTCGATGATTTTATTGGAAAATTTGCGCACTTTCCGGCAGAGGCTGTACTTACCCTGGTACGGCAGCTCAGAGAGGAGCATCTGATCTACAGCCCCAATACCGTAAAATGTGTCCGTGACCGCAACGATAAAGCCCTGTATTTCAGCCGGAGCGTAATTCCTCATCCGCGGAGTCAAACCACCCCGGCCTATTACCAGCATATTGGCATTTATGCTTACCCCATCCCTGTTTTGAAAGCCATCACCGGCCTGGAACCCACGCCCCTTGAACAGGCGGAAAGCCTTGAACAACTTCGATGGATGGAACATGGCTTTCCGGTATACACCTTCCTTACGGATTATATAGCCCATGGAGTGGATGTGCCTGAAGATATCGGGCGGATAGAGGAGATGATGGGAAGGCAGTAGGTGGTGGATGGTGGATGGTGGATGGTGGATGGAATTGAATCAATCATAAATGATCAATTTCCCGGTCCCCGCTTTATTAAAACCATATTCGATCCGGTACCAATAGAGGCCTTGAGGTTGGCTGCGGAGATCCAGTTCGTTTTGCTCCACGGTCAAGGTCCGGGCATAGACGCGGTGGCCGAGGCTGTTGAAAATGGCAATGGATACCGGGGGCCTGCCGTGATTTATAAGAAAAAATTTGCCCGTGGATGGATTCGGGAAAACCTGAACTGCCGATAATCCGGGATCTTTGCCGGTAGAAGTGCTTAACGTATGGTAGGTGATAGTCAGCATTGGCCGGTTCGTTGCGGATAGAGACTCACGGCTTGCAAATTGTTTGGCGGTGGTAGAACTGACTTCATTCCCTACAATACACCAGCCAAAATTGACGGAAGGAGTGTCCAGCCATCGCTGGGCATCCTTTATCATTTGAGCGCTTGACCAGCTGTAAATGCCGTCCCCATCAACCTGTATGCTTGCTGAGGCATTGCCGATGAAATCGCCCCCGGGTTTTGACCAGGGGCTGCCCGGCCATAGGGCATGGACCCAAGTGGCATCTCCGTTCTGAGCAGCCGCCCCACCGCCTTCTTCGCCGTCGGCCATGGAAATTCCCTCTCCCCACTCCCTGGTCAAACCATGCAGACTAACCGGTTGAGGGCCTGTTATGGTCCGGTCCATGGTCAAACTCAAGCGAACCCCACTAAGGGTGGCCCCGGGGGGCACTTGTCCGGCAATATCAAATTTCACAAGTCCGCGTCGGATCAACCCGTTTTTGGTTTTGCCAGCAAAAATTTTTGTCCCTTTCCCATTGGATATATTTCCCGAACTGCTTTCATACAAGGTGTTGTCCGCCGACGGCGCCAGAGTCAGGGTGGTCTGTGCCCCGGCAAACCAAGTGAACACAAAAAGTTGCACTAAAAGGAAGAAACGGAAAGCCTGTTTGTTCATAACGGAATTTCGTTTTTTGGGTTAATGCTAATGGTAAAGTCCCCAGATCAGCTTGTCGATTTTCCAATCGCCCTTTTTATTCCGGACCATTAAGGCAATGTACTTATCATCCACCCGGTATTGGACGGAGTCATCGAGCGAAGTTCTAAATCCTTTATTGATGCCGGTGACCAGCGCATGATCGGAAAACAGCTGCGTTTCAAGAATTTGGGTTTGGAGGTTCATTTTATAAGCCTTCAGGAGAGTTTCATAATTCTTTTTTACGGTTGAAATTCCTTGTATGAAAGCTTTCCCAGCCGGATAAAATTCAATGCTGTCGGAATAGGCATTCAGTATGGTTTCCAGGTCTGATCGGTTGTCGGCGTCAATAAGCCGGTACAAGACCGCATGAATTTTTTCAATTTCATAGCTTGTATTTTTTGCGCAACCGGTTAAAAAACCCGCCATAAGCATAAACAAGACAGCCGGAGAGATCATGGTCCGCATATCCTTACTTTGAGGTCCGATTCTATAACGTCTGGTCCGGATCTTGCGCGGCTAAGATGAAAATGCACCTGGAAATAGCCGCCGGTTCATTCTTCTGAATCCAATGACCTGGTTTACTCCCGGGACTCCCCGGATCAAAGGGGCCGGACCATCCTGTACAAGTCAAAGCCCTCCGCCCAATAATCTTTTATCACTTCTTTGAGTTCGAATCCGAATTTTTCATAAAAACGATAAACCCATTGGGAAGTCCTCACTGTAATGGTCTTTAAACCCGGAACCTCGTTTATCCGGTCAATCCTGTATTGAAGCAGGGCTGACCCCAAGCCCCGTCCCTGGAAGTCGGGATGGAAAAGATCCCAGCTGATCCTCGCATCGGCTTGTTCCGGGAATAAATTATAACCCCCGCAACCGACAACGGCCCCGCCGCTTTCAACAATAAAAAAGTGCCCGGCATGATTTTCCAGGTAATCTATAAAGTGGCTTTCTTCAGTAATTGAAAAATACCGCGGGGTGTTCAAACGGAATAATTGAAGGAGAACCGCCCGGTGGGACGGAGTATATTTCCGGATGGTGATTTTAGCATCCATGTCATGGTTTTCCATTTTATTTAGAAAGTGGAAGATCGTCAGGAATCCAATTCAACGGATTTCATTTCCGCCCTGTCGATTATCATAAACAAACCGGTCCCTGGCCGGCATTTTAACGGCGGGCAGGGTCAACCGGTTCATTTCAGCATCCTGAGGAATGATTTCGTTCAAGTGAAGCAAATAGGCAGTGATCGCATACATCTCATGGTCACTGAGGGAACCCGGCTCATTTTGGGGCATGGCGCGCCGGACATAATCGAAAAGCGTGGTGGCATACGGCCAATAATTCCCGATCGTTCTCATCGAGAGGTACCGGTATTCCCTGCCGAACGGGAACCCTTCCCTGGGCTCCCTGCCCACCAAGCGGTCAAATGGGCCTTCCGTACCGGTAGCTCCGTGGCAAAGAATACATTTTTGAGCATATACGAGCCTTCCTTCTTCAACTTTGCCTTGGCCTTCCGGGAGCCCGGTCCCATCTGGCATGATATCGATATTCCATGCTTCGATCTCCGTTTCGGAAACCGCATGGCCGAATCCAAAAGATTCCGGCCAGTGATCCGGGAAGGCCGGCCCTGAGCCGGCGGCCTGCGCAGAAATTCCGGAGTCGGGAAGATTCAGTGACCCACTGCCTGCTTCGGGTCCGACGGCTTGCTTGCAGGCAAGCCATCCGGACAGGCAGACCAAAAGGATCTTAAGTCCAGGTTGAATGGCAGGATGAAAAAATGCGACCTTCCCCTTATACCATTTCATTCAATCCGAGTTTTAAACTTCCGTCCTTTTCCACCTTCCAGGCGCGGATATGATTAAAGTGGTAGAAGGTGCCTTTTCCGCGGACTTTTTCCAACTGGCCGAGGGTGGGTTGCTGGTAACCGGTTTCATCCATCGCCCTGCTCATCAGGATGGCCGTTCCTCCCTTCCAATTCCACAGGTAGCGGAAGCGGGTCTGGCATTTTGAAAGAACGGGCTCCTGGAGTTCAGCCGGAAACCAATGTTTTCCGCCATCCGTACTGACTTCCACCCGGATGATTTTGCCCCTCCCGCTCCAGGCATATCCCTGGATCTCCCACCAGCCTTTATCAGGCAGAATATAGGGATAGGATGGAAAAGTAATGAGGGATTTGGCATCCATCACAAAACTAAACAGGCGTGCTGTGCAATCCGGGAGGGGATCCGAATATTTGGAAGTTTCTTCACGGGTCATGAAGGGTTGATCTGAAACTTCAATTCTTCTCAGCCATTTCACCTGGGTATTGCCCTCATAACCGGGTAACAGCAAGCGGGCAGGGTAACCCTGTTCCGGCCGGATCGCTTCCCCATTTTGCCCATATACGATCATTGCATCTTCCCATCCTTTTTCCATAGGGATGCTTCGGGTCATAACCGCCGCATCTGAACTTTCGGCGAGAAACCACTTCGCACCCGGTTTTATACCCACTTCGCGGAATAAGGTGGACAGCATGACCCCGGTCCATTCGCTGGTGCTGATCAGTCCATCCATGCGCTGAGGCGTCACCGCTTCTGTAATGTCTTTTTTGAAATAGGTCGACCACCCATTGCCGGAACACTCAATAAAACAAATGCGGGAATGTTGTGGAAAACGCTTCAGGTCTTTCAGGGTAAATTTTTTCGGGGTTTTAATCAAACCGTGAATCAGCAGTTCATAGGATTCGGGGTCAATGGATGGTATCCCTCCATGATGCCTTTCAAAATGCAGATCAGCCGGCGTAATAATACCGGATAAGTTCTGGATCGGGGTCATCGATTCCCCCGAAGGGCTTGGCCTCAAGACCAGCCTTTCCAGATGTTCATCCGGTGAGCGGCTTCCAAGTTTTGAAGATCCGCGGCCAGGAATCCTGGTCGGATCGTTGGCTTTTGAATTGGCCGGGGTAGTGGATACCTGTGCCTCTGCAGCGGTACGCACGAACGCCCCGCCTAGGGCAGCTGCAGATAGTTTGAGGAGATACCGCCTTGAAAAAAAAGATCCTTTTGTTGATTTTTGTTTCATCATACCCTGATCAGGTAAATCAGGCCCTGGATGAAATTAATTAAAAATTTTATTATACTGTAGCCCCGGAGTGATCGGGGAGCAAATCAAAGGGGCGCGGGATACCCGCTGCTGGCCGGTAATGCTCTGTTAAAAATCCGTATTGGGTTTTTTCAACTTCAGCTCCTTGATCCAGATATTCCGGTAAAGGACATCGTGCCCTTCAGCCTGGAGTTTCAGGCCTTCCGGCGTATCGGTAATGCCTTTGCCCCCGTCATTACCTCCATCCACACCTGAATTGGGCCCTCCCCAAACCTGGTTGATGGTCTGATTGGTATGCACTTTTTTGCCGTTGAAATACAGGGTCACCATGGCTTTTTCGGTACGCTTTCCATCCTTGAACCGGGCTGCCCGGAAGACGAGGTCGTAGGAGTTCCACTTGCCGGGTCCGTGGTAAGCGTAATAAGGGGATTCGGTTTCATTGATCACGGCGCCCAGGCCGTGTTTGGTACTGTCCCCGTCCAGGATCTGGATTTCATACCGGTTTTGCAGATAGACGCCGCTGTTGCCTCCCGGTTTCATAATCAGGAATTCCAGGTGCAGTCGAAAGTCGCGGAATTTCTTTTTTGTGACGATGTCTGCCGAACCGTATTTCCCTCCTGCCGCCGAGGGGTCATTGCTGTTGACGGCCGTACCCGGATCGACGGGATCCTTGACGATCGCCCATTTCAGAGGGAGTGTGGCGGACAGCCTGGGGCCTGCCCAGTAGGTCCATTTTTGATCCAGCATTTCCCGGCTGCCGTCGAATAAAACTTCAGCCCCTTTCGCCGGCTTAGCGCCAACACCCATCTGGGCGGAGCCTGTAAAAGGCAACAGGGTGAGCAGGAACAAGGCCCCAAAGGCCTTCGTGAGGGAAGAAATGGTATGTGCAGGCATTTTTTTCATTTTTTAGGCAATAATAGCAAGTTAGTAAGTTAGTAAGTTAGTAAGTTAGCGGTTGATGGCAATATAAAGCAATACGGGCAGGTCGTGAACGCTTGGGCGTTATTGGAAGTTAAAAATGACCACGGTCCATTACGAAATTCCGGCACTCGGACATTTCCGGGATCTTGGGATGAGGTTTATTTTTTATAATTGAACCGCAGCAGGGTCGCTTTTTTATCCTGGCCTTCGTTGCTGATCAGCAAATCCCCATTGTCATAAAAAGCCAATCCCTCGGCCTGGTTAAACAATGCAGGATCGAGGAGTTCCAGGTGTTCCAGGGTCCAGTCAGCGGAAAAAATAAACAACATATAATCCGGAGCGGAGAGCAGGAAAAATTGCCGGGTCAGGGGGTGAATGCCTATGGCCGTAGGCCTCAATTTTATATCCGGTTCTTTTTCCCCGGATTTTTTTTCTTTCATCGGTATTCCGCTGACTTTTTCCAGGGCGAATTTTTTGATCACCCGTTCATCGAAACTTACTACGGCTGGTTCAACCAGGGATTTGGTTTCCAGGTCGAAGGCATAAAGGTCTCGCCTGTTTTTAAGTTCTTCTCCTTTTCCTGAATTGCCTTTGCTGGCGATCAGCAATCTGCCCTTACCGGCATCATAACAGAGGCCTTCGTTGTCATAAGCGGGGATATTGAGTCCATAGGAGATCGCCTTGGCCGGTTCACCGGAGAAATCCGCGATCTCGAAAAGGGTGGCATCGCTTCGTAAGATATACATGGCGTTCCCAAATTTCGCGATATCCTCAAAATCACCCTGCCCGTAAAAGGAATATTGATTTATGATCTGGCCGCTGGTGCTGTTGAATATATAGACGATGCCTTTTTCATCCTGAATGCAGGCCAGGGTGGTTGAATCCATCACGGCAATGCCGGAGATTTCATGAAGGGAGGCGGGAAGTTCGAGGACCTGGTCGGGTTTTGCAAAATGATAGCCTGTAACCTGTTCACTGCTCTTGTAAACCCGAGCTGTTTTATCCAGCCTGGCCTGGCAGTTAAATAAAGCCGCCAGGATTAGCAGGCCTATGCTGTAAAAGGGATGAAAGACATGGCCTGATATCATAAGTTTAAAGCTATGAGTAAGTGTATGGGCCCAAAAGCAGGTAGACAAAAATAACCAAATCGATATATCCGTCAAAACGGCTCATGCCGCCTTTGCGGTGATTCAAGACGGGGCGGGAGGTTCATTCCTCATGGCCTGATCCGGGGCAGGCATCATCCGGCAAGTCTTTCCGAAACCTCACCGGTAGCTGTATCATATATGAGCAAGCCTTCCCGGGCTTCAGGAAGTTGTCCCACCATGAGGCCTTCTTTATTCCAGACGGACGAACGACCTCCGGCTAAAAACTGGTCGCAGATGCCAATGCAATTGGACATCATGACCGGGATGGAATATTGAAGGGCAATTTCGGGGAGCCGTTTTACAGCATGGTCTACTCCCTGTCTTGTTTTAGCCACGCTGGCCATATAAACGGAGGCGCCGTTTTGCATAACCCGGGCGGCATGTTCCGGTATGGAGATTTCATAACAAATGGCCGGTGCGATCCTGAGATTGCCGGTGGACAAAAAAAGTTGCCCTTTGCCCGGAATAAAATAAGGTTCTTCATCCTGGTGTAAGTATTGTTTGCGATAAACTTGCCTGGGACTATGAGCTTGAAAAAAAATCTGGCTGATATAGGTCCCATGTGTACCCTTCAGCGGCATGCCCAGACCGAGGGTGACCTGGTGCAAGTCACTCACTTGTTGAAAGACATCGAGGCACGGATCATCTGGATCCATGGCAAGGTCCTGAGCCAAGCCGGGTTCATATCCGGTAAGGGACAATTCGGGGAAAAGGATCATGCCGGTCCCATGTTCAAGGGCCCGTTCGGTCCATGCCAAATGATTATTGATATTTTGGCGGATATCCGCCTTGACCGGATTCGTTTGGGCAACACAAATTTTCATATATTCAGGATATGGGGGATTGACCGGAATTTTGACCTGGACCCCTCCTTGAGAAACGGATAATCAAATATCCAATAACGCTCGCCAGCAATGAAGCGAACAAGATGCCCATTTTGGCCTGTTCCACCAGGGCAGGGTCTTCGAAGGCAAGATTGGAAATGAACAGGGACATGGTGAACCCGATGGCGGCCAGGAATCCTGCTCCTAATAAATGCCGGGAGTTCATTCCGGGAGGCAGCTGTATCCATTTCAGCCTGATCAGGACCGAAGTGATTCCGAATACGCCCAGCACTTTTCCGGCCAGCAAACCGGTGAACACGCCCAGGAAGACCGGGTTCACTACCTGGAGGAGGGCTTCTGCAGAAAGAACCACGCTCGCATTGCTCAAGGCAAACAGAGGGATGATGATAAACGAGACTAAAGGATGCATACTGTGTTCCAGCCGCTGAAGCGGGGTGAGCGCCGCTATGGAAAATTGCCGGATATCATCCAGGATGAGCAATTGATTTTCGGTAACCGTTGGTTTGTTATTGGGCTTTTCCGCTTCAAACCGGGTCATCAACCTTTTCAGGCCGTAGGTGTATTCCGCTTCGGAGACTTTTACTTTGGCAGGAATCGTCATGGCTGCCATGACCGCGGCAATGGTGGCATGGACCCCCGACATCAGGAAAGCCAGCCATAAACCACCGATGCCCACAATCCCATAAAAAAGGGTGTTCCGCACCCCGATCAGATTGGAGATGATGAGGACAGCCATAAAAACTCCTCCGGTTGCCAGGCTTGTAAAATTGATATCTGAAGTATAAAAAAAGGCGATCACCAGTACCGCGCCGAGGTCATCGACAATAGCCAGGGCGGTAAGAAATATTTTCAGGGATAGGGGTACCCGGTCTCCCAGGAGGTAGAGCACACCCAGGGCGAAAGCGATATCCGTTGCCATCGGAATGCCCCAACCGGATGCCGTTTCCGAAGAAATATTAAAATACAAATAGATCAGGGCAGGGAGAGCCATTCCGCCTATGGCTGCGAATACCGGTACCAGGGCTTTTTTCAGCTCATTGAGCTCCCCGGCGACAATTTCCCGCTTCAATTCCAGGCCGACCACGAAAAAAAATACGGCCATTAGTCCATCGTTGATCCAGTGATGTAAACTTTTGGAAATGATATTTCCGTCGTAGCCTATGGAAAATTCATGTTCCCATAAATGGTGAAATTCATCCGACCAGGGTGAATTGGCCAATAGGAGAGCGAGGAGCGCCGACGAAAAAAGGACGAGGCCGCTCACGGTGCTGTTGTTTATAAATCTTTGAATGGGATCGAGGATCCAGCGTTCCACCGGTGTTTTACCGGTTAAATGGGTCTTTTCGTCATTCATCATTTTTTCATTTATTCCCGGCCTGGTCGGGGCATTCAGGGCTGCGGGACCGGAATGATCCCAATCCTATCGGATATGAGTCCCTGGATGGCGAACGCTGGTCGGGCATGCCGTTTTTTTCCCTTCGAATCCGGGCTCGATGACCGGTTAAAAGGATTTCAAAGTTCATGTTTTTCCGGCATGCTTTGCCAGATCTCAAACATCACTTCGGCCGGTTGAAGCCCGTGCGGGTCATATCGCCCCAGCCTTTGCTGCCTCTCCATTTTTCCCAGTTGCCCCGCAATGCCGCATAAACGGTAAAAGGATGAAATATAAAAGGTTCCAGCAGGGCGATGAATGCCAGCTTGCGCAGGTCCCTGAACGTATTGTATTTCTTAAATGTGGATTCCTCGGCAAAAATGGCAATGGCCGAGAACATCAAGGCAAAGGAGTAGACCATGAATAAAAACAGGAAGAAAAATTTCCAGCTGAGGATGCCAAAGATGATCAGGATGAGGGAAATGAGGATGCCGGTAAACTCAATGATCGGGGCGAGATATTCGTAGATCAGCCAATAAGGGTAACTGAGCAGGCCCAGGATTTTATATTTAGGGTTGAACAGCATTTTACGGTGAATCCACAAGGTCTCCATGGTACCCCGGGTCCACCGGCTGCGTTGTTTTCGCAATATTTTGTAGGATTCGGGAGCTTCGGTCCAACACAGGGGGTCGGGAAGGTATTGCACCCTGTAGTCCAGTTTATGTTCGATCATATAACGGCGCATCCGGACCACCAGTTCCATGTCCTCGCCTACGGTTTTGGTATTGTATCCGCCTGCCCGGAGCACGATGTCCCGGTCAAACATGCCGAAGGCGCCGCTGATGATGAGCAGCCCGTCCATTCTGGCCCAGGCCATCCGTCCAAGGATAAAGGCTCTGAGGTATTCCAGTACCTGTATGCGGGCGAGCCAGTTGTCGGGGGCGTTGACCTTGACCATCCTGCCGGACTTGATCACGCAGGAATTGGCAATCCTGACCACGCCTCCGGTGGCAATGATCCGGCTTCCGGATTCTTCCATAAAGGGTTTGGCCAGTTTGAGCAGGACGTCTTTGTCCATGATGCAATCCACGTCGATGCAAACGATATAAGGATGGGATGAGATATTGATTCCCGTATTCAAAGCGTCCGCCTTACCCCCGTTTTCCTTATCCACCACGATGAGTTTGGAATAGGAAGGATTGGATGAACGGTAGATCGCCCTTACCGGTTTTGTCGGGACCTGTGGATGGTAGGGCAGGTCGGAGGGGATCAGTTCAAAGGCTTCGACCAGGATGGGGATGGAGTCGTCCTTGCTCCCGTCGTTTACCACGATCACATCAAAATTGTTGTAATTGATGGACAACAGCGATTGCACATTTTCCCGGATGGTCTTGCCTTCATTGTAGGCCGGGGCGATCAGGGATACTTTGGGCGTATGGGGCAGGGCCAAAAGGGCCCCGTAATTGATGTACCGGTTCTTTTGGAGGTAGGCTTTCAATGAAAAGGAAGAGATGATGGCCAGGATCAGGTAAGAGAGCATCACCAGGATGGCAAAGGCCAGTATAAGGTAATTAAATATGCCGATCCCGGTATCCAACCATCCCATCCCCGTCATATCGAAGTCCGCTCCTGCGTTTTTAATAGTGAAGCAATATCGTCCAGTTCCTGTTTGAGTTTTGGGTTGCTGCTTATGTTCATTGCTTTTTCAATGGCCGGAATATACCGGGTGAGTTGATAGTGTTCGATCAGCCGCGCCCCGAGGAGGACCATGGAATCGTTGGGGCTGGACAATAAGGTGTCGAGGTGGTCAATGGCCGGGATCTGGTGGGATTTCAGGGCAAACAGGATATTGCTTTGCATCCAGTCGTCCAGGAACAACTGCCGGTTTTTGCGTTTCAACAATTCCGCCAGGCCCCGGAGCCGGATCAGGCCCAGAAATGCTTCTTTCTGGACAAATTCATGCGGGTGGTAGGTCAGTTGCTCGATGGCTTTGATGGCCGGGTAGTAGTTGAGGTTGGTGAGGTCCCGCAGTCCTTCCACCACTTCCGGCCAGGACCTGTGTTTGAGTTTGCTGAGCGAGTAATTGGATAGGCCCGATTCGAAATAGAGGTCCTCCAGTTTTTGACGGAAAGTCCCGCTGTAATTGTGATGCAAGGTGACAATGGTTTTGATGGCCATTTTTTTAAACAAAAGGTTGCCTGCCAGGCCCTGCCTGAATTTTAAAAGGGCCTCCGGGGCAGGGGACTCGTTGAACAGGATTGAAAAAAGAGTGTTTTCAATGGTCTCCGTAAATTGGATTTTTCTCCGGGCCTTGAGGATTCTCTGATATCTTTTGATAAAGGTCCAGGCCAGGAAAAAAAGGGCGGTCAGCGCGAAGGCCAGGCCCAGCAGCAGAATCCATTCCGCCTGGGAGATCCGGCCATCATAGGATATGTTTGCCGAAGGGAACACTCAAAACCGCTTAAGGATGATCCACTGAAAATTAAACCGGTTGCGGTACGTGTCCGGGATATATTCTTCCCGTTCATACATGATCACCGGCTGAATGAAAACATGATTGCCCATACGGAACATGCCGTTGATCCCGGCACGCCAGGCGCTGATGCGGGAAAAGGCATCGCTGGCAAAAAAATAATAGGGGGTGCCGCCATATTGCAGGTCCAGCTGAATATAGGACTCCCGGCGCTCCAGAGATCTGCGCAGGTTGAGGACATGAGAAACAAACCATTCGGACTCCAGGTGCAGGAGATAATTGCGGTAGCCGAATTTCCACTCGCCGAAATTTATGGCAGCTGACCCTGTCAGCAATTGGACCTTCTGAACGCGGAAGTCGAGATACCTGCCCCCGATTGAAAAATTGTACCGGTTGATATCCTGGTAATACTCCCCTGCCAAACGGTACCTGGGGAAAATCCGGTCAGCCCCGGAATATCCGGCATTCAAATAGAGGTATCCGCCTTTCCCCACCCGGGGGTAGGCATCCGCTTCGACCTGAACCGCGTCCGACCCGAACAAATGACCGTAGTTCAAGCGGCCTCCAAGAGCGATGGACCGGTTCCTGTGAAAATATTCCAGGTGGGCCAGGTGCCAGGGGGCGAATCCGGGATTGTAAAAACTGGTATTGAGATATCCGGCTGCAAGCGTATTTTTTTCTTTCCGGAGGATCTGGGTTTTGAGATACTGGGCATCCCGGTGATTGTTCGCCGACTTCGGGATTTGGTCCAGCAAACGAACGGCCTCCCGGTCTTCCCCCGTTTTCTCCAAAGCCATGGCCTCCTGGAAATGATAAAAGGGAATCCCGGCAGGAAAAAGCGAATGGCCTTTCCGGCACTTTTCAATCACCACCGGATAATGTTCGAGTTGATATTCAACCTGGATTGCCAGATCATAGGCTTCCGCGAGGACGGGCTCGGAAATCGTAAGGGGCATCAGGTGTTCCAGGGCCCGGGGATAATCCTTTGACCAATAATAAAGGCGGGCCAGGTATAGTTTGTAGTCCAGGTTTTCCGGATGGTCTTCATTCAATTTGGTGACCAGTGAAATCGCAGTCTTATAATCCTCCCCGGCCGCCAGCTTTTGGGCCAGGGCCATGACTGAATCCGGGTCCTGCCTCTGGGCGGAAAGGGCCGCACAGAATATCAAACCACCAATCAGGCCAGCCCAGCAGAAAAGGATCCGTTTTTTCATGGGATTTAAATCAGGTGGAAGTCAATTTTTCTATCCTCTTCAGCAGTACTGCAGGACTGAAGGGTTTGGAAATAAAATCATCCGCCCCGAGCTCAAAGACTTCCAACTCCGTACTCTCCACTCCGGAGGAAGTGAGCACGATGATCTGGATATCGGCATCCTTGATCTGGCGGGTGGCGTGTATGACCTGCCGGCCTCCTGCAAACGGAAGGTTGAGATCAGTGACAATGATGCTGATGTCGGCGTAATTTTTCCGGATGTAATCGATGGGATCCAGGCCATTTTCAAATTCCACCACTTCATGACCTTTTGATTTTAAAAAAAACGATAACGATTTACGGAGCATTTCATCATCCTCGATCAATACCACTTTCATGCTTTGAAGTTATTTAATATTTTTTCCACTTCAAAATGAAGCTGACGGAGTTGATTTTCGAGGGCGCTCAGGACCGGCATAATCTCATCCGGAGCTGGCTTCCGGCTGGCCAAAGTTTCCAGGTTTTCGAGCAGCAGGAGGTCCGCACCGACCATGCCAAAGGAGGATTTCAATTTATGGGCCATGGCTCCCAGGTTGATCAGGTCGCCCCCCGCCAGATAAGTCGTCATATCTCTCAAGGCCTTTTCAGATTGATTCCGGAACAGCAGGAGCATTTCTTTTTGAAAGTCGTTGTCGCCTCCAGAAAATGCTTCAAGTTGTTCCAGCGAGATCAATGGTTCCTCTTTGCCGCCTTCAAGAACCGGAGGTTCCTTTAATTCCTTCGAGTGGTTAAGCCAAAATTCAATTTTCGCCAGGAGGGCTTCTTTCTTAAACGGTTTTGAAAGGTAGTCGTTCATACCCAGGGACAGGCATTTCTCCCTTTCAGCCACCATGCTGTGCGCGGTGAGGGCAATGACGGGGACCGTTGATTTTAAGTCCGTGCGAATGGCCCGGATGGCCTGGTATCCGTCCATTTCCGGCATCTGGATGTCCATGAGCACGAGGTCGTAGGCCTTTGATGCCAGCAGGTTTAATCCTTCGATACCGTTGACGGCCAGGTCCAACTGGTAAGGGGTGTTCCGGAAAAGGGATTGCACCAGCCGCTGATTCAATTCGTTGTCTTCACACATCAGGATGCGGGCGGATGACTTGTTTGGCCGGTCGCTGTCCCGGAGAGGGGCCGCAGCGAAGGATTCGTTGAAATATATTTTACAGGGAAGACTGAACTCGAAGCGGGAACCCTTGCCCGGTTCGCTTTCAACCCGGATCCATCCCCCCTGTTTTTCAATCAGCAACCGGCTGATGTTTAAACCCAGGCCGGTACCTCCGTATTTCCTGGAAGTATTTGCTTCGGCCTGGGTGAATCGTTCAAAGATAAGGTCCAGTTTTTCTTTTGAAATGCCAATACCGGTGTCCGAAATGGTGAAGTGCAGATTGCTTGGTTCTCCCGTTGGAGGTTCATTCCTGAGGTCCAGGTGCACAGCACCATGATGGGTAAATTTGATCGCATTGCCCAATAAATTGATCAGGATCTGGATAAGCCTGTTTTTATCACCCACAACCATCTCGGGTAGGTTTGGACCGAAATGGTAATCAAATTGCAGACCTTTCTGGGCAGCCTTCAGCCGGAGCATGCCGAATACGTCCCTGACGGCTTCTTCCAGACGGTAGGGAAGGTGCTCGATCTGGAGAAGGCCCGCTTCGATTTTTGACAGGTCGAGAAGGTCATTGACCAGGTATAAGAGGGTATCGCCCGCCAGTTTGATGGCTTCGAGTTTTGAACTGAACTCTTCGGGCAGGTTTTTTTCCAGCAAAAGGTCGGTAAAACCGATGATGGCATGGATCGGGGTCCGGATTTCATGGCTCATGTTGGCAATAAAAGTGTCCTTTTGCGCATTCAGGTCGTCGGCAATTTTTTTTGCTTTTTCCAGAGCCAGGCGGTAATGGGTTTCCATCGTGATGTCCTGGGCGATTTTGGTGATCCGGATCACCTGTTCATGGCTGTCGAGGACCGGGCTGTAGGAAGCCTGAATGTAAAGGACTGAACCGTCCTTCCGAAGGCGTTTAAAACGGCCGGATTGAAAAGCTCCACTTTTAAGGGATTGCCAGAAAAGGAGGTTTTTCGCCTGGTCTTCCTGGTCGAGCAGAACGGTATGATGCTTGCCCACAAGTTCTTGTTCATGATAACCGGTCATCTCGCTGAAATTTTTGTTTACGCTCAGGATGAAGCCCTCCGGGGAGAATTCCACGACGCCGTTGGACCGGGTGATGGCCTGGAACAATTTGTTGTATTCCGCTTCCTTGAGGTTAAGGAGCTCCTGAGTCTCTTCGATTTTCTTTTTGAGCACATTTTCCAGTTCCCGGCCAAGGCGGGTATTTTTTTTTCGGGTTTCGAGGAGGTTTATCGTATGAGAGGCCAGGATTTCCAGGGCTTTTTTTTGCGGCTCATCCAGGAGGCGGGGTTTATGATCGATCACGCAGACGGTACCGATGGGAAGGCCCTTTTCGGTCTTCAGGGCAATGCCCGCATAATACCGGACCCCGTTTTCTTTGGTCACAAAAGAATTGGTACACACCCGGTCGTCCTGGCTTGCATCCGGGATTTCCAGTAAAGTATCTTGACGGATGGTATGCCTGCAAAAAGTATCTTCGATGGGAACTTGCAGGAGGTCCATGCCCACTTTTGCCTTATACCATTGCCGGCTGTCGTCGATAAAGGAGATGAGGGCCGTCGGGGTATCGCAGATGATGGAAGCCAGTTGAGCCAGGTCATCAAACTCTTTTTCCGGAGAGGTATCCAGTATTCCGAAAGACAAGAGTTCCTTTAACCTTTCTATTTCCAATTGTTTTTCGCCTTTCCCGCCAATATCCATCCCGCCTGTTTTAAGTAAAATTAGTCGATTCCGGAATGATCCCTTCGTTTGCTTAAAAAATCACAGTGGCCGAGGGTGGTCAGCCCGATCCGGAAATATCCGGAGCCCCATGTAGTCCCTTTATTATGGAACCATTGCTAAAGAATTAAGCTAAACGGTCGTCGCCGGGGATGGTGCTTCCCGGTGTTACACTTCAGGTCTTCTTTGCTGCCCGCTTTTTCCGGACTGAATTCGAATTTTCCTCCAGGCGAAACCGGATAATTTTTTGGATCAGGCGGATGGGCAGGGCCTTGTTCAGGGGAAAGCGGATGGTTCCTTTGCCCCCGGCGAAAGCGGAGATCTCCTCCTTAAATGCGGGGTTATTCCGCGGGGCGGGGTAGAGGCTGACAAAATCCCGGTAGCCGCCGAAATAAATCAGGTAATGACCATTCAGGTTGAAGGCCGGCATGCCATAACTGAGGGTTTCCTCAGCCTCAGGAACCAGGGTCTTGACCAGGTCCCTGATTTGCAACATGTGTTTCCGGGCTTTGACCGGAAGACTGGAAATATAATCCTTCATGGATTTAGGTTTTTCAGTTTTCATGTTGATTGAAGTTTGATCATTGCTGTTCTTCCCCGGTATTGAAATGGAACCAGTTACAAGGTAAAGGCCTCTTCTAAGTTCCGGCTTTTATCTGGAAATTTACATACCGGTGCAAAGAATCAGATATCGATACGGTGATTATTTGAACTTACCCTACCGGGGATTATAATTTCCCATCCAGCCAGTGTATGATATTGAGCAATAATTGATGGTTTTGAGCCGCCTCCGGGTGATTCATGCCCACCTTGACGGATAGGGACCCGGCCAGTTGGGCGGTAAACATGGCAGCCTCGCCGGCTACAACCACCCTGCCTTGCCCAAAGGTCCTGTAAGCGCACTGGGACCAGCCTTTAATGTTTGATCTTGGGGTCGTTTCATTAAATACCCAGGCGGTATCCGGCAGAAAATTTTCAAAGTTTTCCCCAAAGGTTAAGATGGAAACCGCTTCCCGGGGGAGCCGGAATCCCTGGCCTGTGAAAGATACGATTTGACTGACCTTTTCCCTTTCGTTCCTTCCCATGGTGACTATATTCACGGCCAGCGTGGTATCCTGGTTCTTAAAATATGCAGTCCCATCGGTTACGGTGTTCAGCACAAATCCATTGCTGAATTCAAATCCAAAGGCCGCAGCCAGGTCTTTGGCTGCTCCTGCCATGGGCATATGATCTGCTATGAGGAATAAGTTTCCGCCCTCCTGGACCCAGTTTTTTACCAGGTCGATTTCGTTCTGTGAAAAGGCGGAGGGGGTGGGCAGATACCAGTTTTCAACATTCGTTTGATTCAAAGCATTGGAAATTACCAGGATTTTGCAACGCGACAAGCTGCCCCTTTCAAACAGTCCCGGGTATCCTTGCACTTTATAACCATCCCTCTCCAGCAGATTCGCAAACGCCTGGTACCGGCCATCCCTGGTATGAAAATTATTATGTCCTTCGTCAATCAATATGACCGGGCCCTGGCCAGGAGGATAAACCGGTACAGGAATCGGGGGACGGTACGAAGTATCGGAGATTTGTTGGGAGAAAACCGGTGAGATCGCCAGTAATAAAAAGAGGTGGAGCCATGCTTTCATGATGCCGTTGGTCAAATTTATTACCTATAACGATCGTCAGGTGAAGGATGTTGACCGGCTAATCCTTTGACCAGGTTCGGGGGATCGGTACGCCCTTCACCCCGGAGTATTTGAACCCCGGGGTATCAAATTTTTAGAAAACGGGTCAGGCCAACAATTCGTCCAGGTTACCCATGGCCATGGTGAACCCTTCCTTAAAGCCCATCTCAATGATCTTTTCCAGATCGGACACTTCATTGAAGGATAGAGTGACATGGACCATGGTGGATTCACCGCTGGCTTTGAATTCATTTAGCCAGACATTGATTGGGAAGGAAGTATTCACCTCCCCGTTTTCGTCACAAAATGCGTCCTGAGCGGTATAATAGTTCATCGGGTCAATGGCCTGATAATCCACACGCGCCCAATGCCGGGTCCCATCCGGTCCCACCATGGCGTATAACCAATAGCCCCCCACCTTAAAGTTCATGGACTTGGTTTCAGCCCGCCAGGGTTTGGGAGCCCACCATTGGTCGAGTATTTCAGGATCCGTCCAGGCGGCCCATACTTTGGCAAGGGGAGCTGCAAATTCCCTTTCTACCTTGATTTTTTTGTTTTCCCGGTCCACCGTGAAGTTCATTAGAAGCGTATTTTTCATAATCAATTGTTTTAATTTTTAATCCCTTAATTATTTTAATTTCTTCAATACTTCGTCAAGCTGGTCAAACTTGGACTCCCACAACTGCCGGAAGGGTTCCAGCCAGTCCGAAAGCTCCTTCAACTTCTTAGGCTGGAAATGGTAATAGATTTCCCGGCCGGATTGTTCATGGCTCACCAATTGACATTCGGTGAGCACCTTGATATGCCTGGAGACGGCCTGCCTGCTGGTATCAAAATGTTCGGCCAGGGCATTTGGAGTCATGGCATGCATCGCCAGCAGAGCCAGGATCGCCCGGCGGGTCGGGTCGGCTATGGCCTGGAAAACATCCCTTCTGGTACTTTTGGATTTCATTATGCAATAATATGGTTGCAAATATAATGCAACATTTCGGTTGCGCAATGATTTGCTAAAAGTTTTTTTTTGGGGGGAAGATTTAACTATATCCTGAGGGAGACTGGCAGGTCGTCTTGCGGGGTTCGCCACTTTGCCCTGTCCACCCCGGCTGACCCCATCAATGACTTATTCCCTGCTGAAACTTCAAATGTTCGCCGATGAGGAGGGTTGCGGGGAAAAGAACTTGTTCCTCCAGATTTGCATGTCTCAGCAGTTCCTTTTCAAATTCCCAGACTTCCGAGTGTTTGTCCTTTGCCGCCGCCTGCTTCAGCTCATTCATATAGGCGTTGATCAACTGATGTTCCACATTCAAATGAACCATCTGCGACTTTAATTTTTCCGTTAATAACAAGATTTCTTTTATTTGTTCGGGCCATTGGGCGTTTGCCAAGGAAGGCAAGAGGCCCAAAGGAGGCAGTGCGTATCCCTCTTCTTCATTAAAATGATGTTGCATCAGTTCCTCCATTTTTTTGGCGATCACCCCGGTACTGTCGGGAAACATGGTGATTTGATGAATCCGCCCAAGCAGGTATTCGTGCTCTTTCAGGATTGAAGCAGGGATTTCCGGTTTTCCGGGATAAAAGGGTAAAGGACGTTCTGGTTCAGGCCTGCAATCAGAAAATAGGATTATATAAAGGAGAATAAAAGCGGTAGGTTTTATTGGATGGCCGGATATGCGGTAGCGGGTGATCATTTTTATCCTGACCGGCCTCCTTACTTTAAAAATTCCGAATTAAAGGAAAAAGGCAATAAGAGCTTAATGCTTTCAAAGACCTTTATTTTTCCCTCTTCGGTTCCCACAATGATTTGGATGGGAGCCTTTTGTTTGTCCTCAAATTCACTGATCACCTGACGGCAGGCTCCGCAGGGAAAGCCGGGCTCGGCCAGCATGATTTTTGGATTCCTGCAAAGCACGGCGATGGCCAGGATGGGACTCTTTGGATCGGACATATACGCATGGGCGAGGGCGACCCGTTCGGCACAAAGGCAAAGCGGATACGATGCATTTTCGATATTGCTTCCCGGATAGACCCGTCCTTTTTTGTTTAGCACCGCGGCGCCTACATAAAAACCGGAGTAGGGAGCATATGCATACCGGAGGGCCTGCCTCGCCCTGCGAAGTAAAAATGCCGGACCCGGCCTGACCGTTTTTTTTGACTTCTGTTTTGCGATCTTTGCCTTATTCATTGTTTTTTATCCTTGATCAATAAGATAGAAATAGCCCGGGAGCAGCGGATCGCATTTCAGGCAGCCCTCGTGGCCCGTCCAGCCGGATTATTGGTCTTTTCCATCCTGATCGCCCACCGTTGGAGTTTTTCTGAAATTGCTTCGTTTGAATCCCTTTCCGTATTTCAATACCTTGTTTTTTTCGCCTGGCTGCCCTCCTGGGGAGCGATTATGCTCAGGTTGGCGGGCAGGGAAGAATACAAACTTCAAAAACCATTCCTGTTTTCAAACCTGGTCCTGGGAGGACTGATTTTCTGCCTGGTTTTCGGCGTGGCCGGATTATTTCGGCAAAACCTGATGCCGGGCCTGCCTGGCCATTCCGCTTGGTGGTTCAAGATATTCATCCTGATGGCGTTGTATTACCTCCAGCAGGCCGGCATTTACCTGGCTTATCTCAGAGGCCGGTCCGTGCGGCAATGGATCCTGGCTGCCCTGGTCTTCAGTTCCTGGATCTATTGCGGGATATTTACCTATGACCTCAGCAGTGCGGTTTTCGCCCAGATTTTTTTCAGCCTGGGCATCTGGCTTTTGCAGGTGCACGATTTTGTTTTTGACAAGCTGAGGTGGTATGCCCCCTTCTGGAAGGAGGTCTTGTGGTATTCCCTGTACACGCTGGCCGGGGGGGCGGGGATCTTGCTGGCTGCGTATTATGTGCAGGACCTTTATGGACCCGGGAGGGAATTCAATTGGTTCCGCTACGGAACGAGGGAAATACCGGTCTTGCCTGCCCTGCTGGCCGCTTTCGGTTATTCCTACCTCAAAACAGGCTGGGGCGGGCCTGGCATTGAATTCCTGTCCGGCATCTCCAGGCAGATCAAATGGCTGATCCTACCTTTAGCCCTCTTTATCGTTTTTGCGCGGCCTGTGTTTGCCTTTGTTTTCGGACCGAGGTTTGGAGTGGCCGGGGACCTCATGAGCATCTATCTGCTGATTTATATTCCCAGGATGATTTATTCCCAGGTGGTCCTGCAAGCCAAGGATGAAGCGCCCTGGTTGTTCTGGCTGGGCCTGGCGGAGCTCACACTGATGATCCTGGCAGCCTTGCTCCTGGTCCCCTTACTGGGAATTGAATCCCTGGTCTGGATCCTGGTTGGGGGTACCGTCTTTGAGAAAATCATCCAAATGGCGGTGCTTAAATACCGGTTTGCCGTGTCGCCTTCCGAATACCTTCCTTTACCCGGGTTCTATATCTGGGCCGCAACGCTTACAGCCGCTTATTTTGTCAGTCATTGGATATGATATGAAGGTGCCTGAATACATTCTGACAGAGTCCATGGCCCTCCTGGTCCCGGTGTTTGGGAATCGGGAAACCAAGGCCCTTCTCCGGGCACTCCAGGAGGACCTGTTCGGGTCCGGCTTCCCGGAGTGGACAGCCGCGACGGCGACAAGGTGGAAGGCGGCCATTCAACGGATCCTTGGCGGAGAGCCCCTGGCTTATATTACCGGGGTCAGCCACTTTCTGAATCTCAAATTAACAGTCAATCCCCATGTCCTGATCCCCCGGCCCGAAACGGAGGAACTTGCGGTCATGGCAATCCATTACATAAAGAGTATCCATCATGCGCAGGTTTTGGATGTCGGCACCGGCAGCGGTTGCCTGGCCCTGGCCATCAAATCGTCCTGTCCCAATGCAAAGGTCTATGCCCTGGATATTGATTCAAAGGCGCTGGAAACGGCCAAGGCCAATGCGGACGCTTACCATTTTCCCATTGATTTCAGGCCGTTTGATTTTTTAAATGAAAACGGTTGGACCAGCCTGCCGGACCATCTTGATCTCATCATCAGCAATCCGCCCTATATCGGTGAAACGGAGAAAACACTCATGTCCGCTTCCACGCTTCAATATGAACCGCCGCATGCGCTTTTTGCAGGTACAGACCCCCTGGTTTTCTACAAACAAATCGCCCGTTTTGGAAAAGATCATCTTAATCCAGGCGGCCGGATCATGGTTGAGATCAATGAGTTCAGGGCAAAGGAGACGGAAGAGGTGTTCAGGACGGCGGGTTACCCAGGGATCGAATTGTATAAGGATCTGAGTGGGAAGGAGAGGATTTTGGTAGTTAGCAAGTTGGCAAGTTAGTAAGTTGGCAAGTTAGTAAGTTAGTAAGTTAGTAAGTGGGCAAGTTATTTCAGGCTGTCCCACAAGGGCTTTACCGGCCTGGCCTGATCCAGGTTGATGCTGGTATCCACATAAGGTTTTATGGGTTTCGGGGGGACGGGAATGCTATCAAGCAAGAATCGCTGGGTGAAGGAGAGGAAAAAGGAATCGACGGCGATTTCGGCTTTCTGGATGGCTTTTGCCCTGCAGAGGGAATCCTGTTCATCGCGGTAGAGTTGCATACGTTGTTCGGCCAGGAGAATGACCTCTTTAGGCAGCTCTTCACTGCCGCAGGCCATGAGAAGGATCGAGATGACAACCACCTTAACGGACCGGGATTTCATCGTAACGGCTTGAGTCAATCAATTTTCGGATTTCAGTGAGTCTCTTAGAGTAGATGCTGTCATATGCGATCCTGAACAAGGAGTCTGTTTTTTTCAGGCAGAGGCTGTCCATGGTTGGTTGTTGTTCTTTGATCATTCGCTGGACCATGGTATCGCTCATCTCCACCCATAATTTTACGGTCCGGGGATTGGCTTGTTTGCAGGAACTGAGGGTGAGGAGGAGGATAAGGCTGAGGATTAGGTTGAGGTTGAGGTTAAGGTTAAGGTTAAGGTTGAGGTTGAGGTTGAGGTTGAGGATCCTGGATAAATTGCTCAGGCTCGCACCTCGCACCCCGTACCTCGAACCTCTAACCTCCTTCATACCTGTTTCTTCCTAAGTTCAAAACTGCTTCCCAGGTAGACCTTTCGCACCAATGGATCGGCAGCAAGGACTTCGGCCGTTCCTTCCCGCAGGATCGCCCCTTCAAAGATCAGGTAGGCGCGGTCTGTGATGGAAAGCGTTTCCTGCACATTGTGATCGGTGATCAGGATGCCTATGTTTTTCAGTTTCAGTGCGGCGACAATGGTCTGGATATCTTCCACAGCAATGGGATCGATGCCGGCAAAGGGCTCATCCAGCAGGATGAACTTGGGGTTGGTGGCCAGGGCTCGGGCGATTTCCGTACGCCTTCGTTCCCCACCGGAGAGGGAGTCTCCCTTGTTTTTGCGGACTTTGTGAAGGCCGAATTCATCAATCAGGGATTCCAGTTTTATCTCTTGTTCCTTTCGGGACAGATGGGTCATTTCGAGGACGGCGGAAATATTGTCTTCCACGCTCAGTTTCCGGAACACGGAGGGTTCCTGGGGAAGGTACCCGATGCCCCTTCGCGCCCTCAGGTACATGGGGAAGTCGGTAATATCCTGGGAATCCAGGAAGACTTTGCCGCTGTTGGGTTTGATAAAACCGACCACCATATAAAAGGTGGTGGTTTTTCCGGCCCCGTTTGGCCCGAGAAGCCCAACGATCTCACCCTGTTTGACGTTGACGCTTACGTCTTTGACCACTTCCCGCTGGCCGTACCGCTTAAACAGGTGTTCACTCCTCAATATGATCTTGTCATCCATGTTTTATTGGTTTGTCCAACTGATTTGTTCGCGGATTTCCCAATTGGCCCGTACGCTGACGTTTTTCCGGATCAGGACTTTTTCGGGCAAGACCTTCTCTTTATAGTCCCCGGGATCCCAACGCCCGTTTTTATTCCGGTCTTCCGTGATGCGAACGCTGAACGTGCCCGGGTTTAGAAAGGAATAGGTGAGGGTATAGGCGGTTTGAGCGGTATGGGAGGAACTGCGGAGGGCTTTGTCGTCCTGGATCAGGTCGATGACATAGGTCTGATTGGTATCCAATTCAGTACATTCAATGGTAAGCAATCCGGTTTGTCCGGCCCCCAAGCCTCTCAGTTTAAAAATCAGGGTGTCGGTCGTGTTTCCTTTATAATCAGGAATGGCCCCGGGCAGGAGGGTGAGGGTATAGGTCTGCTGTTCCATCCCGTTGAAGGTAAACACAAGTTCATTGACCAACTTGCCTGATTGCAGTTGGAAGGGTTCGGAAAACCGGCTGGTATCATTGACCAGGAGGACCCGGCTGGTATCCGGCAGACCCAGGGGGTGGTTGAAGTTTAGCGTAAGGCCCACCCCGGGAGCCACGGATTTTATGTCCTGACGGGTGGTCATGCATTTAAAAGTATCAGCGAGCATTTGCCGTATCCGGTTTACTTTAACGGTATCGACCGGTTCTCCTTTTAAATGGACCTCCAGGGACCAGTCCCGGCTCGTATCAGGCAGGTAATACACCAGGAGGGTATCCCTGTAATTCATGGGGAAAAGGCGGACCTGAGCTTTGTCCGCTTTCAGTTCCATCTCCTCATAAGGAAAATTGGCCATGATTTTTACCACTCCTCCGGTTTCCGCATCCTGCTCGGTGATCCTGGGGCGCACGAAGGAAGAATAATATCGAAGGAGTAGGGTAGTGCTGTCTTCTCCGGCCTGCACGGTGCGGTCCAGAAAAGCGATGATTTCCTTGTCCTGGTCATAGAGGTAATTGGAATTGGCATCTTCCAGGGCAAAGATTTTGTAAACGGTGTCCTTGATGTTGCGGATGATAAAATGGCCGTTCTTATCGGTCCGGCTGAAATAGGTGGGCCTTTCCTTGAAGACCACGGTATCGTGCTGGTTTTGGTACAACATCACGATCATGTTTTCTTTGGTTTCGCCGGTGTAGGCATCAGCCAGCTTGCCCCCGATATAAGCCGTATCGATGATTTCCCCTGTGCTGAATACATATCGAAGGTCTTTGATCGGATTGTTTTCCGTGATGTCCTTGATGGCATTGCCAAAGTTAATGGTATACGTGGTATTGGCTTTAAGTTGTTCCCTGGGATCGAAGCGCACCAGGACGCCCTTGCCCTTGAGTTCAATCTTTGGGGCATACTGGAGCGGGGGGGAAACCACTACTTGTTTGAACGCGTCTTCCAGTTTCACCCATTCGTTGAACCGGAGGACGATATCGGTTTTGGAAGCCGCCGGGTCAAAATTGCGCTGAAGGTTTGGTGTGGATTCGGTGGAATCGATTTCCGGAGGGCTGAGATCCCGCGGACCGCCTTCGGGGTTTCCGATATTGGCACACCGGAGCCAAAAAGCAGAGATTACTATGAGGCCGATGTATATGTTGGGATTGGGTCGCAATTTTCAGGTCCAAAGGTATGAAAGTCCGTGGGTCCGGGGGAGGGAAGGGCTGGTTCGCGCAGAGGGTTGGTTCACACGGAGGGTTGGTTCACACGGAGGGCGCGGAGGGCACGGAGGTTTGGTTGGCATGCAGTTGGTTCGAACGGAGGGTTGGTTCTCACGGAGGGCACGGGGTACACGGAGGTTGGAGATGACTGTTCATTTTTGGGCATTCGTGTTACTTTTTTTTGGTCAAGTTTTGTAAGACAAGGTAACTCACGTATAAATTGGATATTTTAAAATATCCCTTCGTGAACTTTGAGCCTTTGTGGGCCCAAAACCTTGTGCTTTGTGGTAACCCTCCGTCAGTGGGCCATTTTGAACCTCGGATGAAACCTGTATAAGGTCTCCCTCAGATAATCCGTATCCAGGTGAGTATAGATCTCCGTGGTGGTAATGGATTCATGGCCCAGCATGTCCTGCACGGCTTTGAGGTCTGCACCCCTTTCTACAAGATGAGTGGCGAAAGAATGACGGAAGGTATGGGGGCTTACTTTTTTGTGGATTCCGGCTTTGGCGGCCAGGTCTTTGATCAGTTTGAATACCATGATGCGGCTGCATTTTTTTCCTCTGAGGTTCAGAAAGAGGATGTCTTCATGCCCTGGGGCGATATGGGGCATGCGTCGCCTGACTCCTTCCAGGTAGAGGTGGATATGTTTGAGAGCTTCGGAACCGATGGGTACAATCCTTTCCTTATTGTTTTTCCCGATCACCTTTACAAATCCCAGGTCGGGATAGAGCATGGACAAGCGGAGGTTGATCAGTTCGCTCACCCTCAGGCCGCAGGCATAGAGCGTTTCCAGCATGGCCCGGTTACGGACTCCGCTGTCCGTGCTGAGGTCAACCAGGGCCAGGAGGGCATTGATCTCGTCCAGGCTCAGGACATCGGGGTATTTTTTCATCAACCGGGGGCCTTCGAGGAGTTCGGTAGGGTCATCCATGACCAGGTCCTCTACCAGGAGATATTTATAGAAGGCTCTCACTCCTGAACGGACTCTCGCCTGTGACCTCTCGTCCAGGCCACCCTGGTCCAGAAATTGGACGAAGGCTTCAAGGTGGCTTAAGCTGATTTTTTCAGGGCCCGTTTTCGGGTAATTTTCCAGGGCGAATCCCGCCAGTTTTTCTGCATCCCGGATATAGGCTTCCACGGAATTGACGGAAAGGCCCCGCTCCATTTTGAGATAGGCTTTAAATCCTTTGACGCTTGAATGCCAGTCCATGAGACAAATATAGATTATATTTTAATCTAATATGAGTTTAAGGAGGAATGGAGACAGGAGGAAAGGAGACCGGAGCGAAGAGACCAACCACCATACACCAAGCACCAACCACCATATCGTTCCAAATCCATATATTTGCGCCTCGATTTTGAAAAAAGTTGTGGTCACTCCCCGGAAAAGCCGGGTTATGATCCTATATAATGATGTGGTAGCTCCCCGATGAAGATTGGGGCAAATTGCCGGTTGTGAGAATGAAATAAATTGAAAGGTAATGGTTTGGATTTCCCGCCTTATCGGGGCAGGCAGCTTTCAGCTTCGCTACCAAGCCATTCCTGAAGTCATGGCGTGGTAGCTCCCCGATGAAGATTGGGGTAAATTGCCGGTTGTGAGAATGAAATAAATTGAAAGGCAATGGTTTGGATTTCCCGACTTATCGGGGCAGGCAGCTTTCAGCTTCGCTACCAAGCCATTCCTGAAGTCATGGCGTGGTAGCTCCCCGAAGAAGATTGGGGCAATTACCAGGTCCAAAAAGAAAAGAATGGTTTGGAGCCTCTGCTTTCGGGGCAGGCAGCTTTCAGCTTCGCTACCAAGCCATTCCTGAAGTCATGGCGTGGTAGCTCAGCTGGTTAGAGCGTGCGATTCATAATCGCAAGGTCGGGAGTTCAAGCCTCCCTCACGCTACGAAGCAAGTGGTCAGTAGTAAGGGATAGAAATCATCCCGTCTTTAGCAAGGAGTTCATCCTGGAGGAAATATTTTTCCTTCACGCGGCCAGGTCACTCTGCAGGTAAACGCTTTTTGAATTGCGTTCGATCGGATGTATCTTGTTCTCAATGTTTAAGCATCAGATCAATGGAAGTTTTGATCCGTGGGTCAGGGTTGGGTTTATCGTTCTGTTGATCGCCATTCCGCTTTCTTTTTCAATAAATATTGGATCGAGTCAGCTCAATATCCTGTCGGAACCGCTGATCGCCTTATTTGCTGTGGCCCTAATCGGTTTGATAAAGGGGAAGACCTTTTTCAGGGGTAATTTTATCCGTCATCCGCTGAGTATTCTCGGCTTGATTTATCACGGGTGGATGATCACCATGATCCCCTTCTCTTCGAATCCATGGGTGTCCTTAAAGTACACCTTGGTCAATGCGGCCCATTATTGGGTTTTCTATTTTGGATTTTATTTTTTTGTCAAACACACGGGTAAAAATATCCTGAATTGGATGGGGTCCTACCTGCTGTCATTTATGATTGTAATCCTGTTTTCGTGGTACAACTATTCATGGTATGGATTCAGAATGGACGCTGCTCCCGTTATGGCCCTGCCATTCTATAATGATCATGCCCTGTATGGGGCAAGCATCGCCCTGGTCCTTCCTTTTGCATTGCTGATTCCTCAAAATTATTTAAAAAAGCCAGGGTCCCTGGTTCTGACGGGTATTTTGATGATTGCCCTTTTTTTATCATCCAGCAGGGCTGCGTGGCTAAGCTTCGGTGCCGGCGGTATATTTATTTCAGGGCTAAAGTTTTTGCGGTTAAAATTTATAACACTGACCGGTTTGATCGCCATCCTCAGCCTTTTGACCATGCTTAATTATACAAGCCTGATCCGGTTGATTGGCAGCAATCGGGAAGAATCCAGGAAAGGATCCTGGATGGAACATTTTAAATCCATCGGGAATATCACCACCGATGTCTCCAACCTGGAACGGCTCAACAGGTACCGGTGCGCCCTGAGGATGTGGGCAGACCGGCCTTTCACTGGTTTTGGGCCGGGTACCTATCAATATGCTTACCTCCCTTATCAAAAACCTGATGAAATGACCCGCCTGAGCGTGACCACGCCGCGCGCCCCGGACGGCGGGCCGCATCCAACCGGGCGGGGGGGTGGGGCCCATTCGGAATACTTGCAGGCCTTATCCGAATTGGGGCTGCCCGGTTTTTTTTGTTGGATAGGCCTTCTGGTGAATGGTTTATATACCGGTATGAAAAGGTATTACCAGGAAAAAAATAGAGAGCATCAGTCCTTGTTGCTGGCCATTCTTTTTGGCCTGGTGACTTATTTTACCCATGCTTTTTTCAACAATTTCCTGCACAGCGAGGAAATTGCTGTCCTTTTTTGGCCGGCATTGGCTGCTTTAGCCTTCCTGGACACCGAAAGGGAACCAGGGGCTCAGATCAAGGACCCGTAAACTTCAGCAATACCCCTGAATTGATTTAGGGTTTATCCCCGCATAAATGGTATGGTTCCTTTTAGTTTACCAATACCATCTTTCTGCTGTCTGTAAAAAATCCGGATTCAAACCGGTAGTACAATACCCCCGTGGCCCCGATCTCCCTCCGGTAAAGCCAGACCTCGTGATAGCCCCTGGTCCAGTCTCTTTCTATGGAGCGGATGGTCCTTCCGGTCACATCGTGTATGCTCAGCGTACCCCGGCCCTCTTTCGCCAGCCTCAGGCCGATCACCGTGCGCTGGTCAAAGGGATTGGGATAATTCTGGTATAACTCGCTTCTTGTGCTGACCTCATTGCCTTCAGGACTTACAAACCGGATGCCGAGGTTGCCGGGCTCACCCTTTCCTTCATAAGACTCTGCAACTGGCTGGCGACTTAAATCAATCGGGTAAATTTGATCTCATTCATAGCTTCTGGCTGGGACCTTGTTGGCTCCTGGGCCGCCATCTTCAGAAAAGATGGAGAGTGCCTCATTTTACCACTCTGATGGGACAAGATGTCCTGAAGTCCAACCGGTATCTTCATTTTCTTTCAAAAACAGAAGCTGCAAATTTGATTACGGTTTCTGAATTTCAGAATGAGTGCCTGGTGCAATCCGTGGGTTTTCCGGCCGGCAAGTGTATCCCATGGGGATTAGCCAGGGAGGATATGCCAGCTGCTTTTCCGGACCAACGTCCCGTGGATGTCCTGGGTTGCGGTTCCCTGATCCCGGTTAAGAACTGGAACCTTTGGCTCGAAGTGTTGGCCATGCTGGTTCGATGGAATCCGGCCTTGAAGGCCGAAATCATTGGGGACGGCCCGGAACGAAAAAGGCTGGAAGAACAGATATGGAAAAACAAACTGGAACGGAATATTAGCCTGACGGGTACCCTTCCCCGGCCCTTGGTGCTTAAGAAAATGAGTATTTCCAGAGTCTTTTTACATACCTCAGGCTACGAATCTTTTGGATATGTTTTGGCTGAGGCTGCAGCCAATGGATGCCATGTGGTCAGCACTCCGGTCGGCATCGCCCGGGACCTTGCATCGTGCGCAAATACAGCCGAAGCGCTTTTTAATCATGTGGCCCGATTGCTTGTTTTGCCTCCTCCTGCCGGGAAAGTGCCGGTAAAGACAATGGAGGAGGTCGCCGCTGAATACCTGGATCTTTACAAAAACTGCAAAAAAGCCGACTGAATCGATCAGGATACAACCCAGTCTGAGGGTCTGTGCTTCAAATTTTTGTAAAAATAGTTTTTAATAGGACCCTCGCTGAGCAAGCGGATCGCGTAATAATGGACCTGGAACCTAAGCTTGTTCTTGAGTTCCTCCAGATAAAAAAGCCTCAGGAAAAATTTCAGTTTAGCCCAATAAACCCGGATAAGTAAAAACAAGGGTATCCTAACCTGGATATTTGGGAAGGTATAGGGCAGCGCATGGATTTCAGGGGACAAATATCTGTGGAGCATTCCTATTTGTTCCGCGCTGAGTATATCCAATGAGCGGTCGATTCGTTGATCGGTGAGAGGTTCATCCAGCCTGCCAAGCAAGAATTTCATAGCCTCTTTTCCGCCCGTATATTCTTTACGAAATTGAAAGTCTTTCATGCCCGGCTCGAATTCAAGCCCCAGGAAGGTGCAAATTTCAGTGAGGGTTTGATCTGGCTTCCTGACCAGGTCTTCATAGGTGATAGTCAGGGAATCCAGATTCCTGAGCCGCTGCCTTATAAAAAGTTCATGCAATCCTCTTTTGGTGTTTTCGGCAAAGTGTAATAGCAGGGCGTCCGTGATCCTGATTTTTTTATGGAAAGCCCAAGCCTCACACAAGGATAAAACGAGATCAAAAGGGTTTCTCAGGATAAGGAGGTATTTACTGCCGGGGAAAGCCCTGTTTAAGGCCGGAATAAAAAATGTGTTTTCAGGTGTTTTTTCCCCGTATAAGTTTGCTTTTTTTTCTCCAACATATTCCCGGATAAGGGGTGAGAACCATTCCCCGGTGGATATGGGATAAGTAAATGACCTCAAAGCCTGGTGGGCCAGGCAGGGCAAGATCGGGTCCTTAAAGGTCCGGGCCCTTTGGTACAAAGCATTGACCAGTAGAAGGCTTTTCCATTGATCCCGGAGTGTTGATTCCGCGTTCAAGCGCCAGAGGGTCTTGCCCGTCGACATTTCAGGGCAAACCGCAATTTCAGAGTGTGCGTCCAGCATCTGTTCAAGCAGGGTAGTGCCCGACCTGGGAAGTCCAAGTATAAAAAAATCAGGGCCTTTCTTATCCTGCATATCCTCCGCGGTTACCATCCGGATTTTTCAGCTTGCCGTATCATGCCCTATTTTTTCTAAAATAAAATGCAGCAGTTTTTCTGCTGATTCTTCCGGGGATTCCCGGTCAGTGTGGATCACCAGGTCAGCATGCAAAGGGGGTTCATACGGGTCATTGATGCCGGTCAGGTTTTGGATCCGCTCAGGTTGGCCTGGTGTCAGGAATGCCCGGCGGTACAATCCCTTGGGATCTCTCCGGACCAGGAGTTCCACCTTGCAGTCGAGCCAGATCGTGAAAATTTTGTTGGATTGGCTGTGCAAGGCCCTGCGGTCTTCTTCGTATGGATTGATGGTGGCAATCATGACCAATATCCCATGTTTCAGGAGAAGCAGGCCAAGAAGGCCCAGCCTGCGGTTATTTTCTTTACGGTCCTCGCGGGTAAAGCCCAGGTCGCGGCACAAAGTCCCCCGGTATTCATCGCCATCCAATACCTCACAGGGGAAACCCAGGTCAATGAGCAACAGCTTCACTCGGTTCGCCAGGGTGGTTTTCCCGGAACCGGATAAACCGGTGAACTGAAGGAGGAGCATAAGTAAGGGCTTAAATGTACATCAGATCCCATGAACATCCCCTTTCGTTAAAAGAAAACAGGCCCAACTTTTTTATCTTGTGCCTGGTCCCATGCAAACCCCGTCCGAAGCGTCCCTTAAAAAAGCCCTCAGTCCCCTTATGCTCTGGGGCCTGGGTGTCGGTTACGTAATCTCCGGCATGTATTTTGGGTGGAACCTTGGACTGAAGGAGGGGGGCACCCTGGGGCTGGCCATTGCAACCTTCTTTATCATCATCCTGTACACCACCTTCAGTTTTTCTTATGCTGAACTGGCCTGTTCCATTCCGAAGGCAGGCGGAGTATTTGATTATGCCAACAGGGCTCTGGGTAAAAACTGGGGATTTCTGGCGGGGATGGCTCAGATCATCGAATTTGTATTTGCTCCTCCGGCCATCGCTTATGGGATCGGGGCTTATTTCAACCTGTTCTTTCCCGGTATACCGGTGCTGGCCATCGCCATCACAGCCTATGTCTTGTTTACGGGGCTCAATATTTACGGGGTAAAGGCGGCGGCTTCTTTTGAATTGATCATCACCCTGATCGCGGTGGTGGAGCTGCTGATATTCGTTGGAGTCGCCCTGCCGCATTTTGAAGCAGCCAATCTCAACCACAATGCTTTCCCGAATGGCTGGGGAGGGGTATTCGCGGCCCTGCCTTTCGCCATCTGGTTTTTCCTCGGCATCGAAGGCCTGGCCAACGTAGCCGAAGAGACCAAAAACCCACAGCAAGACATTCTGAAAGGCTTTGGCTCCGCGATCCTGACCCTGGTGATCCTTTGCATCCTGATTTTCCTCTCGGCTACCGGGGTTGGGGGATGGGAACAAATAGTCTATAAAGACGGAGTCGGGGGAGAAACTTCGGATTCGCCCCTCCCTTTGGCCATGGCTCAGGTGGTAGGCAGTGACAGCGTGCTTTTTCACATGTTGCTGACCATTGGATTGTTTGGGCTGGTGGCCTCCTTTCACGGCCTCATGCTGGCCGCAGGCAGGTCGACTTTCGAGTTTGGCAGGGTGGGATTTGCCCCGGGCTTCCTGGGCAGGGTCCATCCGCGCTTCCGCACCCCGGCCAATGCCTTGCTGGTCAATATGGTCCTGGGCATCCTTGCCCTGCTGACCAATAAGACCGGAGAGATCATCACCGTTTCCGTACTGGGCGCCCTCACCCTTTATGTCCTGGCCATGATCTCTCTCCTTGTTTTACGCAGGAAAGAACCGGATGAACCCCGGCCTTTCAAGGTTCCCGGCTATCCCTGGACCCCCGGCATCGCCCTGGTGATCTCGCTCCTTGCCCTGGTCCTGGTCAATTATTACAATTTAAAACTGACCCTTTATTTTTTGGTCTTGATGCTTTTACCCTATTTCTTTTTTAAATTATTTTACAAAAAAACAGAGACGGTATGAGTGAACAGGAAGTTTTTAATTATGTAAAAAATCATCCCGATCAGAAAATCAAACTCGCCATTGCGGACACCGACGGCATTCTGCGTGGAAAGTATATCAGTACCGAAAAATTTTTAGCTGCAGCCGCGGGGCACCTCGGCATGTGCAATGTGGTTTTCGGCTGGGATGCCGGCGATGCGGCCTACGACAATGCCCGTTACACCGGCTGGCATTCGGGTTATCCCGATGTGCCGGCGCGCATCGATCTCTCCACTTTTCGCAAAATTCCCTGGGAAAACGGGATCCCCTTTTTTCTCTGCGAATTGGTGGACAAAAAGGAAAGTCCGGCCTACGTTTGCCCGCGAAACCTGCTTAAAAGAGTGCTTGCCGAGGCAGAGGAAATCGGATACAAACCCATTTTCAGCCAGGAGTTTGAGTGGTACAATTTTGAGGAGACCCCGCATTCGGCTTCGGATAAAAAATTCAGCGGTCTGAAGCCGCTGACCCCGGGCATGTTTGGATACTCCATTTTGAGGACTAGCCTTCGAAATGATTTTTTCTCCGCCCTTTTTGATGAATTAAAAAAATTTGATCTGCCCCTGGAAGGCCTGCATACGGAAACGGGTCCCGGGGTTTATGAAGCCGCGATTGCCTATTCCGGGATCCTGGAAGCCGCGGACCGCGCCGTCCTTTTCAAAACCGCGGTGAAGGAGCTCGCTTATAAAATGGGGATCATGGCCACCTTCATCGCAAAATGGGATGAAAACCTGCCCGGTTGCAGCGGTCATGTGCATCAAAGCCTTTGGGATCAGGAAGGAAAAAACAACCTGTTCCACAGCGAACGGGACAAAACCGGAATGAGCGAACTCTTTAAACAATACATGGCCGGTCAACTGTTTTGCCTTCCGCATATCCTCCCGATGTACGCCCCCACGGTCAACTCCTATAAAAGACTGGTGGAAGGAGCCTGGGCGCCTACCACCCTCACCTGGGCGATTGATAACCGGACTACCGCCCTGAGGGCCCTGCCCGGCAATAAAAAATCCTGCCGCCTCGAAACCCGGGTGGTCGGATCCGATGTCAATCCCTTCCTCGCCATGGCCGCCTGCCTGGCGAGTGGCCTTTACGGTATTAAAAACAAACTGAAACTGCAAGCGCCTACCAAAGGCAATGGCTACCGGGATACGCTTCACGGCGTTCTGCCTTCCAATCTCTGGATCGCAAGCCAGACCATGAAGGAATCGCCCCTGGCCAAAGAACTGTTCGGGCCGGAATTCGTGGATCATTTCACCGCAACCCGGGAATGGGAGTGGAGGCAATTCAGCCGGGTGGTGACGGATTGGGAGAAGAGGAGGTATTTTGAGATTATTTAGCAAGGAGGAGGAGATCGCACGGAGTGGGGGGGCGCACGGAGGAGGAGATCGCACGGAGCGCACGGGGAGCACGGAGGAGAAGTATATGAATTTAGTGAATTCATTTCCTTTTCGGTGCACCTTTGCGAACCTTGGCGATCTCTGCGGTGAAGCTGGTGACCGTACCGCCAGGGATGCGACATTAAACCCAGAGGAACAATCCGTTTCCATGTACTCCTTTGCTCCGAGTGAAACCACTCCCTTGAGCGCATTTTACAATCTCTCACAATTATTCTTATATTTTTATAATAAGCCCCAGGAATTAACCGCAATGGTCGCAGAGCGCGCGAAGTTTGCGCAAAGTGATTTAGTGAATTCATTTCCTTTTACGGTGCACCTTTGCGAACCATGGCGATCTCTGCCGTGAAGCAGGTGACCTTACTGCCAGGGATGAGTCATTCAACCCAGAGGAACAATCCATCTCCGAGGACTCCTTTGCTCCGAGTGAAACACTTCCAAGAGCATATTTTACAATCTCTCACAATTATTAGACCTTTGAACCTTTCAATTCAGAACTCTTCGCCTAATTAAAACCCAATGGACTTTAACCAGATTCGGCAATTTAATTTCCCCACCCTCATCCGGTTTGGCGCGGGGGCGGCTCAGGAACTGGCTCCCTATCTCAAAGACAACCAATTGTCCAGGCCGCTGGTGGTGACAGATCCCCAGGTGGCGCAACTTCCTTTTTTTACCAAGGTCATCCGGGAACTGGAGAATAACGGCTTGTCCGTAGAAATTTTCTCTTCGATTCATAAAAACCCGGTTAAATCTGATGTATACCTTGGAACCGATCTTTGGGATTCCAGTGACCGGGACTGCGTGGTCGGGATTGGAGGAGGGGCGGCTCTGGACGTGGCAAGGGCCATAGTGCTGAGGGTCCATCACCGGGAAGATCTTTTTAAATATGACGACCTGGTCGGCGGGGACGTCTATGTCACCGGGGAGGTCCCCCATTTTGTCACCCTGCCCACCACTGCGGGCACGGGCAGTGAAGTCGGGCGTTCGGCCATCATTTCCGATGATCTCAGCCACCAGAAAAAAATCCTTTTTTCCCCTAAACTCATGGCCAGGAGGGTATTTGCCGATCCGCTGCTGACCATGGATCTCCCCTCTGCCATAACCGCCGCAACCGGCATGGACGCCCTCACTCATAATATGGAAGCCTTCCTGGCAAAAAATTACCACCCGATTTGTGAAGGCATTGCTCTGGAAGGCATGCGGCTGATTTCCCTTTCGCTGGAGAAGGCTGTGAACGGCCCGAATCTTGAATCCCGCGCACAAATGCTGCTGGCATCCATGATGGGCGCCATCGCCTTTCAAAAAGGTTTGGGCGTGGTGCATTCCCTGGCTCATCCCCTGTCTTCTCTTTTGGATACCCATCATGGGCTGGCCAATGCGGTGAATATTCCCTACGGCATGAAATTTAATATCCAGGGTTCGGAGGATAAATTTTCAAGGATGGCCCAGGCGCTGGGATTAAAGACCTGGTCTGGTAAGGCCGTAGTGGACTTCCTGATTCAGCTAAATGAAAAGATCGGCATCCCTGCCCGCTTGAAGGATATCGGCGTACAACAGCAACATTTGGACCCCCTGGCCGACCTGGCCATCGCCGATTTTGCCCACCCCAACAATCCGAAGCCGGTCAGCCGCCAGGATTTCCTTGCCTTGTATGAGGAGGCCCTTTGAGGAAATTTTTTTAAACTCCGGAATGTTGTCATAAATCATCCCTAAGAATCTGAAATGATCACCATAGGAATTACCGAGACGGATACAAATTTTAAACACTACCTGCCCTGGATCCAGGGCGGGGACCCGGATATTGCAGCCCTCATCCTTTCCTATAAATCCCCAAACCTGGATGACCTGGGCAAATGCCACGGGATCGTGCTCAGCGGTGGCGTGGACTGGCATCCGAAATTTTATAACAACCCCAGGACAGACTATCCCCGTGCAGATCATTTTATCGAAGAAAGGGATGAGTTTGAACTTGCCGTCTTTAAATATGCCCGTCAATACCGGTTGCCGGTGCTCGCCATTTGCCGCGGAATGCAATTGGTCAATATCGCCCTGGGCGGAGACCTGATCCAGGACCTGGAAGAATCCGGGAAAAAAAATCACCGGAGGATGAACGGGGAGGACGGACTTCATCAGGTAAAGGTCAGGCCCGGCAGTTTATTGCATGATATTGTACACCGGGAAGAAGGGATGGTGAATTCGGCCCACCACCAGGCCCTGGGCAGGCTGGCAGAGGAACTTTGCTCCAGTGCTTCCTCCGAGGACGACCTGGCTGAGGCCGTGGAATATAAATCTAAAAAAGACCAGGGGTTTTTATTAGGGGTCCAATGGCATCCTGAACGCCTGGATATCCGCAAAGGGAGCCCCGCTTTTTCGAAAAATATCCGGGATGCCTTCGTCCGGGCCGTCCGGGAAAAACAGGAATCCAGTCACCACCCAAAAAATTCACTTCAATGAATATCATCAACCCGGCTACGGAAGAAATCATCGCAACCGTGAAGGAGGATGACTCTTTCAGCCTGGAAAAAAAGTTGGCTTTGCTCAAAAAAGGGCAAAAAACCTGGCAAGCCGTTCCTTTAGAGGAAAGGATTAAACGCATCGATCGCTTTGCAGGCCTTCTTAAAGAAAATATCGAATCCCTGGCCTCCACCCTGACCTCTGAAATGGGCAAGCCCCTCCAGCAAAGCCGGAATGAAATCAACGGGGCCTCCAACCGGATCGGTTGGCTCACCGGGCATGCCGGTCAATTTTTATCCGAAGAACTGATGAACCGGTCCGGGGATATGACGGAAAAGATCGTTTATGAGCCCCTGGGTGTGGTCTGCAATATCTCGGCCTGGAATTATCCCTACAATGTGGGGGTCAACGTTTTTGTGCCCGCCCTGCTCGCGGGGAATGCCGTCCTGTACAAACCCTCCGAATACGCCACCCTGACCGGCCTGGGGATTGCCCGTTATTTGCAGGAGGCCGGGATCCCGGAGGAGGTGTTCCAATTGGCCCTTGGGAGTGGCGAGGTGGGCAAGCTGCTTCTGGACCTTCCTTTTGACGGGTATTTTTTCACCGGCTCTTATAAAACCGGTAAATACATTTATGAAAAGGTGGCTCCGAAGATGGTGCCTTGCCAGCTTGAACTTGGGGGTAAAGACCCGGTGTATGCGGCCGACGATATCGAGGATATAAAAAATTCGGCGGCAGGCATTTCGGATGGCGCCTTTTATAACAATGGCCAGAGCTGCTGTGCGGTGGAAAGGATTTATGTCCATGAAAAAATATATGAGGCCTTCATACAGTCCTTCCTGGATGAAGTGATGTCCTGGAAGATCGGCGCTCCCGATGAAGCCGGTACCTATATCAGCGTACTCAGCCGCAAGGCTCAGCTGGAGGTATTGGACCGGCAGGTCGCCGATGCCGTGAGCAAGGGAGCCAAAGTCCTTGCCGGGGGCAAACGCCTGGACCGGAAAGGTTATTATTACGAACCCACCGTGCTGATTGAGGTTGACCATTCGATGGAGCTGATGAAGGAAGAGAGCTTTGGACCTGTGATCGGCATCATGAAAGTCAAAAACGACGAGGAAGCCACCCACCTGATGCAGGATACGGAATACGGGCTTACAGCCTCGGTGTATTCCTCTTCCTGGGACCGTGCACAAAAAATATTGTCCCGCCTGGATACCGGTACCGGTTATTGGAATTGCTGCGACCGGGTGAGTGCAGCGGTCCCCTGGAGCGGGAGAAAACATTCAGGGATCGGGAGCACGCTGTCCCACGCAGGGCTCAGGGCATTTACGAAACCGAAAGCGTATCAGTTGCGAGCTACGGGCAGCGAGTAGCGAGAAGTGAGTTTGTCAATGCCTGACAGAGGTTGACCGTTTTTAAGGTTGAAAAACACTTAAAAACGTTAACATATGAATTACAAAGTCAATTTTAAAATGAGCACAACAGAACGGCAGCGTCGCACTTTTAGCGAGGAATTGAAACGTAAG
>JAKQHS010000054.1 GCA_029557915.1 Bacteroidota bacterium | reverse complement strand
CTTGCCGTCATCAATGTACAGCGTAGCGCCATGATACAGGGCCAGGCCAAAATTGTGGTTGCCGCCAAAAGTATGGTTCCAGGGAAGCCAGTCCACATATTCCAGGCCTTCTTCTTTGAGGAAAGGAAAAGTCTGGCTGATTTGTTGCCAGTTGGCCGTGATGTTTCCATGGGTATTGATTACTCCTTTTGGATTTCCGCTGGAACCTGAAGTAAACAGGATCTTCGCGACGGTGTCCTTCCGGATAGATTGGTAGGCTGATTCCACTTTTGGGTCGACAGGCGTTTTGGCTATCTGATCTAAAGTCAACAGGCCCTTGTGATCCGGACTTGTTTTGGAGGCAAGAACTGTCAAGCCATTGGCCGCGGCTTTAAGGGCCGGGTCATAGCGTGTGGGGTCAGAGACCAGGACCATGCCGGGCCGGAGCAAATCCATCACCTGCCTGAGTTTGTTGAAGTCTTTTGACCGGAGGGCATAAGCAGGAGAGATGGGGGAATAAGGCAAGCCTATATGCAGGGCAGCAAGGGCCAGCAGGGCATGCTCAATGCTGTTTTCGCTCCAGATGGCCAGGGGCCTTCCTTCGGACAGGTCCCGGGTCAGCAGCCAGGAGGCGATACCAAGCATCTGGCCATAGGCATCGTGGTAGGTCAATGTCCGCCATGTTCCGTGGTCGTCCCTTTGGGCCAGGAAAATACGGTCCGGACTTACTTCGGCCCAGTGACAAAACCGCTCAGTCATGCGCACCGGATGAACTTCAAGCGGTATATTGGATTGAACCAGAAAGGAACCATCCGGCCTTTGCTCCATCCGGAGGTCATAAGCTATGGTTTCAACCGGACGAAAAGGAACAGGGGATTCAATTCTGGTCATGCGCCGCCCAGTTTTGGCGCCTTTCCTTCCAAGAACAACTTCAATCTTTCCTTTGCCTCCGGGGATTGCTGCGCGATGGCAGCCATCAGGCTTTCCATCATCAGACCTTGTTCCCTGGGACTGTCGGCAATCCTCGGTAAAACATGGGTGAGGGCATAATTGGTGAGGGATGAATTGGCCGAGATCTTTTCCGCAAGTCCCCGGGCATGGTCCATCCCTTTTCCATTCTCCACCAGATATTGGGAAAAACCAAGCCTTGATCCTTCTGCCGCCGGGATCACACGTCCGGTCAACATCATGTCGGTCATGACCGCCAGGCCGATCAGGCCCGGTAAATGAACAGAACCACCCCCTCCCATGAAGATGCCGCGCTGCCCTTCAGGCAAGGCATAAAAGGCAGATTCTTCTGCCACCCGGATATGACAGGCTGCAGCCAATTCGAGGCCCCCACCCACGCAGGCTCCGCGAAGGACCGCAATCACCGGGGCCAGGCCAAACCGGATATGATCCATGACCCGGTGCCACATGAGTGAATGGCGCAGGCCGGCAACGGCATCCTTCTCCTCCAGGGCGGAAAGGTCAAGGCCGGCGCTGAAATGGTCCCCTTCGCCGCAAAGCAATATGCATTTTACAGATGGATCGGTTTGCAGGAAGGCCTGTTCAATTTCCAGCAACAGTTCATCGTCAATGGCATTTCTTTTTTCCGGCCGGTTGATTTTGATGGTCAGGACGGGGCCTTCCCGGGCGACCAGGATTTTTCGGTAGCTTTTATCTTCAGTCATCAGATCAGTATTTCATCCGGGGGAAATAAGGTGATGGGGGCCGCTTCTCCAATCCGTTGCAAGAGGGCCTGGGTCCGGGGCAGTTCATAGTGAAAAAAATATTTCATGGTTTCCAGTTTGGAACGGTAGAAAATCCGGTCCTCTGGAGAGACGGCTTTTTCCAGGGCAACCAGAGCCGTATACGCCTGTTTGATCCATTGCCATCCCGCATTGAGCAATCCAAACCATTCGACAAAGAGGCTGGCATCGGCCAGAGCAGGCACCGCGCTGGTTTCTCTTGCTTTTCGGATCAATTCCCTGCTCACTGAAATAAAACCCGTGATGTTTTCCGACAAGTTCAGGACATAGGGTTTTAAATCCGGGTGAGCAGAAGCCATCCCCAGGTCTTGACCGGTTTCCATCTGCCAAAGATCCAGTACCGAACCATCCCCCGACAGAATCTGGCGGCCCAAAAGGGACTGTCCCTGGATCGCCGTGGTGCCTTCGTATATGGACAGGATGCGAACGTCCCGGGCCAGTTGTTCCAGGATAAAATCCCGGGTATATCCATAACCGCCCAGGACCTGCAAACCCGCATGGACAGAGTCATTGCCCTCTTCCGAGCCATAAACTTTGACCATGGGGGTCATCAATTCCAGCAATTGTTCGTATTTCTTTTTTTCTTCGCCGGGGACACCGGTTTGAAGGCGGTCGAGGTAAAGCTGGCACTGAATCACCAGGGACAGGCATGCTTCGGTAAACGCCTTCTGTTTGAAAAGAAGCCTCCTGACATCGGGATGGCTTATGATGGGCACCGGTTCGGACAGGGGATTTTTTTCTTCCAGGTTGCGGCCCTGGATCCTTTCCCTGGCATATTGCAGGGAGGTGTAGTAGGCTGCAGAAGCGATATAGCCTCCGGCGAGCCCCACGGCCAACCGGGAAGAATTCATCATTTGGAACATGTATTTCAGTCCCTGGTTTGGTTCCCCGATGAGCTGTCCTCTGCAATGATTTCCGGCGCCGAATTCCAGGTGCAGGGCCGGTGTGGATTGCTGGCCCATTTTATGGAAGATGCCTACCGAAGTGATGTCGTTGTCTGTTAATTCGCCGGAATCCCCCAGCCATTTTTTAGGGACTGTAAAAAGGGAGAGGCCTTTCACTCCTTTGGGCGCGCCTTCGATCCGGGCCAGCACCAGGTGCAGGATGTTTTCGGTGATGTCGTGATCGCCGGCGGAAATGAATATTTTCTGGCCCTTTATCTTATAAAAGCCATCCGGCTGAAGAAAGGCGGTGGTCGTGATATCACTCAGTGAACTGCCGGCCTGGCTTTCCGTAAGGCACATCGTTGCCGCCCAGTCTCCGGACAGCAGGCGGGGGAGATAAAGATCTTTTTGATCCTGACTGCCGAAGCTTTCGATCAGCCTGGAAGCGGACACAGCCAGGCTGGTGTACATTTGAAAACCATTGTGGGCGCTGCCGATGATAAAGTCTATCGCCGCGAAGACCGACCTGGGCAATTGCATCCCTCCTAAGGATTCGGGAAAGGTGGAGGCCAATAACCCGCTTTCGCTGAAGGAATGATAAAAAGCATGGGTGACCGGATGAACGATGACCTGGCCGTCCCGGATAAAAGGAGGATTGCGGTCCGAGTCCACAAAGGCGGGTTTCATGTGCCTTTCGGCGATATCGGCAGCGGTGTCCAGGGCTAGTCCTATGGTTTCCCGGTCATGGGCCTGGTAAGGGGAATGCCCGAGCAGTTCGGAAATTTTATGAGTCTCAAACAAGAGGAAGTCCAGATTGCGTCGTGAAAACAGTTCTCCTTTCTTCATGGTTTACCGGAATTGAGATGGGCGTGATGAAGGATCAATTCTTCTTTGTAGTTTTTAATCGACCATAAAAAGCCGCCGACTCCCAGGCTCCCCCCTAGTATCAATAAAAATACCAGGCTGTATTTCAGCATGCCCTCATCATTAAATACAAAATCGGTGAAGGCGGCCACAAGGCTTGGGCCCATGGCCAGGGCAATGAGGTTGAGAACAAATAAAAAAATCGAAGAAGCAAAGGCCCTGACCTGGTTGGGCATGATCTCCTGGATGGCTGCCGCGGAGATGCCGATATTGGAAGCGATGAAAAAGCCGGGTATTGCAAAAGCCAGCACAGCAAGGTGGCCATCCGGGATCAGGGGTATCGGAAACGAAAGCAATACTCCCGCCGTGGAAATAATACCGACCCGGATCCGTCCCGTGGGGATGCTTTTATGGATCAGTTTGTCGGCATACCAGCCTCCCCAAAGCACCCCGAGGAGGGAGGAGACGACCACCACCCCTCCATAATACAGGCCGGATTTGGGGATGGACCAGTCAAAAGTCCTCTGCAGGTAGGTGGGGACCCAGGCGTTGAGGCCATAACTGCAGAGTGCGGAAAAGGAGGCTCCCAGGCAAACCCCCCAGAACGCCGCCTTTTTATTTAAAATGGTTTTGAGGGCTTCACGGGTGTTGAAATTCCTGGCCTGCCCCTGGTCGAGCAGCAGACCTTTGCGTACCGGTTCTTTCACGCGGAGTATAAGCAGGGCGATCAACAGGCCCGGAAGGCCGATATAAACGAATAACAATTGCCAGGGGAAGACCTCTCCGAAAAGGGGGATCCGGACCATCCCCTCGGTGGGCAAGCGGGCGATGACCCCGGCCCCGATCAGCATGGCAATACCTGAACCGAGGAAAATGCCCAGGGAATAGAGGCTGAGGGCGGAGGCCAGTTTGTTTTTTGGAAAATAATCGCTGATGATGGAATAAGCGGAGGGGGATAGGGTGGCTTCTCCGACGCCCACCCCCATGCGGGCCAGGAAAAACTGGCCATAGGTCCGCACACTGCCGCAGAGGGCCGTCATCAGGCTCCAGGTGGCAATGCCTGCAACGATAATATTTCTGCGGTTGTACTGGTCAGCCAGCCTTCCGATCACCATTCCGAAAAAGGTATAAAAGAGCGCGAAGCTCAGTCCCATGAGCAGGCTGACCTCAAAATCGGACAACCCCATATCCCTTTTGATCGGCCGGACCAGTAGGCTTAGGATCTGCCGGTCGATGAAGGAAGACACGTTGGCCAGCATGAGGATGGCTACGACCATCCAGGCGTATCGGAGGGAGGGTGGTGCGGGATTGATCGTTTCCATGTTTTCTGCCGGCTTACGTCGCAAGCGCTGACGAATATAAGGAAAGCTGGTATGGAGTAAGGCGCTTGAGCGTCGCAAAGTGGTTGTCACTTCGCGCACGCCCTAAGCGCAGTATGTGGCAAACACTTAGGGAAGCCCCGAAGCTTTAATTCAATATTGAGATCCTTGTTTTGGCCGTTGATTACCCCCCAGATAGGTCTCCAGGACCATCCGCTCATGCAATACCCTGACAATCTCAATTGCATCGGATGAATTTCTATCGAAAATAATACGGGATTTGACTTTTGAAGCCCGATACCCTTTTCGCAACTGTTCTTTGGACTTTGCGGACTCCACATTACGGCATTTATACTCAATCTCAACCATGGCAAGAGAATAATAACCGGTCAGCCTGTGTCACAGACTCTTTCCCGGCTGCATAAAGCAAGATATCCCCGAGATTAGTAATAGCTTTTTTACTTATAATATACTCCAGTGCTTTCATTTGACCTTGCCATGGAACTTAAGCAAATGGGCCTTAGGGTCAAAATTCTTAATAAAACCACTTTTCTCTCCCTGTTCAAGAGCCTGAACAAGCATTTTCCTTTTTTCCTCCTCCTGTTCAAGAAGTCTCAAAGCGGTACGGACCACCTCGCTGGCCGAACTGTATTTTCCGGAGGCGATTTCAGATGAAATAAACTCCTCAAAATGATCACCTAGGAGTATAGAAGTATTTCTGGCCATAGAATGAGATTTATACAAGAATAACCAATTACTGGTATTATGTCAAACCCTTTTTATGCAAAGCCATATCCCTGCTAATGTGCAGGACCGCCAAGGATGGCGTTAAGTGGTAAGTATAAAAAATATTTTAATCCATTGATAATTAAAGGGTCGGAGCTCAGCTCCTCCCAAACTAAACTCCGGTGAGGCCCAACCGAAGGGCATTAAATTGCAAGAATTTAAAATTGTTTTTAATCGAAGGATAACCAGAACTCAGCTCCTCCCAAATAAATTGGGCTATCCAACAAAATCAAACCGCAAAACTCTCCCCACACCCACAGGTCCGGGACGCATTGGGATTTTCAAAATAAAATCCTTTCCCGCTGAGGCCGCCGGAAAAATCAAGGGTGGTATTAAACAGGTATAGAAAACTTTTCAGGTCGGTGACCACTTTCACTCCATTGTCCTCGAAGACCTGGTCATTGGGCCTGCTTTCATCGTCAAAATCCATTTTATAGGACAGGCCCGAGCAGCCGCCACTGGTCACGCTGACCCGCACAAAATGATCCGCGCCCAGGTGTTCTTTGGCCATGATTTCCTGGATGCGTTTTTTAGCGGTATCGGAAACAAAAATCATGCTTAAGGAAATGTCAGGCCTTGGCCGCTTCGGCGGTTTGTTCCGCCACGATGCCGTTTTTGGTTTGATAATCTTTGATGGCGGCTTTGATGGCGTCTTCCGCAAGCACGGAACAATGGATTTTCACCGGGGGCAGAGCCAGTTCTTCGACGATATCCATATTGTCGATTTTGAGGGCATCGTCGATGGTCTTGCCTTTGAGCCATTCGGTGGCCAGGGAAGAGGAAGCGATGGCCGAGCCGCAACCGAAGGTTTTGAACTTGGCATCTTTGATCGTGCCGGTCTCTTCGTCCACTTCGATCTGGAGGCGCATGACGTCGCCGCATTCCGGGGCGCCGACAAGACCGGTACCAACGTTTTTCGCTTCCTTGTTCAGCGAGCCCACGTTGCGCGGGTTTTTGAAATGATCGAGTACTTTATCAGAGTATGCCATGGTGGTTGTTTTTTACTGAGGATTTAAGGATGAGAGGATGAGAGGATTTGAGGATGCGAGGATTTGAGAAAAGAGCCATTTCTGCTCACAAAAACAGTCTGAATTCGAAATATTTACAGTATCTGAGGGCAGAAGTTACCCTTTTCTCAAATCCTCGCATCCTCAAATCCTCGCATCCTCACCCCTTCATTTCAATGCGCGCTCCACTCGATCTTGCTCAGATCGACGCCATCCTTGTACATTTCCCAGATGGGCGAGAGTTCGCGCATGTGATTGACGCCGTTGGCAACCAGGCGGATGGCCTCGTCC
>JAKQHS010000040.1 GCA_029557915.1 Bacteroidota bacterium | reverse complement strand
TATTACTGCCATAACCTACAATCACCTCAACCTGCCAACTAAATATACGTGGAGCGGTGGAAATACTTTGGAAATACAATACGATGCATCAGGTAGAAAACTGGCCAAAGTACCGAGCACCGGCAATTCGAAAACCTATGTTGGAAGTATAGAATATAGCGCATCTGCCATCGAGGCCATTTATCACCCGGAGGGCCGGGCCAGGCTGATCAGTTCGACCTGGGAGTATGAATATGCTGTCAAGGACCATTTGGGCAATTCCAGAGTATATTTTAAATACAACGGCAGCATGTCTTTCCTGCAGGAGAACCATTATTATCCATTTGGTATGGAGCAGGGAGGATGGACAGTACCGTCCAGCCCGGAGAATAAGTATAAATACAATGGGAAGGAATTGAATGATGATTTCAGCCTGGGGCTTTATGATTATGGAGCGAGATGGTATGACCCAGTGGTGGGAAGATGGACTCAGATTGACCCGTTGGCTGAGATGATGCCAGGGTGGAGCCCTTTTAACTATGGTTTCAATAATCCAATTCGGTTCGTAGATCCAACTGGCATGGCTCCAGATGATTGGGTTAAAGGCGCTGATGGAACTATTAGATGGGATGCAAGTGCAAACTCTCAAGCAACTACTAAGCAAGGTGAAACATATCTTGGTAAAGAATTAACATTAACATTTAATAGTTTTATTGATGCTAAAAGCTGGGATGGACCTAATAGTAAAGCCCCTGGTGATAAACTAACTTCTACAATTACCATTACCGGAAATGAAGATTCTAAGGGTGAGTTAACTAGCTTAAGTGGTTCAAAGTCAGTTCAAATTGGTTCAACCCCAATTGGCACTGCAAGAGATTACTATCCTGGTGAAGGTGGTAGCAATAATAATTTTGAGTTAAAATCCACAGCATCAGGAGCCACTTTAAACTTTGAACAACATGCCAGTGTATCAAAGATTGAGGAAATTGGATTGAATGCATTAGGCTTTAAAGTTGTTGATGTCGCTCAAAAATTAAATGTTGATTATAATAAAAAATCGGGTGAACTTTCGATTTCAGCATACACTGGATTGTTCCCTTCAGCCACTTTAAGTATCAACGGAACACAAGTTATGAAATATAATCAACCATCATTTGTAAATACACATTCTGCACCAATTGTTGGGAATTCTTCACCATCTTCTGGGAGTATTCCAATACGAAATTTTTCATACTATCCTTCTAAATTATACAAACAATAGTTCGGGTGAACAAATTTTCAATTTCCGGAATAAGTATTTATTTTATTCTGAAATACTTAATATTCTATATATTCTTAATGATAAAGAACCAGGATTTTTATGTAGTTCAACCTGGAATAAGAAATGGTTCTGATCTGATGTATTATTTATGGATATTTTTATCACTTCCGGCAATAAGTATTGTTTTATTTACGATTCCAATACATTATTTATTTAAACACAATAATTTAAAAGGCTTTCCAATACTTTTAAGTGTAGTTTTTATTTTAGAATACTTTGTATATTCATTCCTTGCCTCCGAATCAGACTGGAGAAATGGTATATACAATTTGGGTATAGGGCTTATTGTGTTTGTGGTTGTTTATTATAAATATCTAAGGTTAAGGCTATTTAAGAATGATTAAATTCGGATTTTTATAAAAATAATTTATACAACAATTCCTTCATCACTTTAAAAGCTTGAAATATGTTTAATCGTTTGTCTCTCATAAATAAATGTAATCCAAGAATATTTTAATTTGGAGTTTGTAATTTAGCAAAAATTAAATTTCAATGCAAATTGCAATATTTTCAGACAAACATACAAGCTCTAATAATTAATTTTGGATGAGAATATTTTTAAAGCAAAAATTGAAGTGATGCTCATTTGTATAACATTGTAAAATGTAAGTGTAAAATAAATCTTATCAACTTAGGGAATGGAAATGAAAGTTGCTGAGATAACAATAAAGAATATTCGTGGAATAAAGAATGCAAATATTCTATTACCCAGGCATGGTGTGCTGATTGGCGACAACAATATTGGAAAAACCACTGTTTTAGAGGCACTCGATCTTGTTCTTGGTCCTGACCGCCTCAATCAACAACCACCCATCGATGAGCATGATTTTTTCAAAGCAGAATATACTGCCGTGAATGCTACACTGATGATTAGCAGTACTATTGATGAAACCACAGATACTGTTCAAAATTGATGATATAGTTGCAAGGGCTTCAAGAATCGAGATTGAGGTAACGATTGCGTATTTAACAGAAGAACAGAAGGCAAAATTTGGCGATTAAATTAAATTTTGGGATTCAACATCGAATACGCTTTACACCGAAGCCAACTCAGCAGGTGTCACCAAAGCAATGTCAAGGAAGCAATACGAATAACATTTCACGGCTGGTACGATCCAGCAGAGGATGGCTTTGAGGGAAGAACATACTTCTGCCGGAGCCTCACTGAGGACGACAAGCCCGAACTATTTTCGAAAAAAGATAAACAAGTTTGTGGTTTTCTGTGTCTGCGATCTCTGCCTACCGGCTTGAGGACCCTAAGCCTGAAATGAGGTAGTTTATTAGATATTATATTGCGTTTGAAAGTGTGGTTCAGCCCCCTATCAGTCAGACTATAGTTTACTATGTTAAGAAATCAATTGTTCTCGTCAGAGAACTTTGTAGCGGTGAGGGTCGACTGAGGTTATGTTTTGTACCGATGTCGATTCAATTGTATTGTGTAGGCCTGCCAATGCCTATTTATTTTTCGACGCATTCGAGAGCCTCAAAACAAGGCGAGGTTTTCCTTTTGGTATGCATTACCCGATAGTAATACCTATCTATCCCTGGCAGGGTGAGGATGTCCTGAAATGGGACATTGTTAGAGCTGAAAAACCATTAACCCCTAACTTCGTACCTCGTCCCTCTAATCTCGCACCTCAAACCTTCCCCCATGTCCATCCGACCAGGCCCACCCCCCGAATTTGACAACCAGACCCGCAAAGGGTTCTGGGAAAGCCTGAAAGCGCTCAAACTGCTGCCTCCTTTCTTCCGGATGATCTGGAGGACTTCGCCCTCCCTCACCCTTGCCAATATCCTGCTCCGACTGGTCAAATCAGCCGTTCCGCTGGGCCAGCTCTGGGTGGGAAAACTGATCATTGACCAGGTGATTTATTGCATCAATCACAAGGGGGAAGGCTTGGACTCCCTGTGGACCTATGTCGGCATTGAATTTGGCCTGGCCGTTTTTTCTGAAATATTCAACCGGCTGATCAGCCTTACCGATTCCCTGCTGGGCGACCTTTATGGGAATACCAGTTCGGTCGAGTTGATGAATAAGGCGGCCACGATTGACCTGAGCATGTATGAAAACCCGGATTTTTACGACAAGCTGGACCGGGCGAGACGCCAGACCACGGGCCGCGTTGTTTTGATGAGCATGGTGCTGAGCCAGTTGCAGGACCTCATCACGATCGGTTTTTTAAGCGCGGGGCTCATCGCTTTTGAACCCTGGCTAATTGTTTTGCTGGTGGTCGCGGTACTGCCTTCCTTCCTGAGCGAAGCTTATTTTTCCCGTTCCAGTTACTCCCTGGTGAGAAGCTGGACCCCGCAGCGGAGAGAACTGGACTACCTGAGGTATATCGGAGCCAGCGTGGAAACGGCGAAAGAAGTGAAGGTTTTCGGACTGGACCGGTTCCTGGCCGACCGTTTTGGCAAACTGGCTGCCGAATACTATAAGTTGAACAAATCCCTGGCCATACGGAGGACGCTTTGGGGGACCCTCCTTCAGATCGGCGGGGTGCTGGCTTATTATGGGGCCTATGTGCTCATCGTCCTGCGCACCATCTCAGGCGCATTGACCATCGGGGACCTCACTTTTTTATCCGGTTCGTTCAACCGCCTTCAAAACCAGCTTCAAAGCCTGTTATCCAATTTTACCCGTATCACGGAATCCGCCTTATATCTGCAGGATTATTTTGATTTCCTGGCTCTGGAACCCCAGATCCGGAATTTGCCGGATGCCCGGCCTGCTCCGGGCAAGGTGACCCGGGGAATCCGGTTTGAAAACGTGGGGTTTAAATACCCTGGCACAGAAACCTGGGCGTTGCGGCACCTGAATTTTGAAATCCGGGCCGGGGAAAAAATGGCCCTGGTCGGTGAAAATGGCAGCGGCAAAACAACCCTGGTAAAACTCGTAGCCAGAATGTATGATCCTTCCGAAGGGGCCATTTACCTGGATGGAGTGGATATCCGGAATTTTGAACTGGAATCCTATCGCAAAATGATCAGTGTGATCTTCCAGGACTATGTGAGATTCAGTTTTAAAGCCGGTGAAAACATTGCGGTGGGTAAAATCGAAGACGTCCGGGACCTGGAACAGGTGATGTCCGCGGCGACCAAAAGTCTGGCCGATGCGGTGATTGCCAAACTTCCCGCCGGTTATGACCAAATGCTGGGAAAAAGATTTGCCGAAGGCCTGGACCTCAGCGGAGGCGAATGGCAGAAAATCGCCCTCGCCCGCGCCTATATGCGGGATGCCGATATCGTGATCCTGGATGAACCCACCTCCTCCCTGGACGCCCGGGCGGAATATGAAGTGTTCAAACGTTTCTCCGAACTGGCGGCAGGAAAGACCTCAATCATCATCTCCCACCGGTTCAGCACCGTGCGCATGGCCGACCGGATCCTCATCCTCAAAAACGGGGAAATGCTGGAACTGGGCACCCACCAGGAACTCCTTGATCGGAAAGGGCTGTACCACGAGCTGTTTACTCTCCAGGCCAAGGGTTACCAGTGAGCTTTTAAAAAAGGCCGGGAATGATGCAAAAATCTTACTTTTGCATTCGCTTTTTTACAAGCGGTCCGGCGACCACTCGTATTAAATATTTTATTATATTATAAATTATTGATTTAAAATGGCTTTAATCAGTAAAATCCGCAAACACAGTTGGATTATCGTGGCTTCCCTTGCTTTGGCATTATTGAGCTTTCTGATCATGGACGTCGTGTCAAACAATACCTTCGGGGGACAAACCCAGTTTACGGTGGGCAAGGTCAACGGGGTGGCCATCGACTACAATGACTTTTCAAGGACGGAACAGATCCTTTACAATAACTCGGCGGTGGATCCTTATTCCAGGAGAACCTACCTCTGGAATTATTTTGTGGAAAAAATCCTCATGGAAAAAACCGCTTCCAAACTGGGAATCGGAATCAGTCCCACTGAACTGGAGGAACTTCAGTTTGGGAACAACCTGAGCCCCGTCATCCAGCAACGTTTTCTGGATCCCAGCACGAACATGGTGGACCGGGACCAACTCAACCAGATCAAGCAGGGACTGGAAAGCAACACGCTGCGTGCGGACCTGGTGACCTTTTGGAACGAGCAGAAAACCGAGATCGTCAAGGAACGCCTGCAGGCCAAATACGCCGGGCTGGTCTCCAAAGCCATTTATTCACCTACCTGGATGGCAGAGCAAAGGCATTTTGACGCGACGGAGCTTGTGGATTTCCAATATGTCAAACTACCTTTTGATCTGATCATGGACAGCATCAGCGTCACGGACCAGGAAATCGAAAAATACATCAAGGACCATAAAGTCGGTTATACCTATCCCGAGGAAGCCCGTTTTCTTGAATATGTCAGCTTCCCGGTCATCCCAACCGCCGAAGACAGCGCCGCCATTCGGACTGAGCTGAATGTTTTGGTGGACAGTTTTAAAAATACCAGGGAGGATTCCCTGTTTGTGGCACTCAACGGAGGACAACTGGACCCTGCTTATTTCAGGAAGGACCAACTCAGCCTCGAATTTGCCGAGTCCTTGTTTGACTTGCCCAAAGGTGGAACGTATGGACCTTATATTGACAATGGGGTGTACCGGCTGGCCAAAATGGTCAACCGCAAAATAATTCCCGATTCCGTCGATGTGCGACATATTCTGAGATCGGTCCAGACCATTGATCAAATGGTTTCCGCCCAGAAAACCATCGACAGCCTGAAAAATTTACTGGAATCGGGAGCCGCCCGTTTCGATTCGCTGGCGATCCGGTATTCCCAGGACCCGGGTTCGGGATTTAACGGAGGCGAGCTGGGTATGACGGGCCATGATGTCATGGTCAAACCGTTCAACGACGTCATTTTCTTCCAGGCGGAACCGGGTAAATATTACTCGGTGACCACCCAGTTTGGCATCCACCTCATCGAAGTTAAAAAACAAGTATTCGGCAAAAATCCGGCGGAAAGCGTACAACTGGCCTATCTCGACCGTCCCATTGTGCCTTCGCAGGCCACCCAGGACCGGGTGGAAGATGAGGTGACGGCCATCAACAATGCCAATCGCACCCTGGACGAATTGAAGAAAGCGCTTGCTTCAAGGCCTGAATTGGTTTTTGAAAAAACCGGGGCCGTAAAGAAAAACGACAATACTGCCGGCCTCCTGCCCGCCGGGGAAAGCACCCGCTCTATGATCCGTTGGGCTTTCGACAAAAAAGCAAGCCCCGGGGATGTGTCGCCCGAGATTTTCCTTTATGAAGATGCGGTCAATTTTGTCACCAACCAGATTAACATCGCCGGCCTCCGGTCCATTCAGCCCAAGGGCCTTGCCCGGGTGGAGGCTGTGCGTGAAGATGTCACCCTTACCCTGACCAATAAGAAAAAAGCCGAACGCCTGATCAGTGAAATCCAGGGCACCCCGGACATTTATGCCCTGGCCACCAAGTACAATGTTAAGGTGGATACGGCGACCCGCGTGAATTTCACCACGAGTTTCCTTCAGCAAATGGGCAATGAACCCAAAGTCATAGCCGCCGCTTTCGGTACCGAACAAAACGCGACCTCCAAACCCATCATAGGAAACGGAGGAGTTTATGTGGTCAAAACGACCGGCAGATCGCCCTCCATCGGCGAACCCGATATTGCTTTTTTCCGTGAGCAGGTTTCTTCTGTTTCCAGGAACAATGTGACTTCCTTCCTGATGGAATCCCTTAAAAAGAGGGCAAAGATCAAGGATAACCGGTTTACGTTCTTTTAGAAGCGAGAAGCGAGAAGCGAGAAGCGAGAGGTTCTGCATTCACCAACCACTACTCACCACCCACCATCACTGCCGTATATGAAACAAATGGAACGGCAATCCCGGATCCAAAGCTACATAATTCCATTCCTGGTTCCAGATCCAGCTGTTGCCGCTGATCAGGTCATGGACGGTAAACTGCTGGCCGGGGTAAACGCCAATGCGGTGCAGCGGAGCCTGCAGGCTGGCTGATTGTCTTTCGTAAGGATTCAGGTTGACCACACAAAGGACCTTGTCGCTTCCATCCGCGTTTTGTTTGTAATAAGCGATCAGGTGATCGTTTTGTACGTTTACATTTTCCCAGTTGTTGGTTTCGTGAAAGGCGGGATGGGCGTTCCTGATTTTATTGAGCATGGTGATCAGCATAGTGAGGGCGTTCCGGGCCTCCCAGTCCCAGTGGTAGATCTCGTATTTTTCTGACCGGTAATATTCTTCGCGGCCGGGAAGGGCTTCGTGGACCAATAATTCATAGGCAGGACCGTACAAGCCATAACTGCTGCTCAGGGTGGCCGCCAGGAAGATGCGGATCATATACAGGGTCTGGTTGCCATTCTGCATCGGGAAAGTATTGATGTCGGGGGTATTCGGCCAGAAATTAGGCCTGAACACCTCCCCGGTGCTCCCTTTGGTCAGTTCATTCATATAATCGATCAGCTCGTACTTGGAATTTTTCCAGGAGAAGTAGGTGTAGCTTTGGGTAAACCCGATTTTGCCCAGATGGTACATCAGGGCGGAACGGGTAAAAGCTTCGGAGAGAAAGAGTACATCCGGATGCTGTTTTTTCACTTCGGCAATCAGCCATTCCCAGAAGGCGAAAGGTTTGGTATGGGGGTTGTCCACCCTGAAAATGGTCACCCCTTGTTCGATCCAGTACAGTACGACCTGGCGGATGGCCGTCCACAGGGCCCGCCAGTCTTCGGTTTCAAAATACAAGGGCAGGATGTCCTGGTATTTTTTTGGGGGGTTTTCGGCATATTGGACGGTACCGTCGCTGCGCCATTTGAACCAGGCCGGATGTTCCTTGACCCAGGGATGGTCCGGTGCGCATTGAAGGGCAAAATCCATCGCGATCTCTATATCCATTTCCCGGGCTTTTTGGATCAGGGCCTTGTAATCCGCAAGCGTTCCCAGTTCCGGATGGATGGCATCGTGGCCTCCATTCCGGCTGCCTATGCCCCAGGGAGATCCTACGTCGCCTTCTGCCGCGACCGTTGAATTGTTTTTTCCTTTCCGGTTGACTTCCCCGATGGGGTGAATAGGCGGAAAATAAAGCACGTCAAAACCGAATTCCTTGATCCTGGGCAGGAGTTGTTCACAGTCTTTGAATGTCCCGTGTTTTCCCGGTTCCCGGGAGGCGGAACGGGGAAAAAATTCATACCAGGCGCTGAATAGGGCCCGGGGCCGGTCGACGTAAACCTGGTAGGTCTCACTGTATGAAATAAATTTTTTCTCCGGGCAAGTGTAAAGGATATGCTGAAGATCATTGGAGAGGGCCATCTGGAGGGCTTCCTGGTATTGGTTCTCATCCCCGATCAGGTCGATCAGGCGGGTCAGAAAGTCCACCACCTCCTCGGATTGTTTTTTCATGTCCAGGATGGCTTTCAAAACATGCAGGCCGTCCTGAAGTTCTGTTTTTACAAACTGGCCGTCGTTTGCCTTTTTGGAAAGGCCTTCCCTCCAGGTCAGCCCATGGTCCACCCAGCCGCAAACCCGGTAATCCCAAAGGCCCTGGGCCTCCACCCGGAAACTACCCCCCCAGAGATCCTCCGCCTTGCCCCAGATGCGGTGTTCCTGCCAGGTTCTGCTCCCGGCAGGTTTAAACTGAAGAGCAGCCTGAATCACATCGTGTCCATCACAAATGATCCTTGCGTCCACGTGGACCCACTGGCCCACTACTCTGCGAATGCTGTATTTCCCGCCGTCCACGACCGGGGACAAAACCGCTGCAAATACCCTGCTCTGACCGTTGATCATAGATTTTCTGGTTTGATAGATTTGTGGGCGAATTTAGGGAGAAATACGGGAAGGAACTTTGAGCCATGAGCGGTGGGTCAGGTGTGAACGGCCTCCATGCTCGCACCCGCCTCCACATATCCTTTCCGGACTGTATTTTTGTTTCCCATTCATGTAAGCCCGGATCTTTTATGTTTATACCATTTGGCAGGCTGGTTATCGTATTTTCTGCACTGGCCTGGACCCTGGCCTCCCGGGCACAGGACCAGGTGGATACCTTGTCTTCTTTGTCAGCAAACCTGCCTGTGATCGAAATCAATGCGTACTCCGCCAAAAGCGACCTGGTGCGCATCCCCGCGGCAGTCCAGCTGATCCGGGATACCCTGCATCTTTTTCCCCAACTTTCTTTCGCCCAGGCTATTAATCAGGCCCCGGGGGTAAAATTGGAAGAACGATCCCCGGGCAGTTATCGATTAAGCATCCGCGGATCCACCCTTCGATCGCCCTTTGGGATCCGGAACGTCAAAGTCTATCTCGATGGATTTAATCTTTCGGACGGGGGTGGAAACACCTACCTCAACCTTTTTGAACCCGGCCTGGTCAGTAAATCCGAAATCCTCAAAGGTCCAGCCTCCAGCTTATACGGTGCCGGCACCGGAGGGGTCCTGTTGTTATCCACGGATCCGACGCAGAATCAATTGTCCCTGTCGTATGGAACTTACGATCAATTCACCGAGAGCATATCCCTGTATAAAAACTTCGCCAGGTGGAAGGTATCGGTCTTCCAGTCGCATCAGCAAAGTGAAGGCTACCGCGAACAATCGGCTATGCGAAGGGACCTGCTGTATGCCAGCCAGCGCTACAAAAGCGGGAGGCACAACCTGATTTTTGTGCAGGCTTATGGTGACCTGAAATACGAAACCCCCGGGGGCCTGACCTTTGACCAGCAAAAATCCAATCCCCGGCAGGCCAGGCCCAAAACAGCCACCCTGCCCGGAGCCGTGGAACAGGAAGCCAGCATTTTTAATAAGACCCTCTGGACGGGTGCCGCTTACGATTACCAGATCAACCGGTCCTGGAGCCTCAATCCCAATTTTACGGCCTGGTATACCGATTTCAGGAACCCTTTCATCACCAATTATGAAATCCGTTTTGAAAAAAATTTTTCGGCACGCCCGGTGCTGAAATATTTCACCACCACCCCCGGCGGCAGTTTTGAATGGACCAATGGGCTTGAGTATCTATTCCAGGGCGGACGGGTAAAAAATTATGTGAACAACAAAGGCGAAAAGGGAAATCTCACCGGTGCGGCGGACATTGACGGAATTCAGAATAATTGGTTTTCTCAAATAAACTGGAACCTGAAACGGTGGCAATGGCTCGCCGGAATGAGCCTCAACCAACAGGTGTACCGGTATAAGACGCCCGGGCTCGAAGATGATCAGCGGAAAGAAAGCGGCCCCGTGTTCATGCCCAGGGCTTCCGTTTCCTATAGCCTTGGCCGGGAAGATGCCGTATTTATCTCTGCAGCGCGCGGTTATTCGCCTCCCTCCCTGGCAGAAATCAGGCCTTCTTCCGGGGAATACAACCAGGAGTTGCTGCCTGAACAAGGCTGGAATTTCGAACTGGGCATAAAAGGGTACCGCAACCGCTTACAATACAGTTTCAACCTATACAGCCTCAACTTACGGGATGCCATCGTCCGCCGCAACGATGCCGCCGGGGTGGAGTATTTCATCAATGCCGGTGGCGCCAATATCCGGGGCCTGGAAGCCTGGCTTCAGTATAATTTCTCCTGGCTGGAACTCTATGGATCGACCGCCTACCAGCCTTATGAATTTGTGGATTATAAACAAAGGACCGATGATTTCAGCGGCAACCGGGTGACGGGCGTGCCCCGCGCCGTGCACACCTTCAGATTAAGCCTTAATCCCTTTGCCGCAATGCTCCTCGGCGGCGGATGGTATTACCAATCCGATATGCCCCTCCAGGATGCCAATACCAGTTTTCATCCTGCTTATTCCCTGGTCAACCTGTTTGCCAATTACAGGTTGCCCATTTCAGGACAAAACATCAGCCTGTCCGTAGCCGTCGATAATCTATTCAATACTGCGTATAGTCCCGGTCCCGACATCAATGCCGCCTTTAACCGGTTTTACAACCCGGGCTTGTTAAGGACGGTGGTGGTTGGCTTGAAGTGGAAGATGTAGTTAGTAAGTTAGCAAGTTGGCAAGTTAGCAAGTTGGCAAGTTGGTAAGTTAGCAAGTTGGCCAGTTAGCAAGTTGGCAAGTAGCTGACTGCTGATCGCTGACTGCTGTGCATGTTGCACAACTCATAAAAAACACATTAAATTATTCGGTTATGTGATCTCGGATTTTTATCTTGTTAGAGATCAAACTACGAGATATGCAAGGGAAGAAACAATTAAATGAGAAGCTATTCCTGCAATTTCAATTAAGCGATCGGGTTCCGGAATATAATTTTTACCGGAGGCTGGACAAAGCCTTGGATCTCAGTTTTTTAAGAAAAAGGACCAGGCAGTATTACGGGAAAGAGGGCCAGGCGAGTATTGATCCGGTAGTGTTTTTCAAGTTGATTCTGGTAGGATATCTGGAGAACCTGGATAGTGATCGGAAGATAATAGAGCAATCCAGACTTAGGCTTGACATTTTATACTATTTGGGTTACGACTTGGATGAGGAGTTGCCCTGGCATTCGACATTAAGCCGCACCCGGCAATTGTACGGGATTGAGGTATTTGAAGCATTGTTTGCTGAAGTTTTAAGATTATGTGTAGAAAAGGGGATGGTCCTGGGTAAGCGACAATCGGTAGATAGCGCATTCATCAAGGCCAATGCCAGCATGGATAGCCTGGTTGAACGGAAGGTAATCGAAGACGGTCGGGAGTATTTGAATCAGTTAAGGGAAAATACCGACCACCCCCAGCAGAAAGACGATGCAAACCGGAATGAGGAAATTGAATCTCAAGGTCAGGCAGACCAGTCCGAGCAAGGAGTCTCCGATGTGGAATCAAAGGGTGCACAGTATGATGAGCATGGGCATATGATCCGCCCCAAAAATATTAGTAATGAAAGGTATTACAGTAAAACGGATCCGGACGCCCGGGTGAGCAAAAAACGGGGCAAGGCCAGGCAATTGACTTACAGTGCCCAAACCGCTGTGGATACCAAAAGCCATGTCATTACCGGCATTATGGCGGATTTTAGTGATAAAAAAGATGGAGCAAGCCTTCCTGAGTTATTGGACAAAACCAGGAAGAACCTGTCAATGAATGATCTTTATATAGACGAAGTGGCGGGCGATGCGGGGTTTTCAGTACCCCGGGCCTTGAGCTATTTGGAAGAGAAGAACATCACAGGATACATTCCCAATCCCCCGCAATATAAAGCGAAACATGAGGGATTTGAATACAATAGTGCCCTGGATCGGTTTGAATGTCAAAAAGGGAATAAAGCCCTGTTACCGTATCGCTTCACCTATCACGATTCCAGGCGAGGGCATCAAACCAAGAATTATCGCAGCAGTGAAACAGACTGTAAAAATTGCCCTTTCCGGGATCAATGTCTTGGTTTTAAAAACAAATCCAAAACAATAACCACCACCATCCACAAACCCTTATATGACCGGATGCACCAAAGAATGGAGACTAAAAAAGCCAGGCAGATGATCCGTTTGCGGGGCAGTACAGTAGAATCGGTATTAGGAACCTTGATCAATTTTAGGGGAATGCGCAGGGTAAGGACAAGGGGGATTAAACAAGCTAACAAGTTTATGATTGGAGCTGCCACTGCTTATAATCTTAAAAAATGGCTCAACTATAATCCAAAGCCTGTTAAATCGGCGGTAGCAACCCTGAAAATTGAAAAAAACAAGAAAAAAGAACAGTTTACCCTCAGTTTTTGCTTTTTCCGGCCATGCCATCCTCCATATGGGCTTACCCTCTACCTGTATAAACAATATTTGTTGAACCCAATTTGGCACCTTTATCCAAAAAACTAAAGCTTAAAAGGTTGTAGTGCAACAAGCAC